>CAUSDE010000003.1:0-213587 GCA_963530045.1 uncultured Achromobacter sp.
ACGGCTGCGGAGTTCGCCATCAGAAGGAAGTCCCTTTGTATTCGAAAGCCCCTTGAGCCTGGCGCGCGCAGGGCCAAGATGCGCCCAGGCCTGACACCCAGGCTGGTCCCGTTCCCAGCACCATGCCGTCCGCCTTCTCCGAATCGGATAGCGTCCGAATGACAGCAAGTTCGGCGGTTGAGAGGCGGGACGTGATCGTCGTTGTGGCGGGCGATCCCTTCTTCCGAGGAGGTTGTGAGCGAGCCGCACCAACAAATCTAGCCCGAGACGGAAGCTACTCTGCTTGCCACGTGCGCGCCAGACGTGGAATCGTTTGGGTGCGCTGTCTATGCCGCATATCGCCCCTGCACGCCGATTTTCTTCGATCTGAACAATAACTTGCCGGAATTTGCTGGGCGGAATACAAGTACTGTCAGCCGCCAGAATCAGGCCACTCTCGGTCATGTCACACCAAACCTGCAAGGAAGGCCTTTGAAAGACGTTGACCTTGCTGCATTGCAGATCGCCTGCCGGAATTTGGCGAGAGGCGCCCTATGGTCAGAACAGGGAACACCCGAGATTGCCGTGGCGAAGCTTGCGGGCGAATTCATGCGAATCGTAGCTACGCAAGTCGCTGACGTGATCGAATGCGGTCGAGATCCCAACATAGTCACACGTGCGGTCAGCTACCTGACCTATACCCATGTCGCTCCAGTTGGAGTCGATGTGAAATGGTGGTTCACTGAGTTGCTCACTTGCCTAGTTGAACTCGCCGTGCCATCAATGATCCAGACGCCCGAATCCAGCGCTTTCCTGCTCGATGTGCAAGAAGGGATCGCGGAATCTTTGGGGCCGGGAGAGGACTAGAGGCGGGGGCCTAAAAGAGCCCGGCCTATACTGAACTGACAGCTCCTTCCGACGAGGTCAGCGATGTGCGGTCGATTTGTCCAGAAGTCGGGTCCGCTCGATTACGTCGAGCGGATCTTTACCAATTTGGGCCAGATCTTCGCGGACCCAACGGGGCCGCGATTCAACATACCCCCGGGCACACGCCCGCTCGCTTTGCATCGCCTGGCCGAGGGCGCGGAAGCGATGGCACGCCTGCCCTGGGGCTATAAGCGCCCCGACTCCAAGCACTTTATGAGCAACGCGAAGCTGGAGACCATCTTGAAGAACGGGTGGCCCTGGCGCTTCCTGATCGGCGCCGGTCGAATTTTGGTGCCTGCCGATGGGTGGTATGAATGGCCCGTGCAGCCGGACGGCAACAAACAACCGTAATACATACATGGCGAAGCCCAGCTCTACTTTGCGGCGCTCACGGCGTGAGAATCGGGCGCTGAGCTCGATGCCGCGCATGGGTTCGCTATCGTGACAAACGACACCCGGGGCGGGATGGTGGATGTCCACGCCAGACTGCCTGTGGCGCTGCCGCCGGATGTCGCTCGGCGATGGGTCGATCCGTCCTACCTGACGCCCGACGCCCGCGCGCTATTGAACGAAAGCGTGCCTGAAGACGCCTTCACCTGGCATCCGGTGCGACAAGAGGTGGGAAATTCGAAATATCAGCTTCCGGACGCTATTGAACCAATATAACGGCGCCAGCGGTTCGTTGCGTCCCCGACTTGTAGTCCGCCCCGAGTTTAGCGGCTGAACAACTCCCAACATCTAGGCTGGAACGCGCTTTGCAGAGATACGTCATTGGCTAAACAGCGTCAGCGCGCGGAAGAGATGACGATGAACTCAGATGAATATCTTGCAAAGATGATCCTTCGCTCCACACCTCCACGCCATTTCGGGGATTGGGCGGACATCCTAAATGAATACGCCTTCTGCCTAGAGAAATGCAGCGGGAAGCTGGACGCCGAAGAACTCGACCGCCTCTTAGACGTCGGCGCGATGTTCTATCGAACGCTGGCGCGTGCGGAAGCCTATCGGGAGGAAATCATCAAGGACACGTGACGCCTGCTGTGGACCGCAAACATCATCCTGAGCGGATAGCCATCCCGCTTCCCAGGCGTCCACAGCCGCCTGCCACTCATGAATTGGCTGCCCGCTATGCCCCGCCATATTGTGGGCCTTCAAGAAGGGGCAAGACAATATCGACTCGCCGCAGCGCGCGGCCATCGCGCCCAGTTCCACAACGCTATGCATGATGGTTCTCCGAGAGACGGTTCACTCAGTTTCCCGAATTCAGCGCGCTTGGGTCAACGGATGCAACATTTTGAGGTATGACTGAAAAATCGGTTGGCGTGGCACTTCCGTCGCCGAAGCTCTGGACCAGCGTTGCCAAGTCACGGACTGACCGGCCAGCATGGCCGGACAAGGCGGTCGCCCCAACAATCACAAGGACCAGCCGCATTCAATTTATACTGTATATAAATACAGTACCCTTCCCCCCGCGCATCATGCTTTGCACTGTTACTCGTACCCACCACCTCGGTGTAAAACGTCCCGACCGAGACCCTGCTCCGGCGATCACCGGCACGGTCCGTATGTACTCGATCATGCGCGATGACATGAAGCGGTACATCCGCGTCATGACCATGGACGGCCTTCAAAAGTTCGGGGCGACCGCCAAGGGCGCAATCCCCGACCTTCTACAGCCGGAATTGCTAACGTTCTCGTCGGACCGAGGCATGATGGTCTGCGGCTTTGAAGAGATCGACGGTCGACGTTACTACCAGGGCTGGTGGATGCAATGGATCCAAGCATCACCTTGTAGGAACTAATGAATGTTCTCCTTACGACGGCGTGTGCGCTCAATACGCAGTCGTTAGATTCGGTCTATCTTGCTTCCCCTGAGCTGGCGGCGCTGCGCACGAGACTGGACGAAATCGCCGATGAACTGCACCGGCTTCAGGCCGACGCGGCAGGCTGCCCGTGATCGGCGCGAAATACATAGCACTCAATACCTCGCCGGAGCCGGTTTCGATTTTTAGCTCCAATTGATGGTCGATGGGGGCCGGTGGGTATGTGGGAGAAGCGCGGGTAGCCGGTGGGCATACCCTGTGGTCAAGCGCGTGGTCAGGCGGAGCCTGTCCACCGTTTGTCCATCAGCGGTTGTCCAGGGGCCGAGCACAGCGAGCCGGGCGGTCGCGAAGCGATCATCCACATATCCACGGGTCCGGATAAACGTGTTTTGAATGGGGTGTTTAGCGGCTAAACAGACCGAAAGGTCTGCAATCGGCCAGAAACGGTCAGCCATGGCAGACTTCCGGGCGACGGCTTCAGGCTGTGAGCCGCCGGTCGGCCCCGCCTTCCCATGAATGACGGCTGCCAGGAAGAGCGGACACTTAAGAGCAACCGGGCTCGCCACCCATATCTGAAGACCTGATGCAGCCAGCGTGGTCACTCGTGGACAGTGGCAGCGAGAAGGCGCATATTCATGACCTATTCACTCGGTGGGAAACCATCATGGAAGTCACTGCCCCGGTTGTTCACCGCGATCCCTGGAACAAGGGCAAGATCGTCGGACAGAAGGCACCCTTCAAGCCGAAAGACATCTGGGCGCTGCGCGTACGCCTTCAGATGGAGAGCCGGGCGCGAGAACTCGCGTTGCTCAACTTCGGAATTGACAGCAAGCTACGCGGATGTGATCTTGTCTCCCTCAGAGTCCGCGACGTTTGCTATGGCGATCAGGTCGCTTCACGCGCAGTCGTCATGCAGCACAAGACGCAGCGGCCAGTGCAGTTCGAGATCACCGCGACCACGCGCGACACGCTTCAGAAGTGGATCAAGGCTGCGGGCCTGAAGTCCGACAACTTCTTGTTCCCCTGCAGGCTGCACAGCTCTCCCCATCTTGGTACCCGCCAGTGCGCAAGAATCCTGGAACATTGGGTCGAACAACTGGGCCTGGATCCGGCGGACTACAGCACTCATTCAATGCGCCGCACAAAGGCGACGCTCATATATCGCAGGACCAAGAATCTTCGCGCTGTTCAGCTGCCACTTGACCACTCCAAGCTCGAGTCGGCCGTCCGCTATCTTGGCATCGAGGTCGACAATGCTCTTGAGATTTCTGAATAGACGGAAATCTGACAGTCTTGTACAGCAACTGTTCCACGTTCGCCGCCCGGGGTGTGCCCACAGCTGCCTATGATCACCTCTTCGACGGTCAACGTCGACGCGCAAGCATGGCGGTGAGAATGCGAAGACGTCGGCCCTGGCCGCTGGATGCAGCCCCAGTATTCCGATACATTCTATTTACATGGCAAAATTCAATGCCAGCACTGTCCGTTTCTTGACCTATGCAGGCCGCGCCGGATGGTGATTGCGGGCATGCCTCATCAACCCAGCCGCCAGAGATAGAGGAAACAGGAGACTTCGAGTTGCAGCCGACACAGCACATGCCACCTCCGTCCGAACAGCTGCAGCCCGATACGCAAGCTCTGCCAGTCGATGCAACAGTACTTTTCGTAGCGCTGCAGTACCAGTTGCTCGTGGCCGTAGAACAGTGCCACGACCTCATGCCCGGGGAGTGCCTGTGGATTGAAGCCATGGGCGATGTCACCGTGCCGGGCAAGACCCAGATCGAGGTCAAGCACTACCGTGACAAGCTGACCGACAGCCACCAGAACTTCTGGAACACGATCCGGAACTGGCTGCATGAGCGGTTTGACCGCAGCAGCTACAAGTCCCTGGTGCTTCTGACGACTCAGGAGTTCGGAGCCCAGAGCCGCCTCAAGGACTGGAACATCCTGACCGCTGTGCAGCGGCTTGAGCGCATGCAGGAGATCGGCGGCGACGGGGCTGGCGTACCGCGGACGCAAATGGAGGAGCCACCCGAGCCTCAGGACGAGACCATCCAAACTGCTGAAACTACGGCCCGCAAGCCGCCCAAGGCGCGGGCACTGCAGCAGGAGGTGCTAGCGCCCGAGAACCGCGCGGCGCTGATGGAGGTGTTGGAACGCATGCTCATCATCCCGGGCGAAGACGCTCTGCCAGAGCGCATCGACAGCTACAAGACCCGCTACCTCAAAGCCATACGACCGTCACTGCAGCAGCAGTATCTGGACGACTTGCTGGGCTTCATGTTCAGCACCGAACTCGTCCTGAACGGCTGGAAGATCACCCACGAGGCGTTCACCGCCAAGCTGACGGCTCTGAACGCCTCGTGCATGAAGCATCCGGCAGAGTTCCCTTTGAGGGATCTCCGACCGCTGGAAGAAAAAGTCGATCTCGACGAAATCAGGCCCATGCTCTTCGCCAGGAAGATCCTCGAGATTGAGGGCGAAAAATATCTCAAGCACGCGGCCCTGCACCGCCTGTTTGCGCAGGACACGATTTCCGGGCTCTTCAAGGATCAGATTCCCATAAAGCCCTCGCTCGACCTTTACCTCCACAACCACCGCAGCAACCATTTTGTGGCGCGAGAAGCCGCCATTCTGGATTGCGACGGGCTGCAGGACGACGCGGCCCTCAAGAAGGCGTCACTCAAGTTCTACCTGGCACGTATGAAAGCTCCGACGGAACCTTTTTGCGCCATGGCCAACACCATGCCGGAATTTCGCAATGGCATTTATCACATGCTGGCAGACGAGCCCCCCGAAAACAAGGACGATGAATTTCACTGGAAACTCTGGGAATGATGGATACCGCCGCCGATCATCTCTATATCCTGCATCGCAATGCCTTTGCGCTGGCGCCGGTGATCCAGAGCTTCTACCTGAACTGGGAGCCGATGGAGAAAGACATCCTGCTGAGCTATCTGGTTCTTCCCCTGGTGTCGTTTCCCGCGATGCAGGAGTATTTGCATACCGCCAATCGAACCAGCTCGATCCGGACGATGACATCCGACTCTTCGCGGTTGGTCGGTCTGGCGCTTCGCATCTCGGAATATGCGCCCATCACCAACAAGGCCCTGTTGATACTGCGCGCGGATGAAAGCCTTCAACTCAACGACGACCTGTCGGTTCTCGCCAGCGAAAACCGGCAGTCGGAGAATGCAGACCCCAAGATGCTGCGTTATGCGCGTCAGCTCGCCATGATATTCAGGAGTGAAAGCGTCGTGACCATTTATAGAATGCTGGGATTGAAGTCGCTATGAAATGTTATGTCCGATATATCGGCGTGATCGACCAGGAAAATGAGGCGCACAGCGTTAAGTTCAAGCAAGGCTTGAATATCATTACCGGCAAATCTTCGAAGGGCAAAAGTGCCATTCTCGACATCTTCGATTACTGCATGGGCAGCTCAGAAGACACGATTCCGCAAGGCATCATCACCCAGCGGGCGAAGATATTTTTCACCGTATGGCGCTTTTCCGGGATGGCGGTCGTCGCCGGCCGCAGGGCAGACAACGCCAACCAATGTTTCCTGCGAGAAGTCAGTGGCGAGCAGGCCAGGCATGTGCTGGCCTACGTCAAGGACGTGGTCAACTTCTTCACCGCGCAATACCAGCTTAGCCGGATCGAATTCTCCAAGAGCCTGGGGCGCTACTTCGGCGTCACCATGGACGACATCGACACCGACCCGCTGCAGAAGCAGCTCATTGGTCAGAAAAGCCCGACGCCTTCCATCCGTAGTTTTGCCTCGTTCATGCTCCAGCATCAAAACCTGGTGGCCAACCGGCATGCGATCTTTTACCGCTTCGACGAAAAGCGAAAACGCGAACAGGCCATCGATCACTTCAAGATCTTCATGGGGATCGTGGGAGAGGACTATTTCGACCTGGCCAAGAAACTCGCCGAAGCAGAAACCGAGCTCAAGCGTGCCCTGGCCGTCATCCCCAAGCAGGAGCAGATCAAATCGGCCGGCATCGAAGAGATGGCAGGCCACCTGCGTGAGTTCCACGCCCTGGCGGGCACGCCGCTGACAGAGTTGACCGCCGAAGAAATCTGGATGCAGCCGGCGCAGGCCTTCGAACGCTTGACCGGCATCGCCGTCACGGTCGATGGGCAGTCCGATACCTTCGACGCGACCCGCAAGGAACTGCGCACACGCAAGGCCGAGATCATGGCCGAGATCCAGAAGGCCCTGAACACGCGCTACCTGCTCGACGTCTCGACACAGCAAGTCGAGGGATTCGCCGGTGCCATGACGGATCTGCCCATCCCGAGGGCAACCCATCTGGACCATGCCGTGTGCCCGGTCTGTGCGTCACCCTCGGAGGCCGCCGAAGATGAGGCCAACAGACTCTCGGCGGCCATCCACTGGCTCAACGGCGAGCTGAAGGTCTCGGCCTATGCCCGCGAGGGCTTTGGCCAGGAGCGTCGGGACATCGACGAGCAACTCAAGAAGGCGCGCAAGGCCTTGCGGCAGGTCGAAAACGCACTGCGTCCACTGGACCAGGAGGCCGACCGCCTGCAGCGCTCGAAGTCTGTCGATGCGGCAGCGCAGAAAGCCAAGATCAAGCTGGAAATTGCCATTGAGCGCCGCATCGAGAGTCCGCCCACGGAAACCACGGAGTTGGTGAAGTTGCTCCAGGACCGGGTAGCGGACCTGAAATCGAAGAAGGCTTTGCTCGATGTTGCGCCCCGGCTGCTGGCCTTGCAACGCAACATCAACCGGCGCCTGGAGATCGTTGGCACACATTTCGACTTCGAGGACTCCTACAAGAATGGATCCCTGAAGTTCGACATCGATTCCTTCGACCTATGGCATGAGACACCGGGGGTAAACGGCGCGCCGGAGAAGAAAGTCTTCCTGCGGTCGATGGGCAGTGGCGCGAACTGGCTGTATTCGCACCTGACGCTGTTCCTGTCCCTGCACTACCAGTTTGCGGCCTACGCCGACTGCAAGCTGCCGCCCGTGCTGTTTCTCGACCAACCGACGCAGGTTTACTTTCCCTCCGCCGACTACGGAAAGGAGTTTAATGCAGCCCAATTGCGTGCGAACCAGGACGCCGCCAGCGCGCCCGGCAGCCCACAGTCCGAAACGACTGCGGACGAGCCCTCGACACGCGCCGCGAACTCGCCTGTGGACACGCACACACGCATCTCGACGGCCGATGACGACTTGAATACCGTCGCCAAGATGTTCACCGTCCTGGCCAAGTTCTGTGATGACACGGCACAGGAGGTCGGCAACAAGCCGCAAATCATCGTCTGCGACCATGCCGACAGACTGGAGCTCGGCGAGGGCTACGACTTCGAAGACTTCGTCGCCGATCGCTGGCGTGACCGTGGCTTCATCGCGACGTGACCCTGCAGCAGGCCCAGGCATACATCGGTCCGCCCGTATCGCCTGGATGGACCTGGCGGGCTTTGTGCTGGTGTTCGTACTGCTGGCGCTGGTAGGGTCTCTGAGTGACCGATTCGGGTCGAGAGCGGGCGTACACGGGGTCTGCTCGCGACTGTGCATTCAATCGGTCGTTGCAACACACTAGAGGCTGCGCAAGCAGAGAGAGTGTTGCACATGAAGCAAAGACCTCGAATCTACTACACGGAAGATCAGAGACTCCTCATGTGGGAGCGCTGGCGCAAGGGCGAATCGCTTCAGCAGATTGCTCAGCTATTTGGTCGAATTCACTCATCTATTCAGCGGATCCTTTCAGAGACGGGAGGCATTCAGCCAGCATCACGATGCCGTTCTCGTCTGGCGCTGACGCTAGCTGATCGAGAGGAGATTTCGCGGGGGCTGGTCTGCGGCCGGTCGATCCGTTATATCTCCGTAAAACTTGAACGGCCCGCCTTGCTGAAAGGAATTGACCTTAGCAACTACCCGCAAGCTAAGCTCAATGAAATTGCTAGAGCTCTGAACGAGCGTCCGAGGAAGACCCTGGGTTACGACAGCCCAGCACAACGATTTCAACAATCAGTTGCAACGACCGGTTGAATGCACAACCACAATCGGACATTCGCCTCAGCACTAGAGTCCAGGTTTGCTACTGGGGTTTCGGGCCCCATGCGCGTAGTTTCCGGGACTAGGCTCGGCCAACTCCCGGCATTCGCGATCTTGCGGTCAGTCCGCCGGATGCTTCTTTTCATTCGTCATAGCCAGTCCAGCCTCTCGCCATGCTTCGATCCCTCCCACGAGATACCGCGCAGGGATACCCCTTGCGTTGAGCGCCAACGCGATGCTTCGGCTGACTTCGTGGCCATGTACGCAATAGACCACGACAGGCCCGGACTTGTCGAAATTGCGCATCCATTCCGTAGGCTGCGCAGGGTCTTGCCACTCAGAGCCCGCAACCCTCTCGCAAGAAAGGGAAAATACCGCGCGCCGTCGCACGTCCAGAATTGCGATTGCGTCCACCGCCGCTGCTTCGGATGCTTGGATTTCCATCCCTAAGCTCGCTTCGTCTATCGCCCGGGCATACCGTGAAGCGACGACACGCCATTGGATTTCGGCCATAAATGAGTCGACGTAGGCAGCTGCCTTCGCACCAAAGTCGATGTGATAGGCGTGCTCGTACATGTCTAGTGCGAGCAATGTCGATGCACCAGCCAATAGCTGGGTGTGATCACCGGCCCAGTGATTGACCAACTTGGCGTCACGCGAGGACCACGCGAGGATCGCCCAACCGGATCCCCCACTCATCGCTCTTGCCAGAGAGGTGAATTCAGCGCTCCACTGATTGACAGACCCAAAATCGCGCTCCAATGCGACGGAAAGCCCTCCTGCGGGGAGTACCCCATCACCTCCTAGAACTTCAAAGTAGGCCTCGTGCAGAAACACGGAGTTAGCTGCGAGCAACTCCTCTCGCTTGGCGCCCACGAGCGAAAAGGCCGGCGTTGATTCCCAACGCGACTCCTTCATTTTTTTCCTAATAGCGTTCAATCGTGCCAGCGCGCCCAGGTAGTTGTTGTCATAGTGGCTGCGCACAAGCTTTCCACTCAGCCCAGAGATCCGTTCTGAATCCACGAGGAGCGGCTTTGCCAACAGTTCCATGATGACTCTCCTTTTGCTATTGCGCCTAACACGTTAGGCCGCTCTACCACTCTCGGACGCATAGTTCCAAGTGTGTGTTTCGCCGCGCGCGTGGCGGCACCAAGCGTACAAAGCGTCGTAGACCACCATGCCGTGTTCGAGCATCTGATGGTCGTCAGGGAAATTCCGAGACAGCCCGAGCGATACGGCCAGAAGACCGGCGCATTGGGGCGCAAGATCCAATCTGTCGGTATCCGCCCCGCGTACGATCACCGCCAAGTCCTTAAGACTTGCGTCGTGCAGTTCGTATTTATCCAGGAATGTGTCAAAGCTGCATCGCTCCCCGACGTGCGTCAGGGTCACTCCTGGGATGTCGTACGGCACAGCTCCCGTTGCTTCGGCCTCGCTCAGCACGCGGTCGGCCGGGACATACAGGAACTCGGGTTCTTTATCGATGTACCGGCTAATCAGCCAAGGACAGGCTATACGGTCAATCTTCGGATGCTCCCGCGTAATCCATTTCATGGCACCACCTCATAGGGTGAGTTTCAGGATAAGGCCAATGACGGCGCAAGCCGCAATGACCTCGATCACACCGCGTTTGAACTTAAACAGCGCGATGGCGGCGCCCAGCGCAATCAACGCCGAGCCCAGTTCGAAGCGTCCTGCCAAGCCCTCCGGCCACAGGACGTGATAGCCAAAGAACACCGCTAGATTGAGAATGACACCGACAACCGCCGCGGTGATCGCAGTGAGTGGCGCGGTGAACTTCAGGTCTTCCTTTGTCGCCTCGACCAGTGGGCCACCGGCCAGAATGAACAGGAACGACGGTAAGAAGGTGAACCAGGTGACGATCGTCGCAGCCACCGTGCCTGCCAGGAACAGCGTCTCCGGGCCCAATAGTGCTTTGGCGTACCCGCCGACGAATCCGACAAAAGCAACCACCATGATGAGCGGACCTGGGGTGGTCTCGCCCAGCGCCAGACCGTCGATCATCTGGATCGGTGTAAGCCACGCATAGGTGTCCACGGCACCTTGATAGATGTACGGCAGCACTGCGTAAGCGCCGCCGAAAGTAAGAAATGCAGCTTTCGTGAAGAACCAGCCCATCTGCGTATATGCACCATGCCAACCGTACACAGCGGTCAGTACACCCATGGGCACGCCCCACATCAATGCCGCTATTCCAGCAATGGCCGCCAACCGCGGCCAACGAAACTTGGCATGGCTGGGCGTGGGGGTGTCATCATCGATCAACGCGGGGCCGAAACCTGAGGCGCCTGAGCCATGCCGCGCGCCGGTTCGAAAGTACTCGGGCCATTTCTTGCCGCCTACGAAGCCGACCAATGCCGCCACTGCGACGATCAGCGGGAATGGCACATTCGCAGCGAAGATGGCCACGAAAGCCGCCGCCGCGATGCTCCAAAGAACGGGATTCTTCAGTGCGCGTGAGCCGATCCGGTGCGCCGCGTGCAGGACGATGGCCGTGACGGCTGGCTTGATCCCATAGAACAGTCCAGCGATGACGGGAACGTCGCCCCAAGCCACATATACCCATGACAATCCGATCAGAATGAATAGCGAGGGAAGCACAAAAAGGCCCCCTGCAACCACTCCCCCCCAGGTCCGGTGCAGCAGCCATCCGATATAGGTGGCCAACTGCTGGGCTTCTGGACCGGGCAGCAACATGCAGTAGTTCAGCGCGTGCAGAAACCGGCGCTCGCTGATCCAACGACGCCGCTCCACCAGTTCGGTGTGCATGATGGCGATTTGCCCAGCGGGCCCGCCAAAGCTGATGAAGCCTAATTTCAACCAGAACCAAAGCGCCTGACGAAAGCTCACGGGCTGTGGCGCTTCCATGGGAACCGAGCTTTCCAAAGGTGGCGTCCCTGCCTCTTGCAATCGGCTACTCATTTCCTGCCCCCTTTGCAAAGCTGGCCGCCAAGCCGTCAAAAATGCCACTGGCTAAGGCAAACAACTGGTCGTCATCAGTGATCGTCTCGCGCAAGCCAGCCAAGACCTGCTCCACGCCTGCAGCTTCCGCGGGTTGCACGCCACCAACGTCCAGGTAATGAATGATCGATCCCAACCGGTCCAGCGCCCGACTTTGCAAGCCAAACGCAGCCAAGAGCGTCTCGAACGTCACCTTGACGCCGACATGGGAAAAGGTCGCGCCATCGAAGTCGAAGCTCAGTGCGTCGTCCGGACAATCCGCTGGCGATTGAAGCCATAGAAAACGGGCGTCCGGGTCGATGAACCTCCGAATCAGCCAGGCGCTAGCCAACCGATCCACCCACGGGCGCGCCCGCGTGGCCCAGTGGCGGCCCCGGTATTCAGCGGCCGACAAGCGAGGAATCGCCCCGTTCGCCGCATGGGGCTCGTCGGGCGACAGCGCACGATTCGCCCCCTCTTCCAACTCTTTCAGCGCGGCATCCGCTTGCCGCTGGGCTTCGGCAGGGAAAAAGTCGATGGCCGCAATCTGAACGAACCGTTTGCGCAGCTTGCGGGTTTGCTTGAGCGTGTCCATGGCGCTGTCGGGCGTCAACAAGCTATGCACTTGCGCGGCCTCCTTCATCAGCTCGGCATAGTCCGCCGAGCGGTCGAAAAGCGCCTGATACTCGCTTTCCTCGTCAACATCCATCGTTGTTTGAAGCAGATGGGCCGTGCCCCCGTTGTCTCGCACTTCGCGCCCTATGGTGGCCAAGGTGTCGTCGCCGTCCTGCCTAGGCAGAAGGTAGACACCGTCGCGCAAAACAGCGGCGCCACATGCCTTCAAGGCGCGCCAGGCGCGCATGCGCGCCGTAGCGTTTTCGGTAGGCAAGGAGAGGACGAGAGTTAGCCAGTTCATGAGCGAAGCGTACATCCAAGAAGTTATAGACGCTACATAAATGTAGATATATCGACAAAATAATATTCGTGCGCCAATGCAACAGTTCCCTCGTACTAGTCATGGTTTTTGCCCGCATATCCCCCCTAGGGGGATACTATCGGTGCATGACGACATCGACTCCTCACCACCACCATGACGCCATCGCGAAGCGACTCAAGCGCGCCGAAGGCCACTTGCGGAGCATCTTGCAGATGATCGAAGAGCATCGTCCCTGCCTGGACCTTGCCCAGCAGTTGCACGCGGTCGAAAAGGCGATATCCCAGGCCAAGAAAGTTCTCATTCAAGACCACATTGACCATTGCCTGGAAGATGCGGTGGGCGAACTCAACGACGAACGTCGGCGCACCATCGACGAGTTCAAAGAAATCACGAAGTACCTCTAGCGGAAGCAACCATGCTGTCATTCTCCGACCTCCTCGCGCAGGGCGCCTCTCACGCGTGGCTGTTCATTCCAAGCGCCATACTTCTTGGCGCGTTGCACGGCCTTGAGCCCGGGCATTCCAAAACGATGATGGCGGCGTTCATCGTCGCAATACGAGGAACGGTTGGCCAAGCCGTGTTGCTTGGGGTCACAGCAACCATCTCGCACACCTTGATCGTGTGGGGAATCGGGCTTGGAGGGATGTACTTGTGGCAGGGTGTAGATGCCGAAGGCCTGGAACCCTACTTCCAGCTGGCATCAGGGTTGATCATCGTGCTGATTGCCGCCTGGATGTTCTGGCGCACTTGGCGCGAACAACACGCGAACGATCCCCACGACCACGATCATGGTCATTCGCACGAGGCGCATGCTCATGGCGAAGCGCATCGGGAAATCGACACGGGCCATGGCCGGGTAGTTTTAGAGGTCTTCGAAAACCGAGTCCCACCGCGCTGGCGTTTGCGGGCCCTCAATGGGCAAGCGTGGCGCGCCGCCGACGTCAACGTCTCCATAGAACGTCCGGATGGCTCGGTACAGAGTTTTGCTTTTGTCGATCATGGCGGATACCTGGAGTCCGTCGACCAGATTCCGGAACCCCATCAGTTCATGGCGCGGTTGACCTTGAGCCACGGACATCATGCGCACAGCTATGACGTTGCCTTTGTCGAAAACGATGCCCATCAGCACGACCACATTCACGAGGAGCTCCGTGGGTTGGACGTGACAGGAGAAGGCTTTCAAGACGCTCACCAATTGGCGCATGCGAACGACATCCGGCGTCGCTTTGCGGACAAGAACGTCACCAACTGGCAGATCGCGCTGTTCGGACTTACGGGCGGGCTCATTCCCTGCCCTGCCGCAATCACCGTGCTGTTGCTGTGCCTGCAACTCAAGGAATTCACGTTGGGCGCAGTTCTCGTGCTGTGTTTTTCCATCGGTTTGGCGATCACGCTGGTCACGGTCGGCGCCGTTGCGGCCTTGAGCGTACGGCATGCGACAAAACGGTACAGCTGGTTCTCCACAGTGGCGCGTCGTGCCCCGTATCTCTCCAGCATATTGATCATCGCCGTCGGCATCTATGTGGGGTTGAACGGTTGGATCGGCATGCGCGCCTTGCATGCGTAGGATTAACTGAATCAAGGAACAAGAATGCTAAGCATCCTTGCCAACAGAACGTATCGCCACTTGTTCACCGCGCAAGTGGTTGCGTTGGTAGGCACCGGCCTCGCCACGGTCGCTCTCGGTCTACTGGCCTACGATCTTGCGGGCGCCAGCGCTGGCGAGGTGCTGGGCACCGCACTGGCAATCAAGATGCTGGCCTACATCGGCGTCGCGCCTATCGCGGCTGCCTTCGCTGAGCGCCTGCCCAGACGAGCCATGTTGGTCGCCTTGGATCTTGTACGCGCCCTCGTCGCGCTGACGCTTCCCTTTGTCACGCAAACGTGGCAGATCTATATCCTCATATTTCTGCTCCAATCCGCGTCTGCGGCATTCACGCCGACTTTCCAAGCCACCATCCCGGACGTGTTGCCAAAAGAGGCAGACTACACACGGGCGCTTTCGCTTTCCCGGCTAGCGTATGACCTGGAGAGTGTCGCCAGCCCAATGTTGGCGGCACTTCTGCTGACTGTCGTGAGCTTTCACAGCCTGTTTTGGGGCACCATGGTGGGTTTCCTGGCCTCGGCCGCACTTGTGGTTTCGGTCGTGCTGCCCAAAGCGAAAACCCCTCCCCCCCGCGGCATATCCGAACGGACAACGCGCGGCTTGCGCATTTATCTGGCCACCCCGCGTCTTCGCGGCCTTCTGGCACTGAACGTGGCCGTCGCTGCCGCCAGCTCAATGGTAATCGTCAACACTGTGGTGCTCGTGCAAGGGCACTATGGACTCACGCAACACGCAACTGCGTGGGCGCTCGCGGCGTTTGGCGCCGGCTCCATGGTGGCGGCTTTAACGCTTCCAGGCATTCTGGAGCGCGTCCCCGACAGGCGTGCCATGTTGGCGGGTGCCGCCGTCCTGGCAGTTGGCTTATTGGGCGGCATGGCCGTGACGTCATATGGTGGGCTGTTGCCCTTGTGGGTAGCGTTGGGGCTAGGCTACTCACTCGCTCAGACGCCGTCGGGCCGATTGCTACGGCGTTCAGCCCATCAAGAGGATCGCCCTGCGCTTTTTGCAGCACAGTTCGCGTTGTCGCACGCCTGCTGGCTCGTCACATATCCGCTTGCGGGTTGGCTAAGTGCCAACGCCAGCGCTCACACAACATTCCTCATCATGGGCGGTGTTGCGTGCGCAGCCGTTGCCGTCGCGGCGGCGATCTGGCCATCGCACGATCCGGACCGGGTCAAACACCAGCATCCAGACCTCGATCCAGGTCACCCGCACCTTACGGTCGACGAACATGGAGCGACCGAAGATCATTCGCATGAATACATCGTGGACGATGATCACCGCCGGTGGCCTGACCGTCCCAAGTAGCGACAGCGACTTTGCCGACGATTTCGGTTTTCGTATCTTTTCTATACAAACATGATTAAATGTTAGTTGCCGTCCATAGGGGACTGCTCTAGAGAGGAGATCGATTATGAAGAAGCTCGCTTTGGCTGTTATCGCTATGCTGGTCTCGGTATCCGCGTTGGCACATAGCGGCGGCACCGATAAGAATGGTTGCCACCGAGACAACAAAAATGGCGGCTCGCACTGCCATTGAAGCTTGAAAGGCCCGGGGTCGGCGACCATGCTGCCCCCGGGAGAAGGCGGATAGGCTCCCGTTTCGGACCCAAACTCTTACGAAATTGTAAGTTGACCCCATCCCCCCCGCCAGGATAAGATCTGAGCCAGATCTAACCCGATTTTCGGCCTACAGCGTTAGACGAATCTCGGAGCACCGCTTCCCGTTCTATGCCCCTTCCCATCAAAAAGGCCGTTTCCTTACTGCTGTTTGCCGCAATGCTGGCGAGCACGGTACTGCTCGGCTGGGGAACAGGTTGGGTAACTCATAGCGACAGTCATGGAGAGACTCTTGTGCTGTCGGACGCCGAGCGTCATGCCGGCGAAGAGGCGGCGCCGGGCCAGCTTACCGACACGCAGCACCAGCTTCTACACGAAGCGTCTCACCATCCCTTTGGCCTTGTGCCGGCAGTTGCACAAACACTTCTTCTACCCCACCTAACGGCGCTCCCATCGCTCGCACGACCACAAGTGCCGAGCTTGGCCATTGCGCCGCCGCTGCGTCCTCCTCGCAGCGCACTCCCTCTCTGATTTTCATGCCCGCAAAGGGCTGATTGTTCAATTCGCTCGCGGCGACAAGAAGCCGCGTGAGCGTTGCTGCGCCTGTCTGGCGCCTTAGAGAGTCTCATGAAAAACCTATCGGCCACGGCGCGCCGCCGCGCTCGCTTGTGCCTTGTCGGCTGCCTGTTCGTGTATTCAGCCGCATTCGCGGCAGATCGACCGGCCGCCTTCGTTGTCGCGGACGACCAGATTGCCGCACTCGGGATCACGTTATTGCCGTTGTCCTCGGCTTCGCCGCAAGTTAAGACGGCTTATCCCGCTAAGGTCGTGCTGCCGTCCAATGCCGACCGGGTCATCAGTTCGCCAGTTTCAGGTCTTCTTACACAGATCCTCGCGCTACCCGGCCAAGCGGTAGACGAAGGAACGCCGCTCCTCACCGTCGCGAGCAGCGAATACGGCCAACTTCAGCTCGACATGATCCAGAACGGGGCCAAGGCCTCGCTCGCGCGCCAGAATTTCCAGCGTGAACGCAGCCTGTATGCCGAGGGCATCATTCCGCAACGACGGGTTCAGGAAGCTAATGCCGCCCTCCGTGAGGCAGAAGCGGCTCTGCTGCAGGCTCAGGCTGCGTTGCGCTTGACTGGCATGACAGTGTCCGAGATACAAAGTCTTGAGAAATCGGCCGCGCCCCAATCGACGCTTACGGTGCGCGCTGGCCACAAGGGCGTAGTCAACGCGATCACCGCGCGCCCGGGTCAACGGGTCGACACGACATCGCCCCTTGCGGAAATCTCCAGCGCCGAAATACTGTGGCTGCAGATTCAAGTGCCGGCGACGGAGCTCGTGTCGTGGACGGAAGGTTCCCAGGTGACCGTCCAAGGGCGTGAAGTAACGGCCCGCCTTATTAGCAGCGCAGCAATCGTAGACGCCGGGTCGCAGACCGTTATCGTGCGCGCCGAAGTCGAAAAATCGGCCACGCCCCTACGTCCTGGCGAGGTCCTGAGCGCAGAGCTTGCATCGAGCGAAGGACCGAAAGGATGGAGTATTCCACTTGCTGCCATCGCGCATGACGGAAAGAACGCATATGTCTTTGTTCGAAGCAAGGACGGTTTTGAAGCTCGCCCTGTCAAATTGCTGGCGAGCGCGGGGAACGTTACGCGAGTGTCCGGCGCCCTGAAGGATGGCGATCAGGTAGCGACAGCAGGGGTCGTGGCCTTGAAG
Source organism: uncultured Achromobacter sp. (assembly GCA_963530045.1). GTDB lineage: Bacteria > Pseudomonadota > Gammaproteobacteria > Burkholderiales > Burkholderiaceae_B > Achromobacter. The sequence goes on from CAUSDE010000003.1 coordinate 17,547, forward strand.
GGCGCTTGGTTGAAGAATGGGGAGAAGGAGTGATGCTCCAACGCCTCGTTCAGTTCTCGCTCTCGCAGCGGCTCTTTATCCTGATCTTGGTCGCGATCCTCTCCGGAGCCGGTTGGTATGCGTACCGAGGGCTGCCTATCGACGCCTTTCCTGACGTATCGAGTACCCAGGTAAAGGTGATCATGAAAGCCGCGGGCATGACGCCAGAGGAGGTCGAAAACCGCATCGCAGTACCAATTGAAGTAGAGATGCTTGGCATACCAAACACCCGCATCCTGCGGTCGGTGACCAAGTACGGGTTGGTCGACGTGACGATCGATTTCGAGGACGGCACCGATATTTATTGGGCGCGACAGCAGGTCAGTGAGCGGCTTGGAGGGATTCTGGAGAATCTTCCGCCGGGCATCGAAGGCGGCATGGCCCCCATCACAACGCCCCTCGGTGAAATGTTCATGTTCACCGTGGAGGGCGACTCCCTATCGCTCGCCGAGCGACGGAGCTTATTGGATTGGGTCATCCGTCCTGCACTACGCTCAGTGCCTGGTGTAGCCGACATCAACGCACTGGGTGGCGTAGTACGCGCTTTCGAAATCGTGCCGGACGCCCTGCGCATGGCCGCTGCTGGTGTCACAAATGAGCAACTACGAGACGCCGTCTCCGCCAACAACCGCAACGACGGAGCCGGACGCCTGGGCGAAGGCGGCGAGGTGCTGCTGGTTCGCAGCGAAGGAAATGTTCGAGATTTAGACGACCTCCGTGCAATCGCCGTGCCTTCGGCAAACGGCAAATCCCTGCGTCTTGGAGATCTCGCCGAAGTCAAAGTTGGAACCGTCACACGATACGGCGTGGTCACCCAAGACGGAAAGGGCGAGGCCGTGCAGGGTCTGGTTTTAGGACTTGCCGGCGCCAATGCACAACGCGTAGTCGAAGGCGTCCAAGCAAAACTGGCAGAGCTTCAACCGACCCTGCCTGCTGGAGTGACGATCAAGCCATTCTATGACCGTGCATTGCTAGTCGATCGAGCGGTGGGAGCCGTCTCGAAAGCGTTGCTCGAAGCCACCGCGCTGGTGATCGTGCTGCTTGGCGCATTTCTTGGGAATCTGCGCGCCGCCCTTACCGTCGCCTTGGTATTGCCGCTGGCAGCATTAAGCACCTTCATCCTCATGCGTTTTTTCGGCATGTCCGCCAACTTAATGAGCTTGGGGGGCCTGGCGATCGCCATCGGCATGTTAGTAGATGCCGCAGTCGTGGTGGTTGAGAACATTGTCCAACGCATCGCCAGTGATCCCACTGCAGGAAAGGTCCCGCGACTCCATACGATTTATCGAGCGGTGAGAGAAGTTTCCGTTCCTGTGACCGCCGGCATTCTCATCATCATCACGGTGTTTCTCCCGTTGCTGACGCTACAAGGCCTTGAAGGAAAGTTCTTCGTACCTGTCGCGATCTCCATCGTATTTGCACTTGCAGGATCGCTGGTTCTGTCGCTCACCGTGATTCCCGTTCTGTCCTCCTACCTGTTGAAAGAGGTCAGCCATCACGAGCCTTGGCTGCCCCGCAAACTACTTGGCTTGTATGAGCCCACTCTTGAGTGGGTAATGAAGCGACAGAAACTCGTTGCCGGTTGCGCAATCGCAATGTTGCTCGGCGCCGCAGTCATCTACACCCAGGTCGGCAAGACTTTTATGCCGACGATGGACGAAGGCGAGCTCATTGTCGGCATTGAGAAACTGCCCTCGATCAGCCTTGAGGAAAGCGCCCAGCTGGATATGCGCATTCATCAAACACTGATGGCCTCGGTACCTGAAATTACGGGCATCGTGGCTCGTGCCGGGTCCGACGAGATTGGGCTCGATCCCATGGGGTTGAACCAGACCGACACGTACCTTCTTCTCAAGCCACGGGACGAGTGGCGTATGGGCAGCAAGGAAGCCCTCATGGACGAAATCCGCAAGGTCTTGGATCCCATGCCCGGCATCGAATACAGCTTCACGCAGCCGATCGAAATGCGCGTATCCGAAATGATCATCGGCGTTCGTGGAGATCTTGCCGTCAAGATCTATGGACCTGACTTGGATGAGCTCAATCGCTACGCTCAAGAAGTCGAGTCGGTACTGAAAACGGTTCCCGGGAACCAAGACGTTTACACGGTTCAAAACGACGGCGTGCAGTATCTGCAGGTGAAGGTAGATCGGGTGCAAGCCGGGCAGTTCGGACTCTCGGTCGAGGCGATTCAGGATGCACTTCGCGCTCAGATAGAAGGCCAACGTGCGGGCGAAGCAATCGAAGGCAACCGTCGAACTCCAATCGTCATCCGCGGTCCAGAGAGTACCCGAATGTCCCCCGCCGAGTTTGCGGCCATGCGCCTAACCACGCCAGATGGCAGAACGGTGCCTTTATCAACGCTCGCCAAGTTGGAACGCGAAGCCGGGCCGGTCAAGATCGATCGCGAGATGGGCAGCCGATATAGCGTCGTGATCGCCAACGTCGGCGGCCGCGACCTGGTCGGATTCGTTGAAGAGGCCAAGGCGCTGGTGGCCAGCAAAGTTCCGTTGCCGACCGGCTATCGGATTTCCTGGGGCGGGCAGTTTGAAAATCAGCAGCGCGCGGCGGCTCGACTCACGGTTGTTGTTCCCGTGGCCCTGGGCATGATCTTCACTCTGCTCTTCTCCACGTTCAGGTCCGTGCGGCAGTCATTGCTCATCTTGAGCAACATCCCGTTCGCTCTCGTAGGCGGCATCGTTGCGCTCTGGCTTACCGGCGAATACCTGTCGGTGCCAGCGTCTGTGGGTTTCATTGCGCTTCTTGGGATCACCGTACTCAACGGTGTCGTTCTCGTCAGCTACTTCAACCAGTTGAGGCTGGAAGGTCTTTCTTTGCGGGAAGTGGTAGTGCAGGGAGCCAAACGACGCCTGCGGCCAGTTCTGATGACGGCCTCGATCACCGCCTTCGGGCTCATTCCCCTGTTGTTTGCGACTGGCCCTGGATCTGAGATTCAGCGCCCTCTGGCCATCGTCGTCATCGGCGGTTTGATTACCGCCACAGCTCTCACCCTCTTGCTCCTTCCGATCCTCTACCTGCGCTTCGCGTTCAGCAAGCGAGGAGACGCCCATGTTTGAAACTTGCCTCACCATTCTCTGCACGCCTTCAGTCGAAGAAGGCATACAGGATCTTCTTCTCGTGATGGAGCCGTCGCCCGTATTCATCCGCCAAACTGCGGCCGCTCATGGAGTCGCTTTTGGCGCCCTGAGCCAGGCGGAACAGGTCTTGGGACGCGCGGCGGCCGTAGAGATCCGCGTGTTATGCGATCACCAGCAGGCAGACGAAATAGAAGAACGGCTTAGCGCCACGTTCGGAAAATCGGGATTGCTCATGTGGCGCACTGCGGTCGCTCAGTCCGGAGGGCAGAAATGATAAAGCCCTATATTTTTGCCGCTGTGCTCGTCGCAACGATGCCTGCGCAAGGGAAATCGCCAGCGCAACCCGGCGTCAAAATGCCGGATACGATGCAGGTCCGCGAGCTGCTTAACAAGGATCCGGCGGTAGCCGCGGCGATCGCGAACTTACGTGTTGCCCGCAGCGCGGCCGGCATTCTTGAGGATTCTCCCTATGAATGGACGCCTTCCGTTAGCGCGCAGCGCCGGAATGTGAACACCGGAGAGCACTACAACGAATGGAACATCGGTGTGGACAGAGGGATTCGTCTTCCCGGGAAAGCGAATGCGGATCGGGAGCTCGCCGGCGGCGTGCTCAGCGAGGCTCGAGCCAAGTACCGAGCACAAATACACAACTCCGCCACTGAGCTGATGAGGCTCTGGGTCGACTGGCTGCACGCCGAGGCGGCAAATCGCCTTGCCCAGACCAACTATGAGACCGTGCAAAAAAGTGTGCAGGCTGTCGAAAGACGTGTAAAGGCGGGCGACGCCTCGCGACTGGACCTGGGATTGGCGCAAGCCGAACTGGCAGATCAGAACCGACAACGTAGCCAGGCCGCCATGCTTGGCGATATTGCGTGGTCCCGCCTGTCCATGCGCTTCCCAGGCATTGAGCGCGAGCCGACTGAACTGCCTCTACCTGAAAAATTGCCGCAGGATGATGTCGAGCTTCGGACTCGAATCATCGACGCAAGCGAGGATCTTCAGATTGTCCAGACTCAATTGGCCCAATCACAAGCGGCTGCGGCCCGGGCGCGAGCCGAACGCGTTCCCGATCCAACCGTCGGTCTATATACCGCCTCCGAACGCGGCGGCGCCGAGCGTTATTGGGGAGTACGCGTCAGCATACCTATCCCCGGAGGCGCGCGGATCCAGCGCGCCGATCAAGCGGCGGCCAGCGCAGACGTTTCTTATCAAGGACTTGAACTCAAGCGACGCCAGCTAGACGTCGAAGCATCGAGCGACATCGCTGCGGCCCGCGGAACTTTGTTAACCGCCGAAGTCGCTCGGCAGAACGCGGAAATGCTATCGAAGAACGCCGCGTTGATGCAGCGCGCATACAGCCTCGGTGAGGTCGACCTGCAGAGCCTTCTGATCGCGAAACGTCAGGACACCGGAGCGAATGCCAGCGCATTGGCGGCCCAAGCCGAGGCATTGAAAGCGGCCTACAAGCTAAAGATAGACGCGCATCTGATCTGGGATCTCGACAAAGACTGACCCCCAAACGCTGTCGCTTCCAAGAGGAGCGCAGCAAAGGACTGAGTCCAGGAAAATCATGATGAAGATTCTCTACACAAATTTTCATGTCGGACCCAACGTCAGCGGTCACGCCATATACATCTCTCGCCTGGCGCAAAATCTGGTGGGGCGCCACTCTATCAGTGTGGCCGCGCCACCAGGGTGCGCACTTTTACGACTTGCGGCGGACATTCCGAATGTCAGCACTTACCCCATAGAGTTTTCATCTCGCATCTACCGGATGCCCGCTCCGGCAAGAAAGCTGCGCGCCCTGCTCGAACGCGAGAATTTCGATGTAGTACACGTCAACGGATCTGCTGATCACAAGCTGGTTATCTTGGCGTCTCTTTTCTTAAAGCAACGACCAAAGATTGTTTTTACGAAGCACAACGATCAGCCCATATCTGCGCTGAGCGCGCGTATCCGTACATGGTTAGGCACCGATCACGTGATTGCCGTATGCGATCACGTCCGCAGGAAGCTCGCAAAGACGGCATACGCGAACGCCGGCATATCCACGGTATTCAACGGCGTAGATACGAGAGCCTTTCGCCCATCTAGCGGGAAGGACAAATTCGGTATGAGAGCGCGCTACTTCGGCAAAGAGCTTGCTGGCCGCATCGTGCTGGGAAGTAACGCAGGGACGGGCGAGTACAAGAGCTGGATGGACATGATCCGCGCTGTTGCCCGCTTGCCTCTGGCAGTGCGGGAGCGCTTCCATGTAGCGGTCGCAGGGGGCCCGATATCCAGCACCGACCTTGCGGAAATACGAGGGTTCGGCATGGAAGGTCGATTTAGCTATGTGGGAATACTCGATGACGTTAGACCGTTCATTTCTGCGATCGATGTGGGCTTTGTTCTATCTCACCGGGTAGAGACTATCTCTTTCGCATGCCGTGAAATGATGGCCTGCGGAAAGCCCGTGATCGTCACTGAGTACGCTGGCCTACCCGAGAATATTACCCGCGGCATCGACGGCTGGGTGGTCCCCCCACGCTCCCCGGATTCAGTCGCAGCCTTGCTTACCGAGATCGCAGGGCAGACGTTCGACCTCTTTGACATGGGCGTCGCAGCGCGAAGAAAGGCGGAAGCCGAATTCGATCAGATTGACTTTATCCACGGTACCCAACGTGTCTATGTGGAACTGGTTTTCCCCACCCCAAGACGGCACGAATTGAGCGGCGCCAATGGATAGAGCTGAAGGTCGGCGTCCGCGTGCACGGTGTTTTTTTGATGCCGGTAAATGTCACTGCGCCTGGATTGATGTCTGGAGAAGACGCCGCTTCGAGGGCTTATCTCAACCGATCACACCGCCTACCCCTGCTCCGCCATTGAAATTGACCCATGGAGTTAGAACATGAAACGGATTCTCTTCGTCTCGGCGTACGCAGCTGTCCTGACGGCGTGCACGAGCGCCCCAACCGAAAGATCTGGGTTAAGCCGGATAGAGGTGCGGGCTGACGTAGCGATGTGGCAGCGATCGGGCATGGACCATTTCTACCGCGGCCGGGGGCCAATCGACGTCTTCAGCCCGGCGTATCGCCGTAGCTATGCGGAGTACCAGCGCCTGAAAAATGGCCCGGAGTATCAGGCTGAAGTGGAAAGACTACGGGCGGAAGCCGCCTCGAAAGTCCCAGACTAAGTCACGAAAGCGGCGACATGGGGATGTAGGCCTACAGATACTTTGTGATTTCCTTGAATTCGTCGATTGTACGCTGACTCTCCGCACTGACCGCCCCAATCGCACTTTCAAGACAGTGATCGATGTGATCCTGTATCAGTACTTTTTTTGCCTGAGAAATGGCCTTCTCCACAGCATGCAGCTGCTGGGCCAGCTCTAAACAGGACCTACCATCTTCCATCATCTGCAAAATGCTGCGCAGATGGCCGTCGGCTCGCTTTAACCGCTTGGAGACCGCATCGTGATGATGGTGTGGCTGTAGGGGGCTTGCTTTGCTCATGATGGAAGCATCATACACAGAAACATGCTGGAGCATTTGGTGCCAGCGCTCCCCCCCGCATAAGCTCGGCACGCCTGGACTCTCACTCTTTTACAGACCAGCTCCTTCGGGACAGCCAGCAGCGACGTCGCCTCGTGTCACATAGGTTCGCTTGGCTATTCGGTAAACGGACGCCGGGGGGAGATTACGAGCCACAAAGCTGACCAGACTGAAAGATAGTTCGAATTTGTCGAGAACCGATTGCGAGACGGGGCAACGAAATCCATAGGTGAACAAATACAAAGCCCCCTGAGGCACCATGACATCAAAGACCGTCCGAAGAACTCGCTCGTGCTCTAGACCGCTCATGTTCAGCAAGGGCAAGCCGCAGACCGTGGTCGAAACTTCTTTGAGCTCGGGATACTGGACCGGACATAAATCCTGAGCAAGCACTTGAAGTACGGTAGCGGCAGGGAACTGGACCTTCAGCCCTTGGCTCAAGGTAGCGTCCCGCTCTACCAAGATGAGCCCTGCCGGCGAGACACCTTTCCGCAGGATCTCTCGGGTGAACACGCCTGTGCCGCATCCAAGCTCCAGGATTCTCCCGGGCCCCGGCTGCACCGACGCTGTTATCGCAGCGGCAAGCGCAGCGCTTGAAGGCAGTACGGCGCCCATTGATAGAGGATTAGAGACCAATGCGGAGAGGAATTCCTTCGTTTCTGTCAACCAAGTAGCTAATGGGTTCCTAGACTGCACGGAGATTGGGCGCACCTGAGAGCGGCGAGAGTTCATGAACGGGATTTCCGATTGATTGTGGCCCCTGCCACAACCGGAGAACAAAATGGTGCGGCGCTTTCGGGCAGATATACGGCCACGGCCGGCCTAGGCGGGCAGAGGCGAATGGCGGCGAAGTGGCGGACGGGAAACGGCAAATTTCCCGCCCACCGGTAGACTGCCGGTTAAAGAACGCGTCGAATTTCCGCGTAGTCCCCATTGGTCTTTAGAGTGACGGTCACTGTGGCACCGTTCCGATTGCGCCAGAACCAGCCATGGTTTCCGTCGAAAGCAGCTTCCAGTACACCGTCATCAGCGTCCACGCCCCGCCCCTTTTCGTAGCTGATGGACTTTCCTTTGGTGTCTCCGTGCGTATCGAAGTTGACCGATCCGCCTTTCGATGCCCAGCTGAATTTGGCCTGTGCGCCTTCCTTCATGACGAGCTTGATTTCCGCACCCTGTCCCGGCGCGAGCTGGAAAGACACTTCGTCAGATCGTCCCGCCACTTTTTTGGAGGCAGCGGCTCCTGATGATGCGGTTACAGCCGGCGGCGTAGTCGGTACGGGCTGCGTGTTCACCGCCACCGTTGGGGCAGGCTTCACAGGGGCTGCTGGCGCGTCTGAAGCCCCCGGGGCAGCAAGACCCGCTGCCGTTGCATTCGGGACGGCACCACGAGAGAGCAGGGTCTCTATGCGTTCGAGCCGATTCAAAACAGCCTTTTGATCGGCTCCGCCGGAAGCGCTTGCGCCATCGCTGGCCCCGTCAGCGGCGGCTTCCGCAGCCAACTGAGTCTTGATCTGGCCCATTTCTGTCAGACCCAACAGGCGGCCGATGCGAGTGGGATCTATACCGTATTCGGACGGAAGCACGATAGTGACCAACAGGAATGCGGCGCTCACGGCAGCAATAAACGTGGACCGTTTTAGTTGGGCGGACGTTGGCAGTTCTTCGCGCGTAGGCTTATCGGTGTTGTACATGTCAGGGAATCCTTGAATTTCAGGCCACAAACAGGCCGGTAAGTTGGTAGCCAATCAGGACGAATCCAGCACACATCATCACGACGTTGGCCGAGTACGCGTGGCGGAAGAAGCTGTCGGTCCGACGCCAGTAGCCCATGACGATGAGAATCGCGGACAGGGCGAGCAATTGGCCGATTTCGACACCGACGTTGAACGCAAGCAGGTTTGGCACCAGCCCGTCTGGCGAGATGTTGTATTCGATGATCTTTGACGACAGCCCGAAGCCATGGAAGAAGCCAAATATCAATGTGGCTGCCTTCGTATTGGGCTGGAAGCCCAACCATCGTTGAAAGGCTCCCATGTTGTCGAGCGACTTGTACACGACGGATAGCCCAATGATCGCGTCAATGATGTAGCTGTTGATGCCCACGTTGAAGTACACGCCCAACAACATCGTCGTGGAGTGTCCAAGGGCAAACAGACTGACGTAAAGGCCAATGTGCTTGAGCCGATACAGGAAGAAGATGACGCCAAGCAGGAAGAGGATATGGTCATAGCCCGTGACCATGTGCTTGGCACCCAGGTAGATGAACGACAACAGGTGAACGCCTGAAATCTCCTGGATGTACCCCTTATCTCCTTCTGCCACGGCGTGGCCAAACGCGGCTCCGCTCAGAAGGGAAAGGGCGAAAAAAAGCAGTAGGGATGAGACGAGCAGGTGGCCGCGAGTTGCGCGCGCAAGCGTCTGCCCGTATCGATGAGCGATAGCGGTCATGCGAGTATCCATTAGTCGATGAAATTGGCCGCTGATGCGGCACGATTACAGGGCGACTACGGGTCTCGGTGGACGGTCTAGCAAGAATGGCGTGTGCGAAAGCGGCAGGCCAACCCGGCGGGTCTGCCATGATCGCTGGCGATAGGTTAGCGGCGCTGATGAAGAAGCAACCAAACCCGTTGCGTCGTGCGAATGATCGGCCTGGTTGTGGCCGTGCGAGTGCTTTGCATCCGGGTTTCCCGCTTGTGAAGCGGTCAATGTCGGGTCGTAATGTTCGTGCACGTGACCATGCAGCCCGCCTTCGACGCCCCAGCCCGGCTGGCCAGCAACCGCAGCGAATAGTTGATCCGGTGCGCTGGTGGTCGGGAGTACGAACACAATCATCGCGATGAACGCGATGACGTGTCGGATAAGGCGTAGATGAAACGGCAAAAGTGTCAATGACGCGATGGTCGAGCTGTAGTGGTCCGGACTAGGCGCGCCCGCACGGGGCGTTGCACCAACCGCCGAATTATATCCTCCCCCGTAGGATTTGCGGAACTGCATTAGATGTCTGTTCCGCGATGCGAAAGGGATCACGTATGCCAACTTAAACATGTTATATCATTGCAAAAATCTGTGCCTGTCACCTAGCTATGACCACAGAACCGGCAAACATTTGATGGCCGCATCTGCCTTGATTCCCTTGACCTGAAACTTAGGTTATAGCGGCAAGCCTGTCGTCGACCACGTCAGTGGCCACAGCTGCGACTTACCCGCTTTTAGCTTTGCTTATGCGGAACGACGCGCACTAGTACCTACGGGGGCCTGTTTAGACGTTATGTATCTTATGGCTGCTTGGTGGGGGCCGGTGGGTATGTGGGAGAAGCGCGGGAAGCCGGTTGGGCATACCCTGTGGTCAAGCACGTGGTCAGGCAGAGCCTGTCCACCGTTTGTCCATCAGCGGTTGTCCACGGGCCGAGCACAGCGAGGCGGGCGGTCGCGAAGCGATCATCCACATATCCACGGGTTCGGATAAACGTGTTTTGAATTGGATGTTTAGCGGCTAAACCGAACCGGTTGGCGCTGCCCCTCTGACGTGGAGCGCACCCGACCCGTCATGTCCACGTGCTAGCATTTCTGCCGAGACGCATGTCCCAGACAGCGTGCGTCTTTTTTGCGCTGAATGGCCCTGACCTCGCGGTCAGGGCCACCTTATTGGTCAGCACGGATGTTCACCTATCAAGGTGCCGGTGGATGGATACGCTGAAATAGACCGTAGAAATTTAGCGGCTAAACAGGTGCCCGCTCAGCAACCCAGGTCGCGATCACGCTGATGTTGTATAGAGTAGGCCTGCTCGGCCTGTAGATCCGTGCGCTCGACCAAGCCAACGCCACCATGCGGATAGCGTATCCCGACCATCTGCCCCGGGACGGCGAGATCCACGTTGAGCAGCGCGCGACGGCTGTGCAGGACCATCTCTCCAGCCTGGCCCTTTTGCTCTTGAACCAGGTACCGCTCGGTCAATCCGATAACCACGCCTTCATAACTCTGCCCAGGAGTAGCCTGGACGACGTGTGCGCGATCGCCTGCCACCGCCCTCGCCAGATCCAGAGCGTATTCCCGGTCAATTTCTCGGAGACTGGCGCGAATCAAGTGCGCCATGCGATGCGAGTCTCCTTGATAGGCTTCGATCGACGCCTTCGTCATCTCGCCCCGATCAACGCCCTGCCAGTCAATGCCGTAGCCGGCATCCCTTGCAAGCTGACCGATGAACTCCCGAATACTTCTGCCATTGCCTTCGCGGAAGGGATGCAGCACGTTCAACTCGCCCAAGTAATGGCCAGCACGCTCACTGAACGAATCGGGCCCAAGGCCTTTCAGCAGCCCGTCTCGAGCAAGTGGCCGCGAGATCTGCGGCGCATAGCTCGCGATCTGTTCGTGACTGGCGAAGCGCGTTGTGCCCTACGAAAGTCGACTGTGCGGATCTTGCCCGCCCAGTCATAGACGTCGCCGAACAGCCGCTGATGGATCTGTTGAAGGTGCGCCAAGTCAAACAGCCCCCGTATGGGGTCCGCAGCAAGCTCATAAGAGCGCACGGCGGCGAAGGTTGCCTCCACCTTGTCCAGTTCGGCCTGGTCAGTGATTTCAAGACGATTACGCAGAACCCCGGAACAGGGTCTACGTATGGATCTTGCGCGTTGATAGGGTATTTGGCCATGAACTGGCCTATTCGGTCATTGAAGCTAACGAGCGGGCGACGAACGAAATTCGCCAGCGGCGATGCGGGCATGCAGCGTACGGAGGACGTCCGACACGCTCAATTCACCAGCCGCTGCACGTTCAAGATCGGCAACAGTGCGTGAGTCGGGTTCCAAGCCTTCCAGCCGCTGGTTCGCCACCGCATTGGCTACAGCGCGGCGCCGTTCTATCACGTCATTAGAAGTCAGCATTGGGGTATCTCCAGAGGCGTTTCATTTTACTGCAACAAGCCCTCCTTCAGGGCCTAGCGTACCGAGTGGCCCCAACTGAACGACGTAAACCCGGCCGTGTCATTCTGGCTTTCGCCGCGACATAAAGCATGCACTGATGATGATGAGGAAAGCGATAGCGAAGAACGAGAGAATGTCGACGAACACCCTCGTGTCTGGGGCCAGGCTTTCCATAAACATGTATTCGAGGTAGAAGAACCCGATCGCAGCCGCGATAGCCATTAGCAGCATGCAGATCACAGTCACCCTAAACACCCACAGGTTGCCCAGGCATTGACGGGGCCTCGGACGCAAATGGCTATCGCACACGTCATATCTCCAAAGTCACAAGGTTGTTTCCAGGATGGCGGTCTGAGCTATGCCGCTTCAGATTCTGAACTGTTCGCGCGACGCTCCTGCGAGCTCCGCAGCAGTCAGCCAGCGCGGCGCTCGCCCACGTCCGGTCCAGGTATAACCAGATTCAGGATGACGGTATTTCGGCGCGACCGGGCGATGGGATTCGGTTCGCTCAACAGCCTTTTTGCGCTTGGGCCGAGCGGACTTCGTTGCGCCATATGCGGCCTGGATATCCGAGGGAGAAATCTGGAACTCGTGCATTTGCGCGACGATCTTTTGTACGGCCGACGCCCGACCGTTGGCGCGCAGGGTTTCGGCACGTCGCTGTAGAGCTTGAATTTGAGCGTTGAGCTTGGCGAGCGATTTGTTCGATTGCATTGTGGTTTCCTCGGTCTTTTGCTGGCGAATAGCCCGTTGGCTAGTCCGTTTTGTGTATTGGAGATCAGGAGTTGTTGATGACCATGCCGACAAAGATTGGCACCGCTGACGCAAAGAAAGTTACGTTAGCTATGGTGTCCCAGCCCGTCCATCGCGCAATGATGGAAGTCGCCATAAGTACACATCCGACAATCAACGCCACCTTTCCCGGACCCTTTTCAATCATCACTGCCTCCTCATTTTCAGGTTCATTTTGAGTTTGCTACGTTTAGCCGCTAAACATCCAGGGGCCATGTCATTCGTTAACGAGCTGTGGCCTCCAGATCTTTACTAGTTCTTTGAACGCCTCGTGAACGGGGGTGGTGAGCGTGTCCGGATAGGATCGGCTGCGCCGGACGAGGGCGATCACTGACGACATGTCGTCGTAGATTTCTTTGTCCACGCTCCACAGATCAGCTAAATCGAAGCCGCCGCAGCTCGTCGCGTTCCACCAGGCAAGCAGAAAGTCCGCGACACGCTTGCTCTGGCCGGTGTCCCGTAGAGCAATTTCGATGAGACGATTCAAGGCGTCCATGCCAGCCCGGCGCAACGCCGGGTTGGCTGCGTCTCGTTGCTCTTGATCTAGGACGTCCCTGCGACGTTGAAATTCGTCTTTCACCTCGTCTGGGAGTTCACGCTTAAAGCGGGTACTGGTCGTGTCTGCATCAGAATTGAGCGTCGCGCCCTGCTCTGCCTTCTGGCCCGCTTGCCGATCATCGACGGGATCCTCGGATTGCGTAGGGCCCTTGGGCTCGACCGATTGTTCCTTCGGCTTGTTGCCTTGCCGAATAGCTTTTACGGCCGCGCGGGTGGGCTTCTGTTCCGGCGCATTGAGGAGATCTTCAACCGCTTGCGGGTCTTCCCGATATGCAATCACGAGTTCTTTGGCAACGGTGACGTCGGTGATCTGCCCATTCGCAACCGCCTCCGCAACCAGCTCTGGAAGGTTGAGCATTGCGACGTGCATGCTGACCCATGCCTTGGACTTCCCCATCTTGAGCGCGATATCCGACTGGGTCATGCCTTCCGCAAGCTTCCCACCGATGAAGTCCGCCATTTCACGCCCGGTCAGGCCCTCGTGATGAAGGTTCTCCGTCACCTGGTCGAAGTCGTCGAAATCAGGATCTTCGTGTGCGGGAATCTGGTCGAGACCGACCTCGCGCGTACCCAGATAGCGGCGGTGTCCATGATTAATTATGAAGTCGCCCGGGATGGTCGGGTGAGGGCGCAATGAAATGGGGCACAGCACCCCTCTTTTCCCTGCCGCGACTCTTTCCCGAATAGTCGAGGCCATCTCCGCGATACTCTCCTTCGTGAGCCCCGGATTGCCGGCGCGACGAACGTTCCGCGCATCGAGATGGATGCGGGCGACGTCGTACATCTTGAAGCCGCCCTCCTGCTTCGGGTCGTCCAGCATCGATGCCAAGTCACCCAGCCCTTTCAGATCCATCATGCCTTTACTCCCATCTTGGTGCGGATGTACTGGCCCAGGGCGCGCATTTCGGCGCCAGCCGCACGCGCGGTGGTCTTCTTGGATTTCCAGACGGGTTCGCCAATAGACTGTGCTTCAGCGACACTCGTGCGTAGACCGATGGTGACGGGCGCAAGCAGCTTCTCGTGGGCGGCACGGACTTCTGCCAAATGTCGGACCTGGCGCGGATTCCGCCGATCCACCATGCTAGGAAGTAGCCCAAGAAATTGCAGCTTAGGATTGCGCTGCCGAGCATTGAGTATCACGCGCATCATCTTCTTGATCCCTTCGATGCTGTACTCCTCCATCTCCACAGGGGATATGACCGCATCGGCAGCGTGAAGCGCTGCTGCCAAGGCGATACTTACGCCCGGCGCTGTATCAATCACGCAGAGGTCATAACCCTTTTCAGCGAAGGCCGACAGATTTACCCGGAAATTTGTCAGCGCGGTCTCGAGCGGCATGTAGATCAAGTTCGCCAGCAGCTGATCTGCGGCGATCAAGGAGATGCTCGATTCGGGCGTGGCCACTGCCGGCACGCTGTCGAGAAATAGTGCGCTTGCAGGTATTGCCAACCTGAATCGAGCCAGGGTCTTCGAAAGGTCGCCGCTATCCAAGTCGATGACCAAGACCTTAGCCCCCGCTTCGGCTGCTTCAAATGAGGTGTTGACGGCGGTCGTGGTCTTGCCGACACCGCCCTTTCCTTGTGCGACTGCGAGGGTCTTCATGAGGGTTTTCCTAAGCCGTTTATGCAGCTATTGCTGCTTTTCAGTGCGCGCCCTGACTCGATGTGGGGCAAAATGCGCTCGCGCGCAGCGTTGTATTGATGCTTATCGGCGACGCGTCGGATGGTCCGTATCCACCTCGATTGGTTTGGTGGGAGGCGCGTCGGAAGCGAACACGTCGGGGCGTATCAATTCCAAGAACATTCTTCGCGCATCGGGTATTCCGGACTGGCGCCATTTGCTTACGGAAGGTGAACGAACCTTGCATAGGCGTGCCACGGCATTCGTGCCGCCCAAAAGGTCAATCTTGCGAGAGTCAGGGTGTAGTTCTTTATTCATTGTCGAATGATAGCCATAGCTAGCTATTTGCACAAGAAATCTTGCGTTCGATGCCAGCCATGGCTTTGATAGCTCGGGCTAGCGTGTACCCATGAAAACACTCTCTGACCGAATGCACGCCGCGCTCATCGCCGCAGGCAAAACCCAAGCGGATTTAGTTCGCGCGACAGGTGCAAAGAGCTCATCTGTAGCCAACTGGGTCGGCGGGCGCACGAAAAATCTGCGGGGGGAGAACCTAGTTATCGTTTCGAGGCTTCTAAACGTATCGGAGGCCTGGCTTGGTGCGGGCGTCGGCCCAAGAGAGCGCTTCAAAGCGGGCTCCTGGCCCCTCCGGTCGATAAGCCCAGAACAATGGGAGACATTGCCGCAGGGGCTTCGAGATCAGGCCGAAAGCTACATAGGCTACTTGCTGGAAAGGCACGCCAGCGGCGAGTCTCCAGACACATCCCTTAATAAATCTACGGTCAAGCCGTTGAAAGAACTAGGAGCAGAGCTTCAGGAAGTCAAAGCGCGACTACGTCACAATGTAACAAAGGATAAAAAAGTTGACGTACTCGAAACTGAAGGTCGTACAAAGCGGAAACGCGCGTCCGGATCAACGCGCTCGTAATGACTGGTGCTATCGGCACACATCCGTGGCGCACGAGGACCAGAAAGACATAGCGGCACACGCCCACGTGGACATCACGCAAGGCGGTGAATTCCGCTACACCATCAAAGCGCCGGAGGACGAGCTCCTCCCTCTCATCACTGCTAGCTACATCATGCTGGGCGAGCTGATAGAACAACTGGGAAAGCAAAAGTAGACGGGAAGGAAGGCGCTGAAACGCCTTAAATGCTAGCCTTGGCTATTGACATGTTTGCTAGTTATGGCTAAATTGGCATTTCGTCATGAAATTTGCTTTTCGTAACCGGCGCGCCTCAAAACGAACCGATGCGAAGCGGCAAATGTTGGATGAAGCCGCTCTTTAACCACCTGAAAACAAATACGCCCTGCGCAACTTCGGCTGTGCAGTGGGGGAGATAGCCGCGAGCGAAAGCTTGGCCCCAGGCATTAAAGAAGCGGCAAGAATCAATGCGCCAGACGAGGCCCGTGAAGCTCGTTAGCAACAGTGCTGACGTACAAATCCGGCCAGGTGCAGAGCCTGGCGGGCGCATTGATCTCGTGCAGTGAATGGAGTTGCTTTCCACCCCTGCTGAAGTGAACCGGCAACCGCAACCGCGAGGCCGGACTTTCAAACGAGCGCCTAAGTAAGACATGCTCCACGTGGCGAATAACGTGTTGGGCGAACACCGGGCAGGGTCTCAACTTGCCCGCGCCGTGCAAGTCGGCAGGAAGCCGCCAACGTTGTGGTATTTCGGCGGCGGCATCCGAATAGGCGTTCAGCAGAATTTTTCCCGGTGTTTAGCTGCTAAACACTTCGAAAGTCGAGCGCTCCGATTCGGATGGCACATGGCTCCATCTCACGTAGGTCTATAGCAGCTCAGCTGTTCATTAACAACGGCATCCTTGGGATGTTGGCGCTCTCTTCGACCGCTATCTCGTATCCGTCTGCATCGCCATCCTGACAGGAGCCATCTCCATGCTGACGAGAGGCATCTTGGTCTGCCGCACATGGTACCGCTCACGCTCGACATGAGTCCGTCAAGCGGGGCTTCCTTCATACGGAAATTCAATGAAAAAACATATGATTATCTGGGGAATCGTATCCGTGATCCTCGCTGCGGGCTATGCGTCGTACGAGTTTTACTCCTCCGCCAAAGAAGACTGCCACAGGCAGGCATACGTAGCCACCACGTTTTGTTCGATCGTGCGGAAGTAAGCCATGGATCGCAAGGTCTACCCGGTTGAAATAACGCTTGGGTCCACTACACGGCCGTACTCGCCAGAGTTTCAAACGGCTGACCAGTTCAAGGAAGGCTGGAAGCGCGTGCTGCTGATGGCACATGGCAAGGCAGAAGTCCGTTGCTCTTGCGGTGGCACGGGACAAAGGCGCCTGTCGATCCATGGCCGTTCGAACTCCGATCGCTTCCACTTAGCCCGCTTTCCCGAAACGGGATCAGAGCACAGCGAAGACTGCGTTTACTACGGCGTAGATCCGAGCATGTCCGGACTCGGATCATATCGACGTGGCGTGGTCCAGGAACTCGATGACGGCGCGGTCAAGATCAAGCTGAAGGTCGGGCTTCAACAGCGTGCGACAGCCGCGCCAGAAGAAGGAGACGCCTCGTCGGCCGCCGCGCCGCCGATGCCTGCGACGCGCCCGCGAGCCGGTCAAGCAAGCATGACGCTACTGGGCCTCCTGCACTTTCTCTGGACACAAGCGGGCCTGCACGCATGGTCGCCAGGCATGGAAGGAAAGCGCAATCTTGGTGTGGTGCATTACCACTTGATGCGCTCGGCCATGACTACCTACGCTGGGCGTGTGCGACTGGCTCAAAACCTCGTGATCGCCACGCCGACCGCGAGTGGGCAGCAAGCTGGACACAACAAGGCTAAGGCCCTGGAGGCGATTACCCAGCGACGGCGCTTGGTTGTAGTGGCACCGCTCGCGCAGCACCAAGAAGGAATGGAAGGCAGCGCTACGCTGCCTATCGCGGGGTTTCATGGAATCCCGTACCTGAACCTCGATGAGAACGTCTGGGAACCGTTGGAGCGCCGCTTTGCCCGAGAAATCGACTCTTGGCGGGCTGGGAATGCCGTCATCGCTGTCGTACAAACTGACCCACCCAAGTCCTCTGGCGGCAGCATGCGCGCGCAGGTTGTCGATATCGCCCTGATGCAGACAACGCGCGACTGGATACCAGTCGATTCAGGCTACGAGGCTCTGGTCGCTGAAAAGCTCGTGGCCGAAAAGCGTCGATTCGAAAAGCCGCTGCGGTTTGATGCTGGCGAGGATGCCGTTTTCCCCGACTTCTGGCTACGCGATACTGACACGCCCACGCCTTTGGAGGTTTGGGGTATGAGCACGCCCGAGTACCAATCTCGAAAGGCAGAAAAAACAGCTCTTTACGATGACAGGTATGGGGAAGATGGATGGTGGTCCTGGAACGCCGGAGCGGGAGATCCAGTTCCGAGTTTCCCCTCATGAACACATAAACGCTGAACCACGGAGATTCACGTCGTGAGCGAATATCTAACAGCATCAGAGCTCGCCGAACTTGTCGGCTGCAAGGCGAACCAACGAGCCGCTATGGCAAATTGGCTCACCGCTAACCGTTGGAGCTACGTCGTGACTATGAAAGGTCTACCGCGCGTGCTTCGCGAATACAGAAACAGAAAGCTAGGTCTTGTTGATGAGCAAAGAACAAAAGCCCGCCTCGAAGCGAGCCCGAACGTCGACGCGTTCCGGCGGCCAGCGAGAACCCACAGGAGTGGCGCGACTCTATAAACGCGTCGGCACGAACGTCGTGTCGTTCTATTACATTCACCCCGACGGCAGGGGCGAAACTCTGGGCAGGGCATCACTCGGCGATAAAGCGGCTATTGAACAGGCCCGTCGCACAGCTATGCGACGGGCCTTAGAAATCCGCGATGGTGCAGTCCTTGCTGGCTCCGTTGCCGAAATGATCGAGAAGTTCCGCGATGAGATCGATTCAACGCACTATGCAGATCAAAGTCAGCACGGGAAGGCACTGAGGCTCGCCGCTTACGAAAATCTGTCTGCCTTTTTTGGAAGAATGGGGCCAAGGACTCTACGCAAACAACACGGCTATCAATATCTGCAAGCGCGGGCCGAAGCAGGTGCGCCCGCTCGCGCAAACAAGGAGCTCTCGCAGCTAGCAACGATTTGCCACTATGGGGTGCGTTGGGACTTGATGGAAGACAACCCGTTCACGGGAATGATGCTCAACAAGACGGAGACGAAAGTCCGCGTGGTCAGTCGACGGCAAGTTTTGAGGTTCTACCTTTGGTCTCTCAAACAGCGCCAGAACTATCGAACGCTGGGCTGCGCGGCGATGTTCACGTATCTCACTGGGTTTCGTGCCGCCGAGGTGCGTCCGTTTACAAAAGACGGCCTCCAACGTGATGGCGTTATCGTCGTCTCCGCAAAACGGAAAAAAGGTGAAGCAGCCTCAGTAAAGCGGCGATACTGGTCTCGACGATTGCGTTGTGTAGTCGAACGCGCCCTACAGCGAGAGGACAAGATCGCTAGCAAATACCTGTTCGCTGCAACCCGCCGGGGCGCTTGCTATTCAAGGTCAGGATGGGGATCTTCTTGGCAAGACGCCATGAACGCTTGGATCAGAGCTCAGGACCAATCTGTGAACGAAACTGACCTCGTCACGGATCATCCGCTCTACTTCTCACTGCTTGATATTCGCCCGGCAGCAGTTTCCCGAAAGTTGGAGATGCAGGCCAAAGACGCATACGACTTCGCCGGTCACGCGAACCCGTCAACGACGCACAAGCACTATGATCGCCGACTGGTGAAAAGTGCCGCAGCAACGGAGTGAATTTAAAACTTCGAATTTCTATTTAAAAATTCACATCGTGAAATGAAAAAAGGCACTTAGCTTTCGCGTAAGTGCCTGATTTCTTTGAATTCTTTGGGGTGGCTGATGGGGCTCGAACCCACGACAACTGGAATCACAATCCAGGACTCTACCAACTGAGCTACAGCCACCTCTGGTACTGCTTTGGCGCTACTTTCGTGGCGCTTTTTCTTTTGCTGCCGTGCTTCAGAAAGAAGCTCAACAACGAAGAGGCCGAACTATAGCACACTTTTTTTACCCGTCAAATGCCCTGCCCCCAATTTCACTTGCTTGACCGTCGCAGCTTGCTATCCTTCCGCATGGTTCCCACTTGGAGGCCGTCATTTACGCCGTCGCTATGGATCGCATACACGCAATTTTGATCGATTACTGGCCTCATCTGGTTTTTGCCATCAGCATCGTGGCGGGGACGGGCGCGGCGGTGCATGCCGCGATGACCAAGCAGGACGTGCGGGCGGCCATCGGCTGGGTGGGGGTGGCGTTGTTCTCGCCCTTGTTCGGGGCCCTGTTCTATTTCGTGGCGGGCATCAACCGGATCCGCAAGACGCGGCTATCGCAGCAGCGCGACGAGGCGATGGTGGTGGATGCCGAGCAGGTCGAGACCTTGCCCGTGGACGTGGCGCCCATTTCAGGGCCGCAGTTCGCGTCGCTGAAAGTGCTGGGCGACCGCGTCAGCCGCTTCCGGTTGCTGGGCGGCAACGCCGTGCAGCCGCTTGCCGGCGGCGACGAGACGTATCCGGCCATGCTGCAGGCCATCCGCGATGCGCGTCACGCGGTGGCGATGCAAAGCTATATCTTCGACAACGACCCGATCGGGCGCGAGCTGGCGCAGGCACTGATCGAAGCCCGCGAACGCGGCGTCGAGGTACGGGTGCTGATCGATGCCATCGGCTCCAAGTATTCGCGTCCTCCCATCGTGCGCATGCTGGCGCGCGGCGGCGTGCCGGTGGCGCGCTTCATGACGAACCCGCTAGGCGTGCTGCGCATGCCCTATGCGAATCTGCGCAGCCACCGCAAGGTGCTGGTGATCGACGGGCGCGTGGGGTTCACCGGCGGCATGAACGTGCGCGCGGCATTCGTCAGCGCGCTGGCGGGCGAGGCCACCAACCACGACACGCACTTCCGCGTGGAAGGGCCGATCGTGACGCAGCTGATGTCGGTGTTCGCGCACGACTGGAACTTCACGACGCACGAATCCCTGCCCGCCAAGCCCTGGTTCGACCCGCATGCCTTGCCGCCCACCGGCAACGTGCCGATGCGCTGCGTGCCGTCCGGCCCTGACCGGGCCCTGGGCAGTTCGCACAACATGCTGCTGGGCGCGCTGGCGGTAGCGCAGCGCCATGTGCGCATCCAGTCGCCCTACTTCCTGCCCGACCAGACGCTGATCGGGGCATTGGCGACCGCTGCGCGCCGCGGCATCCATGTGGACATCGTCATCCCGGGCAAGAACAACCTGCGGCTGGTGGACTACGCCATGTCGGCGCAGCTTGACCAGGTGGTGCGCACGGGTTGCCGGGTCTGGCGCGCGCACGGCGCGTTCGACCATTCCAAGCTGATGACGGTGGATGACGCCTGGGCGTATGTGGGTTCGTCCAACCTCGACCCGCGTAGCCTGCGGCTGAATTTCGAACTGGACACCGAGATCTACGACCCCACCGTCGCCCGCTGGATCGGCGGCCGGATCGACGGGTTGATCGGCCAGGCCAAACGCGTGGCGCTGGAAGACTTGACGCAGGCGCCGTTTGCCAAGCGGCTGCGCAACAAGATCATCTGGCTCGCTACGCCGTATCTATGACGGCGCGGATGCATCTACGGTAATCTTGCGGCATGCGCTACGAACTCACTGATCTCCGCCTGTTCCTCGCGATCGCCGAGGCGAAAAGCTTGTCGGGCGGGGCCGGCACGGTCCACCTGACCGCCTCATCCGCCAGCTACCGCCTGAAGAACCTGGAATTCGCGATGGGGGTGCCGCTGTTCAAGCGCGAGGCCCGCGGCATGGAACTGACGACCGAAGGCGCTTTCGTGCTGAAGCACGTCCGCTCGCTGCTGGCAGGCGTTGAACGCATGCACGGCGAAGTCAGCGGGTTCGCCAGCGGGCTGAAGGGCAGCGTCAAGCTGTTCGCCAACAGCAGCTCGCTGAACGGCTTCATCGTGCCCAGCCTGAGCCGTTTCCTCTCGGCCAATCCCAACGTGAACATCCTGCTGGAAGAGCGCTCCAGCAACACGATCGAGGCCGCCATCGCAGGCCAGGAAGCGGACATCGGCATTTTTGCCGGCCAGGCAAAATCCGCCGGCGTGAACGCCGTCCGCTACGCCATCGACGAGCTCATCATCGCGGCGCCGCTGAACCATCCGGTGGTGGAGAGTTCGCCGGTGCGGTTCCCGGCGGTGCTGGACCTGGATTTCGTATGCATGAGCCGGACCAGCAGCAACTACGTCTTCCTGCGCGACATGGCCAAGCTGGCGGGCAAGACGCCCAAGGTGCGCATCCACGTGCACACCTTCGACGCCGTGCTGTCCATGGTCGAAGCCGGCGTGGGCGTGTCGCTGGTGCCGCGCAGCATCGCCGCGGCCGCGCTGCGCGAGAAGCGCATTGCGGCGGTGGCGATCAGCGAACCGTGGGCGCTGCGCGAACTGACCCTGGTGACGCAGGCCGGCGTGCCGTTGTCGCCGTTCGTCGAACAGGTCGCCGAGTATCTGCTGGACGACCCAATCGTCGCGGCGACGCGCGGACCGGACTGATCAGCCCTTGCGTTCGCGCTTGCTCGCCAGGAATTCGTTCATGAACTTCTGCGGTTCGCCGGTATTGAAGGCGGCGCCGAATTCCGCGACGCTGTCCTCGATGGCCTCGTCCACCGACATTGTCTCCCAGCGGCGCAGCAACTTCTTCTGCTGGCGCAATGCCGCCGGGCCCAACGCGGCGAACCCTTCCGCCAGCTTGCGCACGGCCTGATCCAGTTCCGCTTGCGGCACGGCGGCGTTGACCAGCCCCCAGTCCTGCGCGCGGCGGGCGTCGACCAGTTCGCCAGTCAACAGCATCCAGGCGCTGTTGGCCGCGCCGATCAGTTGCGGCATGAGCGCGGCATGGATCACCGACGGGATGCCCACCTTGACTTCGGGCATGCCGAACTGCGCGTGGTCGGCGCAGATGCGCAAGTCGCACGCCAGCGCGAACTCCAGGCCGCCGCCCAGGCACCAGCCCGGAATGCGGGCGATCACCGGCACCGGGAAGTGGCGCACGGCGTTGCAGAGGTCGCGCAAGTTCGAGATGAATTTCCGGGCGCTGGGCTCGTCCAGGGCGGCCATCTCCGCGATGTCGGCGCCCGCCACGAAGGCGCGGTCGCTGGCGCCGCGCAGCACCAGCACGCGCACCGAGTCGTCTTCGCGCAAGTGGCCAAGCGCCTCGCGCAGACCGTTGATCACCGGCGTGCTCAGGATGTTCAGCACCCCGGCGTCCTGCATGGTCAAGGTCGCGATGCCGGCGGCGTCGATGTCGGCGCTGGCGTGGGGGAAGGTCAGGTTTCTGGTGTTCACAAGCGCTCCTCTTACTGCATTTTCTCGAACTTGATGTCCTCGACCACGGTCTTCCAGTGGCCATAGGATTGCGCGATCAGCGCGCCGAATTCATCGCGCGACATCGGGCTGGGCACGGCGCCCTGCTTTTCGATGGCGTCGATCGTCGCCGGGTCGGCCAGCGCCTGGCGCACGGCCGCATTCAGTTTGTCCAGCACCGGCGCGGGCGTGCCTGCGGGCGCGGCCAGGCCGAACCACGACGGGTTGTTCATGGCGGGCAAACCGGCTTCGGCGTAGGTCGGCACGTCGGGCAGGACCTTGAGCCGCTGCTTGGCCGCCACCGCCAACGGGCGGATGCGCTGCCCCTGGATCAGCGGGTAGGACGACGGGATGTTGTCGAACACCACCTGGACCTGCCCGGCGACCAGGTCGTTCAATGCGGGCCCCAGGCCCTTGTACGGCACATGCAGCATGCGCGTGCCGGTGGTCTTCATGAACAGTTCGCCATTCATATGGCTCAGCCCACCGTTGCCGGACGACCCGAACGCGTACTTATTGGGGTCTGCCTTCAGCAGCTTCAGGAACGCGGCCAGGTCTTGCGCGGGCAGCGCCGGGTTGACCACCAGCACATTGGGCACGTCGGCCAGATTGCTGATCGGGGCGAAGTCGCGGACCGGGTCGTAAGCGCTTTTGGCGTAGACGTTGGGGTTGACGGCATGCGAGCTTTCGACCGCCATCACCAGCGTATAGCCGTCGGCGGGCTGCTTGGCGGCATATGCCGAACCGATGCTGCCGCCCGCGCCTGGCTTGTTCTCGATGATGACGGACTGGCCCAGCTGCATGCCGAGCTTGTTGCCGACGACGCGCGCGATGATGTCGGTGGTGCCGCCCACCGCATACGGCACGACCAGGCGGATCGGCTTGTCGGGATAGTCGGCGGCGGCCAGGCCGGGCACGGCAAGGCAAGCCAGCAGGATGGCCAGCGGGAATTTAGTGGGTGTCATTGTTGTCTCCTCGGGGTGGTTCAAATCGTGGCCGGCCGCGTCAGCACCGCGTCCGTGTGTTCGCCCAGCAAAGGCGGCGCCGCGCCCAACGCGCTGGCCGGCGTGCCGGCCAATAGCGGATTGCGCACCAGCCGCACCTCGCCCAGCACGGGATGCGTGGTGGTCTGAAGCAATTCCCGATGCAGCACCTGCGGATGCGCGAAGACTTCGTCCAGCGTGTGGATCGGCCCCCACGGCACGCCGGCGCCGTCGAACGCATCGGTCCAGCGCTGGCGCGGCGCGGCCGCCAGCGCTGCGGCGACCTGCGGACGCAGGCTATCCATGTTCGCCAGGCGCGCGCTGTTGGTTGCATAGCGCGCATCGGACGCCCATTCAGGATGGCCGGCCACGCCGCAGAAGCGCGCGAATTGGCCGTCGTTGCCGATCGCCAGGATCAGGTGGCCGTCGGCGCAGGCGAAAACCTCGTAAGGCGCGCAGTTCGGATGCGCATTGCCGCTGCGCTTGGGCGCCACGCCGGACACCAGATAGTTGGCGCCCTGGTTGGCGTTCAGGGCCACCGCGACGTCAAGCAGGCAGATGTCCAACGGCATGCCCTGCCCGGTCTGGTCGCGCTGGCGCAAGGCGGCCAGCACGGCGGACGTGGCGTACATGCCGGTCATCAGATCCACGACGGCGACCCCGGTGCGCAGCGGGCCGGCGCCGGGCGTGCCGTCGGGCTGCCCGGTGTAGCTCATCAACCCGCCCATCCCCTGGAACACGTAGTCGTACCCGGGCTTTCCGGCCAGCGGACCGGACTGGCCGTAACCCGTGATGGACAGGTAGATCAGACGCGGGTTGACGCGCGCAAGCGAGGCGTAGTCCAGCCCGTACTTGCGAAGTCCGCCAGCCTTGTAGTTTTCGACCAGGATGTCCGCGTCCGCGACCAGTTCGCGAATGCGGGCCGCGCCCGCTTCCGATGCGAAGTCGATCGCGACCGATTGCTTGCCGCGATTGCAGGCCATGAAATACGCCGACATGGACGCGCTGCCGTCGGCTGACCGCAATTCCGGAGGCCCCCAGCCGCGGGTGTCGTCGCCGCGTTCCGGGTGTTCGACCTTGATGACCTCGGCGCCAAGGTCCGACAGGTTCTGCGTGCACCAGGGGCCCGCGAGGATGCGCGACAAGTCCACGACTTTGACGCCGCGCAAGGCGTTGTGAAGCATAGTGTCTCCGTGATTGAACCGCTTTCGAAAAATTATGTCAGCGGCCCCGCCCCACGAGGAGTTGAAAGTTTCGAACGCTGCGTTCGCGGGGTTTCAAAGCGGGTTCCGCCCCCGGGAGCACAGGCCGGGCTTTAGAAAAGCGCGAACGTTGAGTTCGAATATTTCGGATGGAGTAATGCGTTGGGCACGGCCATACTGGCCCGGCCGAGGCGCATAGGCAGCCGCGCCGCCGGACGATAAGAACCTCAGGAGACAACCATGAACCGCAATATCCTGCGACGCGGCGCGCTGAGCGCACTGCTTCTTAGCAGCGTCGTCGCCGGCGCCGCCCGCGCCGAGTACCCCGACCACCCCGTCACCGTCGTGGTGGCGTTCGCGCCTGGCGGCATGACGGACATCGTCGCGCGTCTGCTGTCGGCTGAATTGGGCAAACGCTTCAAGCAGACCTTCGTGGTCGAAAACAAGCCCGGCGCCGCCGGCCAGGTCGGCACCGAACTGGTAGCGCGTCAGAAGAACGACGGCTACACGCTGCTGGTCAGCGCGACGGGCCACGTGATCGGTCCGGCGGTCAACGACCGAGTCCGCTACGACCCCGTCCGCGACTTTGCCCCAATCGGCATCCTGGCGCGGGCGCCGAACCTGGTGGTGGTCAACGCCGGCCTGCCAGTCAATACTGTCCCCGAATTTCTTGCTTGGGGGAAAGCTCAGCCGGGCGTGCCCTACGGCTCGGCGGGTTTCGGAGGGTCAACCCATCTGGGCGGCGAGTGGTTAAAGAA
Source organism: uncultured Achromobacter sp. (assembly GCA_963530045.1). Taxonomy (GTDB): domain Bacteria; phylum Pseudomonadota; class Gammaproteobacteria; order Burkholderiales; family Burkholderiaceae_B; genus Achromobacter. Next base: position 43,417 of record CAUSDE010000003.1, read on the forward strand.
GATAACCGGCGTACCGATGGAGCACATACCGTACAAGGGCGCGTCGCCCGCCACCAACGCGGTGGTGTCGGGCGAATTGAAGGTCGCCGTGCAAGACGCGATGAGCGTGGCGCCGTTCATCAAGTCGGGCCAGTTGCGCCCGATCGGCGTGGCCAGCGCACAGCGCAGCAAACTGTTCCCAGATCTTCCGACATTCGCGGAATCGGGCGTACCCGGGCTGGACGTGTACACCTGGCTTGGCTTCTATGCGCCAGCCGGCACGGATCCGGCCATTGTGGCCAAGCTGAACCAGGCCACCAACGACATCATGAATTCGCCGGAAATGGTGCAGCGGCTGGCGGGGCAGAACAGCGAACCGCTGGGTCCGATGACGCCGGATCAGGTGACGGCATTCGTCGCCGGAGAAACGGCCAAATGGCGTGACGTGGTCAAGACCACGGGCGTCAAGGTCGAGTAAGCGGCGGGGATGCGCGCGACACGCATCCCCCTGGTCTTAACCGTCCGAAGCGGGCGTTGGCGCGGCACGTACGGCGAACACCGCGTTTGCCTTGAGCATGACGCGGCCCGCTACCTGCAGCAGGCAATTGGCGTAGATCAGCCGCTTGCCCTGCTTGTCGATGCGGACGTGCGCTTCCAGCCAGTCTCCCGGCTTGACCGGGTTCAGGTACTCCACCGACATCTGCACCGTCACCACCGACACTTGCGCCTGCTGCGCGATCGTGAACCCTAGCGCGCTGTCGGCCAGCGTGGCCAGCAGGCCGCCATGGGCGATAGCGTGCATGTTGGTGTGGGCATGGGCCACTCGCATGGCCAGGACCGAGTCCGCATCGCGCCGGTACAGCGCGCCAAGCTCTGCCAGATGGGTCATGAAGGGACTACTGGGCTGCCAGGGCTCGAAGCCCGAAGGAATAGTGTCTGTCATGGACTCACGCGAAAGGATCCGGAGCGGATCCTGAGTAGGGTTCGGAGGCTTGCGGGATACGCAGCAGTATCGCAAAGAAGGCCGCGGCCGGCATGTCGCCGGCTGCGGCCTTGACCGCTCTGCGGACGGCTCAGAACGCCGCCGCGCCTTCGGCCACCCGCTTTTCCAGGAGTGCGGCGGGCTTCCAATGGTCGCCGTGGGTCTCCCGCAATGCGCTGATTCTGGCAAGCGTGGCGGCCAGGCCCAGCGTCTGCGCGTAGAACATGGGGCCGCCCCGCGCGCCGGGAAACCCATATCCATGCACGTAGACCACATCCACGTCGGAAGCGCGCTGCGCGATGCCCTCGTCGATGATCTGCGCCCCTTCGTTTATCAGCGCCAGCATGCAGCGCTCGACGATTTCTTCGTCGCGGATCGGGCGCCGGACGATGCCGGCCTCGCGCGCGCAATCTTCGATGATGGCGTCCACGACAGGATCCGGCAGCGGCTCGCGGCTACCCGGTTCATAGCGGTAATAGCCCGCCCTGGTCTTTTGGCCGAAGCGGCCCTGTTCGCAGATGCGGTCCGCCACCTTGGAATACCGCAAATGCGCGGGCCGGGTCGGCGCCAGGCGTTTGCGCGTCGCCCAGTTGATGTCCATGCCGGCCAGGTCTGCCATGGCCAATGGCCCCATGGCCATGCCGAAGCGCGTCAGCGCGCCGTCGATCTGCTGCGGGGTGGCGCCCTCTTCCAGCAGGAAGCCGGCCTCGCGCCAGTAGCCCGTCAACATGCGGTTGCCGACGAAGCCCTCGCATACCCCGACCAGCACGGGAATCTTGCCAATTCGCTGCGCCGCCGCCATGCATGTAGCGATGACGTCGGCGCCGGTGCGCGCGCCGCGTACCACCTCCAGAAGCTTCATCACGTTGGCCGGGCTGAAGAAATGCAGGCCGATGACCGCCTCGGGCCGCGACGTGCAGGCGGCGATCTCGTCGATGTTCAGGCGAGACGTATTGGTAGCCAGGATGGCGCCGGGTTTGCAGATGGCGTCCAGTTCGCGGAACACCGCTTGCTTGACGGCCATGTCCTCGAAAACGGCCTCGATCACCAGATCGGCCTGGGCAAGATCCTGGATGTCCAGGCTGGGGGCAATGCGCGCCATGCGCGCGGCCACGCCGTCGGCGTCGAGCTTGCCCTTGGCGGCGGTGATGTCGTAGTTTTTGCGGATCAGCGCCAGGCCTCGGTCCAGGGCGGCCTGATCGCGTTCATACAGCGTGACCGCGTACCCGGCGTTGGAGAACGCCATGGCGATGCCGCCCCCCATCGTGCCCGCGCCCAGGATGGCGACTTGCCCAACCGTTGCCGCACGGCCGCCGCCCGCCACGCGCGGCGCCTCCTTTTCGGCGAAGAACAGATGGCGCAGGGCCTTGGAGGCGTCGCCGGCGACCAGCAGATCGAACTGCCTGCGCTCCTCGTCCAAGCCGGCCTCGATAGGCAGGCGTGTCGCGGCCTCGACGCAATCCGTCGCCGCGCGCTGGGCCTGCGCATTGCGGGCCTTGGGGTTGAGTGTCGCGCGCGCTGCGGCGAAATCGACGCCGTGGCCGTCCACCGCGCGTTGACCCGCAACGGGATGCGTGGCCTCTGCCGCGCGGTCCCGGGCGTAGGACAGCGCAAGGTCCATCACATCCCCTTCCGTGACGGCATCCAGCAACCCTGACTTCAACGCCGCCGCCACATCGACCGGCGTTCCCGTCTGGATCATTCTCAACGCGGGCGCCACGCCGATCAGCCGCGGCAGCCGTTGCGTGCCGCCACCGCCCGGCACCAGGCCCAGGTTCACTTCCGGCAAGCCCAGGCGCGCGCCGGCCTGCGCGACACGGTAGTGGCACCCCAGGGCCAGCTCCAGCCCCCCGCCCAAGGCAAAGCCGTGGATGGCGGCGACGACGGGCTTGTCCGACGCCTCGATCGCGGCGATCACGTCGCGCAACATGGGTTTGGCCACGGCAGCCGGCGTGTTGAACTGGCGGATGTCTGCGCCGCCACAGAACGCTTTGCCGGCGCCCACGATGACGATGGCGTCGACGCCGGAGTCGGCTCGTGCACGCGCCAGCCCGGCAAAGAGGCCGCTGCGCACGGTGTCGCCCAGGCCGTTGACCGGCGGATTGTCCAGGTACATCGCGGCGATGCGCCCATGCAGCGCATAACGGACCGTGCTGGACACCGCCTCGGCGGAAGAAGGGACGATGAGGGTCATGAAGGCTCCTTGCAACAGCGCGGCTTACGCACGCGCCAGCCGCTGATAACGGTTGAGATGGTGGCGGGTGTCGCCCAGCGTGTATTCGATCGCCAGCAGGCGCTTGACGTAGTGGCCCACGGCAAGCTCGTCGGTCATGCCCATGCCGCCATGCAGCTGGATGCTTTGATGGCTGATGTACCGGGCGGCCTCGCCGCATCGAGCCTTGGCGGCCGAGGCCAGGCGGCCGCGCAGCCGTATGTCGGCCGGATCCGCGCGGGCGGCGGTCCAGGTCAGCGAACGCGCCTGCTCCAGCGCCAGCAACATGTCCACCAGCCGGTGCTGCACCGCCTGGAAGCCGTTGAGCGCCCGGCCGAACTGGCGGCGCGCGGCGGCATGGTCGCGAGTCGCGTCAAGCAGCGCCTGCATGGCGCCCAGCGCTTCGGCGCACAAGGCGATGCGTGTCGTGTCCGCCGCCTGCTCCAAGGCGGCATCAGCGACGCCCAGCCGCGCGTCTCCAGAAACGCGGCAAGCGCTGAAGACGATGTCCGCATAGCTGCGCCCATCCACGCCCGCCGCGCCCTGACGGGTGACGCCTGAAATGGCGTTCCGCTCGCCGGCTTCGATCAGGAACAGGGCGACGTCACGGCCGTCGCGCGCCGCGACCAGCAACTGCGCGGCCCCGGCCCCGAACGGGACGCGGCGCTTGACGCCGTTCAACACCCAGCCGCCGCCCTGGCGCTCGGCCACGACGCCATCGCCGTCCAGCGACCAATCCGACTGCGGCCCTGCGATGGCCAGCACCGGCGCGGCAGCGCCCTGGGCGATGCCGGCAAGCACGCGTCGGACCGCAACGCCGTCCGGCATCTGCGCCAGCAGTTGGCCGCACAGCAACGCGCTGACATCATAGGGCTCGGTCACCAGATGGCGGCCGAACTGCTGCATCACCACGCACAGGTCGGTCAGCCCCGCATCCATGCCGCCCGAGGACGCAGGCAGCCCCAGCCCCAGCAAGCCCATCTCGGCAAAGGCGCGCCAATGCGGCGAGGCCGCCGGGTCCGCGTCGGCGGGCGGCGGCGTCCGGCCGGCGGGGACGGGGTATTCCCGTTGCAGATAGCGCGCGACGGCGTCATCCAGCGCGCGCTCGTCGTCGGTGTAGTCGTCAGGCACGCCCAACCCGAGTTTGGCGATGATGTCCTTCTGGACTTCGTCCGTGCCGCCATAGATGGAGATCTTGCGCAGGTTCAGGTAGAAGCCTGGCATCGCCGCCAGTTCCTCCTCGGCGGTCGGACCTCCTTGCGCATAGTCCCGCTCCAAGGCCTGGGATTGATAGGCCAGCGCGTTCGGCCCCGCCGCGTCGACCAGGGCCTCGCTGATGCGCTGCGCCAACGTGGAACCCAGGTATTTCAAGATGGACGCTTCCGCGCCATGGCCGGCCCCACGTTGATCGCGTGCGATCAACCGCAGATTGGTCTGCTCCAGTGCCAGCGTGTCGATTTCCAGCTGCGCCATCCGGTGCGCGAACAGCGGGTCATCGGCCAGAGGCAGGCCATCGACCACTCGCTGCGCCGCCAGCCTTTGAAGATGGCCCAATTCGCGTTTGGCGCGGCCGACCCGCGCCGCGCCGAAGCGTTCATGGGACAACAGGTACTTCGCATACGTCCAGCCGCGGTCCGCCTCGCCCACCAGATGCGTCGCGGGCACCACCACATCATCCAGGAAGACCTCGTTGATCTCTTCGCCGCCGTCCAGCGTCCGGATCGGGCGCAGCGACACCCCGGGGCTGCGCATGTCGATCAGCAGGAAGGAAATGCCTGCTTGCGCCTTGGCCTCGGCATTGGTGCGCGCCAGGCAAAACATCATGTCGGCGTATTGCGCGTAGGTCGTCCAGGTCTTCTGGCCGTTGACGACGAAGTTGTCCCCCTCGCGCCGCGCCCGGGTCGATAGCGATGCCAGGTCCGAGCCGGCGCCCGGCTCGGAATAGCCCTGGCACCACCAGTCTTGCCCGCTCAAGATGCGCGGCAGGAAATGGCTTTTCTGCCACGCCGAGCCGTAGGCCATGATGACGGGCGCCACCATCCGCAGGCCGAAGGGCACGGTCTCGGGCGCGCCGGCCAGCGCGCATTCCTCATCGAACACATTGCGCTGCCCGATGTCCCACGCGGCGCCGCCGTACTCCGACGGCCAATTCGGCGCGACCCACCCGCGCGCGTGCAGGATCCGGTGCCACCGCAGGTAGTCCTGCTTGTCCAGCCGCTGGTGGTCCAACACTTTGCGCCGCAAGTCCGCGGGCAGCTTGTCGCGCAGAAAGGCGCGGACCTCGTCGCGGAACGCGGTCATGTCCGTATCAAGCGGCATTTTGAAGATCCTGGGCGAAACGCAGCGGCGCCTCGGTAGCGGCCTGCAAGGCCTCGCGAGACAAGCCCGGCGCCATGCTGCGCACCAGGAACCCGTCAGGCGTCACGTCGAGCGTGGCCAGATCGGTGTACACGCGGTCGACGCAAGCCGCGCCGGTCAGCGGCAGGTCGCACACGCGGCGCAAGCGGGAACTGCCGTCGCGCGTCGTGTGCTCCATCAGCACGTGGACGCGTTTGGCGCCCACGGCCAGATCCATGGCGCCGCCCACCGCTGCGGCCACGCCGGGCTGCCCCAGCGACCAGTTCGCCAGATCGCCGGCCTCCGACACCTGATAGGCCCCAAGGATGCAGTAGTCCAGATGGCCGCCGCGCATCATGGCGAAGGAGTCGGCGTGGTTGAAGAAACTGCCGCCGGCCGACATGGCGACGTTCTGCTTGGCCGCATTGGTCAGGTCGGGATCGATCGGATCGTCTCCAGTGCGCGCCCGCATGCCCAGGATGCCGTTCTCGCTATGCACGATGACGCCATGCTCGGGCGTCCAGTAGTCCAGCGCCATGACGGGCATGCCGATGCCCAGGTTGACATAGGAGCCGGCGGGAATGTCGGCGGCGGCGCGGCGCGCAATGTCCGCGCGTGAAAATCGTTGGATCATTGCAGGGCTCCGGTCAGCTGGGCGTCGGGGATGCGCAGCACGCGCTGCACGAAGATGCCGGGAGTGACGATGTGTTCCGGGTCCAACCCGCCAACTTCGGCCAGCGCATGCACCTGGACGATGGCGGTCGCCGACGCCATGCACATCAACGGTCCGAAGTTGCGCCCCGCTTTGCGGTAGACCAGATTGCCCAGCGGGTCCGCGCGATAGGCTTTCACCAGCGCGTAGTCGGCGTGCAAGGGCTCTTCGAACACGTAACCGACGCCTTTGATGACGCGTGTCTCCTTGCCTTGCGCCAGCAGCGTGCCGTAACCGGTCGGCGTGAAAAAGCCGCCCAGCCCGGAACCGGCGGCGCGCAGCCGCTCGGCCAACGTGCCCTGCGCAACGCATTCGTAGTCGATCAGGCCGTCGGCATAGGCCGATTCAAACGCCTGGGATTCCGCGCCGCGCGGGTATGAGGCGATCAGTTTTCGCACGCGGCCCAGCCGGATCAGGCGGGCCAGACCGCTGTCGCGGCTACCGCTGTTGTTGCAAACGACAGTGAGGTCGCGCGCCCCCTGGTCCACCAGCGCGTCCAAGAGATCGACGGGCTGGCCGGACAGGCCGAAGCCGCTGACCAGGACCGTGGCGCCATCTGGAATATCCGCCACGGCCTGCGCGGCGCAATGGACTGTCTTGTTCATCAGTGTGTCCATCACAAGGTATGGGAAAGAATCGCCGTAGCCTGGCTGGACAGCACGCCTCCGTTGCCGTGCACCAGCGCAACATCGGCCTTGGGCACCTGGCGTTCGCCGGCTTCGCGGCGCAGTTGCGCCACGGCTTCGATCACCAGGAAGATGCTGTACATGCCGGGGTGGGTGAACGACAGGCCCCCGCCGTTGGTGTTCATGGGCAGGTCGCCGCCCGGTTCGATCCGGCCGCCGCCGATGAAGGCGCCGCCCTCGCCCTTGGCGCAGAAGCCCAGGTCTTCAAGGAACAGGATGGGATTGATGGTGAAGGCGTCGTACAGCTCGACCAGATCGATGTCGGCCGGCGTCAGGCCGGCTTCGGCGAAGGCGCTTCGCCCCGAATCCACCGCGGGCGTGACCGTGACGTCGGGCATGCAGGAGATCTGCCGGTGCCAGTGCGCGTGGCCGGTCCCCAGCACGTAGATCGGGCGCGGATGCAGGTCGCGGGCGCGGTCGGCGCGCGTCACGACGAAGGCGCCCGCGCCGTCGGTCACCAGGCAGCAATCGCGCACGGTCAAAGGGTCTGAAATCATCTTCGCGCCCAGCACGTCGTCGATCGTCAACGGCCCGCGCAGGAAAGCATCTGGATTCAGCTGCGCCCACTTGCGCGCGGCCACCGCGACTTCGGCCAGTTGGCGCCGCGTGGTGCCGTACTGGTGCATGTGGCGGGCGGCGGCCAGCGCATAGCTGGTCACCGGGTTGAATGGTTTGTAGGGGTGTTCGTAGGGCTGCGGGTCTAGCGCCGCGCGCATCTGATTGATCTGCGTGCTGCTGGGCGCGCTGCGGGGGTTGGCGCCGTAGCAGACCAGGACATGGTCGCACTGGCCGGCTTCGATGGCCATGGCCGCGATCTTCAGGTCGGCGATGAACGACGATCCGCCGAACATCGTGCTGTCGGAAAAGCGCGGCCGGATGCCCAGGTATTCCGACATCCGCATCACCCACCAAGGCGAGGTCAGGCTGGACGTGATGATGCCGTCGATGTCCTGCATCTTCAGGCCGCTGGCCGCCACGGCGCGGTGCGCGGCTTGCGCGATGATTTCCTGTTCGGTGCGCCCGCCGCAGTCGCCCAGCCCCGCCATGCCGGTGCCCAGGACCGCAATCGAGCCTCGATAGCTTCGTCCGCTCATGCCTGTTCCTCCGATCGCGGAACAAACACCAGCAGCGGTTCGTCGTCGACGGTATCGATCCGGGCTTTAACCGGCATCCCGATGCGCACCGCTTCAGGCGGCATGTCGACCACACGGCTCATCAAGCGCGGGCCTTCGGCCAGATCGACGAGGCACACCGTATAGTCGCCGGCTTTGCTGCGGACGACGGTGGTGGAATAGACCTCGCCCAGCCCGCTGGGTTCGGTCCAGCGCAAGGCGTCCGCGCCGCAATGCGGGCAGACCACCCTGGGATAAAAATGGTGCCGGGCGCAAACCTGGCATTGCGGGATCGTGAAGCGGCCCTGGGCGAGCTGCTCGAAGTAATGGCGCTCGGCGCTGGCGGCCGGCCCGGTTTCAGTGTGCGGCATGCTGATCGTGTCCGCCCGGAAGGCGGATGTCTCCGTTATAGGTCGTGGTCCGCCCGGCATGGCTCGGGGCGTGAAACGATTTTAGGAATGCGGCCCGCCACTGACCATCCGAAAGATTCGAAGGCATCATTCGGCGTATTCGAAGCACCCGTCGCCCACCCCGGAAGACGGAGTAAGATTTACGCCACAACACACACCTATACTTGGCAGGAGCAGTGGAAGATGGCGAAAGTCGGCATGGTTGGAATCGGCCTCATGGGCCACGGCATTGCAAGCAATCTGGTCAAGCACGGTCACACGCTCACCGTCCTTGAACACCCGGGCAACCAGCCCCTGGATACGCTGAAGGCCGCCGGCGCGACCAGCGTGGGCAGCGGCGCCGCGCTGGCGGCCCAGTCGGATGTGATCATCCTGTGCGTGACGGGCAGTCCGCAGGTGGAAGCCGTGCTGTTGTCCGAGGGCGGCGTGCTGGAAGGCCTGCGCCCCGGCACCGTGATCATCGATTGCTCGACCGCCATCCCCTCGTCCACCGTGAAGGTGGCGCAGGCCGTGACGGAATCCGGCGGCCGCTTCCTGGATGCGCCGATGACGCGCACGCCGAAGGAAGCCGCCGAAGGCCGGCTGAACCTGCTGGTGGGCGGCGACGCGGCCTTGTTCGAAGAATGCAAGCCGATCCTGGCCTGCTTTGCCGAGAACATTACGCACGCCGGTCCGATCGGCGCCGGCCATCGCATGAAACTGCTGCACAACTATGTGTCGCTGGGCGTGGTGGCCTTGCTGTCCGAAGCGGCAGCCTGCGCGCTGCGTTCGGACATCGATCCGGCCGTGTTCGCCGACGTGCTGGCCAAGGGCGGCGGTGGGGGCGTGGCGCTGGAACGCATCAAGCCGTACCTGTTGGAGCAGGACCCGTCGTCGCTGCGCTTTTTCATGTCGAACGCGCAGAAGGACCTGTCCTACTACAACACGATGGCGGCGGAAGCCGGCGCGGTGCGCGAAATCGGCGCTGCCGTGCAGCACACCTTCGACCAGGCCGTCACGCAGGGCGGCGGCGACCGCTACGTGCCCGAGCTGGTCTCGCTGCTGAAAGACCGCTGATTCACCTTCCCGCGACGGCCGGCGCGCGCGAGAGACCGCGCCCCGGCAGCCGCAGGGAAATCGCCGCTGCCATCAGCAGCAGCACGCCTGCCGATCCGAAGGCGACCCAATGCGTGTGGAATCTATCGAACGCCCACCCGCCCAGCCACGAACTGATCATGCCGCCCACCTGATGGCCCAGATACGTCAGGCCATACAGCACGCCGACCAGGCGGATGCCGTAGACGTCGGCAAGTATTGCCGATGACAAGGCGATGCTGCCGGCCCAGACAATGCCGCCGATGGTGGCTGCGGCATAGAGCTCCCAGTGCGCGCCCACCATGACCAACGCGAAGAATCCCAGACCCCGCACCAGATAGATCGCGGCCAGGATGTTGCGGCGCTCGACCTGGTCCGACATGCGGCCCAATACCAGCGTGCTGAAGATCGCGACCAGACCAATCAGCCCGATGCCCAGCGAGCTGGTGGTGGCGTCAAAACCATGGTCCATCAGCATCGGCATGCCGTGCGTGCCCAGCAGGTTCATGCTGTAGCCACAGGCGAACAGCCCCAACGCCACCTGCCAGAACGGCAGCGTGCGCAAGGCATCGCGCACGTTCGGCGCGGGGCCGCGCGCCGCGGGCTTGGCGGACGACTTGTTGTCGATGATCTGGTGCGGCAGCAGGTCAGTGTGTTCGGGCGCCGTGTCGCGCATGATGAAGAGCGCGACCGGCACGGTCAGCAAGGCGAACAGCACGGCAAACGCCAGCAGCGTTTCCTGCCAGCCCACGGCTTCGATCGCGAAGGTCAGGGTAGGCGTCATCAGGGCGATGCCCGCCATCGATCCGGTAGACAGGAAGAACAGCGCCATGCCGCGCTGGCGGGTGAACCAGCGGCTGATGACAGGCGTCAGCGCCACGGGGCTGGTGAACGCCAGGCCGACGGACAGCGCCACGCCGAACGACAGCAGGAATTCGATGGGGCCTCGGGCGAACACCGTCCACAAGGACGACGCCACGACAATGGCCGTGCCCGTCAGCAGCACAAACCGCGTGCCGCGCGTGCTGACCAGATAGCCGGCCAACGGCATGGCCAGGCCGTAGCACAGCATGCCGATCGCGACGATGCCCGACAGCAGGCTGCGCGAGAATCCCAGCCCGTCCGCCATCGGCAGGAAGAACGGTCCGATGCCCATGCGCAGGCCGACCGTCAACAGGGTGAGTACCGCGGCGGCGCCGACGATGTTCCAGCCGAAATACCAGCCGCCCGACTCTTGCTTGTCCAAGTGCTTCTCCTCGATGTCTTCTTATGGCCGTTCATGCGCCAGGGCTTGCAGACACCGCAGGGAAGGCGCGGAACGAATCCGCTATCGACACGGGTGGGAAGGGCGAGGCGTGAATCGGCTTGTTCTTGCCGGCGGCTGGAGCCGCCAGACGCGACATATTACTCCCGGCTATAAGCCGGCCGTGCAGCCGCCGTCCCGCCGCCGGAATTCAGGTTCGCTCAGCGGACACTTTCGCCAGACTCGCAAAATTCGGCGAAGCAAATATAATTGATATCGATTTTCATTCATGAGCTGCCCGACGGGTGGCCTTTCGTCATTCCGGCCACCGCGCGTTCTTCATGCCTTCGGCAACCTCCCGCCCCGATTCCGAGTTGCACGCCTGGTACGTCGACCACGGCGGCTGGCTGCTGGCTTGGCTGAAGAAGAAGCTGGGCTGCCCGCACAATGCGGCCGACATGGCGCACGACACCTTCGCCCGCATCCTGGCATCGCGCGACGCCCTGGCCGCAGTGCGTGAGCCTCGCGCCTTCCTGTCGGTGACCGCCAGCCGGCTGATCATCGACCAGGCCCGCCGCCGTCAAGTGGAAGACGCCTATCTGGCCGAATTGAGCCTGGCCATGGCCGACCACCCGGGCGCGCCCTCGCCCGAACAGATCCTGATGACGTCGCAGGCGTTGGCCCAGATCAGCACCATCCTGGAAGGCCTGGCGGAACGTCCGCGCCAGGCCTTTTTGCTGCACTACCTGGATGGCGACACGCATGCCGAGATTGCCGCCAAGCTGGGCGTGACCGACCGCATGGTGCGCAAGTACCTGGTGTCCGCGCTGCTGCATTGCCACGACGCGGTGGACGCATGAGCACTGCCGGCGCCCAGGACATCGCCCGCGAAGCGGCCCAATGGCTGATGCGCTTGACCGAAGACGACGCCAGCGCGGCCGACCGCGACCGCCTGCGTGCGGGCTTCGATGCCTGGAAGCGGCAGGACCCTCGCCACGACGCCGCGGCGCGGCGAATGCAAGCCGTGCTGACGCAACTGGGCGCATTGCGCGACGATGCCGGCGGACAGACCTCGCCATTGCATGCCGGCCTGAAGGCCGGCTGGGCCGGCGGCAGGCGGCGCCGCATCCGGCGTGCCGCCGCCGCCCTGGCGCTGGCGGCAGCGCTGGCCACGCCGCTGGCCGTGTTCCTGCATTTCTATCCGTCGTCCTATCTGTTGGCGGATATGCGCAGCGGCGCCGGCCAATGGCAAACCCACGTGCTCGCCGACCAGAGTCGCGTGACGCTGGAGCCAGGCACGGCGGTCAATCTCAACTTCGACCCGCAGCGCCGCGAAGTCGAATTGGTGCGCGGCGACATCCTGGTGGAAGTCGCCCATGACGCGACGCGGCCCTTCGTGGTGCGCACCGCGCAGGGCAGCGTGCGCGCGTTGGGCACCCGCTTCGTGGTCAGCGCGGAATCCGGCGTGACGGTACTGAGCATGCTGGAATCCAAGGTGCTGGCCACCGCCCGCGACGACGCCGCCCCGGACCATGCGCGGCAGGTGCAGGCCGGCGAGCAGGTGCGCATCACCGCCCAAGGCGTGGGCGCGCCGCAGCCGCTGGACGCGGCGGCCGTCGAAGACGCCTGGAAATACCGCCGCCTGGTCGTGCAGGACAAGCCGCTGGCCGATGTGCTGGAATTGCTGGGCCGCTACCGCAGCGGCCTCTTGCGCGTAGACCGCGACGCGCTGGCCGGCATGCAGGTCAACGCCGTCCTGCCCCTGGACGATCCCGACCGCGCCCTGCAACTGCTGGCCAGCAGCTTCCCCATCCGGGTGCGCACGATGACGCCCTGGGTCGTCATCGTGGATCGGGCCGGCCCTGTCCGATAGCGATCGTTTGCCGCCAAGACAAAAGCGCCCCCTCAAGGGGCAGCAAGCGCGCGAAGCGTGTGCGGCGCAGGGGCCTTTTCTTTTTTTGTTCCGCTTTTCCGATCTGGTGCGTCATAGCAATCAGGACACTCACGCACACGGAACTTTCCATGCCCCTGCCGACTTTGAACCTTCGCTACACCCCGCTGGCCTTCAGCCTGCTGCTGGCCACGTTGGGCGCGGCCGCCCTGCCCGCCCACGCCCAACAGCAGACCGACGCCACGATCCCGTTCGACATCGCCGCCGGCCCGTTGGCCCCGGCCTTGAACCGCTATGCCCAGCAGGCGGGCGTGGCGATTTCCGTGGACGCCAACCGCATCCAGGGCTTGACCACCAACGGGCTGAGCGGACGCTACCGCGTCGATGACGGCTTCCGCGTGCTGCTGGCCGGCAGCGGTTTCACCGCCTCGCGCAGTGCGGACGGCTACGTGCTGGTGGCCGCGCCCGTACCCGGCACCACCACGCTGCCCGCCGTGCGCGTCAGCGGCCAGAGCGTGCCCGGCGCGCTGGACCCGACCTCGGGCCTGCTGGCCTCGACCAGTTCCAGCGCCACCAAGACGGATACGCCGCTGATCGAGACGCCGCAATCGGTGTCGGTCGTGACGCGCGAACAGATCGACGAACAGAAGCCCCGCAGCGTGACGGAAGCGCTGCGCTACACGCCCGGCGCCTTCACGGGCCTGGTCGGCGCCGCCGACCGTTACGACTATGTGGCGCTGCGCGGCTTCATCGAGAACAGCACGGACAACACCATCTACGACGGCCTGAAGCTGCTGAGCGATTCCGGCACCTTCAGTTCGATCCAGATCGATCCCTACTTCGTCGAGCGCATCGACGTGTTCCGCGGCCCGTCATCCGTGCTGTTCGGCCGCAGCGCCCCCGGCGGCCTGGTGCAGCTGACCAGCAAGCGCCCGCTGTTCGAGCCGTACCGTTCGGTGGAGGTGTCCTACGGCACCCAGGGGCAGAAAAGCGCCGGCTTCGACGTCGCCGGTCCGGTGGACGACAACGGCAAGGTGGCTTATCGCGTCACCGGCCTGGGCCGCTCCACCGACACCCAGTTCGACAACACGCGCGAAGAACGCTATGCGATCGCCCCGCAGGTGATGTTCAACTTCACGCCGGATACCAGCCTGCTGCTGCAGGCCTATCTGCAGCGCGATCCCAGCGGCGGTTTCCACAGCGGCGTGCCGGCCGACGCCAGCATCACCAACGACCATGCCGGCCAGCGCATCTCGCGCCATTTCGTGGACTCCGATCCGGACAACAACGAATTCAAGCGCAACGAGCGCATCTTCAGCTATCAGTTCGACCACCGCTTCAACGATCGCTGGACGTTCCGCCAGAACGCGCGGTATGTCTCGTCCGACGTCGCGCTCAAGCAGGTCTACGGCTACGGCTGGGCCAACGGCACGGAGTTGAACCGCTATTACTCGGGCGCCGATGAATCGCTGAACGCGTTCGCCATCGACAACCAGTTGCAGGGCACGTTCGAGACCGGCGCGGTCAAGCACACCGTGCTGCTGGGCCTGGACTACCAGAACCGCCACGCCGACGGCCGATGGGATTCCGGCACGGCGTCCAATCTGGACGCCTTCCATCCCGACTATGCCGACGGCAATGTGCAGATCGCCAGCCGCACCTTCTTCGACCGCCGCCTGGAGCAGACCGGCTTCTACCTGCAAGACCAGTTGGCCTATGACCGCTGGCGCCTGACCCTGAGCGGCCGCCAGGACGAGGTCCGCACGACCGAATCCAGCCGTACCGGCGACTACGCGTCCAAGCAAAGCTGGAGCGGATCCAAGTTCACCAAGCGCGCGGGATTGGTGTACCTGTTCGACAACGGCGTGTCGCCCTACGTGAGCTACAGCGAGTCCTTCAACCCCAATGCCTACACGGACCAGCAAGGCAATCTGCTGCCGCCCACCCAAAGCAAGCAATACGAAGCGGGCGTGAAGTTCCAGCCGCCCGGCACCGAGAACATGGTGACGCTGGCCGCCTTCGACCTGACGCAGGACAACGTGGCCAACCGCGTGCTGGCGCAGACCTACTACACGCCCGCGGGCAAGGTGCGGTCGCGCGGGATCGAACTGGAAGGCAAGGCGCGCCTGACCGACAACTTCACCGTGCTGGCCGCCTACACCTTCACCGCGATGACGTACCGCGAATCCACCGAAGGCCTGGCCGGCAACACCCCTTACCAGGCGCCGCGCCACATGGCATCCCTGTGGGGCGATTACCAGTTCGACTCCGGACTGGGCGTGGGCGCGGGCGTGCGCTACGTGGGCACAAGCTGGGCCGACAGCGCCAACACGCTGAAGGTGCCGGCCTATACGCTGGTGGACCTGTCGGTGCGCTACGACCTGGGCCGGCTGTCCTCGTCGCTCAAGGGGATGAGCGTGCGCGTGGCCGCCAACAACCTGCTGGACAAGACCTATGTGGCGTCGTGCGCCAGCCTGAACTACTGCTACTACGGCGAAGAGCGCAACGTCGTCGCCACCTTGAAGTACGAGTTCTAGGCCGAAAGCGCGCGCACGCTCCTGAACGGGGCCTGCGCGCGTCTGCTCCCCGCAAGCCTCCTATCGGAGCACATTGCGAACGAAGCGCAAGCGCGAGTCCCCGTCATTGAAGTAAGCGTAGGGCTGCGCGCTGCTGTAGATGGCGAAATCGTCGGTCCCGACGGTTTGCGACACGCCGGACAGCGCCAGCCGCAACGCCCCTTCAAGCACGTAGACCATCTCGTGCCACCCCTGCGGATCGGGCTCAGCCAAGTACCGTTCACCCGGCGCCAACGTCCATATCCATAGCTGCGCCTCGCAACTGGCGGGCGCCGCGCCCAGCAGCACGGCCTGGCTGCCCGGCCGTTCGCCGCGCCAAGCCATGGCTTCGATCCGGCGCCGTTCTCGGTTGGGATCGCTGACCAGATCCACGAAGCCCACCCCCAACGCGCCGGCCAACTTATCCAGGCTGGACAGGCTGATGTTCGCCCCGCCGCCCTCCAGGCCGGCAATCATGCGCCGGCTGATGCCGGAGGCGTCGGCCAGGTTCGTCTGGCTTAATCCGGCCTGCTTGCGGATCCGGCGCAAATTGGCCCCCACGTGCGTGAGGACATCGCTGCCGGCCGGCGTAATGTGCAGTATATTGCTCATAATTTCGTAGCTATTGAAGTCAATCGTGCAGCCCAAGACATCGATGTTCGCCCTGACGCGCCAGGAAATCGCCCTGGTGCTGGTCACCATGCTATGGGGAAGCACGTTCCTCATCATTCACATTGCCATGCAGCATAGCGGACCGCTGTTCTTCGTAGGCGTGCGATTCACCATTGCCGGTCTGGTGACGATGCTGCTGTTCGGCAAGCACATGATGGGCATCACCCGATTCGAAATCGGCGCAGGCATCGCCATCGGCTGCGCATTGTTCCTGGGGTACTACCTGCAGACGCACGGCCTGCGTACCATCACCAGCAGCCAATCCGCCTTTATCACGGCGCTGTACGTGCCCATTGTGCCGCTGCTGCAGTGGGCGGTGCTGAAGCGCCCGCCGGGCCTGATGAGCTGGATAGGCGTGGCGCTGGCCTTCACCGGGCTGATCCTGCTGGCGGGTCCCGAAGCGGGTTCGCTCAGCTTCAGCCCGGGCGAACTCGCCACCTTGGCCGGCGCGGTCGCCATCGCCGCCGAGATCATCCTGATCGGCCTGTTCGCCAAGCGCGTGGATAGCCGCCGCGTGACCGCGGTGCAGTTGTTGACCGCCGGCGTGGTGTCATTCGCGCTGATGCCAGCGTTGGGCGAATCGGTTCCTGCTTTCTCGTGGCTGTGGGCCGCCGCGGCCATCGGCCTGGGACTTGCCAGCGCCGTGATCCAGTTGACGATGAACTGGGCGCAGAAGTCCGTCTCGCCCACCCGCGCCACGGTCATCTACGCGGGCGAACCAGTCTGGGGCGGCATCGTCGGCCGCCTGGCGGGCGACCGGCTGCCGGCGCTGGCGCTGGCAGGCGCCGCGTTGATCGTGGCCGGGGTGCTTGCCAGCGAAATCAAGTTCCGCCGGAAGACACCCGTGGAAGTCCGCTTGAACGAAGCCTGATACAGCGCGGCCCCGCTCAGGCCGCTTGTTCCAGGAACGCCTGCAAGGCGGGAACCGTATTCAGCACGTGCTGGCGCATGGCGGCCTCGCAGCGGGCGGGGTCACGGGTCTGCAGCGCATCGATCAATTCCTGATGCGATTCGCGCACGCGCAGGACGCGGCCGGGCTGGGCCGCCCATAGGCGCATATAGGGTTCCACCACGGAATGCAGTTCGGAGATCTGGCGCAGCAGCCGCGGCTGCTGGCAGAAGCCGCACAGGTATTCGTGGAATTCGCGGTGCGCGGTGGTCCAGTCCAGATAGTCGCCGGATCCCTGCTCCAGCTGGTCCAGCAAGCTGGACAGTCGGCGGATGTGCTCCGCATTCATGTGCAGCACGGCATTGCGCATCGCCAGGCCTTCCAGCACCGAGCGCATTTCAAACACTTCCAGCATTTCCTGCTGATTCAGGCCGCGCACTACCGCGCCACGATTGGCGCGGATTTCCACCAGGCCTTCAGAGGCCAGCCGGCGCAGGGCGCCCCGCACGGGCATGCGGCTGGTGCCGATCTCGGCGGCGACGACGTCCGGCACCAGGCGCTGGCCGGGCGCATAGCGGCCCAGCCGGATCTCGCGCTGCAAATGCAAGTACGCCTCGTCTTCGGCGCTGATCGCTGTCTTCTGAAATTGCAGCATCGTCGTCCCCAGGGCTTGGAAAGCCGCAATGATAGATAAACGCAAAAATAACACAAACTGGATCCAGTGATCCATGGATGCAAATACCAATAGGCCGGACCCCGCCCTTCCCGTTTAATTCTCCTGGCAGGGCGCTTTGCTGCGGCCGGCGCGCTGGAACGGGCATCAGACCCGCCCGGCGGCACTCGTTTTCCATAACGCGATCAAGGGGAATCCATGAAATTTCGTCTCATCCGGACGCTGGCCGGCGCCGCCGCCGTTGCCTTCGCGGCCCAGGCCGGCGCGCAAGCCGCCGCCTCGGCCACCGATTGGCCGCAACATCCCGTGCGCATCGTCGTGCCCTTCCAGGCCGGTTCCGCCACCGATCTGATCTCGCGCCAGTTGGGCGCCGCGCTGGCCACTGAACTTGGCCAGCCCTTCGTCGTGGAAGCCCGCCCGGGCGCCGCGGCCGCCATCGGCAGCGCCTCGGTGGCGCGCTCGGCGCCGGACGGCTACACGCTGCTGATGGGCGGCCCCGCCGCCGTCGTCACGAACCGCTTCCTGCAGAAGCGCCTGGCCTATGACCCGGACGCTTTTGCGCTGGTGTCCATGGTCGCCTATACGCCCAACATCCTGTTGGCCAACCCGCAGCAGCCCTTCAAGACCCTGCCCGAAATGGTCGCGTACGCCCGTGCCAACCCGGGCAAGTTGACGTATGCCTCGTTCGGCACCGGCACCACCTCGCACATGGCGGGCGAAATGCTGAAGTCCATCGCCGGCATCGATATCCTGCACGTGCCGTACAAGGGCGCGGGCGAAGCCATTCCGGCCCTGCTCTCCGGCCAGGTGTCGATGTACTTCGACACCATCATGACCGGCCTGCCCCAGGTCAAGAGCGGTTCGTTGCTGGCGCTGGGCATGTCGAATTCGCAGCGCTCGACGCTGGCCCCGGACATCCCCACCATCGCGGAACAAGGCTACGCCGGCTACGACATCGCGCCGTGGTACGGTCTGGTCGCGCCCGAAGGCACGCCCGCGCCGATCCTCGACAAACTGAACCGCGCCGTGAACAAGGTGCTGGCCGATCCGGCATTGCGCGGTAAGCTCGCCGAAGCCGGCGCCGAACCGCGCGGCGGCAGCCGCGAGGAATTCGCCGCCTTCATCAAGGCCGAAATCCCGCGCACCAAACAGTTGATCGACCAAGCCGGCATCACCCCGCAGTAATCCTTTCTACGAGTTCCAGCATCCATGTCCTCCCCCTTCGATTGGTCTTTTCCGTACGCTTCCCGAAAAATGCCGGTCCTGGCCGCCAATGCGGTCGCGACCAGCCAGCCGCTGGCCGCGCAGGCGGGACTACGCATGCTGCTGGCCGGTGGCAATGCCGTTGACAGCGCCATTGCCACCGCGATCGCCCTCACCGTCGTCGAACCCGTCATGAACGGGATCGGCGGCGACATGTTCGCGCTGGTCTGGCATGACGGCCGCCTGCATGGCTTGAACTCCAGCGGCTGCGCGCCGGCCGCATGGACGCCCGAATACTTCAACGGGCGCGACGCCATGCCCGGCACGGGTTGGGGCACTGTCACCGTGCCCGGCCAGGTGGCAGGCTGGAAGGCCCTGTCCGAGCGCTTCGGCAAGCTGCCGTTCGCCACCCTGTTCGAACCCGCCATCGCCTATGCCGAAGAGGGCTTCGCCGTATCGCCCACCATCGCGCGGCAATGGGCCACGCAAGCGCCCAAGCTGGCGCACGAGCCCGGCTTCGCCGAGGCCTTCCTGCCGCAAGGCCGCGCGCCGCAAGCCGGCGAATGGTGGCGTTTCCCTGCCCAGGCCAAGACCCTGCGCGACATCGCCGAAAGCGGCGGCGACAGCTTCTACCGCGGCGAACTCGCCCGCAAGATCACGGACTACGCGAGCCAGACGGGTGGCGCGCTAAGCGCCGCCGACCTGGCCGAACACCGCCCCGAATGGGTCGCGCCCATCTCGCAGTCGTTCCGCGACGTCGAACTGCACGAGATCCCGCCCAACGGCCAGGGCATTTCCGCGCTGATGGCGCTGGGCATGCTCGAGCAGTTCGACCTGGAAGGCATGGGCCGCGACAGCGCCGACTACTACCACGTCAGCATCGAAGCGATGAAGCTGGCCTTCGCGGACCTGCACCACCACGTGGCGGACCCGCGCCACATGCGCACCGATGCCCGCGCGCTGCTTGACCGCGCCTACCTGACCGAGCGCGCGCGCCTGATTTCCATGGACCGCGCCAGCGTCCCCACCGCGGGCACGCCCGCCACCGGCGGCACGGTCTACCTGACGGCGGCGGATGCGAGCGGCACCATGGTGTCCTTCATCCAGTCCAACTACCACGGCTTCGGCTCGGGCGTAGTCGTGCCTGGAACCGGCATCAGCCTGCACAACCGTGGCCTGAATTTCGTGCTGACGCCGGGCCATGCCAATCAGGTCGCCCCGCGCAAGAAGCCCATGCACACGATCATTCCCGCGTTCGTTACGCGCGGCGGCCAACCACTGATGTCGTTCGGGGTGATGGGCGGATCGATGCAGGCGCAGGGCCATCTGCAGATGGTGACGCGTCTGGCTGCGTTCGGCCAGAACCCGCAGGCCATGAGCGACGCGCCGCGCTTCCGTGTGGAAAAGGGCCCCGTCGTCAACGTGGAATCACACCTGCCGGCGGACGTCGTGGAGACGCTGCGCGCCCGCGGCCACAACGTGGCGGTGGCGCCGGCAGACAGCCTGGAATTCGGGTCCGCCCAGTTGATCTGCCGCTTGCCGCAGGGTGGCTATATGGCCGCATCAGACTCGCGCCGCGACGGACAGGCGGTGGGCTTCTAAGCAGGCAAGGGTTTCATGCGCGGCGCCAGGCGGTCGGGTCTGGCCGCCAAAGCGCCCGCGTCCCGCTTTCTCCCAAAGGGTCTCTAGCGGCGTCGGCGCCATACAGGATCAGGTCGGCGTCGCGTTCGATGCCCAGCTTTTTCATTGCGCTTCTTTTCTGCGAGCTGACCGTCTGCACGCTACGGTGCGACTGCTGCGCAATTTCGGTCACCGTCGCCCCCGCGCAGAGCAAGCGGACGATCTCGGCTTCGCGCCGGGTCAGGCGCATGCTTCCCATCGTGAACGCCTGATCGATGAGCATGCCCTTGATCCTGGGCGAATAGTAGGTCTTGCCCAGGTACACGGCATGGACCGCGGTGATGATGTGGCTGGTGGCATCGGATTTGCTCAACACGCAGACATTGTGGCGCCCCAGCAGGGCCCGGATCAACGTGGGCGTATCGATCATGGTCAGCACCGCGATACGCAGTCCGGGAAACCGCCGCCGCAGCAAGGAAATCAATGCCAGCCCGTCGCCATACTTGCCGCCCGGCATGGTGTAGTCGGACACCACGACATCGCACGGCTGCGCATCAAGCAGAGCGACAAGGTCCGTGGAATTCTCGGCGCATCCGATGACGTCGATCGCCGGGTCCTGGCCCAATTCGTAACTGACGCCGAGGGCCACTGCAGGATGGTCGTCGGCAACAATGACGCGGATGTATCGGGATGGCATAGGACGGGTGATTCGCATTGGCGGGGGCGCCGAGTTGAAAACACTTTTCGGCATACCGCACATAGTGCTGTCGTATCTCTGATAAAAAAATAGGAAAATTACGAAAGTCACTATGCGGCACAATGGCTGGGCATGAGCCAGACATTCCCTCCCCGCGACACGCCCTCCCCGTCCCGCTCGGCGCGCCACGCGCAACGGTGGCGCGTGCTCGTCGACCTGACCTCTGCCGATCCCGCGCGCATCCATGAGTTGGCGCATGCCTTCAGCACCGTCAACGACCAGGACATCCTGCAAGTGCGCATGCTGCTCGCCAACCAGGATCGCGCAGGCTTGAGCCTGCTGGCCCACCGCATCAAGGGCGCCGCCCAGATGACGGGCGACGGCCAGCTAAGCGCGCTTTGCACTGCGCTGGGACGGCTCTGCACCGATCCGCAAGCGGGCGCATCGGAACTTGATGCCTGCGCCCGCCGCCTTGAAATCGCCCTGGAGGAATTCAGCGTGTCCTTTCGCCGGATCGCGCAGGACACACAAGACGCGCAAGACCCGCTGGACGCTTAGACCAGCCCCCCGGCGCGCGGATCGTGCTTGGCCAGGCGGGTCAGCAGATGGTCCACCTCGGCCTTCGCCGCGGGCGTCAGGGCGGCGCCCGGGCGGCGCTGCGCCGCGCTGGAAAGGATGCCCCGGCGCATCATCACGTACTTGCGCACTGCCAGCCCCACGCCCGGTTGCTGCTCATAGCGCAGCAGCGGCAAGTGCGCATCGAACAGATCATGCGCGGCCTCCCGTTTACCCTCGCCCACCCATTTGACGAAGTCGCACAACATGTCGGGAAAGCAATAGCCGGTGTTGGCGCCGTCTGCGCCGCGCGCCATCTCGTAATCCAGGAACAGCCCGTTGTTGCCGCACAGGATCGAAATGTGGCGCATCGCCCCTTCAGCCTCGAAGCGGCGCAGCGCCGAGATCTTTTCCAGGCCGGGCCAGTCTTCGTGCTTGAGCATCACGCACGACGCCAGGTCGGTCACGATGCGCCGGATGACCGACGGTGCCATCTGGACGGAGAACGTCAGCGGGTAGTCCTGCAGCACGAACGGCACGTCGTCGCCGATGGCCTCGACCGCCTGGTGGTAGTAGGTGACGATCTGGTCGTCGGTGCGCAAGGTATTGGGCGGCGCGATCATCACGCCGGCAGCGCCCAGGTCCATCACGGCGCGCGTCAGCGAGCGCATCGATGCGAACCCCGGGGCCGACACGCCCACCACGATGGGCATGCCGCCGGCCTTGCCGATGACTTGCGACGCGATGTCCAGCGATTCCGCGAAATCCAGCTTGGGCGCTTCGCCCAACTGGCCCAGCACCGTCAGGCCGGTCGCGCCGCAAGACTGGTAGAAATCCATCATCCGGTCGATCGACGCGTGGTCCACCGCGCCGTCGTCGAAGAACGGGGTGGGTGCGATGGGGAATACGCCCTTGGCGTCAGCAGTCAGTTTCATTTTCAATGTCCTTGAATGTCTTGGATCCGAGTGGTCCGGACCGCGTTCAGATGCTGGCGATCAGGCCGCCGTCCACGCGGATCGTCGATCCGGTGATGTAGCTGGCGCGCGCGCTGGCCAGGAAGGCCACGGCGTCGCCGTATTCCTTCGGGTCTCCATAGCGGCCTACCGGAATGCTGCCGGTGCTTTCGCGGCTGACCTCTTCCACGCTGCGCCCTTCGCGCTTGGCGCGCGCCTCGTCCAGGAACGAGATGCGGGCAGTGGCGATGCGGCCGGGCAATACGATGTTCGACGTGATGCCGTCCTTGCCGACTTCGCGCGCCAGCGTCTTGGACCAGCCCACCAGCGACATACGCAGCGCGTTCGAAATGCCCAGGTTGGCAATCGGGGCGATCACGCCGGACGAGGTGCTGGTGATGATCCTGCCCCACTGCCGTTCGCGCATGCCGGGCAGCACGCGGTCAGTCAGCTTGATGACGGACAGCACCATCCCTTCGAAGTGCTCGCGCCACAGGTCGGCCGTTTGGCCTGACGAAGGCGTGGGCGGCGGACCGCCCGTGTTGTTGACCAGGATATCGACCGGCCCCAAGTGGGACTCGATCCATGCGACCTGGCTGTCGATCGCGTCCAGCGCGCGCAGGTCCCATTGCATCGGAATGGCGGTCAGCCCATCCGCCTTGATCCTGTCCGCCGTGGCGGTGGCCGCTTCCAGGTTCAGATCCGCCGCGACCACCCGCGCGCCTTCCTGTGCCAGCGACGCGGCAATGGCGCCACCCAGCCCGCCGCCGGCGCCCAGCACCAGCGCAGTCTTGTCCTTGATACCCAAATCCATCGTTACCTCCGTCATTGAATTTGCTTGGGCCAGCAGGCGTCCGCCCGTCCTTCGGTGCTATTTTCAGCCACGCAACGTCAGTGTGAAAATGGAAAATACTCAGGAAGATCATTCATTTTATGAATGATCCGATCTGATGCGTCGCTTGGCGGACGCGGGCTCTAAATCTCGGGGCATTGCAGCTGCACGGTATAGTGGGCGCCTTCCGATCATGTATTTCCAGAATGAATCCGCGCCGCCTGACCCCGTCCATGTCGCTGCTGCTGGCATTCGAAGCCAGTGCCCGCCATCTCAGCTTCACCCGCGCCGCGACCGAGCTGGCGTTGACGCAAAGCGCCGTCAGCCGGCAGGTGCAGGCCCTTGAGGATTTGCTGGAAGTCGCGCTGTTCCGGCGCGAGAAGCGGCGCATCCTGCTGACCGAAGCCGGCATGCGCTATCAGAAGGAACTGGAAGCGGCCCTGCAACGCATCCGCAGCGCGTCGCTGCAAGCGATCTCGCACCGGACCGGACGCGGCGCGTTCCATCTGGCCGCGCTGCCCACCTTTACCGCGAAATGGCTGATGCCCAGGCTGAACCGCTTTTACGCGCGGCACCCCGGCATCCTGGTCCACCTGCATTCGCGGGTGACGCGCTTCGACCTGGACCTGGCCGGCATCGACGCCGTGATCGCCGTGGGCGACGGCGACTGGCCCGGGCTGGCGTCATACCGCTTGATGGACGAACACGTCATCCCGGTGATCAGCCCTGAACTGGCGGCCAGCCATCCGATCCACAAGCCGGCCGATCTGGCGCAGCACAGCCTGCTTCAGGTGGCGGCCCGCCCCGCAGTGTGGCAACGCTGGTTCGAAGCGCACGGCCTGCCGGTGCGCACCATGCGCTGGGGCGCGCAGTTCGAATTGACCACCCACCTGATTCAGGCGGTGGCGTCCGGTATCGGCATCGGGCTGCTGCCGACGTTTCTGGTGGAAGACGAGTTGCAGCAAGGCGTGCTGGCGCCCGCCATCGACGAGGCCTTCAGCACGGGCGCGGGCTATTTTTTCCTGGCGCCGCCCGACAAGCTTGCCACCCCGCCCGTCGCCACGTTCAGGGACTGGCTGCTGGAAGAAAGCGGCCAGGCGCGTTCCAGCGCCTAGACGATGGGGTCACGCGGCGCATAGGGCCGCCTGCGCATCAGCGCGGGTTCTTCAGCTACGACCCGGCGCTGCATCCCGCCAGCGGCCTGGCCGAAGCCCCCGCCCTGCCCGACCCGCGCATCGTGTCCGCATCTGGACAGCTCGGCATTTCCCTGATCACCGAACGCAACCTGCCCCAGATCGCCCACGCGATCGTGGGGGCCTGCGCGCCCTGACCGCAGCGGGGCAGTCCGACCGTGATTGCCCCTATTCTCTTATAAAAATAACAAGAACCATTCTCACACAACACCAAAGAAATGATATAACATTTCTTTCTTGAATCCAGGCTTGGGCGCCCCGGCCGGTTTCCATTCCCCCAAAACGGAAGACGCCGTGAAAGTACTTTCCTCCCTCAAAGACGCCAAGAACCGCCATCGCGACTGCCAGGTCGTCAAACGGCGCGGACGCATCTACGTCATCTGCAAATCCAATCCCCGCTTCAAGGCCCGCCAGGGCGGCGCGAAGCGCAAGTGAGCCCGTCGCGCACCCGCCCGCGACCGGACTTCAGGCCGATCCGGGCAATCCCGCCAGCAGTTTGTCCAAGGTAATCGGGTAGTCGCGCACCCGCACGCCCGTGGCGTGGTAGATCGCGTTGGCGATCGCTGCGCCCACGCCGCACAGGCCCAATTCCCCCACGCCCTTGGCTTTCATGGGTGAGGACATCGGGTCGGTCTCATCCAGGAAAATCACCTCCTGAATGGGGATGTCGGCATGCACGGGCACTTCGTAGCTGGCCAGATCGTGATTCACGAAGAAGCCCGCCCGCTGGTCGATGGCCAATTCTTCCATCAGCGCCGAGCCGATGCCCATCGTCATCGCGCCGATCACCTGGCTGCGGGCAGTCTTGGGATTGAGGATGCGGCCCGACGCGCAGACGGCCAACATGCGGCGGATGCGCGTTTCGCCGGTGGCGGCGTCCACCCCGACTTCGACGAAGTGCGCGCCGAAGGTGGACTGCTGGTATTTCTTGTCCAGGTCGCCGAATTCAAGCACGTCTTCGGCGACCAGTTCTCCGTCGGTAGCCGCTTGCCGCAGTAGCGCCGTCCGCCCGCCCGCTTCGGTCACCGAGCCATCCGCGAATACCGCCCCTTCAGCGGCGAATCCGAGCCGCGCCAGGACGGCGTCGCGCAGTTTCTGGCAGGCCGCATACACGCCGGCCGTCGAGCTGTTCGCCCCCCATTGCCCGCCCGATCCGGCCGACACGGGAAACGCCGAATCGCCCAGGCGCACGATGACTTTCGCCAGCGGCACGCCCAGCATCTCGGCCGCGGTCTGCGCGATGATGGTGTAGCTGCCCGTGCCGATGTCTGTCATGTCGGTTTCCACGATGACCTGGCCGGCCGCATCCAGCCGCACCCGCGCGGCCGAGTCCGTCACCAGGTTGTTGCGGAAGGCAGCCGCCACGCCCATGCCCACCAGCCATCGCCCGTCGCGGCGCGATCCCGGACGCGGGTGGCGTTCCTGCCAGCCGAATCGCTCAGCGCCCGTGCGCAGGCATTCGACGAGGCGCCGTTGCGAAAACCGCCTCTCCGGCGCTGAAGGATCCACCTGCGTGTCGTTGCGCACCCGGAATTCAACCGGGTCCAGGCCAAGCGCCTCGGCCATCTCGTCCATGGCGATTTCCAGCGCCATCAGTCCGGGCGCCTCGCCCGGGGCACGCATCGCATTGCCCTCCGGCAAATCCAGCTCGACCAGGTTCAACGCGGTCAGCCGGTTGGCGCCCGCGTACAGCAGGCGCGTCTGCTGCACCGCTTCTTCGGGCTTGCCGTCAGGCAGATCGCCCGACCAGCTTTCATGCGCGATCGCGGTGATCTTGCCGTCCGCGGTCGTTCCGATGCGGATACGTTGAATGGTGGCGGGTCGATGCGTCGTGTTGTTGGCGATCAACGGGCGCGCCAATGCCACCTTGACCGGACGCCGCGCGGCACGCGCACCCAACGCCGCCAACAGCGCGTCGGCGCGCACGAACAGCTTGCCGCCGAAGCCGCCCCCGATGTAAGGGGAGATCAGCCGCAGCTTTTCCTTCGGCACGCCCAGCGTCCTGGCCAGATCGCCGCGTCCCCAGTCAATCATCTGATTCGACGTCCACAGTGTCAGCGCATCGCCCTCCCAGACGGCGGTGGACGCATGCGGCTCCATCATCGCGTGCGTGTGGTCTGGCGTTCGGTAGGTATGGTCGATTTTGACCGCCGCCGCCGCGTAGGCGCCATCGAAGTCGCCCACCACGTCCGGCTTGGCCAGTTTGCCGGCCTTCTCGGCGGCGTCTTTCTCCGCCGCCAGGTCGAACGCGCCCGGCGCGCGCTCGTACTTCACCCGGATCAGCCGGCTTGCCGCCCTCGCCTGCTCCAGGGTTTCCGCCACGACCAGCGCGATGGCTTGGTGATAGTGCTGGATGTCCGGGCCGCCCAACAGCGTAGCGGTGTTCATTTTCCCTTTGCCCAGCTTGCCTGCGTTTTGCGCGGTGACGACGGCCAGCACACCGGGCGCGCGCCGTGCCGCCTCGATGTCCATGGCACCGATCCGGCCCTTGGCGATGGCCGCGCCCAGCACGTAGCCGACGGCCGCGTCGCGCACCACGTCGTGGCGCTCGTACGCATAGGCGGCCTTGCCCGTCGTCTTCAGGGGGCCGTCCACGCGGTCCACGCCGTGGCCGACGACTTTCAGCTGGTCGATCGGATTCTGTGTGGCAGGGGTATCGAATTTCATCGCGTCAGGCCCTCGCTTGCGCCAGCACTGCACTCAGGGTTCGCGCCGCCAGCGTCAGCTTGAAGGCGTTGTCAGCTGTGGGCGTGGCCCCGGCCAGCAGGAGGTCGGCCACGGGCGCTGCCCCGCGGGGCAGTTCCGCCTCTGCGGCGGCAACGCGCCATGGCTGCGGCGCCACGCCGCCCAGCGCGATCCGGCCGCTGCCGTCAGGCTGCACCACGGCCCCCACGGACACCAGCGCGAAGGCAAAAGACGCGCGGTCCCGCACTTTCCGATAGAGGTGGACGCCGCCGATTGGCTTGGGCAGCGTGACCCAGGCAATGAGTTCTCCGGCATCCAACGCGTTGTCGATGTGCGGCGTGTTTCCCGGCTGGCGGTAGAAATCGGCAATTGGAATCACGCGCTGGGTACCGTCCGGGCGCACGGTCTCGATCTGGGCGTCCAGCACGCGCATGGCCACCGCCATGTCGCTGGGATGCGTGGCGATGCAGGCCTCGCTGGCGCCGATCACGGCCAATTGGCGGGTGACGCCGCCGAGGGCGGAGCAGCCGCTGCCCGGCGCCCGCTTGTTGCAGGGCATGTTCGTATCGTAGAAGTACGGGCACCGCGTGCGCTGCAACAGGTTGCCGGCGGTCGTGGCGCGGTTGCGGATCTGTCCGGAAGCGCCTGCCAGAATGGCGCGCGCCAGCACGCCGTAGTCCCGCCGGATCCGCGTATCCGCGGCCAGGTCGGTGTTGCGCACAAGGCTGCCGATCCGCAGGCCCCCCTCCGGCGTCTCGGCAATCCGGTCCAGGTCCAATCCATTCACATCGATCAAGTGCGTGGGCGTTTCCACTTCCAGCTTCATCAAGTCAAGCAGGTTCGTCCCGCCGGCGATGAAGCGTGCGCCGCGCACCCGGGCGGCGCTGGCGGCCGCCTCGGCCGGCGTGCGGGCGCGCTCGTAGGTGAAGGGCCTCATGCTTTTTCCCCCGCTACCTCGACGATCGCGTCGAGGATGTTCGAATAGGCGCCGCATCGGCAGATATTGCCGCTCATGCGCTCGCGGATCTCTTCCACGCTGAGCAGCGGGCGTTCCGTCAGGCTGGCGCTGACGTGGCTGGGAATGCCTTGGGCCACCTCTTCCAGCATGGCGGACGCGGAGCAGATCTGCCCCGGCGTGCAGTAGCCGCACTGGTAGCCGTCATGCTTGATGAAGGCGGCCTGCAGCGCATGCAGCGCCGTGGGCGTTCCCAGGCCTTCGATGGTCGTTATCTCGGCCCCGTCATGCATCACGGCAAGCGTCAGACAGGAATTGACGCGCCGGCCGTTCAGCAGCACCGTACAGGCGCCGCATTGCCCGTGGTCGCAGCCCTTCTTCGTGCCGGTCAGTTGTAGATTTTCCCGCAGGGCATCCAGCAACGTCGTGCGCATGTCCAGCGACAGTTCGCGCGCCGTGCCGTTCACGCGCAACGTCACGGTGGCTGCCATCGGCTGCATGTCGCCCGGGGCGGCCTGTTGCGCGCAAGCGACCGACGGGGCGGCCATCGCCGTCGCCGATACAGCGCCCGCCTTCAGCAGACTGCGCCGGGTGAGCTTGATTGAGAGCGAATTTTCCAAGGCAGCCCCTTCTTTAATCCGCCACGCGGGCCGTGCGGCGATCCGGCGGGACTGCCAGCAAGCCGCATTCCCGAAGGGCCCGCGCACGCTTTCCCCGTACGCCCGACGTGCCGGGCGGATGAATTGTGTAGTTGTTTAAAGCGCACCCGCCTCGTTCTTCACACTCCTTAAAAAGATCCGGGAAAATTGCCGCCCGTCTCCCGATACATTGCCTGCCAGCGGTCGCCCGGCCGCAGCGTCAGCAAGGGACACCCCATGTCGGAGATCGTTGTGTATGTCAGAAGCCAGCCGCAACTGGGCGACCAGATCGTCGCCCTGCCGACGCTGTATCAGTTGAAGACATGGTGGTCTTCAACACGGATCAAGGTGGTTGCGCGCGACGATGTGGGCAGTTTCTACCGGGCGCTGCCCTGGGTCGATGAGTTCGTGCGCGCATCGACATTCGGCGACTACCTGCGCAGCCTGAACAAAGAGACCCGGCTTTGCGTCAGCCTGCACCACAGCAGCGAACGCTTCGGCCTGATCAATCTGTTGCGGCGGCCGGCGGTCCGGCTAGGGTTCCGCAACGCACGGATCAGCGACCTGATCTGGACGCACTGCCACCGCAAGGACACGGCCGAATACATCGGCCAGGCCAATCTGCGCCTGCTGGCCTCGTACCGTCCGTTGGACCCTGAACGCGCGGCACGCGAGTGCTTCCGGGCCCTGGCGCGCCCGCACCTGCGCACCGTCCCGATCGCCGATGTGGTGATGATTCCGGGCGGTGGCGCAGGCGCGTTCAAGCGGTGGAGCCTGGCGAACTACCTGCAGCTGGCCGACAGGCTGAAACGGCTGCTGGGCGACAGCACCCGCTTCCTGTTCGTGCTGGGCCGGCAAGAGGAGGCGGAACGGGATGCGCTGGAGGCGATGCAGCGGCCGGACTTCGCCATCGCCCATTGCCGGCCGGTTCCGGAGCTTAGCGCCATCATGTTGCGCGCCCGCCTGGTCGTGGCCAATG
Source organism: uncultured Achromobacter sp. (assembly GCA_963530045.1). Taxonomy (GTDB): domain Bacteria; phylum Pseudomonadota; class Gammaproteobacteria; order Burkholderiales; family Burkholderiaceae_B; genus Achromobacter. The sequence continues at coordinate 73,154 of CAUSDE010000003.1, forward strand.
ACTGCGGCCCCTCGCATATCGCGCAAGGTGCCTGTGTACCCTATGTGGGGATTTTCAACGAGCCGAATCCCGAATGGTTCTGGCATCGGCCGGGCTCGGCCGCGGTCGTTCCGCGCCGCCCCGGGGACGGGATTGACACCATTACGCCCGACGACGTGCTGGGCGCCTGCCGCACGGTACTGGAACATCATGCGCATACTGCATACGCTGGCTGAACAGGGTCTGGGCGGCCTGGAATTCCGCACCTTGGAACAGGCTAGCTGGCTGCAACGCCACGGTTACGAGGTGGCCATCGCCTCGCCCGCAGGCAGCGCCGTCCGCCGCGAGGCCCAAGCGCGTCGCCTGACGACGGTGGACATCGATTTCAGGCCGGCGTATTCGCCCTCGACCATCCTGGCGCTGCGGCGCGCCATCAAGGCGCTGCGGATCCAGGTCATCGACAGCCACAGCCGCGCCGACGGAAAAACCGCCGCGCTCTGCCGCGACCTGTGCGCGGTCGTCCGGACACGCCACTTCGCCAAATCCATGCGCACCTCGCCTCGCCGCCGGCTGGAATGGAAGATCGGTTGCGACCACGTCATCGCAACCAGCGACGTCGGTAAACAGGAACTGCTGGCGGCACGGCTGGTCCCGGAAGCGCGGATCAGCGTCGTAGGCGAATGGGCCGGCGACGATTTTTTCCGGCGCCCCGGCGAACCCGACGCGCGCTTGCGCATCCGCCGCAGCCTGGAGATGACGGCCCCCGAAGACGCTTATGTGATTGCGACCGTCGGGATGCTGCGCCCGGAAAAAGGCCAGGCCGAGCTGCTGCGCGTCGTGCAACGGCTTCGTGGCCAAGGAATTCCCGCCGTGGCGTTGGTCGTGGGCATGCCCACTCCGAGCACCAGACCCTATGCGTACGAACTCTACCGCCTGGCGGTAGATCTGGGCATCGCGGAACATGTGGTGTTCGCCGGCCACCGCACGGATGTGCCCGACATGATCCACGCAGCCGACGTAGTGCTGGTGCCGTCGGCGACGGAGGCCTGGTCGCGCATCGTGCCCGAATCATTCGCGGTAGGCCGGCCGGTCGTCGCCAGCGCTGTGGGCGGTCTGCCAGAAATTGTCAGCCCCGGCCGCACGGGTTGGCTGGCCGCGCCGGGCGACGTCTCGGGCTATGCCGATTGCATCATGCAGATCCGAAGCCACCCACAGCAGGCGCAGGCCATCGTGACCAACGCCTGGGCATTCGCACAAGCGAATTTCCGTCTGGACGGGAAGATGTTCAGTACGCTGGAGGCGTATCGACGGGCGGCAGGCGGAGCCTAGCCCGGCCAGGAATCAACCACGTATCCCGGTGACGATCCGGATTTGCCCGACGCCCTTTTCCTGCACATTCATGCAACCGGACACCTGTGGCTGACGCCATTGCATAAAGACGTCTTTCCTCATCAGCACGATTATTTTTTCCTGGACCGGCGGCGTCACGCAGATTATCTCTTCCATTATTTTTTGCGATGGCCAGACCGCCAGTAAAGAAGCCACAGACACGACCACAGCCCAGTTCAGCATCCTGGATTCGCATTTCTACACGGAGCGCGAAGTGTAGAGAGAGTTGCGATTCGCCGTCGCTAGTAAACGCAAATAAAGCGGACAGAAAGTATCTAACGCGTTAACTATATTTCGATTTATTCTGCAATATAGTTTGCACGCGCGATTTTTTCAATGAAATCAAAGCCCTGCCGTCGCGCGCACGCTCGCCGATTAATCCCGAATTCCGTGCACGATGCGCAGGCAGGCATTCCAACTATTTGGCAAATGCGCGCCGCAAGCGTTCCAATTCCGCCGTATTCAGGCGTTTGGCTTCCTGCTCGGCATAGTTGCGTTCCCCTGCGTCATACGATCCTTCATAGATGCATCGGCTGCGAAGAAACTTGCAGTTGTCGCTGACCACCCGCTCCGAGGCGGCGCTTGAACCGGTGCTTGAAGGTGAACTGGATGATCCCGGAAGGATCGAGGAGCACCCGGAAACGAGTACGGCGAGCAAGAGCGCGACACTGCATCGGCTCAGCGTGTGAGTGGACATCTTCCTGGCCCTGGATAGCTGCTGTAGGCATCTTTATACCAAGCGCGGGGTTGCACAGGGGTAGCAAGAGGTAGCGGACGGCAGGACGCGCGAAGCGCTGTCCAATCATCCGGCGCGCAAGGCTTTGCGGCGCACACGCAAGCTGCCGCGCACCGTACGGTGGCGTTTGCCAGGCGCCCGTTCTTTGCGGCCCCGGCGCCGGTCCGACCGCGCGGCAAGCCGGGCGCGCGCCGTGCAGGCCGCCGCCAGCGCCAACAACTTGTCCTCGTCCAGCTGCTCCGCGTCGACGAGCCCTTCATCCGCCCCTTTCAGGGCGATCAATAATTCGTCCAGTTTCAGGTGCAGCGCCTGGCCGTCCTTGTTCTGACTCTGCTGGATCAAAAAAACCATGAGAAACGTGACGATGGTGGTGCCGGTGTTGATCACCAACTGCCAGGTTTCGGAATATCCGAAAGCAGGGCCGCAAGCCGCCCAGATCAACACGGCGATCAACGCGGAGCCGAAGGCGATGGGAGAACCCGCCCATTTGGTGACATGCGCGGCGAAATGGTCGAAAAACCGTGAGACGGCATTCATCTTCTGGCCCTGCTTTTCTTCCGGCATGCCCGTCCCCTTGAACGAATGCCGGACGCTGAGCAAGTTTCGTACCGCAAGCCCTCCGGCCATACTAGGCCGCCTAGCACCCCCACACTATTGCGGGGAAGGAATGCGCGGCGCGATACTGACTGCCCATTCATCCACTTTTGGAGGTGCGGCAATGCACGATGACATCCGAAAGCTGGGCGCCCAAGCCGCTCGTGATGGTTTGACCTTGTGGGATTGTCCCTACTATCAAGCAGCGGTCATGCCTGGGCATACCGGCGAATCGATCGTGGAATGGCGCGAAAAGGTCGAGGCCTGGGAAGCCGGCTGGATGGCCGAAACGACATCCTGGAAACCACCCGACGAGGTCGTGCGATACGTGCCACGCGCAACTGAACGGCGCCGCCATTAAGCCGGGTCAGGCAGTATCCGGGCGCGGGCACCGCCGGCGTGGCATGCCTCTTGCTGACGCGGGGATCCATTGAAAACCGGGGATTTCCATGAAAGCCGATGCGATTGCCGACTCCGACACCTCTGGCCGCGCCCCTCATTCGCTGGCCCGGCAACTCCGGGACATTGATGCGCGGCGTCCCGACTTCCCCGGCGAACACCTGATCGTGTTCAGCCTGGGCGCATGGCTGCTGATGGCCGGCATGCGCCGAGGCACCCTTTTCACACGCATCGCCATGACCACGGTCGGCAGTGCCCTGATCGGCAGGGCGGCAAGCGGCACAGGTGGAATCGCGCGCCTGGCCCGCGTGCTCAACAAATTCCATTGAAGGACGCCAAACGCCGCACCCCACAGGGGCGTGGGCGGCCTGAGCCGCTGCATTGGCCGCCTCCGCGCAACGTGCGTGCCCGAAGGGTCGGCACGGCGTTTGCTGTGCGTTCCATCGTGGCGGACACGACATCCGGCACGACGTGCCCCTTCGCGGCAACCCAAGGAGCAAGACATGAATGCCTTACCCGTGAGCGATGCGCCCCATCGGCCGGACAAAGACGGCGTCCCCCCCGCCCAGCACCCGGCGGAGATTCCGCCTTCCAAGCCCAAGCAGGATGCCCCCGGAGAGCGCGAAGACGGCAAAGAAGCGCCCTGGCCCCCCGACAGCATCCCGAATCCCATGCCGGGCGTCGATCCCCAGCAAACCCCGGGGATCGACCGGCTGGGCGCTTATGGCCCGTCGGCGTGGTGGCGATGAGTCACCGATCACCGGTCCATCCGCCGCTGAGAGATCAAGATGTCGGCGTCGCCCGAAACCAGCCATGGACGTGACGTGGGATCTTCTTCAATGGCCGGCGATGGCCACCTCGCTTGCGGCCGCCTGGCTCGTGGCGTCCCGCGGGCAAATCAAACGCAATGCCGGATTTTGGGTTTTCCTGCTGAGCAATGTGCTGTGGATCGCTTGGGGCCTGCACGACGGGGCCATTGCCCTGATCGCGTTGCAATTGGGATTGGCGGCAATGAACATCCGCGGAGTGATGAAGAACAAGTCCGCTGGATGATCGGCACCGCCCCGGCATACGGACGCGCACGATTGGCGTGCCATCGCGCAATCGTGCCTCGTCGTGGAAACGGATAGAACTTACGTGTTTCCGGTTGGGAACGCTAAGCCGATTGCAGTTCTCGCGTCCCCGCTCTGAACTGCGCGAAGGTGGGGCCGCCGGGATGCATGCGCAAAGTGTCGCGCAGGTTGGTCCAGGGCAGATCCAAAGGATTCATCGGCATCGGTCCCGGGGCCGCGCAGATCAGGATGTCTGCCGCGATCGGCGTGAAATCCGCCCGGAAATGCGTTGTGCTCTTGAGCACCAGGATGTTCTGCTGGGTGGGTTCGATGCCCACGTAGCGGAACATGGCCTGATCAGCCATCTGCGCTTTATGGGACGCCACCACCACGCGCACTTCGCCAATACGCAAGCACGCGCTTGGGCCCAGCTCCATGCGAAAACCGGAATAAAAGGGGCCGGTTGCGACGAACTTCCCATCGGACAGCCGCTCTACCACGAAATCTGCCTCGAAAGGCGCATCCCCTGGAACCCGGGAATGGCCGCCGAGCGCGAGACGCACGGTCGCCCCCTCCCCCGCCTGGTGCGCCAGCAGGGCCGCCTGAGGATCCACCATCAGTCCCAATGCGCTGCCCGGCACGTTGTAGCGCACGAGCGCGCGCAGAATGGCCGTGGTGTCGGAGTCTCCGCCTGCGCCGGGATTATCCTGCGCGTCGGCAATGACGACCGGTTTGTCGGCGCAGGCAGCCAGCTCCGCCGCACGCAACACGGCCTCTTCCGGTGAATACAGCTTGCCCGCAAACGCGGCTTCGGCCGCCTCGACATCCGCGGTCAGCGCATCTGCCGCGGCGTCCGCTGCCGACTGCGTATCGGCATAGGCCCACACGAGCGCGCCACAATCCGGAAAGTCAGCGGCGGGAAAGCCCATGCAGAAGGACATGCTGGAAATTCCCGGCGCGGCTTCCAGCGTTTCCAGACGCTCGTAGAGTCCTTTGGCCGGCATGGCCATCGTGCTCTGCCAGCAGGTGGGCAACAAATACGAAATGCGGCGGGCGGCCACACGCGGACGCGGCATGCCGTCGAGCCGCTTCTGCATGAAGGCAAAGGCACGGGCGCCCGTGTCAGCCATATCAACGTGAGGATACGTGCGATAGGCGATCAGTGCGTCCGCCTCTTCCAACATGCGCTCGGTCACGTTGGCGTGCAGGTCCAGGCTGGCGACCAGCGGCACATCGGGCCCGATCAGTTCGCGCACGCGGCGCAGCACTTCCCCTTCCCCATCGTCGTAATGCTCGGCGACCATTGCCCCATGCAGGTCGAGATAGACCCCGTCCGCAGGCAGCGCCGCGGCGATGTCCGCAAGCAAGATCGCCGTAATGCGCTCGAAGGCATCGCGCGTCACGTGCGCCGAAGGGCTGGCGGCACACCACAGCGTGGGGATCAAGGTGTGCTTGTGTCCACGCGCCGCATCCGCAAAGCCCGCTGCGGGAATATTGGCGCCCTGGATCGCCGGGAAGACAGCCTCGCCGCGCGCCATGCCAGGCCAGCCCCCGCCCAGCTTGAAGGCGTCCCAATCTGCCTTGCTTGGTGCAAACGTATTCGTTTCGTGCTGAAAGCCGCCAACAATGATGCGCATCTTGCGCTCCTCTGAAAATGGAAAAACGGTTAGACCATCGACATCCCTGGACGAGGGACCCAGCCTCGATCCGCCGGGCCCTGCGCATTGAATTCTCGGCCAGCGCTTCATGCCGCGCGCAAGGCGCGGAAATTGCGGAAATCCCAATCCCGCCCCGGTGCCGCCTCGATCAATTCGCGCGTGTATGCCTGCTGGGGATCCGTCAACACGCGGGCGGCAGGGCCGGACTCGACCACACATCCCTTCTGCATGACGACAATGCTGTCGCAGATCTGGGCCGCCACGCGCAGATCGTGCGTGATGAACAAGATCGCCACGCCCGTACGGGCCCGGATCTCCTCCAGCAGCTTGAGAACCTGATCCTGCACCGACACGTCCAGGGCGGAGACCGCCTCGTCGGCCACCAGCAGATCCGGCTCCATCACGACGGCGCGCGCAATGCACAGGCGTTGACGCTGACCGCCCGAGAACTGGTGAGGATAGCGCTGCATGACGTCGCGCCCGAGGCCCACCAATTCCAGTGCCTGGGCAGCCTGCTGGCGGGCTTCGGCGGCAGCGACGCCAAAATTGACCAAGCCCTCGATCAGTGAATCGCCCACCTGGCGCCGCGGATTCAACGAGCGATACGGATCCTGGAAAATCATCTGCACGCGGGTCCGCCGCAATCGCATCTGCGCACTCGATACCTGCACGATGTCCTCGTCCTTGAGGAAAATGGCGCCCGCGCTTGGCTCGATCAACCTGACGACGCAGCGTGCGACGGTGGACTTGCCCGATCCCGATTCCCCCACCACCCCGGCAATCTCACCGCGCCGCACCGTCAAGCCCACGTCTTTAGCTGCCGCGACCACGCGCGCCGCGCCAAAGAACGGCTTTTCCTTGTAGGTCTTGTCCAGTCCGATGATCTCCAGCACTTTCTCTCCGCTGGGCAAGGGCCGTTGCTGCGGTACAAGGCTGGGCACCGAAGACACCAGCATGCGCGTATACGCTTGCGACGGCCGGGCAAGGATCTGGTCGCGCGTGCCGGTCTCCACCACGCTGCCGCGATTCATGACCACGATGCGATCGGCAATCTCGGCCACCACGCCGAAATCGTGCGTGATGAACACCACGGCGGTACGCTGCCGCTCCTGAAGCTCCCGGATCAACGCCAGGATCTGCTTTTGCGTGGTCACGTCCAAGGCGGTGGTCGGCTCATCCGCGATCAGCACTTGCGGCTTCAGGATCAAGGCCATCGCAATCACAATCCGCTGGCGCTGCCCGCCAGACAATTGATGCGGGTAGGCGTTGTAGACCCGCTCGACGTCCGGCAAATGCACCGACTCCAGCATGGCCAATACCTGTTTGCGTCGCTCGGACGCCCCCAGGCGACTGTGCAGCCGCAACACCTCATCAATTTGCCGGCCCACCTTTTGCACCGGATTCAATGCCGTCATGGGCTCCTGGAACACCATGGCGATGCGGGAAGCGCGCAGCGCGCGCAGCCGGTCGGGCGTCGCCCGCAGCACATCGTCATCGCCGAGCAGGATGCTGCCGGCCGTCGCGGTCAGCACGCCCTTGGGCAGCAGTCCCATGGCGGCCAGCGAGGTCACGGATTTTCCCGAACCGGATTCGCCCACCACGCACAGGGTTTCGCCAGGATAGACCTCGAACGATATGTTCTCGATCACCGGACGACGGGCGGCGCCATGGCCGGCTTGCACGGTGAGTGCCGAGATCTTCAGCGCAGGCGCCTGGCCTGCCTCACGATTAGGGGATGTCGTTTTCATAACGTCGTGAATCCTGGGTAAGCCTTCAGAAGCGGCGCGAGAATCGCGGATCGAGCGCGTCGCGAAGCGCATCGCCAAGAATGTTCACGCTCAGCACCGTCAACGACAACAAGAGCCCCGGATACAGGATCAGGCCAGGCAGCATCTGGAAGTACACGCGCCCCTCGGCCATGACATTGCCCCAGGACGGCGTTTCCGGCGGGATCCCCGCCCCAAGAAAGCTCAGTACCGATTCCGTCAGAATCGCCGCGGCGAAGATATAGGTGCCTTGCACGATGAGCGGCGCATAGGTATTGGGCAGCATGTGCCGCAGCACCAGAACCGGCACACGGGTACCCAGCGACACCGCCGCTTCAACATAGGGTTCATTGCGGACGGACAGGATCACGCTGCGCACCATGCGCGCAACCCGTGGAATCTCCGGAATGGAAATCGCCACCAGCACCGTGAACAGGCTGGCCCCGGACAAGGACACCAGCGCAATCGCCAGCAAGATGCCGGGAATGGCCATCACGCCATCCAGAAAGCGCATGATGACGGTGTCGGCCGACTTGAAATATCCGGCCAGGATCCCCAGGACCAAGCCAGCCAGCAAGCTGGCCACGACCGCGCCCAGCCCCACCGCCAGCGACACGCGTGCGCCAAAAAGCGTGCGCGAGTAGACATCGCGGCCATAGGCGTCGGTGCCCAGCCAGTGCTCGGCGGACATCGGCTTCAGCCGTATGGCCGGATCCATCAGCGTGGGATCCATGGTCCCCAACCACGGGGCAAAAATGGTACCGACCAGCAACAAGCTCAATAAGGCGATCGCCAGCATGGCCGGCCACGCCGACATGGTGGTTTTGAGCTGCCCCAGGATCGAAGACGTGGCGGCGGCCTCGACGGCAGGCGCGCCAGGCGCCGGCAAAGATGAAGTCGTAGCAGACATGGCGTGCGGACCTTCAGTAACGAATGCGCGGATCAAGAACGGTGTACGAAAGATCGATCACCAAATTGATTCCGACATAGACCAATGAGAAAAGCAGGATCATGGCTTGGATGACGGGATAATCCCGCGCCAGGACCGCGTCCACGACCAATCGCCCCAGGCCCGGAATGTTGAACACCGATTCCGTCACCACCACGCCGCCGATAAGCATCGCAATACTCACCCCGATGATCGTCACGATGGGAACGGCGGCATTGCCCAGCGCGTGGCGCAGCAACACGCCGCTTTCGCGCAGCCCCTTGGCGCGTGCCGTGCGGACGAAGTCTTCCTGCATGACTTCAATGACACTGCTGCGCACGATGCGCGCGATCAGGGCGACATACACCGTACTCAAGGCGAGCGTCGGCAGGACCAATCGCTGCGCGAACTGCCACCCGCCCTCGGACATCGGCTGATAACCCTGCACGGGAAACCAGCCAAGCTGCATCGAAAAAACCAGGATCAGCACGTAGCCGATGATGAAGACCGGCACGGAAAACCCGACGACCGAGCCTGCCATGATGGCGCGATCCAGCAATTTTCCCTGCCGCCACGCCGCCACGATGCCGAGTGGAATCGCGACCAGCACCGTGAAGACGATGGTCGACAGGGACAGTGCGATGGACGGCCCGATGCGGTCGGCGATGAGGCTGGACACCGGCGCATCGGAAATCAACGAGGTGCCCAGATCTCCTCGCGCGAGTTGGCCCACCCAAATCGAAAACTGATCGGGGATGGACTTGTCCAGCCCCATGTTCTTGCGTATTTCGTCTATCTGCGCCGAGGTGGCCCCGTCGCCGGCAATGATTGCGGCGGGATCCCCGGGCGTCAGGCGCAACATGGCAAAAACGATGATGGCGACCACCACCAATACCGGAATGACGGAAAACAGGCGCTTCAAGAGAAATCCAGGCATGGCCGACTCACTTACCGGTTTTCTGAAGGTCCCAGAACACGGGAACCGGCGCGACCACCACACCTGTTATCTGCTTGCCCGTGGCGGACAGGTTTGAAAACTGGCCCAGGGGCACGATGACGCCTTCGTCGATCACCAGTTCCTGGATCTCGTCGGCCAGCCGCTTGAGCACGGCCGGATCATTCGTGCGCGCAAACTGCGCCCGGCGCTTTTCGATCTCCGGCACGTCCGGCCAGCCGAACCAGGCATCCTTGCCGTTCGCCGCCACGCCCATGAAGGCAAGCGGGTCCCGGATATCCGGAATCACCGTATAGGTGCCGAAGATATTCCATCCCCCCTTGGCCGCCGGCTCGTGAGACGCGCGACGATTGAGGACCGTCTGCCAGTCCATGGACTGCAGATCCACCTTGAAGCCGGCCTTGCGCAGCGATTGTGCAACCACCTGCAGGATGGGCGCCGAACCCGGATTGTCCGAAGGCATCAATATCACCACCGGCGTGCCGTCGTACTTGGCCTCTTTCAGTAACGCCGCGGCCTTCACCGGGTCGCCCTTCACCAGTTTCTCGGCGCCGATGTTGCTTTCGTAAGGGCCGCCGCAGCCGAACACGGCGGCGCAGGTCTGGAAGTATTTGGGATTGCCGATCTGCGCCTGCAGCACCTCTTTCTGATCAACCGCCAGTACCGCGGCTTGCCGAATCAGCTTGTTGTCGAACGGCGGTTGCTCGAAATTGAAGCGGATCTCGGATTGGCCGCCTTGCGCGGTCAGGACATGCAGATTGATGTCTTTATTGCCTTCCAGCATCGGCAACAGATCGAAGGGCGCCTTTTCCAGGAAATCGATTTCCTTGTTGATCAGCGCATTCACCGCCGTCATCTGGTCCGGCATGGTCACCCATTTGACCTTGTCCACCTTGACGACCTTGCCCCCCGCCATGCCGCTTGCAGGCTCCTTGCGCGGAACATAGTCCGTGTTCTTCGCGTAGACCACCTGCACGCCAGGCTTGTATTCCTCGGCCACAAAGCGGAAGGGGCCCGAGCCGATGGTCTCCTTGATCGCTTGCGACGGCGGCGTATTGGCGACGCGCTCGGGCATCATGAAGGCGGGGATGGCGCTGGGCTTGGCCAAGGCGCGCACCGCCAGGTCCGTGGCCTCGGAAAAGCGCATGACGAAAGTCCTGTCATCGACCGCCTCCATGCCGGACATCATCGAGGCCATCATCTGGCCCATCTTGTCCTGCGACGCCCAACGCTTGATCGACGCGATACAGTCGGCCGACGTCACCGGCTTGCCGTCATGCCACTTCAGGCCTTCCCGCAGGATGAAGGTATAGGTCTTGCCATCATCGGAGGCTTTCCAGGACTCCAGCATTTGAGGCTGGATCTTGTTGTCCCCGTCCAGGGAGAAAAGCGTGTCGTACACCATGTAGCCATGGTTGCGGACGATATAGCCGGTGGTGATCACCGGGTCCAATGAACGCAAAGCGGCATGCATCACTGCCGTCACCGTCTGCGCCTGAACGGGCGCTAATACGGCAGCGCCGATTACCGCGCTGGCGGTCAGCGCCAGGCGTACCGCCCGCAATGCCATCGATTGCTTTCGTGCCATGTTTTTTTCCCCTTGGTCTAAAAGAATGAAAGCTGCTTAGAAGTAAGTGCGAATGGCCCCCACCACGTCGTACCGCTCGTCCACCATCAGAATGGCCTCCCACTTGTCGAACGTCAGGCAGGGGTGCGAAATGCCGAAACACACCATGTCGCCCACGCGCAAGGGCGAATCGACGGGAACGCGCAGGTGGCAGTGCTGATCATCCAGGCCTGTCGCCACGTGGCCTGGCGACAAGGCAGAAGGCGCCGCGCCGGCGGTCGGTACGGCCTCCGTGGCCGGCCTGAACCACCCCACCACGGGGGGCATGTGGTCGGGCGAAATGTCGCGCTTTCCGAGATTGACAATGACCTTTCCCGACTCCGGCCGGGACTGCACATAGCCCCAGACTTCCAGGGCCGGCCGCAAGCCATGGCCCAGGCTGGCGACATCCGGACTGCGATCCTGCAAACGCGCGAACGCTTCTTTGTAGAGATGTGAATCGTGCGTCAGGTAGCAGCCGCTGCGAGTTAACACCCTGTGCTCGCGCGACAAGCGCAGCGGGGAAAAGTGCCGTGTCACCAGGTCGTAGAAAGACGATCCGCCGGCGCTCAGCAGAATCGGGCCGTCGGCAAATACCTGCTCGGCCTCACAGGCCTCTACGGTCGCAATCATGCGAGCGAGAAAGGCGGCGATCTGCGTTTCCACATCCTGGTCGGGCAAGGGCTTGATCAAGCCCTCGAATCCTTCCACCCCACGCAGGGCCAGATAGGGGGACGCTTGTTTCAACGCGGCGATCACCGCTTGCACGCACGCATCGTCTCGGCATCCGGTACGGCCGCCGGCATATCCCACTTCAAGCAGCACCTGCAAAGGCCTGCCGATATTGGCCGCTCTGGCGGCCTGCGCCAGGGCGTTCACGTGCGCCGCGTCGTCCACCAGACAATAGAAATCGAAGCCCGGATCGTCGCGCAACGCCTGCAGGATGTAGGCGACAGACTGCTTGCCGACCAGCTGGTTCGCCAGCACAATCCGCTTCGCGCCGAACTGGCGTGCGACCTGAACCTGATGGCAGGTCGCCAACGTGATGCCCCAGGCGCCATCGCGGCGTTGCAGATCAAACAGTTGGGGGCTCATCGTGGTCTTGCCGTGGGGCGCGAAAATCGATCCGCGCTCTTCCAGGAACCGGCGCATCCAGTCGCTGTTGTGATGCAAGGCGTCTTGCCGGATCACGGCCAGCGGCAGCGGCAGATCCTCGCGCAACACGTTCCATCCCTGCGTGGCGATGTCCTCAAGGGGCACCGACCCGATCAGGCCCGGCATTCCTTTCACGCAGGCATCAAGCGGCGCATGCGCGCGAGTGGCCACGATATGTTCAGAGGCAAAATGGTTCATCGTCGTGTCCGCCTCAAGCCGCGATCTTGTTCAAGGCCGGACCCACGCCCTTGCGCTCGACAATCAAGCCGTAGTGCTGCGGTTCGCGATGGCGCGCGAAATCAAAGAATGTCTCGCGATACACCTTGCTCATGTCCAGATCGCAGCGCGCGGTCACGAGCTCGTCTTCAAGCGTTGTCGCCATCGCCACGATTTCGCCGGAAGGCGCGATGATGGCGCTCTGCCCGATCATCAGCGACCCTTCTTCGCGGCCGCACTTGGCCGTGCCCACGACCCACGTGCTGTTTTGATACGCCCCCGCCTGCATGGCCAGGTGGTTGTGGAAATTGGACAAGCCATCCACCGCGCCGTCACCGGTATGGTCGTTGGGCGTGTTGTAGCCCAGCACGACAAGCTCGGCGCCCTGCAGGGCCATCACCCGATAGGTTTCGGGCCAGCGCCGGTCATTGCACAAGCACATGCCCACCACCCCGCCAAAGGCGTCCCATACGGGAAAGCCCAGATTGCCCGGTTCAAAATAGCGCTTCTCCAGATGTTGGGAGTCGCGGCCGGGCTGTGGCTCCACATGCCCGGGCAAATGGATTTTGCGGTACTTGCCGATGATTTCGCCGTCTGCGCCAACCAGAATGGACGTGTTGTAGTGGTGCGTCTTGCCGCCTTCGACGGCCAGCTCCGCATACCCGATGTAGAAGCCGATTCCCAAGGCGCGCGCCTCATCGAACAAAGGCTGCGTCTGCGCATTCGGCATCTCGGCCTCGTACCAGGCGTCCAGCTCGGGGCCGCTTTCAATCAGCCAGCGGGGAAAGAAGGTGGTCAGCGCCAACTCGGGGAAAACCACGAGTTCGCAGCCGCGGGCACTGGCTTGCCGAAGCAATGCGATCAACCGCTTGACCACCGCGTCCCTGCCCTCTCCCTTGGCAATCGGGCCAAGCTGCGCCGCGCCGATCGTGATATGCCGTGCCATCGTTGTCTCCGTGAAGTCGACCTGCATGTGGTCGCTGATGGCTGCATAGTCACCTTGATCAGAAGACGATACAAACGACTTATACTGGCCCAGCCCATTAGCAGCACTAATCCTGCACCACGCCGGGGAACGGCCACTCTACTTACGAAGCCGATGATGAAGACGCGTTTCTCACCCTCTCTATTGACTTGGCTGCGCTGCTTCGAGGCCGTTGCGCGCTGCGGCAGCTTTACGCGCGCGGCGCAAGAACTTCACATCACCCAGGGTGCCGTCAGTCAACAAATCAAGCAGCTTGAAGGTTGGCTTGAAGTCCCCGTGCTCCAGCGATTACCCCGGGAAGTCCTGCTCACCGCGGAAGGCGAACGATTGCATGGCGTGGTCAGCGATGCCTTTCGCTGCATGGATACGGTCATCGGTGAAATCCGCCAGGAACGCATTGCCGCGCCCATGGAAATGATTTGCGCGCCCTCGTTTGCCATGCGTTGGCTGATGCCTCGCATGGGGGACTTTTTTCGATGCCATCCAGATATACCCCTACGCGTGCAGGCCGAAGTGCAGCCCCTGGACGATAAGCACCCTCCCGGCAAGCACATCGACGCCATCATTTGCTTCACGCCCGCGCAGACGGCTCCCGCCAAGGGCGTGGCAATGCTTGATGAATGGATCTTCCCCGTCGCCAGTCCGGAATTCCTGGCAGCGCACCCCGAAATCCTGACCCCCCACGACCTGCGGCCGAATTTCCTGCTGCATGACGACTCCGCATGGGCGGGCGCCCCCGCCCTGATCGAATGGCGCACGTGGCTGGAACACGCCGGCGTGGATCTGCCGGACTTGCACCTGGGCCAACGCTTTAATCTGTCGCAATTGGCGGTGGGCTCGGCCATGACCGGGCAAGGCATCGCGATGGGACGCGCGGCGATCGTTTTCGAAGATGTGCTGGCAGGCCGGTTGATCGATGTCTTCGGCATCTTCGCGCCCTCACCCGCGTCATACTTCTTCGCGACCGCGCACCAGTCGTCCGAACCGATCGCCGCCCTGCAGGGTTGGATGCTTGCCGAAGCCGATGAATTCCGCCATCAACGCGATCAACATTTCGCGCAGCATGGCGCGTCCACCCGCCAGCTCCCGTCGATGCAGTTACAGATGCTGAACCACCGCAGCTGAGGCGGTGCGCCGCTGGGGATGCGGTAGGGATATGGGGATGGCCAAGCCGTTGATTTACCGAAGAAACGTGGCGCGGCAGGAGGGGCTCGAACCCCCGACCCCGGGCTTAGAAGGCCCGTGCTCTATCCAGCTGAGCTACTGCCGCGCAGTCTTTTGACGCCCCGGAATAGGTCCGGGCGCCGCATTTTACCTTGTTGCGGAAAAAGGTGGGCGGGGCGGAGCCGCCCTACTCTTCTTCGATATCCGCGTGCGTCGACACCCAGAGGACGATCGCGTCGTCCTTGCTCAGGCTGATCACCCGGTGCCCCATGCGGCTGTCTATATAGAAGCTTTCGCCCGCCTTCAGCCGGGCTGGTTCGTAGAACTCGGTATACAGCTGCACCTCGCCTTCCAGCACGTAGACGAACTCCTCGCCGCGGTGGCGGCTCCAGTCCTGGAATTCGTCGAACGAGCGCGCCTTGACCCGGGTGTGGAACGGCATCATGCGCTTGTGCGACAACGCGGTGCACAGCAGCCTGTGATCGTAATACGGCGTTTCGTACTGGCGCCCTTCGCCCTGGCGGCTGAGGCTGCGGCGGCCGGTGCCCATGTGGGCGTCGGACGCCGTGAAGAGTTCGGCCACGTCCAGGTCCAGGCCGGCGGCGATCTTGATCAGGTTGTCATAGGTGGGCGACAGCAGGCTGTTCTCGATTTTGGACAGCGTGGACGCGGCGACGCCAGTGGCCGCCGCTGCCTGCTTCAGTGTCCAAGCGCGCGCTTGGCGCAGGGCTCGCAGCCGTGGTGCCAATGCGCTCTGTTTGTTGCCTTGCATCCTGTGTACCCTGTCATGCCCGCGTTGTGCGCTCCCGCCACCAGTCGCGCGCCTGGTAAGACCAATAAGTCAGTTGAACCGCTGCCGTGCCCAGGCCGCCCCCGTTCCAAGCCAGCCCGAAAGGCTGGAACAGCTTGTAGCGCTGGGTATCGCCCGTGATCCCTTCGGCCACCACGCGCCCGCCAATCGAGGTGGTGTTCATGCCGTGGCCGCCGAACGCCGTGCAATACCACACGTCCGGCGCCAACAGGCCGATCTGCGGCATCAGGTGCCGGGCGTAGGCCATGCGCCCCGACCATGCGGTCTCGACGCGCAGCCCCTGCAATTGGGGGTAGACGGACAGCAATTCGCGGCGCAGGGACTCGGCCAGATCGGGCGGGTCGTCGACACGGGTGGTGATTCTACTGCCCCAGCCGATACGCCCGCCATCCAGGACCCGGTAATAGTTGCCAGCGCGCCGGTCGTCGCCGATGGCCGCGGTACTGCGGATGGCCTCCTGTACGCGGTCGCCCAGGGGTTCGGTCAGCATGATGTAGGTGGCGATGGGCAGCATCGCCCGGCGCAGCGCCGGCACCACGTCGCCCGTATAGCCGCCGGTGGCCAGCACGACGGCGCGGGCGTCGACCTGCCCGCGCTCGGTCTGCAGGTGTTTGACCGCGCCGTTCAGGGCGGCGCCGATGACCGGGGAGTCCTCATGGATGCGTACGCCCAGCCGGGCGCATTCGCGGGCCAGCGCCCGCGCGTAGTTCAGAGGATGGAAATGGAACGAGGCGGGATCTTCTACGCCCTGGTGGTAGACATCCGACACCAGCCGCTCGCGCACCTGGCTGCGCGTCAGGAAGCGCACGTCGCGGCCGAAGTCGCGGCGCTGGGCGTCGCACCACTGGTTCAGCGCGTCGGTCGCTTCATAGCGCACCACGCGCAGGCGTCCGTCAACCTTGTGCGCGTCGGCGATGGCCAGGCTGCGGATATTGTCGCGGATGATTTCCACGCCTTCCATGGACAGCCGGTACAGCTGCCGGTAGTGGTCTTCGCTGACGTGCTTCTTGATGGCGTCGGCGCCGGCCGAGAACGCCGGCGAGACCGATCCACCGTTGCGGCCCGACGCGCCCCATGCGATGCGCTTGCCTTCCAGCAAGGTGACGTTGCGCCCGCGGCGCGCCAATTCCAGCGCGGTGGACAGCCCGGCCAGGCCGCCGCCGACCACGCAGACGTCAGTGCTGCACGCGCCCGCCAGTGGCGGATAGTAGGTCGCGCTGTCCGACAGCGTGCGCTTGTAATAGGTGTCGATGTACTCGGAGGCCATGCCGATCGGGTCCATGTCAGTGCAGGCTTGCGCCCTGCAAACCGCCCGTGAGGCGTTTTTCCAGCCAGTTGGCCAGGCGCAGCAACGGGTAGCAATAGATGAAATAGATGGCGGCGATCATGCCGTAGATGAACAGCGATTTGGCCGGGAACGTGATGATGAACACCTCGCCCTGCCGGGTCAGTTCCGTGATGCCGACCACCGACAGGATGGCGGTGCTTTTGATCAGCATGACATAGACGCCGCTCATGGGCTGCACGATCAGGCGCATGGCCTGCGGCAGGATGACCAGGCGCAGGATCTGCAAGGGCCGCAGGCCCAGGGTCATGGCGCCTTCGGTCTGGCCGCGCGGCACGGACTGGATGGCGCCCATGACGATTTCCGCCACATAGCAGGACGTATAAACGGACAGCGACACAAAGGCCGCGGTGCCGGAATCCCAATGCAGCAGTTCGATGCCGGAACTGGGCAGAACGAAATAGAAGATGTAGAGCTGCACCAGGAACGGCGTGCCGCGCAGGATATGGATGTACAAGGTGGATGCCGCGGATGCGGTAGCTGCGAATCACGCCGATCACGAAACCCAGCAACGAGCCCGCGATGATGGCCACGAACGAGATCTTCAGCGTCTCCCAGAAGCCCTTCAACAGGAAGGGCAGCACGACGCCGGCGGTGGAAAGATAGGAATCCAGCATGCTTACCTCGCGTTCCAGGCCGGGCCCGCCAGCCAGAGGCTCACGCCCCGGGACAACAACAGCATGACCCCGTAGATCAGCAGGTAGCCTGCGGCGATGGTCAGGAAGCTTTCGTTGGGAACGATGCGGTCGCTGTTCATCTGCACGCCGGCCGCGACCAGTTCGAACACGGTGATCAGCGACAACAGCGACGTGTCCTTGATCAGCACGGCGGTCTGGCCCAGCAAGGGCGGCAGCGTGTTGACGAAGGCCTGCGGCAGCACGACGTAGCGCAGCCGCTGCTGATAATTCATGCCGCACGCCTTGGCCCCTTCGATCTGGCCGCGCGGCACGGACTCGATGCCCACGCGGATGATCTCGCTCATGTAGGCGACGTGGTGCAGGGTCATCGCCAGGATGCCCAGCACCATCTCGCTCCAGCCCTTGGCGCCGGGGATCAGCATGGGCACGGCGTAATAGACCAGGTAGATCTGCACCAGCAACGGCGTAGACCGGATGAACTGCACGTAAGCGGCCACCGGGCGCCAGATGGCGGCTTTGGACGACATGTGCAAGAGCGCCAGCGGCACGCCGGCCAACACCGACAGCACAAGGCTTGCGCCCGCGGCGATCAGCGTGTTGGCCAGGCCGGTGGCGAATTGGCCCGTGTACTGGCTGACAATGCGCCAGTTGTAGTAATCGATCAGCCAGTCCATGGGCGGTCCGGTCTCCCCGTAGCGGTGCTAGAGCCTGTTGACACGAAGGGGCCTTGCGCAGGCCCGCATGCTTAATGGTCTTTCTTCCAATCGGTGGAGTACCAGTACTTCACCTGCTCGGGCAGCGTGTTGTCGGCGGTCTTCAGCGTTTGCCAGTTGTCCAGCCAGAACTTCAGGCGGAAGGCGTTGGGGCCGACGGCGAAGGCCAGGGGCTCGCGCACCATCACGCCGTCCAGCACGCGCAGGTTGCCAAAGTCGACCAGGAACTGGTTGGCGGTGGACATGGACATGATGCCGGCGTCCAGACGGCCGCTGGACAGGGCCTGGCCGACCGGGGCGCTGCCGCCCGAGAACTCTTTCATGGTGGCCTTGGGCAGCATCTTCTTGCCCACTTCGGCGTAGGTGCTGGCGCCCAGCACGCCGACGTTGACGCCCGCCTTGTCCAGTTCCTCGTACGACTTGTACGGGGAGTCCTTGGGAACGACGGCCACGGTCTCGGCGTAGAACATCGGGGCCGAGAACAGCACCTGGGCGGCGCGCTGCGGCGTGGGTGTCATGTCGGCCGCCACCATGTCGGCCTTGCCCGACAGCAGCGCGGGCAACAGGCCCTTCCATTCATAGTCCTGCAGGACGAGCTTCACGCCCAGGTCGTCGGCCATGCGCTTGGCGACTTCCACCGCCAGGCCCGTGCGCTTGCCCGTCTTGTCCATGAAGCTCATGAGCGGCCCGGATGTCTGCACCGCGACGCGCAGTTCGCCGCGCTTGATGATGTCGCCCAGTTCGTCGGCTTGCGCGGGCAGCGCCACGGTGGCGGCCGCCAGGGCGACGCTGGCCACGCCCAGCCATTGTTTGATTTTCAGCATTTCAATATCCCCTAGAGGTGGATGAAACCTTGTCATTCCGGGCAAAGCATGTCGTGTTGCCGCAAGGCCGGCAGCGCCCGGATTTAGCCGGACCGGCTTGCTTGGACTACAAAATCTTTTCCAGGAAGGCGCGGGTGCGCGCCTCCTTCGGATGACAGAACACCTCGTCGGGCGTGCCCATCTCCACGATGCGGCCCGCGTCCATGAAGAGCGCCCGGTCGCCGACGTCGCGCGCGAAGCCCATTTCGTGGGTCACGACGGCCATCGTCATGCCGTCGCGCGCCAACCCTCGCATCAGTTCCAGGATGCCGCCGACGGTTTCAGGGTCGAGCGCGGACGTGGCTTCGTCGAACAGCATCAATTTGGGGTCCATGGCCAGCGCGCGGGCGATCGCCACGCGTTGCTGCTGGCCGCCGGACAATTGGCTGGGATAGCGTTCGCCGAAATCTCCCATGCCGACCCGGCCCAGGAGGTCGCGAGCGTAGCGTTCGGCGTCGGCGCGGCTGCGGCCGCGCACCACGCGCTGGGGTAGCGCAACGTTGTCCAGCGCAGTACGGTGTTGGAACAGGTTGAAGTGCTGGAACACCATGCCGACCTCGGTGCGCCAGCGGTTGACATCGGTGGCGGGATCCGTCAGCGACACGCCGTCCACGCGGATGGTGCCGCTATCGATGCTTTCCAGGCCGTTCAGGGTGCGCAGCAAGGTGCTTTTGCCGGAGCCGGAAGGCCCGACCACCACCATGACCTCGCCCCGGTTCAGCTGGCAATCGACGCCGTCCAGCGCCCGATGCGGCGGCTGGCCGTCGCGCTGGAAGGTCTTGGTGACTGCTTGGACATCAAGTAAAGCGTCTGCCACTGATGCACCCCGAAAGAGGTTTTCCCAACCGGCCCCGGGGCGGCTTCCCGAGGGAAGCGGCGCTTAAGCCGGTTAAGAAAAAAAAGTTTCGCAATTCACGCTAGAGTTTCGTATAGTAAATTTTTTTCCAGAATCGCCACTTAGGCATAACCCTTAAGCGAAGACATGGGCTTCGCTGGCAATCCAAGGAACCGGCATGGACACCCCCCAAGACATCCTGCGCGCGCTCGGCCTGAACGCGGCCGCGCTTACCGGCGGCACGCTGACCGCACGCAGCCCGATCGACGGCGCCGAACTGGCCCAGGTGCATGAACACACGGTGGCGCAAGCCCATTCGGCCATTACCCGTGCGCGCCAGGCCAGCCTGGCCTGGCGCGACGTGCCGGCGCCGCGCCGGGGGGAACTGATCCGCCTGCTGGGCGAAACGCTGCGCGAGAACAAGACCGCGCTGGGCCGCCTGGTCAGCCTGGAAGCCGGCAAGATCATCGCTGAGGGCGAAGGCGAAGTGCAGGAAATGATCGACATCTGCGACTTCGCCGTCGGCTTGTCGCGCCAGCTGTACGGCCTGACCATCGCGTCCGAACGCCCCGGCCATCGCATGATGGAAACGTGGCATCCGCTGGGCGTCATCGGCGTCATCAGCGCCTTCAACTTCCCCGTGGCCGTGTGGTCATGGAATGCCGCGCTGGCCATCGTCTGCGGCAATGCCGTGGTGTGGAAGCCGTCGGAGAAGACCCCGCTGACCGCCCTGGCCTGCCAGGCGCTCTTCGCCCAGGCCATGCAGCGCTTCGGCGACGCGCCCGCCGGCCTGTCTGAAGTGCTGATCGGCGGCCGTGAAGTCGGCGAAGCGCTGGTGGATTCGCATACGGTGGCGCTGGTCTCGGCCACGGGCTCGACCCGCATGGGCCGCCAGGTGGGCCCGCGCGTGGCGCAACGCTTCGGCCGCGTGCTGCTGGAACTGGGCGGCAACAACGCCATCATCGTCGGCCCCACCGCCGACCTGGATATGGCCGCGCGCGGCATCGTCTTCGGCGCCATCGGCACGGCCGGCCAGCGCTGCACCACCACGCGCCGCCTGATCGTGCACGAAAGCGTCGCCGACGCACTGGTCCAACGCCTGCACAAGGCCTACGCCAGCGCCCCCATCGGCAACCCGCTGGACAGCGGCAACCTGGTTGGTCCGCTGATCGACCGCGTGTCGTTCGACGCCATGCAAGACGCCCTGAAGGCCGCGCGCGAGCAAGGCGGCAAAGTCACCGGCGGCGAACGCGTGCTGGCCGACGACTACCCCAACGCCTGGTACGTGCGCCCGGCCATCGCCGAAATGCCCGGCCAGACGGACGTCGTCTGCCACGAGACCTTCGCGCCCATCCTTTACGTGATGCGCTACAAGGAATTCGCCGATGCGCTGGCCCTGCAGAATGGCGTGCCGCAAGGCCTGTCGTCGGCGATCTTCACCAATGACCTGCGCGAAGCCGAGACCTTCCTGTCGGCATCGGGTTCGGACTGCGGCATCGCCAACGTCAACATCGGCACGTCCGGCGCGGAAATCGGCGGCGCCTTCGGTGGCGAAAAGGAAACCGGCGGCGGCCGCGAATCGGGTTCCGACGCCTGGCGCAACTACATGCGCCGCGCGACCAACACCATCAACTACTCGCGCAACCTGCCGCTGGCGCAAGGCATCAAGTTCGGCGAATAAACCCCGCAAGGCTTGAAATACAAGGCCCCGCGCATTGTCGACAATGCGCGGGGCCTTGTTGCGTGCGCAGCGGATGGCGCCGTGCCCCCGCCCCATGCCGCGCCACCGCTTCCTGGTTAACACCCGTTTATTACACCCTCTACATCCGATAAGCCTGCCTTACAAACAGTTTCGGCGCGCGATGCTACATTGCCTCGTCACAAGAAAAACACATTGCGCCCATGTCCCCACGACGTCTCACCGCCCCCTCATTCTCCCTGCGCACCCTGACGGCCATCGTCGCCCTGGGCGCGGCAGGCTCAGCCGCCGCCGGCGTGTCGTACCGCCTCGACCGCCCGTCCGCCGCCCCTGGCGAGACCGTCACCATCGAAGCGGTGTACTTCAACGAAGGCAGCGCGCGCGCAAACTGGGAAGCGCCGCCAGAGCTCGTGCTGCAATGGCGCAGCCAGGACGGCCAGATCGTGCGCAGCCTGGCCAAGCTGGCCGGCGACCGCGCCAGCTATAGCGTGCCGGTCAACAATTTCGCGCGCATGGCGTGGACTGCCGTCGTGCCCAGCACCGCGCGCGGCCTGCAAGCCGTCTCCATCGAAGGCCAGCCCTCGATGATGGCGCTGGACGCCACCGGCCGCGACAGCGGCACGCTGGCCAGCACGCCCGCGCAAGGCCCCGTGGTGGACGCCCGCAGCGGCGAACCCGTGCCGCCTGCCGCCGTCACCGCCGTGGGCGCATCACCAGAAGGCGGCCCCGCGCCCAGCGCCGCCGTCGTCCCCACCGTCGCGCAGCAAACGGCGTTCGACCGGTTCCGCAGCTCGATCTCGGAATACAAGCCCGTCTACTTCGACATCGGCACCCGCGGCCAAACCACCGCCCGCTTCCAGATCAGCGCCAAGTACCGCCTCTTCAGCCCCAGCGGCGACCGCCCGGCGACGTGGGGCGAGAACTTCTACCTGGCCTACACCCAGACCTCGCTGTGGGACCTGCAGGGCGACTCCATGCCCTTCATCGACACCACCTTCAACCCCAGCGCCTTCTGGCTGTCGGACAACATCTGGCAGTCCGCCAACCAGAACTGGCGCTTCGGCATGAACACCGGCGTCGAACACAACTCCAACGGCAAGGACGGCGAAGACTCCCGCTCGGTCAACGACGGCTACATCGAGCCGCGCTTCCACTACCGCTTCGACGGCGGCAGCACCCTGACCTTCGCCCCCAAGGTCAAGGCCTACTTCGCCGTCGCCGACGAAAACCGCGACTACGCCGACTATGCCGGCCGCGTCGACTGGCAACTGCGCTGGGCACAAGACAACGGCGCCGTCGTGTCGGCGATGTACCGCCAGGGCGACCAGAAGCGCCGCACGACCCAGCTGGACTTCGCCTGGCCGCTGCAGCGCACGTGGCTGAACATGAACGGGTATCTGCACCTGCAGTACTTCAACGGCTACGGCGAAACGCTGCTGGGCTACAACCAGCGCAACGAATCGCAGTTCCGCATCGGGTTGTCGTTAGTGCCTTAAGGCAGGCGGGGTGTGACGGGTTACGCAAGATCCGCAACGGATTGCGCGTGCCGAACACCCCGCGCTCCACCCATCCTACGTTGGATTCAACGGCCTGCTCATCGCCCCCTGCGCCCTGTCCAACCACCCATCCAACCGCCCATCCAACGGACGCGTTCAACATCCGCCCAACCTTCCCCCCGCAAATGCCCACCGCCCGCCGCCCGCGCGGCAGGCGGTGGGCGGCCCAGCAAGATCTTCCGAACGTGTGCTGAGGCCCCAACCAGACGCCAAGCACCCCAATCTCCCCCGCTGACGTCAGGCATGAACTGTCAGAGCCCGGGGCGGCGGCGGCCTGGGGGGCGCGGGGCGTCGATAAGCCCAAGGGAATCCGAAGGCAGTTGCCGTAGGCAACAACGAGGATGACGCAGGGGCAGTCCGGAGCGAAGGCTCCGGACCGCAATCGTTGACCCGCGCCCCCCAGGCCGCCGCCGTCCCGGGCGCCAAAAGAACCAACACCCGCCACCAACAGGCACCAAACAACACCGGCAGCTCGCAGCTGGCAGTTGGCAGTTGGTAGTTGGTAGTTGGTAGTTGGTAGTTGGTAGTTGGCAGTTGGCAGTTGGTAGCGGGCAAGCAACAAGCGAACAGCAGCAGCCTCCAAAGGGATTTCCCGCATCCCCCCCGCACCACCCCAAGCCTCCCGTAAACTTCCCCCAAAAAAGCACGCGCAAAAAAAACGGCGCAAGGGGCCGGGGAACATCCCCCGGGAAAAAGCAAAGCCATGTTCGCCGACCTGAACCACCTCTCGCACCACGCCGCCTGGCGCCGGCAATTGGAACTGCTGCTGGAATCCGCCGGCGAAGGCATCTACGGCATCGACCTGCGCGGCCGCTGCATCTTCATCAACGGCCCCGGCGCAGCCATGCTCGGCTACACCCCCGACGAAGTCGTCGGCCGCAACATGCACTACCTGATCCATCACTCCCACGCCAACCGCGCCCTGATGCCCGTCCACGACTGCCGCATCTTCCGGGCGTTTCGCGAAGGCTGTGGCGAACGCGTCGACGACGAAGTGCTGTGGCGGCGCGACGGCTCCTGCTTCGACGCCCAATACGCCTCTTACCCCATCCTCAACGACGAAGAAGTCGTCGGCGCCGTCGTCACCTTCTCCGACATCACCGACCGCAAGCGCATCGAACGTGAACTGGAACGCCGCGTCGGCGAACGCACCGCGGAACTCAGCGACGCCCACGATTCGCTTCGCCGCCTGTCCTCGCACCTGTCCAGCCTGCGCGAAGAAGAACGCGCCCACATCGCCCGCAACATCCACGATGACCTGGGGGCGTCTTTCACCGCCCTGCAGCTGGACCTGAACTGGCTGCGCCGCCAACTGGGCGCCACGCCCGCGTTGCAGACCCACGTCGACCGCATGCTGGAAGTCACCCAGACCGCGATGGGCGCCACCCGCCGCATTCTCAGCGACCTGCGCCCCGTCGTCCTGGACCACCTTGGCCTGTGGGCCGCGCTGGAAACGCTGCTGCAGGATCTGCAGGCCCGCACAGGCCTGCAATGCCGTTACCTGTGCCCGCCCGACACCGAACGCCAGCGCCTGGACCGGAACGCCGAAATCGCCGTCTACCGCATCGTCCAGGAACTGCTGACCAATGTGCAGCGCCACGCCCGCGCCCGCAGCGTCAGCGTCAGCGCCGCCTGGAGCGAAGACGGCCTGCTGCTGACCGTGGAAGACGACGGCATCGGCATGCAGCTGCCCGAAGCGCCCCGCACCTTCGGCATCCTGGGCATGCGCGAACGCGCCCGCGGCATCGGCGGCGACCTGGCGCTGGACAGCGCCCCCGGGGCCGGCATGCGCGCCCGCCTGCGCCTCAACCCACCCTGACACCAGACATGGCCCTGAACCTGCTTATCGTCGACGACCACCTGATCATCCGCCGTGGCCTGGCCCGCATCCTGGAAGAGGATCCGCGCGTGGCCCTTGTGCACGAAGCCGCCGACGCGCCCTCCGCCTTGCGCGCCCTGCGCCAGGCCCGCTACGACGCCATGGTGCTGGACGTGGCGCTGGGTGAACGCGACGGCCTGGACGTGCTGAAGACCGTGCGCGCCGACTACCCCGCGCTGGGCGTCGTGATGCTGTCCGTCTACCCCGAAACGCAGTTCGCCGTGCGTGCCCTGCGCACCGGCGCCCACGCCTATCTGAACAAGGGCTGCGACCCCGACGAACTGCTGGCCGCCCTCGCGAACGCCGCCGCCGGCAAGATGTACGTCACGCCCGCCGTGGCCGAACTGCTGGCCCAGACCGTGCGCCAGGACAGCTCCCGCCTGCCGCACGAGCTGCTGTCCAACCGCGAATTCCAGGTATTGCAGCTGCTGGTGGCCGGCAGGTCGGTATCGGCCATCGGCGAACAGCTGGCGCTGTCGGTCAACACGATCTCCACCTACCGCAGCCGCATCTTCGAAAAACTCGGCGTACGCACGCTGGTGGAGCTGGTGACCTACGCCAACACGCACCAGCTGGGTGCGCCATAGCCGTGCGCGCACCAGCGCGGCGCACGGCCCGCACCGCGTAGTAAAGGCACTACACGCATATCGTCGAACCCGGGATACCGGCCCCGCGCGGCCGGCCCCATGATGGCTCCAACCCAGTCTGGCCGGAGCCATCCCATGTCCCTATTCAGCAATCCGTTCGACGCCGACACCCGCCTTGCCTGCGCTTGCGGCCGCCACGCCTCGCAAGCCGAACATGACGCCACCCGGCAATCCGCCACGGACAACGCCGTCGAACAGGCGGTGATGCGCGCGCTCTTCCCGCAGGATGCGCTGCGCCGCCGCTTCCTGCGCGCGGTGGGCAGCGGCACCGCAATGGCGGCCATCGCGTCCATCTTTCCGCTGGCTGCCGCCCGCGAAGCCTTCGCGCAATCTGCCGGCCCGCTGGAAAAGCAGAAGCTGAAAGTCGGCTTCATCCCCATCACCTGCGCCACGCCCATCATCATGGCGCACCCCATGGGCTTTTATGCCAAGCAGGGCCTGGACGTGGAAGTGGTGAAGACGGCCGGCTGGGCGTTGATCCGCGACAAGGCCATGTCGGGCGAGTATGACGCCGCGCACATGCTGTCGCCGATGCCGCTGGCGATCTCGATGGGCGTGGGCGCCAGCCGCGCCGTGCCATGGACGATGCCTGCCGTCGAGAACATCAACGGCCAGGCCATCACCCTGTCGATGAAGCACAAGGACCGTCGCGACCCGAAGGACTGGAAAGGCTTCAAGTTCGCCGTGCCGTTCGACTACTCCATGCACAACTACCTGTTGCGCTACTACCTGGCTGAACACGGGCTGGACCCCGACACCGACGTCCAGATCCGCTCCGTGCCCCCTCCCGAAATGGTGGCCAACCTGCGCGCCGACAACATCGACGGCTTCCTCGCGCCCGACCCCGTCAACCAGCGCGCGGTATATGACGGCGTGGGCTTCATCCACTCACTGTCCAAGGCGATCTGGGACGGCCACCCTTGCTGCGCGTTCTCTGCCAGCAAGGAATTCGTGACCACGATGCCCAACACCTACCAGGCCTTGCTGAAAGCCATCATCGAAGCCACCGCCTACGCTCGCAACCCGGCGCACCGCAAGGAAATCGCCACCGCCATCGCGGCGCCCAACTACCTGAACCAGCCGGTCACGGTGGTGGAACAGGTGTTGACCGGCACCTATGCCGACGGGCTGGGCAAGGTGCTGAGCGATCCCAACCGCATCGACTTCGATCCCATGCCCTGGCAGTCTTTCGCCGTATGGATCCTGACGCAGATGAAGCGTTGGGGCCAGATCAAGGGCGATGTGGACTACCAGAAGGTGGCCAGCGACGTCTTCCTGGCGACCGACGCCGTGCGCCTGATGCGCGAAGCCGGCTTGACCCCGCCCGCCGAAACGGCCAAGACCTTCAGCGTCATGGGCAAGCCCTTCGACCCCGCCCAACCCGAGGCCTATCTGGCCGGCTTCAAGATCCGGAGGACCTGATGCGGTCCGTGCAACACTGGCGGGCGACGTTCCTGTCCGTCGCCTTGTTCCTGGCTTTCCTGCTGCTGTGGCACGTCGCCACCCGCCCCGACACGGGGGGCGCGACGGTAGACCCGGCCTACGCCGCGCTGGTCGGCAATGCCGCGGCCAGCGGCTCGAAGACGCCCTTTCCCGGCCCCGCCGACGTCGGCGCGCAACTGTGGCAGCACCTGAAAGACCCCTTCTACGACCGCGGCCCCAACGACAAGGGCATCGGCGTGCAACTCGCCTATTCGGTGGCGCGCGTGCTGACGGGCTTCGGGCTGGCGGCGCTCGCGGCCATCCCGCTGGGCTTTCTCATCGGCATGTCCAAGACCGTCTACCGCGCCTTCGACCCGTTCATCCAGGTGCTCAAGCCGATCTCGCCGCTGGCGTGGATGCCGCTGGCGCTCTACACCATCAAGGACGCTGACACATCCGCCATCTTCGTCATCTTCATCTGCTCGTTGTGGCCCATGCTGGTGAACACCGCCTTCGGCGTGGGCGCCGTGCGGCAGGACTGGCTGAACGTGGCGCGCACGCTTGAGGTGTCGCGCCTGCGTACCGCCCTGCAGGTGATCCTGCCCGCCGCCGCGCCCACCATCATGACGGGCATGCGCATTTCGGTGGGCATCGCCTGGCTGGTGATCGTGGCCGCCGAGATGTTGATCGGCGGCACCGGCATCGGCTACTTCGTCTGGAACGAATGGAATAACCTGTCCATTGCGAACATCATCTGCGCCATCTTCTTCATCGGCCTGATCGGCATGCTGCTGGACACCCTGCTGGCGCGCGCCGCGCGGCTGGTCAGCTATCGGGAATGACGCCATGAGCCAAGCTTTCCTGCAAGTGCAAGGCCTGGGCAAGCGCTACCCGGGACGCAACGGGCAGCCCCAGCCGCCCGTCTTCGAGAATATCGATTTCACGATCGAACAGGGCCAGTTCGTCTGCGTGATCGGCCATTCCGGCTGCGGCAAGACGACCATTCTGAATGTGCTGGCCGGCATCGACGACACCAACGAGGGCATCGTCATCATGGACGGCCGCCAGATCGCCGGGCCGTCGTTGGAACGCGGCGTGGTATTCCAGGCGCACGCGCTGCTGCCGTGGCTGACCGCGCTGCAAAACGTGGAATTCGGCGTGCGCTCGCGCTGGCCGGCATATCGCCGCGAACAAGTGCGCGAACACAGCCTGCGGTATCTTGATATGGTGGGCCTGGCGCACGCGGCAGGCAAGAAGCCCTGCGAGCTGTCGGGCGGCATGAAGCAGCGCGTGGGCATTGCCCGCGCCTTTGCGATACAGCCCAAGATGCTGTTGCTGGACGAGCCTTTCGGCGCGCTGGACGCGCTGACCCGCGGCACCATCCAGGACGAGCTGCGCAGCATTGTCCAGGAAACCCGCCAGACCGTATTCATGATCACGCACGACGTGGACGAAGCGATCCTGCTGTCGGACCGCATCCTGCTGATGAGCGCGGGCCCTTATGCCCGCATCGCCGAATCCGTCAGCGTGGACCTGCCGCGCGACCGGACGCGGGCCAGCCTGCACCACGAGCCCCGCTACTACGAAATCCGCAACCATCTCGTCGACTTCCTGGTCGACAAGGCATCCCACAAGGAGTGAATCCCATCATGATGTCCCGCGCTGAAGTCACCGAACTGGTCGTCACCCGCAAGCTGGAAAAGAAGCTGACGTGGACCGCCATCGCCGAAGCCGTCGGCCAGAGCAAGGAATGGACCACGGCCGCGCTGCTGGGCCAGATGACGCTGACCGAGGAACAGGCCCTGGCCGCGGCGCGCGTGCTGGACCTGCCCGAGTCCGCCGTCGTGCAACTGCAGGTGGTGCCCTACAAGGGTTCCTTGCCGACGTCGGTGCCGACGGATCCGCTGATCTACCGTTTCTACGAACTGATCAGCGTTTACGGCACCACGTTCAAGGCGCTGATCAATGAAGAGTTCGGCGATGGCATCATGAGCGCCATCGACTTCAAGATGGACCTGTCGCGCGAGGCCGATCCCAAAGGCGACCGCGTGCAGATCGTCATGAGCGGCAAGTTCCTGCCGTACAAGACATATTGATGGCGCAGGCCCCATCCGGGGCCTGGTCTTAGTCTTCCACCGCCAGTTCTTCCCAGGCCAGTTCGCGGGTCCGCTCCAGCGTTGCCGTGACCCGGGCCGCGGCCTCGCGCACCGCTTCGGGCAGGTCCTGCCCGGTCAGCAGCTTGGCCGTCAGGCTGGCCATGAACACGTCGCCCGTGCCATGCACGGACGGCGGAATGGCGATCTCGGGGTGGGTCACCACGCTGGCCTTGTCCCGCGTCACGACCGCCAGCTGCAAGGTGCCGGGGGCCGCCGCCATCGGGGCGGCGCTGGTCACGACGATCCATTCGGGCCCTTGCGCGATCAGTTCGCGCGCCGCCTGCACCACGTCTTCGATCGACGCCAGAGGGCGGCCCACCAGCAGTTCCAGTTCGAAATGGTTCGGAGTCATGCCGTCGGCCAGCGGCACCAGCAGGTCGCGGTATTGCGCGACCAGGCCGGCGTCAACATACAGGCCGTCGTTGCGGTCGCCCATCACGGGGTCGATATGGACGCGCAAGTCCGGGCGCGCCGCGCGCACCGTCGGTAGCCAGCGCGCCAGCAAGTCCGCTTGCCCCGGCTGACCCAGGTAGCCGCAGACGACCGCGCGCGCCACTTTGGTCACGCCGCGCTCGTCCAGCCCCTGCAACAGCCCCTCGAACCAATCCAGGGGCACCGCGCCGCCATGCAGCGTCGGATAGTGCGGCGTGTTGCTCAAGATGACGGTGGGCACCGCGATGGCCCGCAGGCCCGCGCGGCGGAAGATCGGCATGGCGGCGTTGTTGCCGACGTAGCCGTAGACGACTTGGGACTGGATGGAAACGATGTCCACCTGCGCGGTGTAGGCGGGCAACGCTGCGCCCGGCGCGGGGGCAGCGGAGATTGCGGTCATACGGCGGGCTCCTGAGGGGAACGGGTTGCAAGCCGGCGCAACGCCGACTGTGCCTCATTCTAGGGCCTTAATCGGACCTAGTCCCGTCCGCTATCCCGGCCGCCCTCCCGGCCAGCCGCCACCAGCCACCCCACGCCGTCCATCACCGCGTCCGCGATGCCCGCCAGGTGCGGCGCATAGGGATACGCCACCGACGACACGATCTGGCATTGCGCCAGTTGCGGATGGGCGGCGTTCAGCAGGTATTGGAAACCGCCCGCCGGCGACGGCACCCGCAGCAGCAAGGTGTCGCGGCGCGCCAGCCAGGCATTGCCGACCGCCCGAGTCACCGGCAGGTCGGTCTCCCAGTGCAAGGGCGGGTCGGCATCACTGACGGCATCGTCCGGCGCCAGCACCTCCAACAGGAAATAATGGCTGGGCAGGGCCCGCGGATGCCCCACCTCCGACAAGGCCAGCCGGGCAAACACGGCCGCAGCCGGATTCGCGTCCAGCACCACCACCGGCGCGCCCGCGCCATGCCAGCGGCCCGCCGGCCGGGCCCGCGGCTGCAGGTCCTGGCTATTGCTCAAGCGCCAAAGCGCAATCATGGGCCGTTTCCTTCATCGATATTGACGAGCCATTGTTCGATCATCACGGCGTGCCGCCCATGCTGGCATAGCGACAAGGGCACCCGTCCAAGCAGGCGCCGCTTGGGGCTGCACAACCACTGGCGCGCCTGATCGCGGCCGCCGAACACCAGTTCGGCCAGCCACGTCACCCGCAACGCCCGGTACAGCACCCGCAAGTCCGACAAGTCCAGCCCCAATTCGCGAGACGCGTCCCGGGCGCGCGTTGGGGCCAGTTCGGGCACCAGCGGAAACCAGCGCCCCAGTTCATCGGGATACGTCTGCCGCAACGCCTGCAGCAGCGCGCCGGCGGACTGCAAGCTGGCGGGCGGTTGGGCGTTGCCCAGCGCCAGCTTCAGCCGGGCATCCAGCCGCCGGCCAATGGCCGGGGCAAGCTGCGCCGCCGTCGCATCACGGGGCGCGGGCGACGGCCGGGTTGACCGCCGGGGCGGCCGCGGTTTGTTCAAACGCGGCATTGAGGGCCGCGCCATCGATGCTGACGGTACCGGCATTCAACAAGCCCTCCAGATAGGCCCGCGCGGCCAGTTCCTGACGTTGGGAGCGCAGCGCGGCGCGCAGCGCTTCTTTCACCTGATCGAATGGCGTGACGCTGGCGGCGCGCAAGGCGGACAGCTTCAGGATGTGGAACCCCGCCGCCGACTGCACCGGCGCCGACACCTCGCCCTCTTTCATCTGCTCGATCACCGGACGCATCTCGGGCATCAACTGCGTCAGCGGCACAAACCCGATGTCGCCGCCTTGTGCGCGCGAAGTGTCGTCGCGCGAGTAGCTCTGCGCCAGCGCCGCGAAATCGGCCTTGGGCGCCTGGGCCCGCTTGACGAGGTCCTGCGCTTGCTTGCGTGCCGCCGCGACGGCGTCGGCATCGCCCAGCGCCGCGGGCAGGAAGATCTGGCTGACCCGGTATTCGGCCGGCACCGCCAACTGCGGCTTGGCGCGCTCATAGGCGGCTTGCAGATCGGTTTGGCCCGGATAGTCGTCCGGCGCCCGGCTGACGGACTCCAGATAGCTTTGCAGCACGATCCTTTCCTGCGCGGCCTGGAACGCGCGCTTGAGTTCCGGCTTGTCCTGCCAGCCTTGCGCCCGCGCCTGCTCGACCAACGCCTTCTCGGCCAGGCGGGCACGCAGCCATTGGTCCAGCCCCGTCCGGTTTTCCTTCAACTGCTCGCGCGCCTGCGGCGGCATCGTCTGCAACTGGCGCAGCAGTTCCTCGCGGTCGACCTGGACCGCGCCCAGCGTGGCAATCGCGGGCGGCCGGCTGGCGGGCACGGCAGGTGCGCTGACCGATGCCGCTGCAGACGGGGTGGCGGACGCCACCGTCTTGGGCGGCGCGGTTTCACTGCTTTGGGCGTCTTTGCCGCGCATCAGCGCGATGGCGCCGGCCAGCACGGCAATGAACAGCACCGCGGCTGTCAGACGCAGCCGGTTGGAAGCGCTCAGGGTCTTGGTCATGATGGAAACCTCTGTATGGCATCAGCGCGCCGCCGGACACCTATGCATCCGGCGGCGCGCAGCGGGGGCGCGTTACGCGGCAACCGTCGTATCGGCCGTCTCAGCCTCGGCGTCTTGCGACGCTTCGGCGGGGGCGTCAGCGGCAACCTCTTGGGCCGACGCATTGGCGCGCAGGAACAGCAGGAATTCCTGCAGCAGGCGATCCCACAGTTCGGTGGTCGCGCGCAGATAGTTCTCGGACACGCCGCCGGCCACGATCACGTCCAGCTCCAGCACCAGGAACACGCCCTGCACCGACAGGCGGGCGAAGCGCTTTTCCACGTTCCAGCGGTCGGCCAGGCCGGCCGGCAGCTCGCCTTGCACCCGCAGCGCGCAGCTCAGCGTGTAGTCCAGATAGTGGCCTTCCTGCTGGGCCGGATTGCCCAGGCGGGCGGCAAAGCCCACGCCCTGGCTGGCGCTCAGCAACTGGACCATGCCGTTCTGTTCGGACAAGGTCACGCGGTAGCCCAAGGATTGCAGCAGCGCCTGCAGGCGTTCGGCGTTCACGTCGAGAATCAGGCTGGTTTCGGTCATTTCGGTATTTCCTGGATAAAGAAAAATGGCAATCGGGGGACAGACTACGGGTTGGACGTTGCAGCCGCTTGACTCCGCGGCACCTGCGCGTCGTACAGCTTGTCGCCATACGCCTGCGCCTGCTCTTCGAACTTGACGCGCGCCTTGCCCGCGAAGGGCTGCTTGAGCGCCAGAATGTCGCCGGTGCTGATGCGTTCATAGGCGGTAAGAATTTCCTTGCCCGCCTCGTACATGTCGCGGTTCTTGGCCACGCAAACCTTGACCTCCTCGTCGCGCTGCGCCAGGTTGCGGGCCAGCGTCTGGCGTTCCGTCTCCTTGGCGCGCGTCAGCGCCAAGAGCTCGTCGTACGCGCCCTTGAACTTGCCCAGCTGCGCATGGCTGGCCGCGATTTGCGCCTGGGCGCTTTCCATCACCGCGCCCTGCTGCTCGGCCAGCTTCTCGGCCTGCCCGCGGCTCTTGGCCAGTTGCCCGCGCAGCGACTCCAGCTCCTTTTGCGCGGCGTCGCGCTGCGCTTCGGCCGCGGCTTTCGCCGCGTTGACCTGCGCCTGCTCGCTTTGCAACTGCTGCAACTGCTGCGTGGTGCTGCGCAGCTGGGCGCGCAGGCGCTCTTCCATGCTTTCGGCCTGCGCGCCGCCGGCCAGGCTCAGCCCGGCCGCGCACAGGGCCACAGCGGCGGCGAACCGCCGACCGCGACCCGCTGCGGGCGAGTGGCGGGTTTCATCCCATACGATGTGCATGTCCATGGCCTTTAGAACCTGGCGTTGATTTCGAACTGCATCGTGTCGATGGCCAAGGGCGCACCGTAGATTTCCTTGGTGCTCATCCAACGGAAGACGCCGTAGACGTTCTTCTCGAAGGCGTAGCCCGCGCCGATGTAGTAGCCGCGCGCGTTCGTGCCGCCCTGGTGGAACGTCGAATCGTTGAACGCGTCGGGCAGCGCATCCGGCTGGATGTACTTGTAGCCAACGAAAGCCAGCCAATCGCCCTTTTCCTTCAGGTCATACGACCGGCCCAGCGTGGCCTGCAGCATCCAGGCGTTGGGGCCGCTCTCGATATCGCCGTTCTCACCGAAGTTGTTGACGATGTAGCCCTGCGAGCGGCTGGCCATCTTGCTCTTGCTGTAGGCCAGGTTGCGGATGTAATTGCCGTTCAAGCGCAGGCCCAGGCCGTCGAACACGCGCGTGTCCCAACGCAGGTTCAGGTCCAGCAAGTCGAACTTGGACGCCAGGCCCACGTACTGCGGCTGCGGCGTATCGGCCGGATTGAGCGGATTGGGCGCAATGTTGCGCAGCAGGAACAGCGTGTTGCCCTTCTGCATGAACGCCGGACGCGACCAGTCGGTGTCGCAGTTCTCATCGCCCGCCCAGGGCGAGCAGGAGCTGGAGCGTTTGCCCGAGATATTGTCGAAGTGGTAGTAGGCCAGCGCGCCGCGCAGGCTGTTCTGGTTGTTGATCTTCCAGTCGGCGCCAACCTGCGCGCCCAGCAACCACTTGTTTTCGGTGCTGCCTTCGGTCATCGACGACGAGTTCCAGCCGTTGTTCGCGTATTCGGTGGCGAACGCGCCCAGCGTGCCGAAGAGCGTCACGTCGCGGCCTTCCAGGGGGTGCTTGAAAATGGCGGCGACCCCGTCGAAATTCAGGTCGTTCGAGAACAGCGTGTCTGTCGATTCGAACGGGTTGGCGATACGACCACCCGTGACCGTGGCCCACTTGGCGGGGCGGTACGTCAGGTAGGCCTGGTCCAGCCAGATGTCCTTCTTGCCCATGCCGCCGCCCAAGGTCTGGGAAGTCGACACCGGGCTGTCGTCGCTGCCGGTGGCCAGCCGGATGCCGGCCGTCCACGCGTCAGCGAGTTCGGCGCGCACGCCCAGGCGCGCACGGATGCGCAGCTGGTTGCGGCGGTCTTCCCGCGTGTTCAGCATCGGCGGGTAGCCGCCGTTGGTGTTGGGGTTGACGTCGTACGGCCCCTTGGCGTTGAGCTTGGCGAAATCGGTGATTTCGTTGCTGTTGCCCCCGTTGTAGAAGCGCGACTCGTCGCGCACGCGCACGTCGCCTTCCACCGTGATGCGCGATACCCAGTCGGGGAAGGTGTTGGGCTGCGCCCAGTTCTCTTCCTTGGCCTGCACCATGACCTCAGCCTTGACCTCGTCGCGGATCTGGTCGCGCACGGTCTGCGGGATGTAGGGCACGCGCACGTCGCCGGCTTGCGCCACGGCCGCGCCGCGGTCGGGGGTGGCCTGGCGCGCGGTCTTGGCTTCGGCTTCGGCCTGCGCGACCAGCGCGTCGGCCTGTTCGGGCTTGAGCACGCCTTGCTGCACCAGCAGGCGGATCAGGTTGATGGTGGCGTTCTCGGACGGCGCGGGGGCGCTGTGGGCCGGCAGCGCGGCGGCACTCGCCGCGGCCAGCGCCAGCGATGCCGCCAGCCGATTCAGTTCGAACTTCATTCTGTAGTCACTCCGGGATCAGGTCTGTTCGGGATTTTCAGGACGGCCGGCGGCCGGTCAGCGACGCGCGGATGGGCATGTTGGCCGAGGCCGGCGGGCGCTCGTCCAGGCCCGGCACGGCACGCAAGGCGGCGACCACGCGCGCGTCGACGTCGGCGTCGCCGCTGCCGCGGGTCAGTTCGACCCGGGTGATCTGGCCCGACGCCGTGAGCCAGATGTTGGCTTGCAGGCGGAAGGTCAGATTGCGGGTGCGCTCGTCTTCGCGCAGGATTTTCTGCAGCGCGTAGGCAAGGTACTGGCTATACGTGGCGTTGCCTGCGCGGCCACCGCCGCCGCCCGCCATGCCCTTGCCCTGCCCCGCGCCGATGTTGAACGCGTCGCTGCCGGCCTGCGCATCGCCGTCGATCTGCATCGGATTGGCCAGGTCGTCGGCCGGACGCGGCGGCGCCTCGTCCTGCGGCTTGGGCGGTTCAGGGGTGGGCGGCGGCTCGGGTTCGGGCGTGGCCACGGGTTCTTCCTTGGGCTGCTCGGGCTCCGGCGGCTTCTCGGGTTCGGGCGGCGGCGGCGGGGGCGGCGGCAACGGGATGATGGCCGTGACCTTGGGCGCATCGCGCCGGACGCCGGACATGTCGTTGGCCCAGCGCCATAGCGCGTAGGCCGCCACCGCCGCGGCCACCGCCACGGCCGCCAGCTTCAGCCAGCGGCGCGCCGGATGCGGGACGCGCGAGGAATCGGATGCGTGTTGCGGCATGACGTTGGTCCCGGCCCCTATTGCGGCTTGCCGGTAACCAGGCCGACCTGGGCAAGCTCCAGGCGGCGCAGCAGATCCAGCACTTCCACGACCTTCTGGTACTGCACGGCGGCGTCGCCGCGCACAATCACCGGAAAGTCGGGGTTCAGCGCTTTCTCCGTGCGCAGCCGGTCTTCCAGCTCGGGCAAGGTGACCGGATAGGCGTCCAGGAAAACCTGGCCGGCGTCGTTGACGGAAATCGCCTTGGTCTTGGGCTGCGACAAGGCCATGGTGGAACTGGCCTTGGGCAGGTTGACCTTGATGCCAGCGATCTGCGCCGTGGCGGTCAGGATGAACATGACCAGCACGACCATCAGCACGTCGACCAGCGGCGTGATGTTGATGCCGTCCACGGGCGCGTCGTCGTCATCGTCCTGGGATGCGGATACGGAAGCCATGGGTGCTCCTTATGCCTCGGCGGGCGCGGGTTGCGCATCGCGCGCGGCCGCGCGGCTGGCCGCCGGCGCACGCATTGCGGGGTGATGGGCGGCTTCCTGCGCCTGCGTCTCGCCGTGCACTTCGGCCAGGCGCGTCACGAATTCGTCGACGAACACGCGCATGTCGGCGCTGACTTCCTTGTTACGCGAGACCAGGCGGTTGTAGCCAAACAGCGCGGGGATCGCGACGAACAGGCCCATCGCGGTGGCCAGCAAGGCCGCGGCCATGCCGGGGGCGATGGCGTTGATGTTCACGTCGCCGGCCATGGCCGTGCCCAGGAACACCACCATGATCCCCAGCACCGTGCCCAACAAGCCGATGTACGGGCCGCCGGCGATGGCGTTGGACAACGAGCCCAGCTTGGCGCCCAGCGCCTGGTTTTCCTTGGTGCGCACGGCGTCCATCGACGCGCGGATGGCTTCGATGGTGGCCGCCGAGATCGACGTCGTGTCGGCGCCCTGGGCGCGGCGCGTGCGGATCTCGTTGACCGCCACACGGTACAGGCGCCACAGCGAGGCGTGCTCCACGCGTTGCGCAAGGCCGGCGTCGTCGGCCAGCATCTCCAGGCGCTTGCCGACATTGGCGAAGGACTCCCGGAAGGCTTCATTGGCGCGCGCCAGGCGGGCCACGTTGCGGCTCTTCTTGATCATGATGATCCAGGACTGCACCATCATCAGCACCAGCACGCCGATGATGATCCAGGCGTCGATCGGCACCGCCTTGAGCAGGAAGCCCAGGCCGCCGAAGCCAAAGCCCGACTGCTCTTCGTCGGCACCGTAGGCGACCAGGCGCGATTCCGCCCCCTGCGAGCTTGCATCGGCATAGATCAGCGCGGCGGGACGCGCCACCTTGGACAGGCGCACTTCGTCGATGGCGCCCACGAAGGGGGCATAGACCGGATGGGGGACGGCGGCGGGTGCGGCTTGCTCCGGCACCGTGCCGTCCGCAGCCGGGGCGGCGGCAGGCGCCACGGGTGCGGCCGGCGTGGGGACGTCGCCACCCAGGGCAGCAGTCGTGCCAAGCGGCGGCAGGCTGGCGGCCAGCGACGCGGTGGCGCGGCCGTTTACGTACAGATGGACCTGGCTGCCGTCGGCCGTCACGGCAAGATGCTGCCAGGCGGCCGGCGTCAGCGGCTGGCCGGGCTGGCTGCGCTGGCCGTTCACTTCCACGAAGGGCACGCCCTGGTTGATACCAATCAGCAAGGCATTGCCGGCGTCGCGGCGGGCGTAGACCAATTGTTCGCCGGCCGGCTGGTCGGCGCGGACCCAGGCGCTGAACGTGAAGGCGCCTGCGGCGGGAATGGCCAGCGACGGGCTGGCGGGCAGCATCAGCGGGGCTGCGCCCGTGAACTGCGCGGCACGGCCGATGACGCCATCCACGGCGGCGCCCGTCGGCGTCTGCCCGTGGTTGCTGTAGGCGGTGGTGTCGCGCGGCGGCGCGCCGGCCGCGCCGTCGAAATGGTAGACCAGCGTGTAGTTGGGGTCGAACGTCAGTTGCCCATTGGCCGAGGCCGGCGCCTTCTGGTTGCCGTAGTACATCCAGATGTCCTGGCGCTGGCCATCGGCCACCTCAGGCACGTCCACCCACACCAGCGCCATGCCCAGCAACGGGTCGAAGGATTCCAGCTGGTGGTTCAGCACGGTCTGGTCGTCGGCCGCCACGAAGCGGATGTCGGCGCCCTTCTCGTTGATACCGTCAAAAGTGAAGTTGCCGGTGTGCAGGCGCACGAGCAGCGGCGTGCGGCCGGCCGAGCCGCCCAGCGGCATGCCCTGCGCGGTGCTGTCGACGGTGATTTGCTTGCGGTACTGCCAGTCGGGCTGCCACCAGGCGTTGGCGGCGGACGGCAATACGCCGGCCAGCACGGTCAGTAGGAGCATCAATAAGCGTTGCATGGTCAAGACTCCGGGAAGAATGCGGGTGTCGCGTGCGCTCAGAAGCTGGCGCGTACGCTGAAGTTCAGGCGAGGATCGTGTTTACGGGTGTTCGGGCCGTCCTTGAGCGGATAGCCCCAGTCCAGCGAGCCGGACAGCCAATCCAGCACTTGCAGGCGCGTGCCCAGGCCGACGCTGGCAAGCGAATAACTCGCGTCCTGTTCGACCATGGGGTCGCGCAGGCGCAAGGTGGCGGCGTCGGCAAAGGCGTAGAAGCGCCATTCGTTGACGTTGGCGCCCAGCCAACGGGCCAGCGACGGCGTGCGCCATTCGACCGAACCCAAGAGGCCGTCGTCGCCGGTGCGCTCGGCGGCCAGATAGCCTCGCACGCTGGTCGCGCCGCCGGCAGAGAACTGCTCGTTGGACACCAGTGCGCCCGAGGCCAGCTGGAACGAACCGCGCAGGCCCAGTTGCCAGTCGCCAAACAGGTTCTGCGTATGCGTGCCGTCGCCGCGCAGCAAGGCGAAACTGGGGCTGGCCTGATAGCGCTTGTCGTGGAATTCCTTCCAGCCGCTGCCTTGATTGAAGAAGGAGCCGCTGGCGCCCACCACGGACAGGCCCAGGCTGCTTTGCGACGACTCGGAATAGCGGTAGCCGTTATAGGCCAGCGTGAACGGCAGGTACTTGATCGGGATCTGGTCTTCGTTGGCGCCGAAGCGCGTGGCTTCGTCGAACTTCTTGTAGTCCAGGCCGATGGACAGCGAATTGCTCCAGTCGCCTTGCGGCTCCATCGTGTAGATGGCCGACAGGCCGAAGGAATAGCCCTTGCCCAGCACGTTGGTACCGCCGATGGTGGCGACGTTGCTGTCGCTCTTGTAGCCCGAGAACTGCAGGCCCCAACGGCTGGAGAGCGGCATGGAATACGAGCCCGACCAGACCTTGGCGTTATCGGTTTCCTGCGGCGCGGTGAAGAACGTCAGGCTGACGGAGTGGCCCAGTTGCCACAGGTTGTCGTAGCCCAGCGACGCCGTGCTGCGCAAGCGCGTGGTGTCGGCGCTGTAGTCGTTGTTCAGGCCCACGCTGGCGTGCCAGGGGCTCTTGTCTTCGACCTTCAGGTCCACGTCCATCGTGCCCGGCATGCGCCCTTCCTTCACCAGCGGCACGACCTGGCGGCTGGCGCCCTTGTTCAGGTTGGTCAGCTCGGCCTGCGCGCGGTTGAAGTTGGGCACCTGCCCTTCCTGCAGTGCCGGCACCTCGTCCCGGATCGCCAGCGGGGAATAGTGCTGCGCGCCCACCACCCGCACGCGTCCGACCTTGGTTTCGGACACTTGCAGGAACACGATGCCGTCGGCGACTTGCTGCTCAGGCAGGTCCACGTACACCGACTGGTAGCCGCGGTCCTGATAGATGGCCTGCAGGGCTTCGCGCGCGGACTCGATGTCGGCCAGCGTGCGGTCCGGTCCCAGATAGGGATAGACGGCGCGCTCGATGTCGCGCGCTTCAAGCACAGTGTTGCCGCGCACGATGTACTCGTTGATGTTGACGCGACGCGCGTCGGTAGCCGTGGCCGCAGCCGGGGCCGCTTCCGGCGCCGCTTGCGCCCACGCCGCGTTGATGGCGGCCGTCAGAACGAAGGCTTGCGGCGCGCGGCGCAATATGGCGCGCAACGCGCTGCCCCTACTTTCGAAATCATGCATAGCGATGCACTCGGTTCCTTGTGTGAAAACCGGTTGGTACCGGCCGCTGCCGTGCCGTGCGCTTCGCGACAATCCCGTTACGGTTTTTGCCTGCTATCCCGCGTCCACAGCTTCTGCTTGTTACTAGACGTACTGGGGCGCCCAAGACCGCGCGTTGTAAGAAAAACTTCATGAAAAAGAATCGGGGCGGCTGCCCGGCGGGGATTCTGGCCGGGCCAGATGACGCGGCTAGCATGCGAGGCGCAAAAAAATAAGCGGCCAGTGGATACTGGCCGCTGCATGACAGCGCGATGACCGCCGGCGGCATGCCGGCGTCCCGTCACATCGTCAGCTTGCGCCGTTCGTCTTCCCGCAAGGCGCCGGCCTCGCGGGCATTGAGCGGACCCGCGCCCAGCACTTGCACGGCGCTGGCGGCGTCATACACCGGCGCAGAGGCCGATGGGCTGCCTTGCGGCGCCGGGGCGGCGCCGGCCACGGGTTCGTCGCCGTATCCCAGGATCTGCACGTTGATCACCGATGGCTGGTTCTGGCGCGCCTGGCTCTGCGCGCGCTGGGCCGAGTCCTGCGCCGCATTGACCGCCGAGGTGGCCGCCGCGCTGGCCGAGGACAGCGCGCCGGTGTTGACGGACGCCGAGACCGGCACGCCCGCGCTGTCGCCCTGCGCCTGGATGTTGGCCGCGTTCACCACCTGCAGGGCCGCGATGTTCACGTTGCCCGACACGCGGATGCCGGCCTCGCCCGCATCGATGGTGCCCAGCGGCGCATACAGATCCACGTCGCCCGCCGGCACCTCCGGCAACGGCGCCAGCGTCGCGATGCCCGCGCCGGTGCTAGGCGCGTTCGGCGACAGGGTCACGTTGCCGAACGCGTCATAGACGCGCTTGGGCGGCGTATACAGCACCGTCGTCTTGGAACCGCGGCCCGCGTTGATGTCGCCTTCTGCCGACCACGCCGTGATGCCGCCGCCAAACGTCGTCATGACGCGGCTTTGGCCCAGCAGGATGCTGCCCAGCGCGTACAGCTGGATGCTGCCCTCGCCCTGCGTGATGATGCCCGCTGAGGCCGGCGGCGCAACGCCTTCCACGCCGAACACTTGCTTGCCGCCCGGCGTCATCAGCTGGATATCGCCGCCGAAGGTGCTGCGAATGCCCGCGCCGCCGTAGAGCGTCAGGTCGCCTTCGTAGGCGCCCGGCGCCGTGTCGGAGAACAGCGCCGCGATGGCCTGGCGGCCGCGCAGGTAGCTGCCTTCGCGGGGGCTGGACTTGTCGTTGTATTCCCGTCCGCCCGCGCGCAGTTCGGCGAAATACACCTGGCGGGCGAAGATGCGCTGCTGCTCCGCCGGCAAGGCGGCGAAATAAGCGCGCGCATCGTCCGTGCTGCCGGCAAAGCCGTAGCGTTGCGTCAACCACAGCAGCAGTTCCGCCTCGTACGTCTTGAAGGCCAAGCCCTGGTCCACCAGCGGACGGCTCGGGTCCGCCGCGTTGGCCGGATCCAGATACCGCGCCAGGAAGCCCGTGTAATCCGGCCCCTTCGCGCCCACGCCCGCCAGCACGGCGATCGATGCGCCGGGGCGGTGGTCGCCCGGCATTACCGCGCCCAGGCTATTGATGGACGCCCGGTCGCCCATCAACACATTGCGGCCGGCAGTGACTTCCAGCGAGCCCGGGCCGGCCACCTGGAACGAACTGTAGAGAATGTCACGGCCCGCCGACACCCGCGACACATCCAGCGCGTCGCGGTGCAGGAACAGATTGCCCGACGAGGTGGCCGAGGCCACGCCCGCGGCAAAGTAGTAGCCGTTGGTCGTCGGCACGTTCAATTGCACGCCGGTATTAGTGCCCGACGCCACGATGTCGCGCCCAGCCATCATCCACACCGGGCCTGCCGCCTCGTACCAGGTCTGTCCCAGGTTGGGGCCGGCGATGATGGCCAGCGTTTCACCGCTGCGCAGCCCCACGATGTCGCCATCGCGGGCATACAGGCGCGTAACCTGGCCGGACCCGACGGCACTGGCCGTCGCCGCGTCGAAGTGGAACAGCGGGAAGTGCGCGTTGCGAACGCCTGCGATGCCGTTGGCGCCCTGGTTGCTCAAGGTGACCGCGCTGGTGGCCTGCGAGGTATAGCCCGCGAACGCCGGCGCCAGCACATTGGCCACGCTGGCCGGATCGGCCCCCGAGCGGTTGATGGCGTAGCCGCCCGCGTAGATCGAATTGCCCGCCAGCAGCTCGAGCTGGCCGCGTGCGCCCGGCGCCAGCGTCAGCGAATAAGGCAGGCCGCCGTCCTCGGCGTTCAGGTAGCCGGCCGAGACGCCCGCGTAGATGCTGCCGTCGTACGCGGTGGCGCGCAGAATCGAAGGGTACAGATAGCGCGCATCCGACGCGGAGGTGTTGCGGCCGGTCTGCAACGCCAGCCCCTGGCCGCTGTGCGACGTCTGCCGGCTGGGCGTCAGGTTGCCGCCCGCGCTGGACAGTTCAATGGCGGTGTTGGCCGTCCACATCGAAAACCAGCTGTAGCCGCCGCCATCGATCTG
Source organism: uncultured Achromobacter sp. (assembly GCA_963530045.1). Taxonomy (GTDB): domain Bacteria; phylum Pseudomonadota; class Gammaproteobacteria; order Burkholderiales; family Burkholderiaceae_B; genus Achromobacter. The sequence continues at coordinate 115,549 of CAUSDE010000003.1, forward strand.
CGTGCCGTCGCGCAAACGGAACGGCGTGCTGTTCTGCAGCGCGACACGTCCCGGATCGCTGGCGCCGCCCACCACCAGGTCGCCACGCGTGTCCAGCCGGATCACCGCGTCGCCCGGAATCAGCGCCAACCCGCCGGTGGCGCTGGCCAGCGACGATTCATAGGGATCGTAGCCGCGGCTGTCCTTGGCGTCGCGCAAGGCCGGCTGGCTGCCGTAGCGTAGATCCAGCCCGCCGATCGCGCCGCCCGCGAACTGCACATTGCCGCGCAGGTTGATCAGCGCGCCTTGCATGTCGATGGCGGGATCGCCGTAGTACGGCGTGGGCCCGGAGGTCGACGACACGGCGCCGCGGGCATTCTGCGTGGGGTTGAGCGCCCCGCCGATGCGCAGGTCGATATCGCCGCCGCCGGTCAACGTCATGCCGCCGTCGGCCGCGATGCGGCCGGTGCTGCCCACCGCCACGACCAGACCCTGGCTGCGCGGGTTGCTGCGCGAACCGCGCGACTCGATGTTGCCGGCATCGCCGTCGGTGCGCACGCTGACATTGCCGCCGCCCAGTGCGCCAAAGCCGGTAAAGCCCACCAGCAACGGCGTGGTGTCCTTGAAGTCCGACGGCGCCCGGGTGTAGCTGCCGAAGTTGATCCACCATGCGGTCGGCGTATCGCCGCCGTTGGCGCTTCCCGTCCCCTGGCGCCACAGCCAATTGCCGACGCCCACGCTGGCATCCACCCTGCGGGCATCGAACGTGCTTTGCGCCGTCTGGCCCCACGCGTCGCCGCGCAACGCGCCGCCGGCGTACAGGCTGAGGTTGCCCCCGGCTTCGGGATACCAGGCCTGGTAACCGCTGCCCGCGGTCACGAACGGCTCATACGTCGCCGCATGCTCGTCGCCCAGCACCGTGGCGCCGAAGCGCCCGCGCGGCAATTGATAGGCGGACGCAATGTTCGCGGACTGCGTGCCGGCGGTGTACACGCCATAGGCCGACATCAGGCTGATATCGCCCCCCGCGCTCAGGTCCAGATCACCGGTGCCGGTGCGCAGCACGCTGAAATTCTGCGTATGCGGCGTCACCGAGACCGCGTTGGCGTCACCGCGCTCGCAGAATCCTTCGATGATGTCGCAAAGCCATGCCATGTCGTCCGGCACCGGCGTGCCGGGCTCGTAGCCTGACTGCTCGGCGTCCGGCCCCCAGACCCACCCGCCGCCCTGGACCAGGCTGGCGTTGTAATGCGTGTCCGCCAGCGTCAGCTTGCCGGCGGCCGGCCCGGCGAGCACGCGGCGCGGATCGGCCGCGTCCAGGTCGGCGCCGGCCACCAGTTGCACCGACCACGACTGGCTGCCCGCCGGCAGCATCTGGGCCACGGCCCAATTGCGCCGCTGGTCTGCCGGCGTGTCCGGCCGCAGGTCCACATAGTCGGTCCCGGCCGGGAACACCAGCTTGGTCTGCGACGGAATGAACGCGCCTTGCTTAAGCGTAATGGTGCCTTCCATCAGCAGCACGTTCGGCTCATAGCCCTGCGTGGTGTACAGATTGGGCAGGGCCACGTTCGCGGGCCAGGTGAACGACTGCAGCGACGTGCCGCCGGCCAGCAGCGTGCCCGCCCCCAGGCGCGTGCCGGCAGGCAGGTCCACCGCCTGGCTCAGCACCGTGCCGGCGCCGTACAGCAACTGGCCGGACGCATCCCGCACGTCGCCCGACAGCACCGTGCCGCTGGCGAGAGACAGCTCCTGGTCAAGCGCCGCCTCCACCGGCAAGCGGGTGCCGGCCGCCAGTTTCACGGCCTTCAGGGGCAAGGGATAGTTCAGGGTCTTGCCGCCAGGGAATTCGGTGCCGTCGGCAAGCGTGACACCGCCGCGCGGCAACACCACGTCGCCGCCAAACGGCTGCACGCCGGGCGTCAGCACCCAGCCGTGCTCGTCGTCCGGCGTGGCGGCCGGCGGCGCGAAGCCGTCGTTGATGCTGCCGTAGACGTCCAGGTTGCCCTTGGCGCGCAGGATCAGCGCGCCGGCCTCGCCCGAGCCGTATACCCCCGTCAGCGGCGAGCGCGGATTCACGCCCGCGTAGCGGTAGCGCGACAGGTCCAGGTCGCCCTGCACCACGAGATCGCCGTCGGCGGTCTTGCTGACGATTTCCACACCGGGGCGCAGATGGAACACGTCACGATACGCGGCGTTGTTCAGGCCTGCCAGCTTGCCGTTGATCAGGTTGCCATTGACCACCGCCGCGCCCATGAAGGCCGTGCTGTCGTCGTGCTTGGCATCCAGGTAGGCCTGATTGATGATCTGGTATTCGCGGCCGTTGGCTCGGTCGCCGGGGTTGCCTGCCTCGGCATCGTCATAGCGTTGCATGGCGGTCAGCGTGATCGACTTGGCGCCGTCGATCGCGAGCGTGCCGCGCGCCTCGATCGCGATGTCGCCATAGCGGGCGGCGGCCCCCGGCGCCCCGCCGCCGTTGATTTCCGTGTTGCCGGCCGCGTCGATGCGCGGCGCCAGCAATTCCAAAGTGCCGCGTTGCACGCCGTCGTGCTGTCCCGTGGCGGAGGTGCCGTGGCGCAGGTCGATGCGCGCGCCGCCGGCCAGGGTCAGCACGCCTTGGCCTGAATTCAGTTCCACCACCGCGCGGTTCGGCGCGTCGATGATCTTGCCGTAGCTGTCGACGCGCAGCACCGTGCCGTGCGCATCCAGCACCGACGATCCCGCCAACGTCAGGCCGTCCCGCGCCGCCAGGCGGATGCGGCCGACCCGCTCGCCGCTGGCGTCCACCCGGCCCGCCACCGTCAGGCTGCCGCCGTCAATCGACACATTGACATCGTTGGCGCGCAGCGTGTCGCCCACCGTCAGGCTGCCTTGCTTGATCTGGAAACTGCGCGCCCCGAACACGCCGCCGTCATTCAGGCGTTGATTCAGTGCGTCGAAATCCGCATTCAAGCCGCCCGCCGCCCCCAGCCGCTGCGCGCGGACGTCGACGCTGCCCGCGCGGTACGGCACCGCGGTGCCGCCGGCGTCGTAGTGGCCCGAGCTGGCGCCCAGGATGCGGCCCAGCAGCTCCACCTGGCCCGCGGCTGCCGCCAGGGCCGCGGCCCGCAGGCTGCCCGCGTTGTTCTCCGTGGCCGACAGATCGATCACCGAGCCAGCCTCTTGCCGGATGCCGCCCTGGCTGCTTTCCAGGATCAGGTCACCGCCCCAGCTATAGCGCAACACGTCGTTGAAGGCGATGGCGCGGCCGGCCACGTCCAGTTGCGAGGTGCCGCTCAGCACCACGCTGTCGCGGCCTTGCAGCGTCAGCTTGCCGCTGGGCAGCACGATGGCGCCGTCCACGCGCACATTGGCGCCCGCCAGGCTCAGTTCCGCGCCCAATTCCTGTACTGCTGCCGGCTGCGCGCCCGGCACGGCCGCCACGCGCACGTCGCCACCGGCCGTGACCTTGTTCACGGACCCCGCCAGGCCGGTCAACAGCGGCGTGTTCAGGTTGAGATTCCCGCCGAGATAGGTGTAGCCGCTGCCGCTGACATACCCGCCTTGCGATTCATACACCGCCAGGCTGCCACGGTGATTGGCCGTGATGCGTTCGCTGGCGTTCAGATTGACGCTGGCAAAGCCCAGCGCCAGGCGGCCGTTGTCGTCCAGTCCGCTGGGCTGCGCCCCCTGGCCGTAGCCGAACTCGATGCGTTCGGCCTCGATGCGCAGCACACCGTGGCCCGTGCCGGCCCCGCCTGCCGCCACCGCCCCCGGCGCCTGCGTGGCGCCGTTCCAGACCAGGTTCTGGGTGCGGATGCTGGCCTCGTCGCCGGCAGCGCCGTAGCCGTAGATGGCCGGCGTGCCCAGGGACAGCGTGGCCAGGCTGTATTTGCCCGTGAGCGGGTCGCGCGTATCCAGCGCGACGGTGCCGTAGAAATTCATGGACTCGCGCGCCGTCAACGTCAGCCGCTCCAACGCCGGAGCGCCGGTGCTGGCGTCGCCGCGCAGCAGACGGCCCAGGATGCCCTGGTTCAGCGTCAGCCCGTTGGGCAGCACGCCGCGCGCGGCCGCCTGCGCCAGCGCTTCGGCGGTGCCCGCATTGATCGCCCCGACCGCCAGCGTCAGGTTGCGGGTACCGTACGACACCTGCTCGCCCAGGTCGAAGGTGCCGTTGGTGGCCGCGGCGATCGTGCCCTCGGAATACAGCCGCGTCACGCCTTCGCAGGACTGCGCCGCGCAGGTGCCGATGCGGATCGCGCCCGCGCCGAGCGCATCGGGCGCCAGCACATCCAGGCGGCCGTTGGAGACGGCCAGCAACCCCGTGCTGCCGGGTTCGAACGCATACCCGTTGGTCGAATCCACCGACGGCGCGCCGCGGGCCAGCGTCGAGATGCCGGCGCCCGCTTCAAGCTCGATGGTCCGTGACGAAATCAATACCTCGGGCGCTGCCAGTTGCGCGCCGGCGCGCATCACCACATCGTTGGCGCCGCCCTGGAACGTGTAGAAGCGGCCGCCCTGGCCGTACATCACCACAGGCAGGGCGCCGATCACCAAGCGGCTGGCGCCCAGCGCGGCCAGCGCTTCGGCCTGCACCGACGCGCCCGCAAAGCCTGCGGTGGGCGCCTGGCCCGCCGCCAGGATCTCAACGCTCGAGCTGCCGCCGCTGAGGGCCGCCGCGCCGCCAAATCCGCCCTCCGCGGGCTTGAAATCGGCCAGGCCTTCAAAGCGCAGCGCCTGCCCGTCCTGCGAACCGGCGTGGACCGCCAGACGCAAGGTGCGGCCGTCGGCCGGCAGCATCGCGCGCGGCACGCCCCGCGTGCCCGCATCGGCACGCACAAAGCTGGCATAGCTGGTCTCGTTGTACTGCGAATACGTGCGCAGCACGTTGGCCGGCGTCAGGATCACCGGGGTCGCCAGGCTGTCTGCCACCCGCGTGCCGGCGGTGGACAGCGTGCCGCTGGCCGCCCACGACAGATTGCGCATCTGCGCCGGCGCCATGGACGCGCCTGCCGTCGCACCCGTATTGATTTCGACTCGGAATGCGCCAGGCAACAACGCATACGTCGACGGCATCAGCGTATAGGTGCCGGCCGGCAAGCCCGGCACGCCTGCGCCGATCGTGATTTGCTGCCCCAGGCCCGGGGCCGAGGCGCCGGCTTCGCCGCCGGACGGCGCATAGCCCGGCTGCACGCCCGGCACGATGGCATAGACCGGGTTGGCTGCCAGCCCGGGCAAGGTGAAGCCGCCCTTGGGATTGTTGCGCACCAGCGGGGAATAGCGCGCGTCGGTCGAGCCGCCGCGTCCAGACACGAAGCCCGCGCCGGTCAGTTCACCGCCGCCGGACAGGTCCAGCACCGATCCCGGCAACGCATCCACATCGCGGAATCCCAGCGTGATGCCCGTGCGCAACGATGCGCCGCCTCCTGAGCCGGTGGCGCCGCCTGCGCCCACCAGCGAGACTTCCGCGCCCTTGAACTTATACGACACGCCATCAGTCGTGCCGCCGTAGGGCATCAACAGCCCCGCGCCACTGACCGACGTCACGCTACCCGGCAACAACGTCAAGCGCTGCGAGCCTAGCGCCGAACTCACGTCGCCCAGGACGATGGCGCCGAGCGGCGCACGCACCACGCCGCCCTGCTCCACGTTGGTCGCCGCCAGGCGCAGCGAGCCAAACGCCGAATACGGCACGGCCGGCAGCGGCGCGGTGACGCCGCCCGACCGGGCCACCCGCAGCATGCGGGTCGGATCGAACACATTGACGCCGGAAACCGGGTTGCGGGTATAGCCCGCCAGCACCTCGGCCTCGGCGCCCGTCACCGGATACAACTGCGCGGCGATCAGGTCCAGATCGCCTCGCGTCCACAGCCGGGTGCGCGGCTCGCTGTCGTTCTGCAGCAAGAAGCGCAGGTCGCCGCCGCTTTCCAGCGTCACCCGGTCAAAGCCCGGCCGCGCCACGGCCAAGAGGCCGCCCACGCTGCGGTTGATACTGCCCTGGGTGCCGAACGACAGGCTGTTGCCCACTTCCAGCAGATCGGCGGCGCGCACCGTGAAGACGCCCGCCCCCACCGACGGCGCATCGCCGAACAGCACGCGCGGCCGGATCACGCCGTTGGTGGCGGTGTACTTGCCCGGCCCGGACAGCCGCAGCTGCGACGCCGCCAGGTTCACGCGTGTTGCCGCATCGGCATCCGGCGCCAGCGAAAACGCGCCGGCGTACAGACGCAGGCTTTGGCCGAGCGAGATATCGATCGCGCCGTCAAACGACATCAAGCCATTGGACAGCAGCCCCAACTGATCAAAGCCCGCGCCCGCCAACAGGCGCGAAACGTCCAGTCGGGCCTGTCCGTAACGCAGCGCGTCGGCGGCCTCGCCCGGTTTCAGGTCGGACGCCAAGGCGTCGCCTTTGCCTGCCGCCACTACCAGCTCGCGAGGCACCTGCACCTCCATGCTGGACGGGTTATCGCCCGCGCTGCGGTACAGCGGCGTTTCCAGCGCGATATCCAGGGCGCCGCCTGCGGCGCTTGCGCCGCCGGCCCGCGCGATGAAAGTGCCGTCCAGAAACAGGCCGTTGTAGGAGCTGAGCGCGATACGGCCGCCGTTGCGGTCCAGCTGCAAGGGACCCACCCCGTTCACGTCCACGGTCGCACTCGAACCGGACGCATCCAGCACGGCGCCCGGCCGGATGATGACGTAAGCGTCGGACGAGGTCGCCGTGGCGCGGTCATGATTGATCTCGCCGCCGACCACGATGACCCCGCCGGCGTCCGCCACGCCATAGCGGCGGCCCTGCGCATCCACACCGGTTTCCGCGCGGCCGGCCACGTTCAGCACCGCCTGCTCGCCGATCCAGATCGACCGGTTATGCACCTGGCCCGCTGCGGTCTCGATGGACTCCGCCACATCGATGTCGCCCATGCGCAGTTGGCGGATATCGATCTTGCCACCGGCCGCCGTCAACGCGCCCAGCACCGTGATCTGGCCTGCGCCGCGCAGTTGGATCGCTTGCCCCGGGTCCACATTGATTTGCGCGCCACGGCCGACCAGCAACGCCGCATCGGCGTCCGCCCCCGGCAGCGACAGGCTGCGGCCGCTTTGCAGCGACAGGCTGGCGCCGCGGCGGCGCGTCACCGTGCCTGCCACGGGGTCGTGCAGGTAGACAGGCGGCTGCCAGGTTTCCAATGCCGCGCGGGCCGGCGCGCCTGTCGCCAGCCCGATCGCGCCGGTCACCGGGCGATACACCGGCATCGATACGTCGATGCGCATGTCCTCGGCCACCGAGGCGCCACGGCTGCCAGTGATCTCGTAACGCGAGAACCCCTGCTGAAACAATGGCGCCGCCAGCGCCAGCACGTCATCGCCGGCGTCAGACGGTTTGGCGCCCAGCACGACCTTGCCCGCCGTCACGGCCAGCGTGCCGCCGCCTTCGACACCGTAGCCCCGCAGTTCCGCGTCCAGCACCAGCCGGCCGCCCGCGGCGGTACCGGCCGCCACCGCTTCCACGGTCACGTTGCCGCCCTTGCCGCCGGTGACTTTGCCCTTGGCGCGCAGCGCGGCGCCCGAGCTCACATCAATCACACTGCCGGCTTGCAGGTCGATGTCCAGCGAGCTGCGCACCGACACGCTGCCGCCATTCAGGTAGGGCATGGCGGCCGTCTGCCCCGGCGCCAGCGCCAGGTTGGCCCACAGGCCCGACGTGTCCAGGCGCGCCCGCGCGCCCAGCGTCAGCCGGTCGTCGGCCAGCCCGCCGCCCGCGTTTGCCGGGCCCGCCGTCGTGTCGGCCATGCCACCGGGCGTGGCCTGGAACAGCACATTACCCAGCCGAATGCTGCCGGCGTTGGCCGTCAGCGCGGCATCCACCGTCAGGTTGTTCGCGAACAGCGTGATGTCGCCCGCTGGGGCCACCGTCAGATCCGATTGCACCGCGATGTCGCCTGCGGCGATCTTCACGGCGCCCAGGCCAAAGCCATTGAGCCGCGCCGTATCCAGCTGCAGGGTGCCCGTGCGGTCGCCGGGCAGCGCCGTGTCCAGATCCAGCCCGGCGGCCACCGCCGCCACCCGCTCGGACAGCACCACCTGATTGATCGTGCCATCGCCGCGCCCCAACACGTACTGCAGTGCGCCCGTGGTCTTGCTGTAGTACGGCGTGTAGGTGCCCACCACCAGCTGCGCGCCGCGCGCCACCGCGCGCTGCGATTGCTGGTAGCCGTCCAGGCCGGCCTGCGCCGCGGCGTTCTGCCGGTCGCCCTGGAACGTCGTGCCGATCAGTTCGCCCTCCAGCACGGCACTGCGCGTGCCGATCACCAGGCGGCCCGCGTCCCGCCCGACCGTATAGCCGGTCTCGAATCGCTCGCGCGGCGCGATCAGCGGGTTGTAGAAATAGCGCGTCTGGCCCCAGCGTTCACTGTTTGCCTCAAACCCTTTGTACAGCCCCGCATAAGCCAGGTCGCCCGGTGCCCGCGTCACCTCGTACAAGCGGCCATCCGCCCCGCGCAGCCAGCTTTGGCGGATCATGCCGTCCTGCACCTCCAACGTGCCGCCCGACAGGTTGATCTGGGAGCCAGCCCGCGTCACGACGTCGCCGCCGGTGAATTCGACGTTACCGCCTTGCGCCATCCACTCGTTGACGGCATGCCCCTGCGTGCCCAGATAACCGCTCACTTCCAGCAGGCCGCCGGCCGTATACCAACGGTCCGTGGCGTAGCCGTTCGTCCCCGCGGGCACCAGCACCAGGTCTCGGATATCTACCCAGACATCGTTGTTGTTGAGCTTGCCGCTGTCCCGATTGACGGGCGCGTCGCGCTGCTCGTTGCCCTGCACGTTGATCTTGAGATTGTTGTTCTCCATCGCGACGGGCACCCCCACCGCGCCCGCCACGTCCAGCACCGCGCCATCGCGCAGCAAACTGCGCTGCGCGGCCTGGACGGCGATCTGTCCGCCGGTGGCCAGCGTGATCGAGCCCGCCGCGAAGTCCACCGTGCCCGAGCTGCTGATCTCCACCCGCGACAGTTCGCGCCGGTCGGCGCCCGCCGCCAACAAGGACGAATCGCTTTGCACTGCCGGCGGCACGCGCAGGCCGTCGCGCTGGCTGTCCAGCGCCAGCGCGCCGCTGCGGTCCAGCAGAATCGCCGTGGTGCTGTTCTCGGCCACCGTGATCCGGCCGTTGGCGCCCGTCGCGGTCAGGTGCACCGTGCCGCGCGTATCGACCGACGTGCTCGACAGCACCACGCCGCGCTGCGCCACGTCGCCGCCCGTCAGGGTCACGTCGCCCAAGGCGGCCTGGATCAGGCCCGTGTTCTCGACCCGCCCGGGTAAGCCGGCGGGCATCACGTCGTTGCCCTTCGTCGTGGACACGAGGTTGCCTGATGTGCCCTGACCTCGCTTGATCACGAAACTGTCGCCGGCCGCCAGCAGCGCCTGCCCCGCCGGCGTATCGATCGTGCCCGCGTTCACGGCTTCCTTGCCCAGCAGCAGCACATAGCCGCCGCCCGTCGTGGAGGAAGCCGGCGTCGCGGTGCGGATCGCGGCGCCCGGCTGCACCTCAACGCGGCCCAGCGCGTCCTGGAAGGTCGGCTGCGCGCCGTTGTCGGCGTAAAGCCCTTTCTCGCGGAACTGCGCGTCCGTGATCGTGGCCGCCGCCGCCACCAGATTGCGCGCATTCACCTGACTGGTGCCGGTGAAGATCACGCCGTTCTGGTTCACCACCATCACGGTGCCGTCCGCCTTGATCGCCCCTTGGATCTGGCTGGGCTTGGCCGACGCGCCGACCACGCGGTTCAGCACCGCATCGTCCACGCCCTGCTTGAATTGGACCGTGGTGTTGCGGCCCACGTTGAAGGTGTCCCAGTTCAGGATGGCCCGCGATTGCGTCTGCTCGATGGTGACGACCTGACGGCCGTTCTCCACGCCGGGCTTGGCCGCTTTCGCGCCCTCCCATTTCGCCAGGCCGCCCTCGGCGGCCCACAGGCCGCCTTCGGTCAGGCCGTCCGGCACGTCGCCACCACTGGCCGCCGCGGCGGCGCGCGCCGCCGCCTGGGCGGCCTGCTGCGCCGCCACCGCAGCGGCGGTGCGGTTCAAGTTGTCCAGCGAACGCTGCAATTGCTGCCGCGACTGTTGCTGTTGGCGCGCGCTGGCGCCGATGCCCGCGACGCTGCCGTCCGGCATGCGGCCCGTGCGTTGCGCGGTGGACTGCACGGCATTCTTGTCGGAGAACCAGCCGGGGCTGAATGCGCGCGTCTGCGCCTGGGCCGCAGCGCTGGCGCTGCCCGCGATCAACAGGGCCGTCACCGCCTGCGACAGCGGCGTCGGACGCCAGTTCGGACGCCCGCGCCCCGGCGTGCGCGCCCTGTTTCCCTTACCGCTCATTTCCGACATCCGTGCCTGCATGATCGCCATCCCTTGTTCCAATCGCGCGTGTTCGTCACCTAGAACAAGACAGACGGATGGAAAAATGCCGACCAGAACCCTGTCACAAATAATTCATCAAGACGCAGGGGCGGCGCGCGCCTACGACAACAGGACGACACCCGCCGGCAGACGGGTCACGTGGGCGCCATACGCGTCGCGGATCAGGCGTTCGGCGTCCGCCACCTGCGCCAGCGAAAAGCGCGCCTGCACCAGCCTCCTGCCCAGTTGCTCGTTCATCAGCACCAGGCGTCCGCGCCGATAGCGGTTCAACTCGTCCACCACCTGCGCCAGCGGCTGCTGGTCGAACACCAGCCACCCCTGCCGCCAGGCGGTGACCACAGCGGGGTCGATCAGGACGGGCGGCATCACCCGGCTGTCGTCGTAGCGCAGTTCACGGTTGGCCACCACGTCGAACACGCCTTGCTCGTGTGCCAGGCGCACCACGCCCGACAGGCAGCACAGGCGCGCCTCGCCCCCGATGTACCGGACGTTGAACACCGCGTCCTTCGCGGTGATCCGGCCTTTGCCCGCCAACACGACGGCGGCCTGCGCCCCACTGCGGATTTCGGCTTCGCCATCGGCCAGCTCAATCACTGCGCCGTCACCGCCGCTTGCGACATTGATGCGGGTCAGCGTGTTCATCTGGACGTCCAGCGCATCGCCCAGCGCCACGTGCCGCTGTTCGCCTGCCGCCGTCCGGTAATCCGCCCCCAGCGTATCGACACCGGGCCACAGCCCCAGGGGCGGCTTGAACGCCAGATAGGCGGCCGACGCGGCCAGCGCACCGCCCAGGAACGCGCGCCTGCCGGTCATCAGGGATTGGCGCGCCCGCCTGCGTGCCCGGTCGGACGCCCGCTCGGCCACCACCGCCTGCACCGCCGGGCCCAGGTCATGCCACAGCTGCTTTTGCGCCGCAAAGACCGCCTGGCGCCGCGGATCGGCACGCAGCCACTCCCGGAACGCCTGAGCATCGGCCTCGGTGGCCCGGCCGGACGTCAGCGTCAGCAGCCACGCCCGCGCCTCGCGTGCCGCCACGTCAGAGTTCTTGTTGTTTCCGGGCATGCCCATCGTCAGTGCCATGGTTCTTCATCCCCGCCCGCGGCATGGCCGGACGTGTCCGCCGTCCCCTGGCCCGCCACAAGCAGTTCCCGCGCGCAGTGTTCCAGCGCGCGTTTGAGTTCTTTGGAGACGATGCGTTCCGACACGCCATACCGCCGCGCGATCTCCGCGTGGGGCAATTCGTGCACGCGCGCGGCCAGCAGCATCTGCTGCGTGCGTTCCGGCAGCTTCTGCAGCGCACGCTCGAAGGCGTCGACCTGGCTGCGGCCCTGCGCGATGCGCGCGGGGTCTGCGGCCTCGTCCGTGATGTGGATCAGTTCGCTGATCTCTACCCCCGTCAGCAGGCGGGAGTCCCTGCGCCGCTGGTCCTCGGCGATATTCAGCGCCACGCGGAACAGATACGCCGCCGGCTGCTGGATCGACGAACTGGCGGGCAGGTCATTGACCTTCAGAAACGCTTCCTGCATGGCGTCATGCGCCAGGTCTTCCGACCCCAGGCGCCGTTTGAGCTGATTGCGAAAGTCGTTGTAGCGTTCCAGGAACAAGGACCGCAGCGAGGTTTCCGGCTTGCTATCCCGCACGGTCGGCTCCGGGCACCGACGCGCACTCGGCCGCGCCGCGCGGCTCCAGCAGGACGGTCAGCGGCTGCGGCATGCCAGTAGGCAATGGGCCGATCACCACGCCGCGCAACGCCGCCTCCAACCTGCCGTCCAGCGCCGGCGACCCGGTCGTCGCCACCCAACCGACACGGCTGACCCGCCAAGCCTTGTCGAACCACAACTGCACCAGGGCGCGATAGCTGCCCGGCTCCGTGCCGGCCGCCCTGCACAACGCGCGCTTGAGCGCCCCCTGCACCACGGCGGCATAGGGCGTATCGCGCAAGCGCTTGCCCGGCCGCGGCGACGTGGCCGCCTCTTGTTCCGTGGAGACCAGCGTGAACGACTGCGCACTGGCATAGCGGATCGCCAGGGGCGACCCGGCCAGCAGCTTGCGCAAGGCATCGCCGGGCGTGTAGTTGCCGATCACCGCGGGCGCCTGCCGGCCGGCGGTCAACGTGCTGTCCACCAGCACCGTCAGCCCGCTGGCCAGACTGTATTCAACCAGCGCCTGCGCCAAGGGCTGCGCCGAGATGGCAAACGCGACGGGCTTGGGCGGCGGCTCCGCGTGCCCCGCGGCCGCCAGCGTGAACAGGCCCAAGGCCAGACAGGCGCGCAACGCCGTGCCGCAGCCCCTGAAGGTGCTGCTCATGAACGTGACCGCAATGGGGAAGTGCCTGACATGGCCGCAACACCAGGCGCCTGGGCGCCCGCCCTTACAAAAGCCGCCATGCTAGAGGCGCCGAATGACGCATTCGTGACACCTTTGCCGCGCCGGCCCCGCCGCCGACATGCAATGGTCACCTGCGCGGCTGCGGCCGTCCCTATACTTGACGGATCGCATCGGCCCACTCAGGCCGGAACTGCTTAAAGGAGCGCGCATGCGCACGGTGCCCCTGGCCGCTGGCCGCATTGTCCTGCTATGCCTGTCCGCCGCGCTGGCGGGGTCGCCCTTGGCGGCAGCCGAAGCCCAGACGCCAGGCGCGCAGAAGCCCGCCGCGCCCGGCGGCGCGTGCATCGATACCGAAGTCAACGGATATCGGGCGCTGTCCTACGATTGCCTGAACCAGAAGATGGCGCCCGACACGCCGCACCGGCCCGCGACGGGGCTGGAGTCGGAAGCGGTCACGCAGCGCCCGCCCAACCAGATGGGCCTGCCCACGCCAGCCACCATCGGCAACCGCATGGGCAACACGTTCGGCACGTCGGCCTATCCGCAACGGCCGCAGCCGTAGCGGCCGGGCCTCAGCCCAGGCGCGTGATGAAGTAGATCTTCTTGACGAACTGATCCACTTCCCAGCGGCCGGTATAACCTTCCGGCATGACGAAGGCCTCGCCCACCGTCAATTCGTGCACCGTGCCGTCCGGGTCGACCAGGCGGGCCGACCCTTCGACGATGTAGCCGAATTCGATATAGCCGGTGGTGTTCGACTGAAACACGCCCGCAGTGCTTTCCCATACGCCGGCTTCGGCCTTGCCCGCGTTGCCTTCGAAGGCCGTCACGGTAAGAAAAGCCGCGTCGCCAGAAATCGGGCGGCGGGGTTTGCCGGGCACCGGATCCTTCAGCGGGCCGGCATCGATGCGGACAAGCCGCGACTGGTCATGTTTCATGGGACACCCATTCATATCGTTATAAGGTCGACGGCCGACGGCCCTTAATGCGCGGCCACCACCAGCACCTCGGCCATGGCCCGGCTGACGGTACGCATGCGGTGCGGCAGTTCGGAATCGAAATAGACCGAATCCCCGGTCTCAAGGCGGAACTGGCGTTCGCCTACATGGACTTCGATGGCGCCCTTGAGCACCAGCAGGAATTCTTCGCCCGGATGCGGAAAAACCGCGGTCGCGTCCGGAAAGTCGCGCGGCGGATGCACCACAAAGGGTTCCATCGTCTTGACCTTGCGGCGTCCGGCCAGCGATTCGTAATGGTATTCGCTGCCCAGCCCGCCGCGTTGCAGGGCCTCGCGGTCCGCCACGCGGACCACGCTGACCACCTCATCCTGCGCGGCGTCATCCGTCCCCACCAATTGCGACACGCCCACGCCGTAGGCTTCGGCCAGCCGCAGCACGGTCGAAATCGACGGCTCGCTCAAGCCACGTTCAAGCTTGGACAGATAGCTTTTGGTCAGGCCCGTGCGTTGCGCCAGCTGTTCCAGGGACAGGGTTTGCTGGCGGCGCAGGGTACGTAGGCGGTGGGGCAGGTCGATCATGGGCGGTGAGTCGAAAATCCGACCGGTAAGCATGCCCGAAACCGGCCCGGCCGTCGAGCCGGCCTGCCCCGCCGGCTTGCGTTCGGTCAGGCCAGCACGTCGGCATGGGTGCGCAGGGCACGCCGGGCGTAGTATGAAAAGCCCACCTGGGAACGTTTTGGCGTCAGGATCCAATCATGCGCCTCGCGGCCCAGCGCCGGCGGAATCGGCTGGATCTTGCCGGCAGACATCGCCAGCAGCTGCATGCGCGCCGCCCGCTCGAACTGCAGGGCCAACACGCAGGCTTCTTCCACCGAACCCGCGGCGATCAGCATGCCATGGTGCGACAGCAGGATGGCCCGCTTGTCTCCCAACGCCGCAGAGATGATCTCGCCTTCCTCGTTGCCCACCGGCACGCCCGGCCAATCCTTCAGGAACGCCACGTCGCCGTACAGCGGGCAATTGTCCATGTGGGAGATTTCCAGCGGCACCTCCAGCATGGACAGCGACGCCACGTGCAGCGGATGCGTGTGGATGATGCAGTTCACGTCAGGCCGCGCGCGGTAGATCCATGAATGGAAGCGGTTGGCCGGGTTGGGCATGCCGCCGCCTTCCTGCACGCGCAGGTCCTCGTCCACCACCAGCAGGTTGCTGGCCGTGATCTCGTCAAAGCCCAGGCCCAGCCGCTGCGTGTAATACCGGCCCGGCTCATCGGCGCGGGCCGTGATCTGCCCGGCCAGCCCGGAATCATGGCCGCCGTCGAACAGGATGCGGCAAGTCAGCGCCAGCCGTTCGCGCAGGCTCCATTGCGGCGTATCGAACTGGCGCTGCATCTCGGCTTTCGCCCGCGCGATCAGTTCGTCTTTTCCCAAGTGCATCGTATCGCTCATCATGTCTCCGTCATGCCGTTTCGATCAACGGCGTAAACCCCGGCAAGGCGCGGATGCGCGCCAGCCAGGCAGTGATATGGGTAAAGGCGGACAGGTCGTAGCCGCCCTGCTCCGCCATGCTGGTATAGGGATAGAGCGCCACGTCGGCAATCGTCGGCGCGCCGCCCACCAGGTACGCCCGGCCATCCAGATGCGCGTCCATCAGCGCCGCCGCTTTCATGCCGATGGCGCGCCACGCGACCATCGCCGGATCCTCCGTGGCCGCGGTCCGGCGCAGGTGGATCAACAACCGCGGCTGGGCGAAGGCATGCATATGCTGGGTCTGCTCGAAGCTCAGCCAGCTGCTGACCTGCGCCTGCGCCAGCCGGTCGTCCGGCAGCCAGGACGTGCCTTGCGCCAGATACCACAGGATGGCCTGCGACTCGGCCAACCATTCCCCCTCGGGCGTCAGCAAGGCCGGAACCTGCCGCCACGGGTTGATGCGCGCAAACGCATCGGTCTCGAGGTCGCCCTGCACAATGTCGAAGGTGCGGCGGGCAAGCGGCAAGCCCATGAAACCGCAGGCCAGCCGGATCTTCCACGCGTTGCCAGAACGCAGCGTATCGGCCAGTTCCAGCGGCTTGCCCGCCAGGGGATGCATCGTCTGCTCAGTCATGCGGTCAGTCCATTTTGATATTGGCGCGCTTCACGATCTGGGTCCACTTCGTCTTTTCGCCGGCGATGAAGCGCTGATATTCGTCCGGCGTCCCCGTGTACAACTGGGTGCCCTGGGCCGCCAGCCGCTCTTTCAGTTCGGGCGAGGCCAGCGTCTTCTGCAACGCGGCATTCAAGGCGGCCAGCACATCCGGCGGCGTGCCCGCCGGCGCGAAGAAGGCGTTCCACGAACTGATCTGCAACTGCGCGTCGCCCACCTCGGTGCTGGCTGGCACGGCGGGCGCCGACGGCAGGCGCTTGTCCGCCGCCACCGCCAGCGCGCGCAGCTTGCCTGACGCGACGTGCGGCATGATGACCGGGCTGGCGTCCATCACCACGTCCACCTGCTCGCCGATGGCGGCATTGACCGCTTCGCTGCCGCTCTTGAACGGAACGTGCACGATGTCCAGGCCCGCCGTCAGCTTCAGCAGTTCAAGCCCCAGATGCGGCGAACTGGCATTGCCCGCCGACCCGAAATTCAAGCGCGCCGGATTGGCTTTGGCGTAGGCCACGAATTCGCTGAACGACGTCGCCGGCAAGCCGGCCCGCACCGCCAGCACATAGGGCGATCCCGACACCATGCCGACCGGCGCGAACTTGTCGGCGTCATAGCTGAGCTTGCTGTAGATCAGCGGGTTCACCACCTGCGTGCCGACGGTGCCCATGAAGATCGTATAGCCATCGGCAGGCGCGGTGGCGGCCACCTGCGCGGCGATCACCCCGCCCGCACCGGGCCGGTTTTCAATCACGATGCTCTGGCCCAGCACATCCCCCATGCCCTTGCCCACCTGGCGGGCCACGATATCCGTGATGCCGCCGGCGCCGAAGGGCACCACCAGCCGGACCGGCCGCTCCGGAAACGCCGCGTGCGCGCCTGCCCCCATTCCCGCCGCCAGCACCAGCACGGCCACCTTGCTCAGAACCTTCATGCCATTCCCCTTGATCGGGCCGCGTCGGCCTTAATGACACAAAGTGTCCTATAGAGCATTGATTTTCCGCAAGGACAATATGATTGGGGAAATCCCTGAGCAGGGGGAGTGGAGTTCGCCTTTCGTTGAAGTTCGCCTTTCGCATTGGCGCGCATGTTCTGGCGTCTCACCTGGAACGCTTTGCTTTCTGAACCAACGACAAAGACAAAAGGGGGAGAAGGCGAGCTTTCCCATTAGCACGCGGAAATCAAGACGGCCGCCCCTTGTCTCAAGTCCGACTGAAGAGCGCTAGCAAGCATGGGGCAATGACGTTCAGCGGCTGCTTATCGATTGGCCGGTCCCTGCAATCGGGCCCTCACTCTGGGCTTGAGTCCGATGAAAATCAGGGACGGCATCGCCGAAGGGGAGTGGCGCAGCCTGGCTTGGCGACATCGCTATTGCGCGACAGGGGACGCAGGTGTCGCAGCAATCATGGCCGTTTAAGCCCTCGCCTTATCCAGAAACCAGGTCGCGCAACGCCAGCCCTGCGTTCGTGGCCTTGAAATGGACCGTGATCCAACCCCCGTCTCTCCGATCTGCCCAGCGCGCAATGCTGCAAAATACGCTCGGGCCATCGAACCCGAGGAGTGCTGTTCAACGCAGTCCTTGCGAACAAGTAGCCTTGAAACCGCTCAACACCAACAGCCTGAAGCCAGCACCATTCTTCAACCTGCTCGCCCCCTTCGGCCACCGGCGTTATTCCCATTGAACGGCATGCGTGGACAATCGCACGCACAATTGCCCGCACTGGCCCATCCCGGTGGACGTTCTGAATGAGGTGTCGGTCAATCTTGACCTTGTCTGGCTGAAATTCTGCCAGCAGCGACAGCCCCGCGAAGCCCGCTTCGAAAGCATCGATCGCCACGCCGATGCCTGCTCCCCGGAGGCGTTCAATAGCGCTTCTAACATCGCCCGGGCTTGCTACAGCCTCCTGTTCGGTGATCTCGACGATCACTTGCCGGGGTAACAGCCCGCAAGCCGAAATCTGGTCCAACAGACGGTCCAAGGCAGAGTAGTCACCGATCAACGACATCGGCAAACGGTTTACCGACAGCTGCGTGACTACGTCACGCGCATCTCTCATGCACAGCCCCCTGATGCAATGCGGAGGCTGCAAAAGGAGGCCGCAAGAAAGCTGGTTCGGGCAACCAATGTGCTGCGCACCGCCTCAGACAGCGATGGGGACTGGCTGTCTTCATCGATTGGATGCAGAAACCCAGCACATTCCCGTCGCATTTCAACGCTGGCACTGCCGGTTAGTGCCGCTCACCACCCACTTACTGCACCGGCGCCAGGTTCGCCGCCTTGGCGGCCGCGGCATACATTGGAATCTCCCGGGCCATGGTGTCGGCCAGGATCTGCGTTGAACTGCCTACGGGATC
Organism: uncultured Achromobacter sp.; assembly: GCA_963530045.1. Classification (GTDB taxonomy): domain Bacteria; phylum Pseudomonadota; class Gammaproteobacteria; order Burkholderiales; family Burkholderiaceae_B; genus Achromobacter. The sequence continues at coordinate 133,691 of CAUSDE010000003.1, forward strand.
GATGCCCAATTCCAGCAAGCGATCGGACACGGCGGGCTCTCGCACGGCGATGGCCACAGCGGCCTGCAGCTTCTCGATGACGGCGGGCGGCGTGCCTGCGGGTGCGTACAAGGACGACCAGAATGACATCGCGAAGCCCGGCGCGCCGGACTCTGCCACGGTTGGCACGTCAGGCAACAAGGTAAAGCGCTTCGCGCCTGTCACGGCCAGCGCCTTCAGCCGGCCGCTGCGGATCTGGGGCAATACGGCGGCGGTGTCGATCAGCGCGAAGTCGATCTCGTTGGCCAACAGCGCCGCGACCACTGCAGAGTTCCCTTTGTAGTTGACGACCTCCGCTTCCAGGCCGACGCGCTTGGCGAAGAGCGCGGTGGCAAGCTGGAAGGAATTGGCACCCGAGCCCGCGAAAAGCGGCTTGCCGTTCTTCTTGCCCTGCCCGACCAGATCAGCCACCGAACGCGCCGAGCTGTCTGCCTTGACGGTCAGGATCATCGGAATGTCTCCGACCAGGGAGATCGGCGCGAAATCGGCGACGGGATCATAGTCCAGGTTGTTGTAGATAGCCGGATTGACGGTCATGCCGCTGCTGGGCCCCACCAGCAGCGTGTAGCCGTCCGGGTCTGCCCGCTTGACCGCGCTGATGGCGATGGCGCCGCTGGCGCCGGGCCGGTTCTCGACAATGAAGGGCTGGCCCAGGCGGCGCTGGAGCTGCTCGGCCATCACACGGGCAAGGATATCGTTGCCGCCCCCAGGCGCGAAGCCCACGATCATACGCACGGGCCGCGCCGGATAGTCTTGCGCCGCGGCGCAACAGGCCGACACCGCGAGCACAGCACCCGCCCACAAAGATAGAAACCGTTTCATGCCACGCTCCATTCGTTGAACATAGTGCGCCGTTACTGGGGAATGCACGGATGGCCCATTCTCCACCGCCTCGCTACATTGGGCACGACCCAACGTGCCAGCCGATGCCGCTGGCAGCGACAGCACGCGACGGACCTCGGAGCCGAGATGGCACCTGAATGGCACAAATGGAGCACCCTCGATCACGGCCAGCACGCCCTGGCGTTCTGGCAGGACGCGGTCTGCGCCGGCGTGCTCGACTCCGAATTCCGCGCCGAACCCGACGCCGGGTTCGCGGGCACGATGTCGAGCCAGAACCGCGCGGGCGTCCGGCTTGTGAACTTCGCAAGCTCCCCGCACATGATCCGGCGCTCCCAGCGGCAAGTCAGCCGGCTCAACGGCGATCACCTCATGCTCAGCCTGCAATTGCAGGGTAGCGCCCTGATGTCCCAAGGGGACGAGCAGCTGTGCCTGCGGCCGGGCGCATTCGGGCTGCTCGACACCGGTTCCGCGTTCGACATCACGTTCCCCGAAGCAACCTCGCGTCGGCTGGTCCTGCTGCCGCGCCACGCCTTGAGCGCGCGCGCCCCCGGCCTGCGGCGGCTGCGCTCGCCGGCCAGCCTGCCGGCCGATATGCCCTTCGCGCCGGTGCTGACCGAAGCCATCCGCTTGTTGACCGATACCGACATCAAACTGCTGGACCGCACCGTCGACACGCTGCTGGATACCGTCATCGAAATCGTGGCGCTGCATTGCACGTCCCTGGCGGACTCCGCGGCGCCGCCTTCTACCGAACTGAGCTTCGTCGGCGTGAAGCGCCACATCGATACGGCGATCGCCAACCCGGACCTGTCGCCCGCAACGGTGGCCGCCGCCTGCCGCATATCGGTCCGCACCCTGCACCGCCTGTTCGCGCGGCATGGCCTGCTGTCGTTCGAGGCCTACGTGGTGCAGGCGCGCCTGGCACTCGCGCATGAGCTGCTGGCGGCCGGCAAGACACGCACCGTCAGCGAGGCCGCCTTCGCCTGCGGCTTCAACAATCTCTCCCATTTCACGCGGCGCTTCTCCGAGCGATACGGCGAATTGCCCGTCAATCTGCTCAAGCAAGGGCAGACTCGCGGCTGACTGGCGCCCTGGGCGGCGCCCATTGGCGCGCTGGGCACAGCCCCGCGCCCCTTCTGGCGACAGAATGAGCTCTATCCCGGCCCTGGCCGGCAAGCTTACGTCGCACCATGCCCAAGACCATTACCATCCACCGCCAAGAAGCGGTCAGCGCCGCCGCCGAAGGCTGCGTGCATTTCGGCTTCTGCACCGCGGTCTGCCCTACGTACGTGCTCGATGGCGAAGAACTCGATTCACCGCGCGGCCGGATCGCGCTGGCGCGCGAGATGCTGGACAGCGGCGACGCGCCCAGCCCGGTCGCCGTGCGCCACCTGGACCGCTGCCTGTCGTGCCTGTCGTGCGAAACTACCTGCGCGGCCGGCGTCTCGTATCACGCCATCATCGACGGCGCGCGCGAATACATCGAAAAGAGCAAGGCCCGCCCGCTGACGCAGCGCTTGCTGCGCGCAGCGCTGGCCCGTGTCCTGACGACGCCCTCGCTGCTGCGTCCCGCCGCAGCCGCGGGCCGATTGCTGCGCGGCGCCGCCGGCCGGCTGGGCGGGCCGCTGGGCGCCTTGGTCTCCCTGTCTGCCGCCCCCGCGCTAGCGGCGTTCTCGCCACGGGCCGAAGCGGCCTTACCTCCGCCCGTGCACGCGACGCGCCGCGTGGCGCTGCTGGACGGTTGCGCCCAATCGGTGCTCGGCGCCGAGATCAACGCTTCGGCCAAGCGCCTGCTCGCACGCGCCGGCGTCGCCGTCGTCGCCGTACCCGGTGTGCAATGCTGCGGGGCGCTCGAACTGCACATGGGACGGCGCGAGGCCGCCACGCGACACATGGAACAGGCCGTCCGCAGCTGGTCGGCCGCGCTGCAGGCCGGGCACATCGACGCCATCATCAGCACCACCTCGGGTTGCGGTTCCGTCATCAAACGATACGAGGAACTGCTGTCCGACCGCCCAGAACTGTCGGCCCAGGTGCGCCTCGTGGTCGATGCCACCCAGGACATCGCGCAGATCGCCGCCAGCCTGCCGCTGACCGCCAGCGGCTCGGCCCTGGGCCTGGCCGTTTCCTATCACGACTCCTGTTCCCTCAAGCACGGTCTGAAGATCGAACGGCCACCGCGCCGCGCGCTGGGCAAGCTGGACATGGAGGTGCGCGACATCGCCGAATCGCACCTGTGCTGCGGCTCGGCGGGAACCTACAACATCCTCGAGCCGGCCATCTCGGACCGCCTGGGGCAACGTAAAGCGGCCCACGCCGCGGCTGGACAGCCTGACGTGATCGCCGCCGGCAACCTGGGGTGCCTGGTGCAGATCTCGCGCTTCACGCCCGTGCCCGTGGCGCACACGGTCCAGCTGCTGGACTGGGCCACCGGTGGCCCGCCTCCTCGCGGTCTTGAAGGCTTCCGGCCCAAGCCGCCGCAAGCCGCGGCCAACGCTCCAACGCCGGCGGCCACGCCGGTTCCGACAACCGCCGGCAGCGGCGATCTTCTGTGGTGAACGACGAATGCCTTCCAATGACCCTATCGTAGATTTCGCCAATGCGGCCGCGGCCGAGCTTGGCGCCGAGGCCATCACACTGGGCGACGACGTCCTGGGACGCTACGGCGAACATACCCTGCCCTGCGCCGACGTGCGGCCCGGCGCGGTCGCCTATCCGGATTCGACCGCGGCGGTGCAAACGCTGGTGCGCCTGGCCAATCGCTTCCGCGTTCAGCTCTATCCCATCAGCAATGGCCAGAACATCGGGCTGGGCACCCGCTCGCCCATCCGTCCCGGCCAGGTGGTGGTGGACCTGGGGCGGCGCATGAACCGCATCCTGGAGGTCAACGAAGCGCTGGGCTATTGCGTGCTGGAACCCGGCGTGAGCTTTCGCGCCATGCACGACGAGCTGCAACGCCGCGAAAGCAAGCTGATGATCTCGCCGACCGCCGGGCCGTCGCAGGGCAGCATCCTCGCCAACGCCCTGGACAAGGGCGGCGGCAGCGGCGCCTACGCCGATCATTTCGGCATGAGCTGCGGCATGGAGGTCGTGCTCGGCAATGGCGACGTGATCCGCACCGGCGACGGCAGCCTGGCCGGTTCCTCGCATCCCAACTGGCACGTCTCCAAGTACAGTTTCGGCCCCGCGCTGGACGGCCTGTTCTCTCAATCCAACTTCGGCATCGTCACCCGCGTGGGCATGTGGCTCATGCCCCGGCCTCCGCATATCGAACCCTTCTTTTTCACCTTCCCCAACGACGAAGACCTGGGCGAGATCGTCGAACGCATCCGTCCGCTGAAGCTAAGCAATTTCGTGCCGACGCTGATCCGCGCCACCAACGACCTGTATCTACTGTCGTCGGCTGCCACCCACCCGGAATACGCGGCCAACGGCGGCAAGCGCTCGCTGTCCGACGAGGGCCGCGCCGCGCTGCGGCGGCAATACGATCTGGGATCCTGGACCGTGTCGGGCGCCGTGTACGGCGCCAGCCGCGCCGCGGTGCAGCCCCAGATCGATCGCATCGCCCAGCACTTCCTGGCCTCGGGCAAGGGACGCCAGATTCCCATGGAGGAAGCAGAGGAGATCGGCCCCCTGCACATCGCCATCAATTCCAATACCGGCGTGCCGACCGACAGCGAATTGAAGATGCTGGGCTGGCGCCCGGGCGGCGGCGCGATCTGGCTGTCGGCAGGCTCCCCCGTCGTCGGCGATATCGTCAATGGCCTGCAGGCGCAGGCGCGCCGCATCTGCCAGGACCACGGCCTGGAATACCTGCTGTCGAACGTCTGCGGCGCGCGATTCGCCCGCGCCATCCACGCAATCATCTACAACCGCGAAGACGCCGACGAAACCGCCCGCGCGGACGCCTGCTACCGGGCGCTGGCCAAGCTGTTCGCCGATCGCGGGATATTCGTGGGTCGCGCACCGACCATGTACCACGGGTTCCACCAGGACCAGCGCATGCCGGAGTTCGTGCGCGCCTGCGCATCGATCAAAGCCGCCCTGGACCCGAATGGCGTCATTGCCCCAGGCAAATACGGCATCGAATGAAGATAGGCGTCCGACGTCCAAGGACGCCCTCGATCCCGGAGCGCCACCGGTGAAGGCCCGGCAAGCGTGAGCCTTCACGCGGGCCTGGCCTTCCGGGCCCTGCCGTCGACGGTTCCCCACCCGGCCCTCGCAGCGGGGGTTTCGATGCAGCCTGGTCTTGGTGACTAGAATAGGCATTCCGTTCACCATTCGGGAATCGTGTCATGAACCTGCAACGACGAGTTCTTTCGCTTTTTGCAATGTGTGCGATGTCGGTCGGCGCCGCAGCCGAAAACCTTCCGGTTGTCCAGTTCATTGCGACGGGAGGCACGATCGCGATGAAGGTTGATCCGGTCACTAAAGGCGTGGTTCCCGCCATCTCGGGCGACGACCTGATGCAGACCGTGCCCGACGCGTCCAAATACGCTCGCATCGAAGTCAACAACTTCTCGGCCATGTCGGCCAATTATGTCGAACCCAAATGGTGGACGCGCCTTACCAAATCGGTGGATGACGCCTTGGCCCGGCCAGAGGTGGCAGGGGTGGTGATCGCCCATGGCACCGACACGATGGAAGAAACGGCGTATTGGCTCGATTTGACGGTGAAATCCGACAAGCCGGTAATTCTGATTGGTGCCCAACGCAATGCGTCTTCGCCGGACTTCGACGGCCCACGCAACCTGCTCAATGCGATCCGGATCGCCACCGCGCCGGACGCCAAAGGCAAGGGGGTGATGATTGCGATGAACAATCAGATCAATGCCGCGCGCACGGCGACGAAAACCCACACCGCGGACGTCGAGACCTTCAAGTCTGGAGACTTCGGGTTTCTTGGGGAAGTCTGGTCGGACCGCGTGCAATTCTCGCGCACGCCGTTGCGGCGTCAGCACATCGACATCGGCGAGGGCGAGATGCCACGCGTGGAAATCCTGTCGATGTTCGGCGGCGCCGATGGCGACTTGCTGCGGTACGCGGTGGACCAGGGCGCGAAAGGCATCGTGGTCCAGGCCGTAGGCATGGGCAATATGAACGTATCCATGTTCGAGGCCGTGAAGTACGCCTTGGCCAAAGACGTACCGGTCGTCATTTCGACTCGCGTGCCGAACGGGCGCACGATGCCGGTCTATGGATTCCCCGGCGGTGGAAAAACGACTTTCGACGCCGGAGCGGTCATGGCTGGCGACCTTAGCCCCCAGAAGGCCCGCTTGCTGCTGATGCTGCTGCTGCATCAAGGGCAGCGCAGCAAGGAAGCACTGCAGACTGCGTTTGACCGTTGAACAGGAACAACGGTGTTACCCCGTTGCCCATGTCGCCCGTGAAACTACCAAGTTTCAGTGATTTTTAAAATTTGTTACCGGATTTAAGATAATGCGTAATAATCCATTACAAATAGGCTGACTCGAGGGGAGCAGCCTACCTCCCCCACCGATAGGCTGCTATGAATAAAACCTTCTGCTCCATTTGGAATCAGTCCCTGGGCGCCTGGGTCGCCGCGCCAGAAACCGCAAGGGTCAGGGGCAAGAGCACTAACCGTGGAGCAGCAGGCCACATCGCAGGGCCGCAAGCCCGCAGCATGCCGCGCAAGCGCAGTCTGGTGGTGGCCATGGCGGCGGTGTGCGGCATGGCCGGGTATTTGCCCGCGGCGCAAGCCGCATGCACCCCGGCGTTGAGCCCAGGAGTGACGGCCATCTGCACGGGCGTCAACTTCACCATCGATTCGTCCTTAAGCAATATAAATGTAACGGTGACTTCCGGCGCGGTGGTCAACGCGACACTGTCCGATGCAAGTGCCATCACGCTCAGCGGCAACAACACATCGTTCACCAACAGCGGCACGGTCGAGCCATCGGCAACCCAGATCCCACTCCTGACCTCTGGCGTCACTATCGGTAATGCCTACAACAGCATTGTGACGGTCACAAACCATGGAATCATCAATGGCACCATGGCGCTGCAGGGCCTCTCAATGCTTAACACCAAGGGCGTGGCGCTGAATATCCAGAATGGCGCCGCCGGCCGTACCGTAGTTTCCAACACGGGAACCCTCTCATCGACGCCCCTGTTGGGGCTGTCGGGACAAACTGCCGATGCACCGGTCGTGGCGATATCGGGCGGTAGCAGCGTCAGCATGACGAACACCAGCACCGGCACCATTACCGGCCGCGTGGCGTTCGACGCGTCGAGGGATGGCAACGAATTCACCAACGCCGGCCAAATCCAGGGCAGCGTGTCTTTGGGCGCTGGCAGGGGCGCTAACCAATTCACCGCGATTACCGGCTCATCGGTGCAGCCAGGCGACGGCATAGCGCGTGCCACCTCGGTTCAGGGATCGACAATGGTGTTCGCGGAAGCCGGCCTGGTCGATGGCGGCGCCGGCGGCAGCAACACCTTGGCGCTTAAAAATGCCATCACCGGCGGTTTCGGCACAACCGGCGCGGGCGCCATTTCCAGCGCCTCCTACGTCAACTTCAGCAATCTGATCGTCGACAGCGGCACGTGGACCCTGTCGGGGCCGGTCTTAAGCGGCACAACCAGCACCGCGCTCAATGGCGGCGTACTGATCTTCAACAACGCAGCGGGGCTGGGCGCCGGCACGGTGACCGGCAACGGCGGCACCTTGCAAGCGGGCGCGGCGAACCTGGCCCTGAGTAACGCGGTGGTGTTGGCCGGCGGTGGCCTGACCGTTGCGGGTGGCAACACCCTTGCCCTTAACGGTGTGGTGTCAGACTCAGGAGCATTGACCAAGCGCGGTACGGGCGTGCTGAGCCTGGGCGCGTCAAATACCTATCTGGGAGGCACCTTCCTGGAGGGGGGCACCCTGCAAGTGGTCAACGGATCGCTCAGCATTGGCGCACTGCGGGTAAAGAGCGATAGCACGCTGCAAGTCAGCACGGCTTTACCGCAGACCAACGCCATCGAACTTGATGCCAACTTGACGGTGGCGGCGTCCACCGCCACGACCCTGAGCGGTCTGGTCAGTGGCGGCGGCTCGCTGAAGAAAACCGGCGCAGCGGATCTGACGCTTCAGGGGAACAATACGTTTGGCGGCGGCGTCGATCTGGCTGCCGGCAGATTGCTGCTGGGCAACGACCGGGCCTTGGGCACCGGTACGCTGACGGCTGCCGCTGGAACCAGCTTGGAAACGCTGAGTTCACAGAACGTGGCGAACGCCATCGACCTGTCCGGCAATTTGACGTTAAGCGGCGACCACTTCCTGACGCTGTCCGGTGCAATCTCGGGGGCGGGTGGTTTGACCAAGACCGGGTTCGGCACATTGGTACTGCAGGGCAACAACACCTATGACGGAGTCACCACCGTCTCTGACGGCGCGCTGCAAGTTGGAATGGGCGGCACGATGGGCAGCCTCGGCACGGGCGCCGTTGTAAACAATGGCTTTGTTCTTCTTAGCCGTTCCAACAACATGACGCTGAGCAACGACTTCAGCGGTTTTGGCATGCTCTCTCAGAATGGTCCCGGTGTCACGACACTGACTGGCGATAGCAGCGCCTTTACCGGGACGACCAGCGTGTCCAATGGCGGACTGAACGTCTCGAATAAGTTGGGCGGCACCGCCGTTACGGTATCTAGCGGCGCTTCGCTAGCGGGCGCCGGCACGATCAGTGGACACGTTGGGGTGACGGGCGGCGTCTTACAGGGTACGCAAGGCCAGACGTTGACGATCGGCGGCGATCTGACTCTAACGAACGCCCAGATCAATGTGGCACTGGGCGCCCCGGGGCCGACTGCCGCGTTGTTCGATGTCGGCGGTTCGCTTACGCTGATCGGCTCGACGCTGAACGTGTCGGATATGGGCGGGCTAGGCACCGGTGTCTACCGCCTGTTCAATTACAAGACCACACTACACTACACCCCGCTGACCATCGGATCGGCGCCCGCCGGCGTCAGCCCGGGTAGTCTGTCTGTACAGGCCGGCGCCTTCGGTCAGGTCAACCTGGTATCCACCGTCGGCACGATCTATGACTTCTGGGATGGCAGCAACATCCTAGCCAACGGCGTGGTCAATGGCGGTTCGGGCTCCTGGAGCGCGGCTGACCGCAACTGGACCCAGTCCGATGGCGCATCGAACGGCGCGTTCACATCGCCTTCCTTTGCCACGTTCAAAGGCGCAGCGGGCGTCGTGACGGTGGATGCCACGGCGGGCGCGATCGGCGTCAAAGGCATGACGATCGGCACGGATGGCTACGTCATCCAAGGCGATTCCATCGCGCTGCAAGGCGGCAGCCAGACGTCGATCGGGGTCGGCAACGGCACCGCAGCCAGCAGCGCCTACACCGGCACCATCCGCGCGTCGCTGACCGGCGCAAGCAAGCTTTTCAAAACCGACTACGGCACGCTGGTGCTGGCCGGCAACAACACCTACAGCGGCGGCACCGACATTCAGTTCGGCACGCTCTCCGTGTCCGCCGACAATAATCTGGGCGCGGCCAACACGGGCGTGACCATGGTCGGCGGCACGCTGGCCACCACCGCCAGCTTCGACACGAACCGCAATATCGCGTTGACGCAAGACGGCGCGATCAACGTCGCGACAGGCACGCAGCTTGGCCTGACCGGCACCGTATCGGGCTCAGGCGCCCTCATCAAGCAAGGCGCTGGCACGCTGGCGCTGACCGGCGCCAACACTTACGGCAGCACGCGGGTGCAAGCCGGTACGCTGATCGGCGACAGCGCATCCATCCGCGGCAATTTGCAGAACGCCGGCACGGTCATCTTCAACCAAACATGGGATGACAGCGTCTCCGGCATGCTGATCGGCAACGGCGCCATCACCAAGCGCGGCGCGGGCATCCTGACATTGAATGGCCTGAACACGCTGAACTGGAACATTGAGCAAGGCACGCTCGTCAGCGACGTGACCCGTTACACGGCCAACGCCACCATCGGCGCCGCAGGCACCCTGCGTTTCGACCAGGCCTCCGATGCCGACTACGCCGGCAAGATTTCCGGCAGCGGCATGTTCGAGAAAGCTGGCGCGGGCGTCCTGAGCCTGAACGCGGACAACAGCGCGTTCACCGGCACGACGAACGTCACGAACGGCACGCTGATCGTCACCAACAAACTGGGCGGCGATGCGAATGTGACCAGCGGCCGCCTGCATGTGAACGGCACCTTGAGCGGCAACGCCGCCATTGGCAACAACGTCATCCTGTCGGGCGCCGGCACCATCGGCCAGAACGTCACGCTGACGGGCGGCATCCTGCAGGGCACGCAAGGCAAAACGCTGAAGATCGGCGGCAACCTGACGCTGGACAACGCCAGCCAGGTCAACGTGTCGCTGGGCCGCGCCCCGTCCAACGCGCTGTTCGATGTGGGCGGCAACCTGGCCTTGGCCGGCACGCTGAACATCACCGACCAGGGCGCGTTTGGCGCGGGCGTCTACCGCCTGTTCGACTATGGCGGCGCACTGACCACCAATACGTTGGCCATCGGCACTGCCCCCTCCGGCATCACCGCCAATGACTTGCGCATCCAGACCGCCGTCAACGGCCAGGTCAACCTGATGTCCACCGCAGGCGCCACGCTGAGCTTCTGGGATGGCGGCGACGCCACGCGGCGTGACGACGGCGTCATCGATGGCGGTTCAGGTGCGTGGCGCACCGATGGCCTGAACTGGACCACCGCAGACGGCACGATCAACGGCCGCTTCCAGCCCAACCCGACCTACGCCGTGTTCCAAGGCGCGGCAGGCACCGTGTCGGTGGACGCGACCGCAGGCGGCGTGGGCGTGACGGGCATGCAGATCACGACCAGCGGCTACCGGATTCAAGGCGATCCGATTGCGCTGTCGGGCGGCGCGGAAACCATTCTGCGCGTGGGCTCGGGCGCTGCATCCGGATCGGCAATCACCGGCACCATCGCCTCCAGCCTGACCGGCGCGACCAAGCTTGTGAAGGCCGACTACGGCACGCTGGTACTCGCCGGCAACAATACGTACACGGGTGGCACCGAAGTGCGCACGGGCACCTTGTCCGTGTCATCGGATGAGAATCTGGGCGCGGCGGCAGGCGCGCTGACGCTCAATGGCGGCGCACTCATCACCACGGCCAGCTTTGATTCCGCGCGCGCCGTCACGCTGACGCAAACCGCCGGCATCACGGTGGCGGCCGGCAACTCGCTGGGCTTGCAAGGCGTCATCAGCGGCACGGGCAATCTGCAAAAGCTGGGCGCAGGCACCCTGACGCTGACGGGCGCCAACAGCTACGGCAACACGCAAGTGCTGGCCGGCACGCTGGTGGGCGATGCGGCATCCCTGCGAGGCGACCTCGCGAACAACAGCGCCGTCGTATTCAAACAGGCCACAGATGCCACCTACGCCGGCTATATCTCCGGCACCGGTTCGATGGTCAAGCAAGGCGCGGGCGAGCTGACGTTGACCGGCATCAGCGCTCAGGACTGGCGCATCGATGCGGGCACCCTCACAGCCCAGGCAGGGCGCTACACCGGCAATACGATGATTGCCTCAGGCGCGGCGTTGCGCTTTGACCAAACGGCTGGCTCCTCTTACGACAGCGTGCTGTCTGGCGCAGGCCAGCTCAAAAAGACCGGCGCGGGCACGCTGATGCTGACGGCCGACAGCAGCGTCTTCACTGGCAACACTGAAGTACAAGCCGGCACGCTGATGGTATTGAACAAGCTGGGCGGCAATGCGTCGGTCACGGGCGGGCTTCTGTACATTGATGGCGTGCTGGGCGGCAATGCGGCGATCAGCGGCGGCGGCTCGCTGTTCAACGGCGGCAGTATCACGGGCAACGCCACGCTGGCAGGCGGCGTGCTGATAGGCGAGCAAGGGTCCAAGCTTTCCATTGGCGGCGACCTCACGCTGGATAGCGCCAGCCAGGTCAACGTGTCTCTGGGCCGCGCGCCCGCCCCCGCCTCGGCCCTGTTCGATGTGGGCGGCAACCTGACCTTGGCCGGCACGTTGAACGTGACCGATAACGGCGGGTTTGGCGCGGGCGTGTATCGCCTGTTCGATTACGGCGGCAACTTGGTGGACCACGGCCTGGCGCTGGGCACCCGGCCTGCCGGCGTGGCCGCCAGCGCGCTGACGCTGCAAACCGCGGTGCGCGGCCAGGTCAACCTGGCGTCCACGTCCGGCGCCACGCTGAGCTTCTGGGATGGCGGCAATACTGCCCGACACGACAACGGCGCCATCGACGGTGGTTCTGGCACGTGGCGCGCCGACGGCCGCAACTGGGCCAACATCGACGGCACGCTCAACGGCGTGTTCCAGCCCAATCCCACGTTCGCCATCTTCCAAGGCACGGCGGGCACCGTCACGGTGGACAGCTCGGCCGGGGCGATCGGCGTCACCGGCATGCAGATCGTCACTCACGGCTACCACATCCAGGGCGACGACATCGCGCTGCAAGGTGCTGGCGGCGAAAGCATCATCCGCGTGGGCGCGGGATCAGCGGCAGACGCCGCCATCACCGGCACCCTAGCATCCCGCCTGACTGGCGCCAGCAAGCTGGCCAAGACCGATTACGGCACGCTGGTGCTGACTGCAGACAATACCTACACCGGCGGCACCGATGTGCGCCAGGGCGGCTTGTCGGTATCCAAGGATGCGAACCTGGGCGCAGCCTCAGGGGGCCTGACGCTGAGCGGCGGCGTGTTGGCCACGACGGCCAGCTTCGATACGAACCGCGCTGTCACGCTTACGCGGACGAGCGGCATCGATGTGGCGTCTGGCACGACGTTCGGTCTGGCTGGCGCGATGGCCGGCAGTGGTGATTTGACCAAGACCGGCGCAGGCATGCTCACCGTGTCTGGCGATGGCAGCGCCTATACCGGCAACGCATTGGTGCAGGCCGGCGCGTTGAACCTCGCGTCAACCGGCAAGCTCGGCGGCACACTTACGCTGGCCAACGGCACACTGCTGCAAGGCGCGGGCCAGGTCGGCGCGACCACGCTGCAAAGCGGCGCGATCCTGGCGCCGGGCAACGTCAACGGCACCCTGAATGTGGCGGGCGACCTGACGTTCATGCCCGGCTCGGTCTACCAAGTGGCCGCCGACCCGGCATCGTCCGCCAGCGCCCGCGTGGCCGTCAGCGGCGTGGCGAACCTGGCCGGGTCCGTCGTGCACGTGGGGCCGGAAGGCGGGTTCGAGAGCACGCGCCAATACACGATCCTGACGGCGGGCGCCATCAACGGCCAGTTCAACACCGTGTCGTCCAACTACGCGTTCCTGGACCCGGCGCTGCGCTACGGCACGCAGGACGTGACGCTGCAACTCGGACGCAAGCAGGTCCCGGTGGATCCGGCAACGCCCACCACGCCTACCCGCCCGATCACGTTCGCGGACGCCGCACGCACCGGCAACCAGCGCGCCGTGGCCCAGGCGCTGGAGAGCCTGCCGTCGGGCAATGCGCTGCACGAGTACATCCTGACCCTGCCCGAAGGCGCGCCGCCCGCCGCCTTTAACAGCCTGACCGGCGAAGCCCACGCGAGCGTCGCGTCCAGCCTGATGGGGTCCAGCACCACCACGCGCACGCTGCCGCTGTCTTACCTGCGCGCCAACCTCAGCGCGGGCATGCGTGCCGGCGCACCGACGGCGCAGGCCGGCGGCACGATGTCCGCCGCGGCGCTGCCGTCATCGAACGCGCAGCCCGCCTGGGCGGAGCTCGTGGGCAACTGGCAAACCCAGAAGGCCACCGACAACACCGCGCAGGTCCGTCAGCACACGGGCGGCGTCTTCGCCGGTGCCGATCATGCCGTGGGCAATGGCTGGCGCCTGGGCGGGGCCGTCGGCTACACCGACAGCAAGATCCGCGTGGACGACCGCGCCTCGCAGGCCGATGTGTCCGGCTACAGCGCCGCGGTCTACGGCGGCAAGGCCTTCGAGGCCGGCGCGGGCAAGCTGAATCTGCTGGTGGGCACGTCCTACACCTGGCACGACGTCAGCACCAAACGCTACGCCACGGTGGCAGGCGACTCGCAAAAACTGACCGCCGACTACGGCGCCAGCACCACCCAGCTCTTCACCGAACTGGGCTATGCGCTACCCCTGTCTGACCGCGCCACGATCGAACCGTTCGTCGGTCTGGCCTGGAGCGACTTGCGCACCCGCGGCTTCTCGGAGTCGGGCGGTTCGGCCGCGCTGAGGGGTCAAAGCAGCAACGACCAGCAAACCGCCAGCACGCTGGGCGTGCGCGCGCAGACCGACTTCACGCTGGCCGGCGCCGAAGGCCGCTTGCAAGCCACGCTGGGCTGGCGTCATGCGTTTGGCGATGTGCTGCCGAAAACCTCCATGGCCTTTGACGGTGGCCAGGCCTTCACGGTGGCGGGCTCGCCCATCGCCCGCAACGCGGCGCTGGCCGAGTTGGGCGCCGAAGTGGCGGTGTCGCGCAATGCGACGTTGGGCTTGAACTACAGCGGACAGTACGGCGGCGGCAACCGCGAACATGCCGGTTCGTTGAACGTGCGGTGGCGGTATTGAGGGTGACTGGATGCGCGGGACGCGGAGGGCAACACTCCGCTGAACGTGCTGTCTCGACCTGAACGATGGGCAGCGGCCTCCCGGGCCGCTGCCCGTCTCAAAGTTCGTTCAACGATTTTTCCGTCAGGTTCTTCGCCAGAAATTCCACCAGCGATCGCACCTTGCCAGCCATCAACCGCTGATGGGTCATCAATGCAAACACCGGCCTGGGCGGGGTTTCCGTTTCCGACAGCAATGGCAGCAGCCGGCCAGCCGCGACATGCTCGGCGATGGCCCACGCGGGCGCGTAGACGATACCCGCTCCCGCCGCCGCGGCGGCGACGACGCCATCCACCGTGTTCGAGCGCATCCGTGTACGCATTCGCACGGTCGTGGGTTTGCCTTTTTCCATCAGCGTCCACATCTCTTCCGTCGCCAGGTGGCTGTAGACGAGGCCGTCGTGTTGCAGAAGGTCCTGCAGGCTGGCGGGCACGCCGTGCCGCGCCAGGTAGTCGGGCGCGGCGCTCAGCACCCAGCGGATGGATCCGAGGCGACGGGCCACGAGGCTGGAACTAGGTTGCTCGCCGACCAGCACGGCCAGGTCTATCCCCTCCTCCAGCAGATTGACGGGGCGGTCGATCAGATGCAGGTCCAGCGTCACGTTGGGGTGCAGCACAAGGAACTTCGCGAGCAAGGGTTGCAGGTGGACCCGGCCGTACAGCGTGGGTGCGGTGACACGCAAGCGGCCCGAAGGCTCGGCAGCCTCGATCTGCATGCTGCTTTCCAGTTCGTCCATCTCGGCCAGCAGGCGTTTGGCCTCGGTGTAATAGCGCTGTCCCGCCTCGGTCAGCCGAAAGATTCGGGTCGATCGGACAAGCAGCCGCGTGCCCAGGCGTTCCTCCAGCGCGCTGATGCGCCGGCTGACCGAAGCCAGCGAAATCCCGCTCACGCGCGAGGCGCCGCTAAGACTGCCCTGGTCAACGGCCGCCACCAGTAGCGCCATGCCTTCCGATCGCGTCACCATCCCCTCATCCTCCCCTCACTCTCGACGCTTTTTCGCAGATGTTCCTGCCGTTCCAGTATTTCATATCTGCAAGGCTGATTTACGGATTTTGCTATTCACCGCAAGGATCGTGACTTTCATACTGGGGGCCGATCCCTTTTTCCGTGTGTCGTGATGCCTGCTTCCGCTCTTGCCTCTCCTACCCCGTTGACGCCCGCCACCCGCCGCTATGCGATGCTGGCCGTATCCCTGTCGATCTCGATGGCGACGCTCGATACCTCGATGACGAACACGGCGCTGCCGTCGATCGCGTCGCAGCTCAGCGTGGACGCCTCGGACGTGATCGGTGTGGTCACGATCTATCAGCTGGTGATGGTGGCGACGATGCTGCCCCTGGCGGCCCTGGCCGGCAAAATCGGGCATCGCCGGGTGTTCATGCCGGCGCTGTGGCTGTTTCTGCTGGCGTCGATCTGGTGCGGCGCGGCACAGTCGCTATGGTCGCTGGAGGCGGCGCGAGCGGTCCAGGGCTTGGCCGCCGCGGCGCTGATGGGTTGCAACATGGCGCTGGTCAGCGCCATCTATCCGAAAGAACAGTTGGGCCGGGGCATGGGACTGAATGCCATGATCGCGGCGGCCTCGCTGGCGGGCGGGCCGGTCCTCGCATCGGCGATGTTGACGGTGCTTAGCTGGCATTGGCTGTTCTACGTGAACGTGCCGTTCTGCCTGATCGCGCTGGCCTTGGCCAGCAGCTATTTGCCCAGGTCGCCGGGCGATGGCCACGCGCTGGATGCGGGCGCGGCCCTGTTGTGTGCGCTGGCCTTCGGCTTGACTGTCCTGGGCCTGGAGCGCGTGGCGCGGCCTGACTGGGGCGTTGCCATGATCTGGGCGCTAGGTGGGGGGTGCTGGGCGCTACTGCTGCGCCGCGAGCGCATGAGCGCGCACGCGATCATGCCGCTGGACCTGCTGCGTCTGCCGCGCTTCTCGGTGGCGGTGCTGATCTGCGTGCTGGCTTTCGCGGCGCAGGGCGCGGCCATGGTGGCGCTGCCTTTCCTGCTGAACCAGACGCTGGGACGCGACATCGCCGAGGTGGGAATGCTGATCGCACCCTGGCCGGTAATGGGCGCCTGCCTGGCGCCGTTCTCCGGAAAATGGTCGGACCGTATGTCAGCCGGCTGGCTCGGCGTGATCGGCCTGGCGCTGCTGGCCGCCGGCCTCTTGTGCGTGAGCTGGCTGCCGGCCGGCGCGCCGATGTGGGCGGTGATGATGCCGATGGCGCTGTGCGGCACGGGGTTCGGCCTGTTCCTGTCGCCCAATCAGCGTTTCATCATGATCACCGTGCCCACGCATCGCGCCAGCGTGGCAAGCGGCTTATCCGGGCTGGCCCGGTTATTGGGACAGACGATGGGCGCGGCGTGTGTGGCCGCTTGCTTTACCTTCAGCCCCGACGTCGGCGCCACCTGGGCCTTGCGGGCGGCAGTGGCGTTCGCGTTGGCGGGGAGCATGGCCAGCGGCATGCTGGAGCTCATCACGCGCCACGCCAGGCACGCGTTGGCGGCATCGTGAGCCAGGCGGCAAGGCCGATTATCGGCCTGCGCCTGGCTCGGACCCTCCCGTCAAATGCCCCGCGGCCGGGTCGGCATCCCATCGATCAGCCGCCAGATCGACAGCGGATTGTCTTGTTGCAAGGCCTGCGGCCGCAAGGCGTCCGGCAAGTCTTGATAGCAGACCGGCCGTAGAAAGCGGTCAATGGCGGTTGCCCCGACCGAAGTGTGCGCCGCATTGGACGTGGCCGGGAACGGCCCGCCGTGCACCATGGCGTGACTGACTTCCACGCCCGTCGGAAAGCCGTTGGCGAGGATACGGCCGCACTTTCGCTCAAGCACGCGGACAAGCTTGCGGGCCGCAGCCAGATCCGGCTCATCGATCTGCAACGTCGCGGTAAGCTGGCCTTCCAGATGCTCCGCGACCTGCAGCAACTCCTGCAGGTCGCGCGCCTTCACGATCAGGGAGGCCGGGCCGAACATTTCGGCCTGCAACGCGTCGTGCCCCAGCAGGTTCCGCGCATCCGTGACGTACAGCGCTGCCTGGGCGGCGTGGGACTCGGCCTCGGCAGCGGCGCCGCTTGCCACGGTCTCAACGCCCGGCACCGCCTGCACCTGTTCGCGCCCCTTGCGGTACGCCGAGGCGATGCCCGGCGTCAGCATGACTTGCGGCGCTTTGGAAGCAAGCGCCTTGCCCGCGCTGGCGATGAAACGATCGAGGTCCGGGCCGTCGACGGCCAGCACCAGGCCAGGATTGGTGCAGAATTGGCCCGCGCACAGGACGAGCGATTCGACGAAGCCCTGCGCAATCGCGTCCGTGCGAGCCGCGAGCGCCGAAGGCAACACGAATACGGGGTTGATGCTGCTCATTTCCGCATACACCGGAATCGGCTCATGCCGGCCATTGGCGATGTTGACAAGCGCCAGGCCGCCCTGGCGCGAGCCCGTGAAACCCACGGCCTTGATGGCCGGATGTGCGACCAGTGCCTCGCCGATCTCGCGGCCGGCCCCGATCAGCAGCGAGAAAGCGCCCTCGGGCATAGCCGTGCGACGCGCCGCCTTCTGCACGGCCCGTCCCACCAGCTCCGAGGTGCCGAGGTGGGCGCTATGCGCTTTGACGATCACCGGCGCGCCGGCAGCCAAGGCCGATGCCGTATCGCCGCCCGCCACCGAGAACGCGAGCGGGAAGTTGCTGGCGCCGAACACGGCCACCGGCCCCAGCGGGACTTTCACCAGACGCAGGTCCGGGCGTGGCAGCGGCTGGCGCTCGGGCTGGGCCGTGTCGACAGTAGCGCCGAGGAAGTGGCCATCCCGCACCACCTGGGCGAAAAGGCGCAATTGGCCCATGGTGCGTCCCCGTTCACCGGTCAGGCGCGCCAGGGGCAGGCCGCTTTCCGCATGGGCGCGGTAGATGAGTTCGTCCCCCAACGCCAGGATCTCGTCGGCGATCGCCTCAAGGAATTCTGCGCGGCGCGCGAGAGGCAGGCTGCGATAGGGGTCAAACGCCGCCGTGGCCAATTGTGCGGCACGCTCGACCTCCGCGTGCGTGCCCAGGCCGAAGACCGGCGCTGAAATCTCTGCGTTCAACGCCGGATTGAAAGCACGCTGGGTGCCGCCCGTGCCGCGTACTGCGGCATGGCCGATCAACATCTCTCCAGTGATCTGCATGAAGGGACTCCTTGGTTCTGAATGAATGAAGTTCTTTCGCGCACTGCCGGCGGCATGGCGCCGCAGCGCACGAAGAAGGGATCGTTGCAAGAGAAACGACGAATCAGTCGTCCAACGGCTGACCGCTACGGTCGCGGGCGACCGCCACGGAAATGATGGACACGACGGCGCATGCGGCCAGGAACAGCACGACGGGTACAAAGCTGCCGCTGAAATAGGCAATCAGGGCGGTGGCGATCAAGGGCATCGGCCCGCCGACAAGCGCTGCGCCGATCTGATAGCCCAGCGACATGCCGGTATAGCGAATGGCCGGGGGGAACGCTTCGGCCAGCAGCGTGCCGATCATCGCGCCGTAGCTTGCCCAGATGACGCCAAAGCCCACGGCGATCGCAAGACCGGCAGCCCAGACCGACTTCTGGTCCAGCAACCAGAAGTACGGGAAGATCCATACCAAAAAGGCCACGCTGCCCCCGATGAATACCTTCTTGCGGCCAATGCGATCGGAAAGATGGCCAAAGAACAGCATGGCCGGAAAGGCGATCAATGCACAGACCAGCACGATGTTCAGGATCGTCGAGCGGGCGAACCCGTGGTCCATCATGTACGAGATGGTGAAGGTGGCATAAAGAAAAAAGGTGGACGTTTCCACGACCTTCGCGCCGATCGCGATCAACACTTCCCGCCAGTGGTGCTGCAAGGTTTCCTTGAGCGGAATACGGGCGCTGCTGCGCGTGGCCTGGATTTTCTTGAACGAAGGGGTTTCGCCCACGGCGTTGCGGATCCACATGCCGACCATCACCAGCACGATCGAGCCCACAAAGGGGATGCGCCACCCCCAGGACTGGAAGGCCTCTTCGCTCATGCTGGCGCTGAGCAGCGAGGTGATGATGTTGCCCAGCGCAAGCCCCAGCACGGCGCCGGTTTGCGGAACGGCGCCGTAGAAGCCGCGCTTCTTGCGCGGGGAATACTCCACGGCCAGCAGCACGCCCCCACCCCACTCACCGCCCAGCGCAAGGCCCTGCATCAGGCGCAGCAGCGTCAGCAGGATGGGCGCAGCCAACCCCACCTGCGCGTAATTGGGCAAGAGGCCCATCAGCACCGTCGACAAGCCCATCATCGACAGCGTCATCGCCAACGTTTTCTTGCGGCCGACGCGGTCGCCGATATGCGAGAAGATGACGCCCCCCAGCGGACGGACAAGAAACGCCAGCGCAAACGTCGCCAGCGCCATCATCTGGCTCACCAGCGCGTTGTCGCTGGGGAAGAACTGCTTGGCAAAAATGATGGACGACATGGTTCCATACAGGAAGTAGTCGTACCACTCGATGGTGCTGCCCACCGCACTGCCCATGAGCGCGCGGCGGCGCTCGGATTCCGGGACCATGGTTTCTTTATCAGCTGCCGACAGTCCGGCGCCGTTGACGGATAGGGTGCTCATGTCTCCACCTCATTAGGTTTGTTCATGGAAAATCGCCATCCCATGCGGATGCGGGATGGGTCTTATTGCATTGGGAGGGCGCCAGGCGCTTTACGTAGAGGCCCGCAGCATCGCCACGTAGTCGTCGGCACTGGCTTCACGCGGGTTGGTACGGTGGCTGTGGTCCGCCAGCGCGCCCTTGACGATGCGCTCGTAGAGCGCTTCGGTGACGCCCAGCTCGCCCAGGCCGGTGGGCAGGTTCAAGGCACGCGACTTGGTCACCAGCGCCTCTTCCACTGACTGCGAGGCGGACAGGCCCATCGCCTGTTGCAGGCGGGCGATCTTGTCTTCCCGCGCGACGGTTTCCGCGCCACGGTTAAAGCGCACCACCGCCGGCAGCAGGATGGCGTTGAGGGTGCCGTGATGCAATGTGGGGTTGATGCCGCCCAGGGAATGGCTCAGGCTGTGCACGCAGCCCAGGCCCTTCTGGAAGGCCAGCGCCCCCTGCAAAGACGCGCTCATCATATTGGCGCGCGCCTCGATGTTGGCCGGCTCGTCCATCGCCACTTCAATGTGGCGCCATGCGCGCCACAGGCCGTCAAGGGCAATGCCGTCGGCCGGCGGGTTGAAGGCCGGGGCAAGAAAGGTTTCGATGCAGTGGGCGATGGCGTCCATGCCCGTGGCGGCCGTCAGTCCAGCGGGCAAACCCAACGTGAGTTCCGGGTCGCAGATGGCGACCTTGGGAATCACGTGCGGCGAAAGAATGCCCACTTTGCGCCCGTCTTCCAGAATGATGATCGCCCCGCGGCCGACTTCACTGCCGGTGCCTGCCGTCGTTGGGACGGCGACGATGGGCAGCGTGGCCGCCGTGATGTTCTGCATGCCGCCTTCGATCAAGGCGAACTGGCGCAGCGCGCCGTCATGGCGTGCAGACACGGCCACGGCCTTGGCCAGGTCGATCGAAGAACCGCCGCCGACAGCAACGACACCATCGCAGCCCGCGTTCTTCAGGCTTGCCACGCCGGCACGCACGGCCGTTTCCGACGGGTTTGGGGGGGTATCGCTGAACACCGCGAAGCTGGCGTTGCCCAGGGCCGACTTCACGCGATCGATAATGCCGGCCGCCTCCACTCCCCGATCGGTCACGATCAAAGGTTTTGTAATACCCAGGCGGTTGCAGACCTCCTTCAGGTCTGCCAGGACGCCGGCGCCGAAGTGAATTTCGGTCACGTAATTGATCAGTGCCATGGTGCCGCTACTCCTCATTCATCTCAACCAGATAAGAAGTGCGAGTCTAGGCATCAGGCCCGTTTCGGTACACTGACGAGTTTCCATACTGCTATAACTTTTATTCATGGCAAACCTGTCGCCTAGCCTGAATTCCGTCATGTCGCGCCTGCATGCCAAGCAGCTCAGGCTGCTCATCACCATTGAGGAGTGCGGCTCCCTGCTGGGGGCGGCCGACAAAATCGGCCTTACCCAACCCGGCGCCAGCAAGGCTCTCCGCGAGCTTGAACAGACCTTGCAGGTGGAGCTGTTTGCGCGTACCAATCGAGGGTTAATCCCTACGGAGGCCGGGCTGTGCGCATTGCGCTTTGCGCGTCTGATCCAGGCGGACATCAACAAGCTAAGACACGAACTGGATGCGATCGCGAGCGGCGCAGGCGGACGCCTGGCCATCGGCACCATCATGGGTGCCGTGCCGGTGCTGACCGATGCGGTGACGCAATTGCTGCGTCAGCAGCCGCGCATGTCCGTGGAAATCGTGGAGGACACGAGCGAAACGCTGCTGGGTCTGATTGATCGTGGCCGGCTGGACGCGGCGATCTGCCGATCCTCCGTCAGCCGAAATCCGGACGTCTATGAATCGCTTTTCGTGAAAGCCGAATCCCTGGCCGTGATCGCCAACGTGCGCCATTCGGCGATGGGCGCTGACGCGGTGGATTTGCGTGAATTGCAGGATAGCCGTTGGGTGGTCTATCGCGCCCACATGCCGATGCGCCGGTTGCTGGAGCGGGAATTCCATGAAGCGGAACTGAACTTTCCCTTGCACCTGATCGAAACCACGTCGGCGCTGGCGACGCTTACCCTGCTAAGCCGCAATACCGATCTGGTGGCGCTGGTGTCGGAAGACCTGGCCAACTATTTCTGCCGCAATGGTCTGGTCGGCGCCCTGGCGTTGACGCTCAAGTCGCGCAGTGAGCCTTACGAGCTGGTGTTTCGCAAGGGCGCCCCGAAAAGCCCCGCCTTGGCGTTGCTGGTGGAGACGCTGGTCCCCGAAGGAAAACCGGCGCCCCCGCACGGCATCAGCTCGTGACATGCAGCGCCGCCAAGGCCAGCAGCAAGGCCGGCGGCATGACGACGAGCCCCAGGCGCAAGAAGCTGAGCGCGCCGATATGCATCCCCTCGCGGCGCACGGCCATCAGCCAAAGCAAGGTTGCGAGCGAGCCGCTGACGGACAGGTTGGGGCCCAGGTCGATGCCGATGAGTAGTGCCGCAGTCGCCGAACCGGACAGGTCCGCCATGCGGGCTAACGATCCTGCCATCAGCCCGGCCGGCAGATTGTTGATGATGTTGCCCGACAGGGCCGCGCCGATCCCGCTGGTCCAGAGCACGGCGGTGTCGGACAAGCCGCGCATCATTTGCGCCAGTTCTTGAAGCACGCCACTGGCGGCCATCCCCTCGACCAGCACGAACAATCCCGCCACCAGGGGCAGGACGCCCCAGGCGACGCCTTTGGCCAGGCGCCATGGGCTGGACCGTGTCACGGCCAGCACCAGCAGCGCCGACGCGCTGCCAGCGGCCAGCGTCGGCAAACCCAGCCGGTAGCCCAGGGCCGACGTGACCAGCAAGGTGCAAGCGGTGCCCGCCACGCCCATTGCGGCGCACCGCAAGGCCGGCGTCATGGCGGGCAACGGCGGCGATGGCTTCAGCGGCTGTCGCAGGTCGTCGCGAAACACCCATCGCAGCGTGACGTAGGTGGAACCGATGGCCAGTACGGAAGGCAGCGCGAAGTGCATCAACCACGGCGCCAGGGCCGGCATGCGGTCGCCGAACACGACCAGATTCGCCGGATTCGATATCGGCAATACAAAGCTGGCCGCGTTGGCGATGAAGGCGCACACGTACAGATAGGGCAATGGCGGCGCGCCAACCACGCGGGTCACCGCATAGACGGCGGGCGTCAGCACGACCGCCGTCGCGTCGTTGGACAGCAGCACGGTCACCACCGTGCCCACCAGGAACACCAGGTCGAACAGACGCCGCGCCGAGCCCGCCGCGTGATCCGCCGCTGCTACCGCCAGCCAGTCGAACAGGCCCGCCTGGCGCGCCACCTCCGCCACCAGCATCATGCCGACCAGGAACAGATAGACGTCCGTTCCTTCCAGGATCGCGTGGCCGGCTTGGGCCGGGGTCAGCAACCCGAATGCCACCAGCGCCACCGCGCCCGAACACGCCCACACATATTCCGGCAGTCGAAAGGGGCGCAGGAGAATCGCCATGGTTGTTACGGCGGCGATCAACCAGATCAGGACATGGGATAACGACATGCTTTCCAGAATGAAATCAAGAAGACGAGGATGGGGCCGCGACGGGCGATACGCCTGATGCGCGAGTCTCGGGCAAGATCAGCAGGGTCGCGCAGGCCAGCGCGGCAATCCCGGCCAGGGCAAGAAACGCGGCACGGTATCCCGCATGCTGGACGATCAGGCCGGCGACGCCATTGCTCAACGACGCGCCGATGCCGAACACGGTGGTCACCGCGCCCAAGCTGGCATTGAAACGGCCCGTGCCTTGCGTCAGATCCAGAACCATCAAGGGCAGAACGGCGCCGAAAATGCCCGCGCCAACGCCATCGAGCAGTTGCACGGCCACCAGCCAGGCCATGTCGTCGGAGAAGGTATACAGCACGCCGCGCAAGGGCAGGATGGCGAATCCGATCAGCAGCAATTTCTTGCGCCCCAGGCGATCGGCATAGCGCCCTACCGCCATCGCCGCGGGAATCATGACGAACTGCGCAGCCACGATGCACGCGGCGGTCAGAGGCGTGGCAAGCGCCGGGTTCGCCAGCGCCAGTTTCTGCCCGACTAGCGGCAACATGGCGGCATTGGCCAGGTGGAACAACCCGCAGCTCAGGGCAAGAAGCAGGAGCGACCGGTGACTGAGCAGCTGGCGTAGCGGAATGGGTTGCGCGTCGGCCGCGCCCCCGGTGCCGGGGTCCAGGCCACGCGCACGGTCCAAATCGATCTGCGCGGGAAGATACGACGCGGCCGCCACGCTGGCCAGCGCCATGGCTGCCATCAAGTAGAAAACTGCCACGGGCCCCCAGAGGTAGGCGAGCCCGCCCGCCAGCAAGGCGGCGAAGGCGTTGCCGGCGTGGTTGTAGGATTCGTTGCGCGCAATACGCCGGGTAAAGGCATTGGCGGCGGTCAGCCCCAACGTGATGCCGGCGATCGCAGGGGCGAACACCGACGACGCGGCGCCTGCCAGGGCTTGCGTGATCGTGACCCAGGCAAAACTCGCATTGGCCAGCAGGGCCATGCATGCCCCAGTCACCAGTACGGCGGCCGCGATCAACAGCGCGCGCTTGTTCGACGCCCGGTCCACGAGCGCGCCGGCCGGCGTCTGCGCTGCCAGCGCCGCAAGCCCGGATATCGTCATCACCAGCCCAATGCTGTCGGGCCGCCAATGATGCACCGCGAGCAAGTAGATGGCCAGATAGGGGCCGAGACCGTCGCGGACATCGGCGACGAAAAAATTCAGCCAGTCCAATGGACGCGAAGCAGAGGATGGAAAATGCAAAGTAGCCGTCAGAATCTTAGGGATCGATCAGGGTCGACCGTCAACCAACGCGAAGAACGTACCTTTGCGTCACCATTTTTCCATTCCTGCTCATCGATTTCCCGGTGGAATCAAGCCAGACACCCGCACCGCCGGATTGTAGACAGCAAACCGGGAAAGCGTCACCACCGTTGAGCCAGGCCGGTCAGCACGACTCGGATCCGGCGCCAGCGACTATAAATGCCATTGACGGGCGGCAGGCGACCGCCAAACGGAGACAACGCATGTTCGATCACATCGGGTTCGGCGTCAGCGACATTGACCAGAGTCGCGAATTCTTCTTGCGGGCGCTGGGCCCGCTCGGCGTAAGCCTCGCCATGGAGGGCCCCAATAGCGTCGGGCTGGGAAAAAACGGCAAGCCCTCACTTTGGCTCTATGCCGCCTCGCCGGTATCAGCCCCTTTGCACATCGCCATTGCGGCCACGACACGGCAGGAGGTGGACGCCTTCCACCAGGCCGCCCTGGCGGCCGGCGGCCGGGACAACGGCGCCCCCGGGCTTCGCCCGCATTACCATCCCCATTATTACGCCGCCTTCGTATTCGGCCCGGACGGCCATAACGTGGAAGCGGTCTGTCACCGTCCCCAAGCGTAATTGCGCTCGGCCAGCGGCCAAAAGAAAAGCCCCACCGAAGTGGGGCCATTGGATCAGCCGTCCCTGAGGCGTCGCCCGCCAGGGTTCACAACGGCTTCAGATCCACCTCTTTCGCGATCTTGCCGAATGCGGCAAGGTCCGTCTTCACACGGGCAGTCGTGTCGGCCGGGCTGGATGCACGGGGGATCATCGCCAAATCCAGCAAACGCTGCTGCATCTCGGGCTTGACGAATTCCCGCGCAATGGCCTGCTGAATCTTGTCCACGATGGCGTCCGGCGTGCCCTTGGGCGCCGCCAGGCCGAACCAGGCTACGGCAGAAAAGCCAGGCATCCCGGCCTGGGGGGCAGTCGGCACATCCGGCAGCGCCGCCACGCGCTCGGGGTTGGTGACGAACAGCGGCCGCACCTTGCCGGCCTTGATGAAGGGGGTCTGCACGCCCGTGTTGTCCAGCACGGCATCGATATGGCCGCCCAGCAGATCGTTCATCGCCGGGCTGCTTCCCTTGTAGGGAACGATATTGATCTGGATGCCGGCGGCGCGGGCAAACATCAGCTGTGTCAAATGCTGCTGGGTGCCCAGCCCGGCGTTGCCGAACGTGATCTTGTTGGGGTTCTTGCGGCCGTAATCGATGAACTCCTGCAGCGTCCTGGCGGGGAACGCATTGTTCGTCACCACCACGAAAGGCAGGTCCACCAGCACCGTGATCTGCTTGAAGTCTTCCAGCGGCTGGTATCGCAACTTGTAGACATAGGGGTTGACCGCCATCGTGCCGCTGGCAGTCAAGGCCAATGTGTAGCCGTCGGGTTCTGCGCGGGCGACGTGCTCGGTGCCCAGTACGCCGCCCGCGCCGGGCTTGGCCTCGACGATGACGGGTTGCCCGAGTTCGCTTTGCACCGCCTGGGCGGCGAAACGCGCCAGCATGTCGGCGGACCCGCCCGTGGCATAGGGCAGGATGATCGTGATCGGCTTGCTGGGGTAGTTGTCCGCCGCCGCCGCTTGCGAGGCAGCCAGGGCCGCAACACAGGCAGCAGCCAGAAACTTCAGGTTCTTTATCATCGATTGATTACCCAAGTTGCGTGAGAACTGCGCAGGAACCCGGGCAAGGTTAAGCGGTCCCGTGTTATGTGACCAATCAACAATTAAAATAAAACATCATCAACATCGTTGATAACGATACGGGGATACCGTGCTTGACGCCATCGACCTGAACCTGCTTCGCATCTTCGACGCCGTCATGACCGAGCGCAACGTCACGCGCGCGGCATTCACGTTGCACATGACGCAGCCGGCGGTCAGCAACGCCGTCAACCGCCTGCGCCTGACGCTGAAAGACCCGCTGTTCATCAAGGTGCAAGGCGGGGTGCTGCCCACCCAGCGCGCCGAATTGCTGTGGCCCCCCATCCGCGCTGCGCTGGCCCGCATCGCAGAGACGCTGGAGCGCAATGAGTTCGATCCCGCCCGCTCGGAAGCCGTGTTCCGTCTGGCCATGTCCGACTACGTGGCCGACCAGGTGATCCGGCCGCTGTTCGTCGAACAGCAATCGGTGGCGCCGAACATCCGCATCCACCTGCATCCTTATTCGCTGGACAATACCGCCGCGCTGCTGGACAAGGGCGAAGTGGACATGGCGGCAGGCGTGTATTCGAACTTCGGCTCGTCGCTGCGCACGCTGCCGCTGGAGACCCTGACCTACGTCTGCGCAATGCGCAAGGGCCATCCGCTGCTGTCCTTGCCGCGTTTCACGCTGGATGACTTCCTGCGCGCGCGCCACCTGGTTGTCAGCCTGCTGGGTACCGCCGCCCTGATCGACCACGAGCTGGCCGCCCATGGCTACAAGCGCAATGCCGTGCTGACGATCAATCAGTTTGCGTTGGCGCCGCGCCTGCTGGCCGAGACCGACCTGATCTGCGTCGTGCCGGTCAACGCCGTGCGCAACAGCCCGCACAGCCATCAGCTTGAAGCCATCGAGCCGCCCTTTCCGCTCATCCCGCGCACGGTCAACCTGATCTGGCACGAGCGCTCGGACAACCTGCCCTCGCATCGATGGCTGCGCGAAGAGATCCTCAAGGTATGCAAGGCGCAGGGCATGATGTTCGACCCGGCTCAGGGGGCCGAGTCGCACGCTTATTGATCGCCACATCATTCACATCAATGATGACCATCAATGCAAATCTTTGATTAGATCGAATGATCCCCCCTCGATAACATTCGGGTCACCCCTAGCTTCGGCGCGTGCGTGCGCCGGCATCCTGGAGACCCGCGTTGACTCACCCCGCATCCCTTTCCGGCCAGCGCCGTTTCCGTGTCGGCTTCGACGTCGGCGGCACCTTCACTGATTTCACTCTGCTGGCCGAACACAGCGGCGAGCTGTCCTACTTCAAGGTGCCCTCGACGCCGCACGACCCGTCCGAAGCCATCCAGACGGGCTTGGCGCATTTGATGCGCGAACATGGGATCGCCGGCGACGAACTGGCGCACGTGGGTCACGGCACGACGGTCGCCACCAATATGGTGATCGAACGGCGCGGTTCGCGCTGCGCGCTGGTCACCACGCGCGGCTTCCGCGACGTGCTGGAGATCGGCCGGCAGACCCGGCCGCACCTGTACGACTACAACGTCATCAAGCCGGCCCCGCTGGCGCCGCGCGAGTGGCGCTTCGAGATCGGCGAACGCATGGCCGCCGACGGCAGCGTGCTGCAGGCGCTGGACGAAGACGAAGTCGTCTCGGTGGCGCGCCAACTGGCCGCGGCGCAGGTGGAATCGGTCGCCATCTGCTTCATGCACAGCTATCGCAACGACGCCCACGAGCGCCGCACGCGCGAAATCCTGGCCGACTATCTGCCGGGCGTATACCTCAGCGTATCCAGCGAGATATTGCCGGAATTCCGCGAGTACGAACGCATGTCCACCACGGCCTTGAATGCGTACGTCGGTCCGCGCATGGCCGCCTACATGCGCAACCTTGTCGACTCGGTGCAGCGCATGGGCGTGCAGGTGCCTCCCACGACGGTGCATTCCAATGGCGGCCTGATGTCGGTGGAATCCGTGCTGACCGCGCCGGTCCGAACCTGCGTGTCGGGGCCCGCCGCCGGCGTGATCGGCGCAGCCGAGCTTGGACGGGCAGCCGTCTTTCCCAATCTGATCACCTTCGACGTGGGCGGCACCAGCACCGACGTATCCCTGGTGGCCGACCTGCAGCCGCTGTTCACCTCCAGCCGCCTGGTCGCGGACTATCCGGTCAAGACCTTGATGGTCGATGTGCACGTCATCGGCGCGGGCGGCGGCAGCATCGCGCGCATCGACGATGCGGGCGCGTTGAAGGTGGGCCCGCAAAGCGCCGGCGCCGTGCCCGGCCCGATCGCCTACAACCGGGGCGGCAGGCAAGTCACCCTGACTGACGCCCACGTCGTGCTGGGGCGCCTGAATCCCGTGGCGCTGCTTGAAGGCCGCATGGCCGTCCATGCCGAACGCGCGCGCGCGGCGCTGGGCGAACAGGTGGCCGGCCCGCTTGGCCTCAGCATCGAAGAGGCGGCCTACGGCATCCTGCGGATCGCGAACTCGAACATGGCGCGCGCCGTGCGCGCGGTGTCGACCGAGCGCGGCCACGACATCCGCAAGTTCGCGCTGTGCGCCTTCGGCGGCGCGGGCGGCCTGCACGCGGCCGAGCTGGCGCGCGACTGCGGCATCGGCACCCTGCTCATCCCGCAAGAGCCCGGCACCATGTGCGCGCGCGGCATTCTGCTGTCGGACATCTCCATGGACTTCGTCCAGACACTGATGGCCGGCGCCGACGAGCCAGGGTGGCAGGCGGTGCAAGCGGCGTTGGACGCGCTGGGCGGCAAAGCGCGCGCATGGTTGGCCGGCGAAGGCGTGGGCGACGCCGCCCAGCGCCTGTCGGCCGTCATCGACGCGCGCTACCAGGGCCAGAATTTCGAGATCCCGGTGCCGCTGGACGGCATGCGCCTGATGCCGCGGGCAGAATTCGTGGCGGCCTTCAGCGCTGCGCACATCCGCGAGTATGGCTACAACGCCACCGGCCGCGCGGTCGAGATCGTCAACTGCCGCGTGCGCGCCGTGGGCATGGTGCCACGCGCGCCGATCGCCCGCGTGGCCGGCGGCGCCAGCCTGGATGGCGCGATCAAGGAACGCCGCGCCGTCTACTTCGAGAAGGCCGGTTGGACTGACACGCCCGTCTACCGCCGGGCCCTGCTGCCGGTGGGGGCGCCCATCAACGGCCCCGCCGTCATCGAGGAAATGAGTTCGACCACCGTGATCCTGCCCGGCCAGCAAGCGCGCGCCGACGACTTCGGCAACCTCGTCGTCAACCTCAACCCCTAAGGCAAATCGACATGACCCTCGCACCGACCGCCGCCGAGTCCGACGCCTTCGACCCCATCGAGATGGAGGTCTTCAGCAACCGCCTGCTGTCCATCACCGAAGAAATGGGCAATACGCTGATCCGCTCGTCCTTTTCCAGCAACATCAAGGAACGCAAAGACTGCTCCGTGGCGCTCTTCGACGCCGCCGGCCGCCTGGTGGCCCAGGCCGCCCACGTGCCGGTGCACCTGGGCTCCTTGTCGGGCGGCATCGATGCCGTGCTGCGCCGGTATGGCGCGGCCGGCATCCGCCCGGGCGACGTGTTCCTGTGCAATGACGCCTATCTGGCCGGCGGCACCCACGCGCCGGACATCACCGTCGTGTCGCCCATCTTCTGCGACGGCGTGCTGCGCTTTTTCGCCGCCAACATCGGCCACCACACCGATGTGGGCGGCGCCGTGCCCGGCTCGACCTCGCACCACCTGAAGACCGTGTGGGAAGAAGGCATCCGACTGCCCGCCATGCGTATCGTGCGGCAAGGCGAGCTGGACCTGGACCTGCTGGAGATGATCGCGCACAACACGCGCGAACCCGACAACCGCATGCACGATATCCGCGCCCAGATCGCCACCAACGACAAAGGCGCGCGCTTGATGCTGGAGCTGCTGCGGCAATCCGGCCTGGACACGGTGCTGTCGGCCATCGACGGCATCCTGCGCTATACCGAGCGGCGGCTGCGCAACCGCATCGCCCAACTGCCCGAGGGCCGCGTGTCGTTCACCGAACGCATGGACGACGACGGCATGGGCGGCGAGCCGGTGGTGATCCAGGCCAACGTGCAGGCGCGCGACGGCCAGCTGCACGTGGACTTCACCGGCACCGGCAAACAGGCGCGGGGCGCCTTCAACCTGCCGGCCAGCGCGCTCAACGCCAGCGTGTACTTCGCCGTCAAGGCCATGCTGGACCCGGAGCTGATGCCCAACAACGGCCTGTTCCAGCCCATCACCATCAGCGCGCCCGAAGGCACGATCACCAATCCGGTGTTTCCCGCGGCGGTGGGCGCGCGTGTGACCACCGCACAGCGCGTGGCCGGTACCGTGATCGGCGCCCTGGGCCAGTTGCTGCCGCCCGGACGCGGCATGGCCTCGTCCAACGACGTCATGCCTTCCATGCTGTTCTCCGGCCCCATGCGCGACGGCAAGGGCACCTTCGTCTATCTTGAAACGCTGGGCGGCGGCGCGGGCGGACGCGCGCGCGGCGACGGCATGGACGGTATCCAGGTCAACGTCACCAATACCTCCAACCTGCCCGCCGAGGCCCTGGAAATCGAGTACCCGCTGCTGGTCGACGAATACGCCCTCGTGAACGACACCGGCGGCGCAGGCAAGTACCGCGGCGGCATGGGCATCGCGCGCCAGATCCGGTCGCTGCACGACCAGTTGGCCTGCACCATCCGTTGCGACGCGGCGCTGTTCGGCGCGGCCGGCCTCAATGGCGGCCTGACCGGCGGCACCTCGCGCCTGATCCAGAACCCCGGGCGCCCCGACGAGCAGCGCCTGCCCAACAAGATTTCAGGCCACCCGCTGCCGGCGGGCGTGTCGGTGCGCCTGGAGACGCCCGGCGGCGGCGGCTATGGCGCGCCCGCCGAACGCGGGCTGGCCGATATACGCCAAGACCTCGTCGGCGGCAAGGTCAGCCGCGCCGCTGCCGAGCGGGACTATGGCTCCGAGACGGTCATCCGCGCCCTTCAGCAGGACGGCTTGGGACCCGCGGCAGCAGGACAAGCCGGCACCCCGGCGCGAAAAGACTAGGGCGCGGACGGCGGTTTCAGCCAGAAACAGGCCCGCAGCGTCTTCCCGCCCGAGTTGCCTGCGTGCTAGGCTCGCTGGAGTTCCTGCCTGCCGAGTCCAGATGAAATCCATTCTGCAGTCTGAGAAATTCCTGCTTCTCGCCTGCGCGGTCGCCGTGGCGGGATATGCGATCGACAGCCGGTTGGCGGACTTCGGCCGACTGGCCGGCTTGTTGGAGACGGTCCTTCTTATCGCCGCCATCCTGGCCGCGTCGCTCAACGTGGCGCGCCACGCCGAACGCATCGCCCAGAAGCTGGGCGATCCCTACGGCAGCATGATCCTGACGCTGTCGGCAGTTCTGGTCGAAGTGATCGTGCTGGCCATCGTCTCGACCAAGACGGGTTCGCCGACACTGGTGCGCGACAGCATTTATTCGGCCGTCATGCTCGACATCAACGGCATCCTGGGTGTCGCCGCGCTCATCGGGGGATTCAAACACGGCGAACAGGCCTACAACGATGACTCCGCGCGCACTTACAGCGTGATGATCCTGACGGCCGTCACGGTGTCCATGATCATTCCCGAATTCGTTCCCCAGGCCGACTGGCAGGCCTATAGCGCCTTCACCATCGTAGCGATGCTGTTGCTGTACGGCGTATTCCTCCGCATGCAGACCGGGCCGCACAGCTATTTTTTCAGCTACAGCTATCCCGACAAGAAAACGCACACCAACACGCCCGCCTCGGGTTCACCTGGCTGGAAATACTCGGCCGCCATGATGGCGTTCGGCATCATCGCGGTGGGCTTTCTGGCTGAACTGATGTCCCACTCGCTGGAGCGCAGCGTCCAGGGCATTGATGTGCCCATGGGGTTGATCGCACTGATCGTGGCCGGCATTTCCGCCGCGCCGGAAATGCTGACCGCGCTGCGGGCCGCATTGGCCAATCGCATGCAGTCGGTGGTCAACATCGCTTTGGGCGCCTCGCTGTCCACCGTCATACTCACCGTGCCCGCGATGGAGGCCATGGCGCTGTTCTCCGGACAACGCATCGACCTGGCCATGACGCCGTTGCAGACGCTGATGATGCTGGCCACCCTGCTCGTGGCCGCCATCAACCTGAACGACGGTCAGACCAATGCCATCGAAGGCATGACGCACTTCATCCTGTTTGGCACCTTCCTGATGCTATTGACGCTGGGCTTGTAGGGCTGCCCGGGCGGGCGACCTTGCCCGTATGCGCCGGATGCAGTCCGGCCAGTGCCATCTGGCCTGACCGCCGCGGCTCAGGGTTTGCCTGGTTTCGTTTTCATGGGTTCTTTCCTGTTCGATGCGATAGCGGGGTGTAGCGCGTGGTGAGCGGGATTTCCTATTGCCTCATGTTGCCGCCGGTTCCTTTCCCCCCGTGCCGGCAATCCGGATCCGGTTGTCGACGTCCTGCACGCCCGCGCAGGCGTCCGTGCAATCTTCAATGCGATGCTTGGTGCGCCGGTCTCGCACGGTTCCCTCCAGCGTCACGCAGCCATCCGCCACGGCCACCGACACGTCGCTGACGTCCAGGCCGCTGTGCGCCAGGTGCTCGCACACGTTTTCCCGCACGCGTTCGTCCGATCGCGTATAGCCTTTGGGATCCGTCCGCCGCGAACCGCGATCGCGCCAGGCGGTCGGCCCGCGGTTGTAGCCGCCGCGCTCCGCGGTCTCGAAAGACGCTTCCGGCTCGTCCGCCCATTGCGGGCGGTCGCCGTAATAGCCGCCTTCCTCATCCCCATAGGAAGTGGGGCCGCTATAGGAAGGGCTGCGCGATCCATACACCTGTTCCCGCTGGTACGACGGGTCCTGGTTCCTGAAGCCGCCATAGCTGCTTTGGCCGGGGTCCGCGCTGCGGCTGCGTACGCCGCCCCGGGTTTCACGGGTGCCGGGCGCGCGGCTCGTGCCTTCGCCCTGGTATCCGAACGACGGCGCCGGGTCGCGCCACGGCTCCTGATCGCCCGCGCCGGCATGCTGCTGGCGCCGCACATCGTTGACCGAATCCCTCGGCGCCTGCCCTCCCGAACGCCCGGGCTGCTGCGCCTGGCGGTAGGGGTCGCGGGGGTTGCCGCTGCCGGGATCCCGGTTGAAGTCGTCCTCATCACGCCACGGATATCGTTGGTCATGGTTCATGTCGAGCCTCCTGGGAATAGCGATGTTTCCCCTTTTCGCAGTCTCTCCGCGCGGGGAACTCGGGCATTCAAGCAGCAAGCGTTGTGCCACCCGCCGCGGCGCAGCAACGCCTCCGCGCAACCCGGCCCGGGAACCTGGCGGCCGGGCATTCCTTACAAGCGCCGTAAGAAGTACCGGGGGAGCTTTCGGCCGGGCCGGGCACTCCCAGGCATTCCCGGGCACGCCACTTGCTAAGCCCTCCGGACGACCTCCCCCCTTGCCCCGTGTCGCGGGCACCGTGCGCCGCTTCCGGAGACATTCATGACTACTTGTTATCTCACCGCCACCCTGCTTGCCGACGCGGCACTAGGAAGCGGACATATCGCCATGGCCCAGACGGTTGCCCCGCCGATGGCGGCGGAGTCAAAACTGGACAGTCAAGATCGCGCTTTTCTGGAAAATGCCGCGCAGGCCGGGCATAGGGAAGTCGAAGGCAGCAAGCTGGCCCTGGAGGCTCCCTGAGCAGGCATGCCAGCCGACCATGCACACGGACCGGGGGAGACTTCGGTCTCCGACCAGAGTTTCACTTGCCCGACAGCGGTGATCGCCATGAACTCCCCCCAACCCGCCTTAACGTCGACCCCGGCAGGCAACATCATGATCGTTGTCCGCGTGGGGTCGCCAAGTCCCGTAGGCCAATATGCCGACCCGCTAGAGGCGGCCAATGACGGCCTCCTGCCCACGCCGCTTGACGGGCTGCCGGCTCCGGTGCTCCAGGCCGTGCAAACCCATCCCCGGATGCGGATTCCGCTCGCGGTCGCGTTGGCCGCGATGTTGTGGATACTGGGCACGATTCTCTTGCTGACGCTTGCCATGGCGTACCAGCTCATGGCCTGAAGCGGCCGTGGCCCCGCCATGGCCGTCCTCCTGATCGGACGGGACGGCGCAACGCGGCCGCGCTTATTCCTGCGGCGCGTCGCGCGACGAACGCTGGTGCGCCGTACCGCCGGCGGCGCTCAGGTTATAGGCGGTGTTGACCAACCCGATGTGCGAAAAGCCCTGGGGGAAATTGCCCACCAGCCGCTTGCGCGCCACGTCGTACTCTTCGGCCAGCAACCCGAGGTCGTTGCGTAGCGACAGCAGCCGGTCGAACAAGCGGTGCGCGTCATCCAGCCTGCCCTGCATGATGTAGGCATCGGCCAGCCAGAAGCTGCATGCCAGGAACACCCCTTCGTCGCCCGGCAGACCATCATCGCTGTGCTGCGTCGAATACCGCAGCAGGAGTCCGTCGCGCAGCAGTTCGCGTTCAATGGCTTGCACGGTGCCCGTCACGCGCGGGTCGTCCGCCGGAAGAAAACCCACTTGCGCAATGAGCAGCAGGCTGGCGTCGAGCGCCGTGCCGCCGTAATACTGCACGAAGGTATTGCGCTGGGCATCGTAGCCATGCGTGCAGATATCGGTGCGGATCTCGTCAGCCAGCGACCGCCAGCGGTCCACGGGCCCTTCCAGCCCGAAGCGCTCGCAGGATTTCACGCTGCGGTCCAGCGCCACCCAGCACATCAGCCGCGAATGCGTGAACGCGCGGCGCGCCCCCCGCACCTCCCAGATGCCGTGGTCGGGCTCGCGCCACAGGTCTTCAAGCGGCTTGAGCAACACCTTCTGCATGCGCCACGCTTCGGCCAGGGGCGCAAGGTCAGCCACGCGCGCGGCGTGCAAGGTCTCGATCAGTTCGCCATAGACGTCCAGCTGCATCTGCCCGGCCGCGGCATTGCCCAACCGCACAGGCGTACTCCCTTCGTAGCCAGGAAGCCAGGGGATGTCATGTTCGGGCAACCAGCGCTCGCCGGAAATGCCATACATGATCTGCAACTGGTTGGGATGGCCCGCCGCCGCCCGCAACAGCCATTGCCGCCAGGCCTCGGCTTCTTCGCGATAGCCGGCGTTCAGCAGCGCATACAGGGTCAGGGCGGAATCGCGCAGCCAGCAATGCCGGTAATCCCAGTTGCGGCTGCCCCCCAATTGTTCCGGCAGCGACGTCGTGGGCGCCGCGACAATGCCGCCGGTGGGCTGGAAGGTCAGCAGCTTCAAGGTGATCAGCGATCGCACGACGGCGTCTCGCCGTTCTCCCGGGCCATTTTTCCAATGGCAGCGCTTGGCCCATTCGCGCCACCACGCGATGGTGCGGTCCATGCTTTCCCGGCGGTCCGGCACGAAATGCGGTGTCTTGTGCGAACGGTGATACGACAGGGTGAAAGGCACGGTCTCATCCTGCCGCACGGCGAATTCGGCCACGCTTTTCATGTCGCGGCCGGTGAGCGGCACAGCCGTATGCAGCTCGACGGCATCCGGCCCGGCGATGGCGCTCAGTCCATAATCGCGCCGGCGCACCCAGGGAACCGCCTGCCCGTAGTTAAAACGCAGCGTCAGTTCCATCCGCATGTCCACGCAGCCCGACTCGCCCTGCACGATACGCACGACGTCCACCCGCTCTTCGTCGTCGCTAAGCGGCATGAAGTCGTAGACGCGCACCACTCCATCCGGCGTCTCATGGCGCGTTTCCAGCACCGCCGTCTCCGGCAGATAGCGGCGTGTGGTGACGACGCCGGGAGCGCTTGGCGCCAGGAGCCAGCGGCCGTGGCTGTCATCGCCCAGCAGGGCCGCGAAACACGCCGGCGAATCGAAATGCGGCAGGCAGAGCCAGTCGATGGAACCGTCGCGCGCCACCAGCGCAGCCGACAACATGTTGCCGATCAGGCCATAGTCTTCAATGGGTTTCGACATGGGTTCAACCCGCGCCGCGAAAGGCGGCATACAGCGTCATGCCCCCGTCCACGAACAAGGTTGACCCCGTCACGTAGTCGGAATCGTCGCTGGCCAGCCACGCCACGGCGCGCGCCACGTCGTCCGGTTCCCCGATGCGCCCGTACGGGATCAGCTTGAGCAACGCGGCAAGGCTTTCCGGGGTGTTCCACGCAGGCGCGTTGATGGGCGTGCGGATCGCCCCGGGCGCCACGGAATTGACGCGGATCTTCATCGGCGCCAACTCTTGCGCCAGCGACTGCATCAGCAGCGACACGCCGCCTTTGGACGCCGCGTAGTTGGACTGGAATGCCCACGGAATGACTTCATGGACCGAACTGATGAAAATGATCTTGCCCGCTGCCGCATCGGCCGGCGGCCTGGGCGTACGGTTCAGGAATGCGCGGACCGCGGCGCGGGCGCACAGGAACTGGCCCGTCAGGTTGGTGTCGATCACCTTTTGCCATTGGGCCAGCGTCATGTCCTGGATCGCGGCCGGCTGTTCGATGCCGGCGTTGTTGACCAGTATGTCGACGCCCTGGAAACGATCCTGGGCGACACGGAACAGATGCTCGACGTCCTCCTCGCGGTTGATGTCGGCAGCCGCGGTGACGGCCTGCCCGCCTGCCCGCGCGATTTCCTGGGCGACTTCTGCGCCGCGCCGCTCGGAGTCTTCATTGGGCCGGTGGTTCACGACCACCCGCGCGCCCGCTGCCGCCAACGCCAGCGCAATACCGCGACCGATTCCGGAATTGGCGCCGGTGACGACTGCCACGCGCCCCGAGAGATCCACTGCATGCCGCATGCTGCTCTCCTTGCGGCGAGCGGGTCCGGGTTGCTGACTTGCGGATCCACAAGCGCCGCTTTCGATAGCCAAGCCTGCAGCTTAGTCCTGGACGGGCGGGGGTACAACCGCCGGCTGCGTCAGGGCTTGCGCCACGATTCGGGGGCGCTCACTTGGCCGCGACGACTTTGATCTCGACGACCAGCTCGGGCCGAGCCAGTGCCGCCACGCCCAGAATCGTCCACGCTGGAAAGTCGGCGCGAATGTACTGCTCCTTCACCGCGCGGAAGTCGGCCAGGTTCGCGCCCACGTCCACGTGGTAAGAGACCATTTCCACCAGGTTGGAGAAATCCAGGCCCAGGTGCCCCAGGATGGCTTGAATGCGCTGGAAGGCCAACTCGGCCTGCTCCTTGGCGGATTCCGGGATGGCGCCATCCGCGCGCAGCCCTATCTGGCCCGAGATGTGCACCAGCCCGTGGGCCGTGACTGCGGGCGAATACTGGAAGAGGTCGAAAATTCGGTTGCCGCCGAAGACCGGATCATTTTCCGGCAGGCGCAGGCGTTCGATCTTGCTCATGGTGGGTCCTGATTGCGGGTTGGACGATGCCCGGGGGCGTAGTGACGGGAACTCTACACGATCGCCTAGCCGCCCTTCAGCCAATGTCCGGGCGTGACCCCGCGGTGGGCCTTGAACGCCTTGATGAAATGGCTAAGGCTGGCGAAGCCGACGCTATAGGCCGTATCCGTGACCGAGCCGCCGCGCTTCAACAGGCTTTCCGCCGCATCCATTCTTGCCTCAAGCAGGCACGCGTGCACCGATTTGCCGTACAGCGACAGGAAGCCTGCCTGCAGGCGCTTTTCGCTCAAACCCACGCATTGCGCCAATTGGCGCACGGTATTGCATTGCGCGTAATGGCGCTGAATGCGGTGGTAGGCCTCGGCCAGCCGGCGGCGGTCGGCCGGCTGCGGTAGCGCACGACGGCCGTCGTTCACGTGCTTGAGCGTCAGCGCCAGGGCCTCGTTGGCTTTGCCTTGCAGGTACAACGCGGCGATCGCGCTGCGGTCGTGGCGCCAGTTCAGGATCTCGCCCGCGATGCGCGCGATGCCGGACCAGGCCGGCAGCACCGCCAGGTGCGCGCGCCGGTCCGGCACGCTGGCCTCGTCGGCCAGCATGCCGCAAGGTGCGGCCAGCAGCGTTTGCTCCCAGATCGGACGCACAGCGTCCGACGAAAACCGGATATCGACGGTGCGGATGGCGCGCCGGCCTTTGAATTCGTCCCAGCCAGGCACCAGGGCGTCGGTGGAATGCAGGATCACGGTGCCCGGTTTGACGTGCAACGGCGCGCCGCCCTCGAAGCCCAGGCCGAACTGCCCTTCCAGGATCACGGCCAAACCCATGCTGGGGACGGCGGCGCCATGGATGGCCCAGTCGGTAACGGGGGTGCCCTCATAGCAGCCGATGGAAACGCCGCCCGCCAGTTCATGCTCCGTGCGGATATCCGCCCAGTCCTGAGGCATCAGGCGCAGCATGTCCTCCGCAGTCAGCGGACCGTCGGTCGCGCGGGTCGTCCGAAGCCGTTCGCCCATATTTCCTCAATTCCGCCATCTCCGGCGCAGATTCGCTAGCGCATCCACGCCCCGGCGTAGATGATAACGGTTTTCATCCTCATCAAAGATGCCGCCTTGACTCCCACGCCTGCCTCTACCCGCAGAGAAGCCGCTGCCCTGTTCGTTTTCAATATGCTGTGCCTGACCGCCATGATGGCGTTCGTGCCCGTGATCGGCCCCGTCGTGCGCGGTTTGGGGCTGGCGGAATGGCAAGGAGGGCTGGTCGTGACCGTGGCCGGCCTGCTGTGGATGCTGATGGCGCGTTATTGGGGCCGCCGCAGCGATCGCGTGGGGCGCCGGACCACGCTGCTGCGCGCCGCGGCCGGTTACATCGTCAGCTATCTGCTGCTGGCGTGGGCGCTGGACAGGATGCTGGCCGAACCGCCCGCGCAGTGGGTCGCGCTGGCGGCGTTGCTGGCCCTGCGCGGCCTGATCGGCGCCTTCTACGCGGCCATGCCCGCCGTCAGCGCCGCGCGGATCGCCGACATCACCGCGCCCGAGCAGCGCGGCGCCATGATGGCCAAACTGGGCGCCGCCAACGGCGTCGGCATGGTCCTGGGGCCTGCCATCGGCGGTCTGTTGGTCAAGGACAGCCTCATCGTTCCGCTGTACCTGGCCGCGGTCCTGCCGGTGCTGGGCACGGCATGGCTGATGCTGCGCCTGCCGTCGGACGCGTCGCACGCGCCCCGCGGCACGCCTCCGCTGAAATTGTCCGACCGCCGCCTGCGGCTGCCGCTTGCCGCCATGCTTCTGGCCATGAGCGGCGTGATCACCGCGCAGATGATCGTGGGCTTCTACGCCATGGACGCCCTGCACCTGGAGGCCGGCCCCGCCGCGCGCGTCGCGGGCATCGCCATGGCCACCGTGGGCATCGTGCTGATCCTGGTACAGCTTGCCCTGGCCCGCGCCCGGAAAATGAATGCGGCACGTTGCCTGACCTCGGGCGCCGTGCTGGCCAGCTCGGGCTTCTTCCTGATTGCGGTGCTGCCGGGCACGGCCGGCTTCCTGCTCAGCTATGCGCTGATGGCGGCGGGCATGGGCCTGGTATTCCCCTCGATCCAGACCCTGGCCGCCAATGCCGTGACCCCGGAAGAACAGGGCATCGCGGCCGGTTCGGTCACCGCCATCCAGGGCATGGCGATGGTGGTCGTGCCCCTGGCGTGCACGCTGCTGTATGGGCTGCGCCCCTGGGTGCCTTATGCAGTGGCCGCCGGCCTGTTGCTGCTGCTGGCGGCAGCCGCCGCCGTCCAGGTCCGGCGGACGGCCGCCGCCCAGGCGGGAGTAATACCCCGCCAAGGTTGATTTCGTCCAAATTTGCTTGATAACGTACAAGCTCCGGGTCGCCATGCCGGCTACGCTGCAGGATGGCTGGCGCCAGGGCCCGGCCATCCCCCCCGCGGTTCCCCTCCCCCTGCCTCTTCCCGGAGTCACTGACCATGAGCACCATCACTACCCCCGACGGCGTGCAGATCTACTTCAAGGACTGGGGCCCCAAGACGGCCCAGCCCATCATGTTCCACCACGGTTGGCCCTTGTCGAGCGACGACTGGGATGCGCAAATGCTCTACTTCGTCGCCAAGGGCTTTCGCGTCATTGCCCATGACCGCCGCGGCCACGGCCGTTCCAGCCAGGTCAGCGACGGCCACGACATGGACCATTACGCCGCAGACGCGTCGGCGGTGGCCGAGCACCTGGATCTGCGCAACGCCGTCCACATCGGCCATTCGACCGGAGGCGGCGAGGTGGCGCGCTATGTCGCCAAGTTCGGCCAGCCGCAAGGCCGGGTCGCCCGGGCCGTGCTGGTGAGCGCCGTGCCGCCCTTGATGGTCAAGACCGATGCCAACCCGGGCGGCACGCCGATCGAGGTATTCGACGGTTTCCGCGCGGCGCTGGCTGCGAACCGCGCCCAGTTTTTCACCGACGTGGCGTCCGGGCCCTTTTACGGGTTCAACCGCCCGGGCGCGCAAGTGTCGCAAGGCGTCATCAATAATTGGTGGCGGCAAGGCATGATCGGCTCGGCCAAGGCGCATTACGAGGGCATCAAGGCCTTTTCGGAAACCGACCAGACTGAAGACCTGAAGGCCATCACCGTCCCCACCCTGGTCATGCACGGCGACGACGACCAGATCGTGCCGATCGACGACTCCTCCCGGCTGTCGGTCAAACTGCTGAAGAACGGCACGCTGAAGGTGTATGCGGGCTTTCCGCACGGCATGCTGACGACGCATGGCGAGGTCATCAATCCGGACCTGCTGGCCTTCATCAAGGGCTGAGCTCACCCGGAAAAACGCGTTCAACGGGCGGGCCTGTCCGCCCGCCTCAGGACGCTTGCCACCCCCGTCCCCACAATGGCCTATATACTTGGCCGTTGCCGACAGCAGATTGGGCGCCAAACGCGCGACAACCTGCGCCGCAACGACGCTTGAACCCGCCCGTGTGGGCGCTCCCCCGGGTCAGGGTGCTTATCCGCCGTCCATCGCGACGGCGGCGTATCTTTTGAGACCGGCTTCAATCGATACGCTTCGTCGCGGCGCTGCTTGGCCTTCTTTTCCCGAAAGCGCTGTCACACCCTCCATCGCCCCACCCGAGCAAGCCTGAAAAGTGTCTGCCGAGGGGGCCATACGTCTAAGAAGAATCGACATGAACGCCTTGCCGCAAGACAAACTGATCACCGCCCTGGACCACGCCCGCCTGCTGGGCATGATCACCCGCCCCGCCAGCGCCGCCGGCCTGTCGCGCGAGGCGATCGACGCCACGCAGGACATCCTGGATTCCGCGCCCATCATCACGCTTGAAGACGTCACGCCGGACATCGTCACGATGCGCTCGCGCATGCGCCTGCTGAATGCCAACGGCGATGAAATGATCGTCACCCTATGCTATCCGGCAGACGCGAACCTGGCGCAAGGCCAGGTTTCCGTGTTGTCGCCGTTGGGGCTGAGCCTGATCGGCTCGCGCCAGGGCCAGCGCATCACCTGGACGGCGCCCAACCAGACCGAGCATGCCGCCACGATCGAAGAGATCGTCTATCAGCCCGAAGCGGCGGGCGACACCACGGCGTAACGCCCTCCCGGAGTCTTCCATGAAGCTGCTTCTGATCGGATCGACTGGCCTGGTCGGCCGCCATGTGCTGGATCAGGCCCTGGCCGATCCGCGCGTGACGGACGTGGTCTCGATCGCCCGGCGCCCCCTGCCGGCGCACCCCAAGCTGCAGTCACCCGTGGCCGACTTCGACCGCCTGCCGCAAGACGCCGACTGGTGGCGCGCCGACGCCGTGATCTGCACGCTGGGCACGACCCTGCGCGTCGCGGGTTCCGAAGCCGCGTTCCGCAAGGTCGACCACGACTATCCGCTGGCCGTGGCCCGCCTGGCCCGCCAGCACGGCACCTCCGCCTATGTGCTGAACTCGGCCATCGGCGCCGACGCGTCGTCGCGCTTTTTCTACAACCGGGTCAAGGGCGAGTTGGAACGTGACCTCGCCGGCCTGGGTTTCGCGTCCCTGACGCTGGTGCAGCCCGGGCTGATCGGCGGCCGGCGCGCCGAGTTCCGCCTGGGCGAACGCGCCGCCCTCTGCGCGCTGACGGTGCTGGGCCCGCTGCTGCCGCGCCGTTGGCGAATCAACCCTGCCCCCACGATCGCCCAAGCGATGCTGGAGGCCGCCATCAACGCGCCACCCGGCATGCACGTCATCACGTCCGATCAACTGGCCTGAACCGGGCTACGCCTGGCGCTAGGCGCTAGGCGCGACCCCGGCTACAACCGCGCGCTGGAGAACGCCGACCAGCCGCACATGCTGATGGACAGCGCGGCCTATACCGACTACGCCATGCGGCAGGTGGCGGAAGAAAAGCGCTTCGTGGCCGAACTGGGCCTGAAGATGCAATGAGGGGGCGGGCTGAGCCGCGCCCCTGCCCGGCTCAGCGGCCGGCGGCCTTGGCGCTGATGCCGTTGGCCACGCCCATGTCCACCTTGGGCACGTCGCGGATCAGCACCCGCACGTCTTCCCCGGAAATATCGATGCTGGTGCAGACGGCCTGGTTCACCGCCGCAATCAGCGCGGCCTTCTTGGCTTCGTCGCGCCCTTCGATCAGCGCCGCGTCCACGCGCACCATGCGCTTGCCGATTTCACCGGCCACGATCACGTTTTCAGCAGGCACTTCCTGCAGCACGATGCGCACGCTGGGCAGCGGCGCGGCAATGCTTTCCACCACGGCGTTGGAAACCGCCTTCAACAACGCGGCCTTCTGGGCGGCCGAGTGGCCTAGCAGGATCTGGACATTCAAGATTGGCATGACGGCTTCCGATTTTTCGAATAGCAGGAGTCCGGCCGAACTGACCGGCCAGCCATCATATAGCGACTTTGCCCGCGTGCAAGCAGTTGCAGGCGGGCAAAGTCCGGGCGCCAGGCGCCCTACCGGCGTACGGACGCGGTCAGGCCGCTTCGCCCCGATGCTCGGGAGCAGGCTGGGCTTCCAGCTCGCTGGCGGCGGCCTCCGGGGTCGCCGCGGTCTCGGTCAGCGCCGGGGTCACCAGCTCGACGACCTTCTTGCGCGACAGCATGCCCAGGAACTCGTCGTCCTCGCCCGTGACGGCAACCGGCTGGTCGCTATGCACCAGCTGCGCCAGCACTTCGCCCAGGCCTGCCGTGGCCGGCACCGACGCCAGGTCTTCGACAAAGCGCGACACGTCGCGCGCGCCTTGCTGGATCGCTTCTTCAGCGGCCTTGGCGGTCAACACGCCCGCCAGCCGCTTGCCGTCCAGCACCGGCGCGTACTCGTAGTCCATCGCCCGCATGCGGTCCAGAGCATGCGCGGGACGCGAACGCATGGTCAGCGTCAGGCGCGCCGGATTCACGGCGTGCGTGGCATTGAGCACCTTGGTGCGGTTCACGTCCTGCAGGAACGACTGGACGTAATCATTGGCCGGGTTCAGCAGGATGTCTTCCGGCGTGCCTTCCTGCACCAGTTCGCCGTCCTTCAGGATGGCGATGCGGTTGCCCAGGCGCAGGGCCTCGTCCAGATCATGCGTGATGAACACGATGGTCTTGTTCAGCTTGGCCTGCAGCTGCAGCAACTGATCCTGCATTTCGCGGCGGATCAACGGGTCCAGCGCCGAGAACGCTTCGTCCATCAGCAGGATTTCAGCGTCGGTCGCCAGCGCGCGCGCCAGTCCCACCCGCTGCTGCATGCCGCCCGACAACTGATGCGGATACTGGTTTTCAAAGCCGGCCAGGCCCACCTGCTCCAGCCAGTCGCGGGCCCGCTTCTCGCGTTCGGCCTTGCCCACGCCTTGCACGGTCAGGCCGTACGCGGCGTTGTCCAGCACCGTGCGGTGCGGGAACAGGCCAAAGCGCTGGAACACCATGCTCATCTTCTTCTGGCGGAAGACTTCCAGGTCGCGCTTGTTCAGGCTGACCACGTCCACGCCGTCGACCAGGATGTGGCCCGCGCTGGGCTCGATCAGGCGGTTGAAGTGGCGGATCAGCGTCGACTTGCCGGAACCCGACAAGCCCATGATGACGTAGATGCTGCCTTCTTCAATCGACAGGCTGATGTCGCGC
The DNA here is from genome assembly GCA_963530045.1 of uncultured Achromobacter sp. Lineage (GTDB taxonomy): Bacteria > Pseudomonadota > Gammaproteobacteria > Burkholderiales > Burkholderiaceae_B > Achromobacter. The sequence continues at coordinate 178,143 of CAUSDE010000003.1, forward strand.
AGGCCCAGCGTGTGGCCGCTTTCGGCCAGCAGCTGTTCCTTGCTCATGCCGTTCTGCGCGGCTTCCAGCCATTTCTTCGGATGCGAACCGAAGACCTTGTAGATGTTCTTGACCTCGATCTTGCTCATCGCTGGCCTCCCATGCGCATGCGCTGTCCATACGATTGCGTGATCCGGTCGAACAGCACGGCCAGCACCACGATACCCAAGCCCGCCAGCAGGCCGCGGCCCACTTCCAGACGGTTGATCCCCAACAGCACTTCATAACCCAAGCCGCGCGCGCCGATCATCGAGGCAATCACCACCATCGACAAGGCCATCATCGTGGTCTGGTTGATGCCAGCCATGATGTTGGGCAAGGCCAGCGGCAACTGCACGCCGAACAATTGCTGGCGCGGATTGGCGCCGAACGCCCGCGAGGCTTCCAGCACTTCGCGGTCGACCAGGCGGATGCCCAGGTCGGTCAGGCGGATCAGCGGCGGCACGGCGTAGATCACGGTGGCGATGATGGCGGGGATCTTGCCCAGGCCGAACAGCATCACGACCGGAATCAGGTACACGAAGCTGGGCATGGTCTGCATCACGTCCAGCACCGGCAGCATGATGGAGCGCAGCCAGTTCACGCGCGCCATCAGCACGCCCAGCGGAATGCCGATCAGCACCGACAGGCCGGCCGCCATGATCATCAGCGCCAGCGTCTGCATGCCGGCGTCCCACAAGCCCAGCACGCCGATCACGCACAGCAGCGCGCCCATCGCCAGGCTCAGGCCGATGCGACGGCTGACGCCCCACGCGATGGCCACGGTCACGGCGACCACCGCCCACCAGGGCGAGTTGCGCAGCAGTTGCTCCAACCACACCAAGGCGTGCAGGACCGGCTGAGACAGGGTCTCGAGCGTGTCCGCGTAATTGGTGACCAGGTGATCGACGAACCCGTCGATCGCCGCCCTTACCTGACGGGCGGGAATAATTTCAGGAAACATTGTTTCGACTCCATTCTGGGGCGCTTACGGCGGCGGTCGCCGCCGGATACTCCGAAAGACCGGATGTCCATGCAGCCGGGCGGTTTCCTTGACGGAAACAGGCTGCAGGACGGACGGCGCCAACGGCTTGCGTCCGGACACGGGCGTCCGGCAAACAGCCATCCCAGGGGAAAAAGCCCAGGGCAACTTGCCCGCACGGGGCTTTTTCCCTTGAGGCGGCCCGACAAGCTGGAAGACTTTCCTGCTGGCCGGGCCGGCACGCGCCGAAGCGGCGCGAGGCCTGCACCACGATGCGTTACAGCGCGCTTTGGACGCGCCCGGCGACGTCGGCGGGGACCCACTTGGTCCAGACGTCGGGCTTGTTCTTCAGGAACCACTTGGCCACGGTGCTGGAATCGTCGCCAGACTCTTCCATGTGGGCCAGCGTTTCATTGATCACCGGCAGCGGCACCGACACCTTGGCCAGGAAGGCGGTCAGCGTGGGCGCTTCTTCAGAGAACTTGGTGTTCACCGCGGTGAAGACGGGATTGTCGGGATAGGCGCTGGGCTCGGGGTTGGCGCACTTGGACGACGTCAGGCACTTGTGCTTTTCGGCGTCGAAGGGCGGCATGTCCAGCTTGACGAGATCCATGGCGCCGACGAGCGGCGTGGGCGACCAGTAGTAGAAGACCACGTTCTGCTTGCGTTTGTATGCCGACATCAGCGCCGCCTTCTGCGCCGCGCCCGTGCCGGGCGAGTACAGCGTGTAGCTGTCGTCCAGTTTCAGCGCGTGGAACAGGTTGTTGCTGGTGATCTCGCAACCCCAACCCGCCGGGCAGCCGTAGAAACGGCCCTTGCCGGGCTCTTCGGGATCCTTGAACTTGTCCTTGAACTTCGGCAGGTCGGCCGCGGACTTCAGTTCAGGCAGGCGTTCCGCCGTGTAGCGGGGGATATACCAGCCTTCGGCGCCCATGTAGAGATCGCCGATGCGCTTAACCTTGCCGGTCTTTTCGGCGCGATCCCAAGGATCGGCCACGCTGTTGAGCCAGATTTCGGTATTGATATCCAGGTCGCCGCGCTCAAGCGCGGCCAGGGCGGGCAAGGTTTCCGTCGGCAGGGTTTCGGTCTTGCAACCGTAGCCCTTTTCCATGATGAAACGTTCGACATCAACCAGGACCAGGTTGGATTCCCAGTTCATGGCGCCGAAATTGACCGGACGCTTGATTTCGCATTGCGGTGCGTCGGCGGCTTGGGCCGCGCCGGCAAACGCAAACAGAACGGCCGCGGCGGCCAGGGTCTTGACAGGGGTAAAACGCATTTGGCTTTTGCCTCCATAGGTTCAGGGACACACGCCGGGCTTGGCCCGGAAGTGCCATGGAGCTAAGGGGGTTGTGCGGAAGACGGGCAGAACCGCCAATACAAACCGACACTAGCGACAAGAGGATCCGCAAGCGGTGCGGAATCTTGCTAAGACAGGAGCTTCAAAAACAATGTTTTTGAAAACCCGCAGAAAGTGAACAAACTGAACGAAGAAGGCAGCATCTTAAACGAAATTACCGCGCCACCCAACCCTCAGTCTGAACAAAACAGATACATTCCCGGCAAAAAAGCTACGGGATAACCCCCATCGACTAGAGGGAGATTACGAAATTCCCCTAAGAAAACCCGCATTCAAATCAAAGATACATTCAGTAAATATTTTGCGCTTATTAATACATACTATCGGTTCCAGGACGGCCGGAAAGTGCAGTTTCGCGCACCTGAAACGATAGTATTTGGCCAATTTTCAGCCTGTGTTCAGCTGAAATCCATTCGCTTGGCCCGCCTCTCGCATCAAGGCGGCAAGGACGGAAACCGGCTGAGGCGAGCCCGCCTGCGCCCCTTCTCAACGGCCCGTCTCGCCGCCATACATATAGTCTCGCCGCCACGGATACGAGAGGTCCGCGGGATTGTCCAGTTCGTCCAGACGGCCGGTCGCCGGGGGCTGGCCCAGGATCTGGTGCAAGGCGATCCACCCATGCTCGAACGCCATGGCGCAGCCGGCCAGGTACAGCCGGTACGCCCGCAGCGACCGCGCGCCCTGCTCGCCGCCCAGCACTTGCGCGGCCTCGGGCAGGCGGGCCTCCAGCGCATCGCTCCAGGCCCACAACGTGCGCGCGTAGTGCGGCCGCAGGTTCTCCACGTCCACCTCCTCCAGGCCGCCATTGGTCATGGCTTCCATGACGACGCTGATGTGGGTCAGTTCGCCGCCGGGGAAGATGTACTTTTCGATGAATTCGCCCATGCCGTTGCCCAACTCGGGGTTGTAGACCCCGGCCGCGGTGATGCCATGGTTCATGATCAGGCCGCCCGGCTTGAGCAGGCGGCGCAGCTTGGCGAAATAGCCTTCAAGCTGCGCCCGCCCCACGTGCTCGAACATGCCCACCGACGCGATCTTGTCGTAAGGCGTGGATTCGTCCAGCTTGCGGTAGTCCAGCAATTCCATGCGGACCCGGCCGGCCAGGCCCCTTTCCTGGATCAGTTTCGTGACGTGGGCGTGCTGGTTGCGCGACAGCGTGATGCCCGTGGCGTCCACGCCGTAGTGTTCGGCGGCCCACAGCAGCAATCCGCCCCACCCCGCCCCCACGTCCAGAAAGCGTTCGCCCGCATGCAGCCGCAGCTTGCGGCAGATGTGATCGAGCTTGGCTTCCTGGGCCTGGGCCAGCGTCATGTCCGGCGTGCGGTAATAGGCGCAGGAATAGACGCGGCGCGGATCCAGCCACAGGGCGTAGAAATCGTCGGACAGGTCGTAATGGAATTCGATCTGCTTGGCGTCGCGCTCGACGGAGTGCCGCCACACGGACATCACCTTGCGGACCAGCTCCGTAAGCCAGCCGCCGCGTGCCGCGTCGACCGGCGAACCCGGCAGCAGGGCCGACGCCGCAGCCATCACGTCGCGCATATTGCCTTCGATGTCGATGCGGCCTTCCACGTAGTCCTGTCCCAGCACGCCCACGGCGCCCTCGGCCAGGTGGGCCAGCGCCGTCTTGTCGTGCGCCACGAAACGGACGCGCGGATCAGGAGGTCCGAGCACGGCGCCGTCAGGCAGCACCAGTTGGACGGGGACGGGCAAGGCCTCAAGCTTGCGTTCCACAACAGATAGCAAAGGATTCACGACTTCTCCTCTGAGTACTTTACGGACGCTCACGACTGTATCGGAAAATAGCTGAAATTTGCGTGTCAGGTTACCCGTGATACAGTCGCTGGCTTGGCGCAAACCGTGCAACCAAATGCGTGCGCGCCCTGTCTCTGCGTTTTACCGCGACCACCATGCCCCCATCACCCGTTTCCCGCAGCAGCCTGCCCGGTTGGCTCATTCTCATGGGCGCGCTGACGGCGATCGGCCCGTTCGCCATCGACATGTACCTGCCCGCGTTCCCGACCATCGCGGCGAACCTGGGCGTGCCGCGCGGCGACGTCGAACGCACGCTGGCGGCCTACCTCATCGGGCTGGCGTTGGCGCAGGTGTTCTACGGCCCGATGGCCGACCGCTACGGCCGCAAGCCGCCGCTGATGGTGGGTCTGGCGCTGTTCATGGTGGCATCGCTGGGCTGCGCCCTGTCGGGCTCGGTCGAGGCCCTGACGGGCTGGCGCGTCGTGCAGGCCATGGGCGGCGCAGCGGGCATCGTGATTCCCCGCGCGGTCATCCGCGACCACTATGAAACCCATGAGGCGGCGCGCGCGATGTCGCTGCTGATGCTGATCATGGGCCTGGCTCCGATTCTGGCGCCGCTTGCCGGCGGCCAATTGCTGGCCATCGCCTCATGGCGCAGCCTGTTCTGGATCATGCTGGCCGGCGGCGCCATGCTGATGCTGGCGGTGGCTAAGATCATGAAGGAATCGCTGGCGCCGGAACGCATCGTGCCCCTGCGCTGGAGCACCATCCTGCGCAACTACCGCGACCTGTTCGCGCATCGCGGCTTCATGGCGCACAGCCTGGCGGGCGGCTTCGGCCAGGCCGGCATGTTCGCCTACATCATCGGATCGCCGCGCGTCTTCATCGAACTGTACGGGGTGCCGCCACAGTATTACGGCCTGCTGTTCGGCACCAACGCGCTGTCGCTCATCATCTGTTCGCAGATCAGCGCTCGGCTGCTGCGCACCTACAAGCCCCGCCAACTGCAACGCAAGGCCCTGACCTCGCTGGCCATCGCCAGCCTCGCGGCCGTGGCGCTGACGCTGGCCGGCTGGATGACGCTGCCCCTGTTGATGCTGTGCCTGATCGCCTACATGGGCAGCCAGGGCTTCGTGAACCCGAACTCGGCGGCGCTGGCGCTGTCGGACCAGGGCAAGCGCCTGGGCGCAGCCTCCGCCTTATTGGGGACGCTTCAATTGTCTTGCGGCGCGTTGGCCGGTTTCGCCGTCAGCGCCTGGCAAACGGACAGCGCCCTGCCCCTGACGACCACCTTGGCCACCTGCGCCTGCCTGTCCTGGTTATCGGGCCGTGTCGCGCAGACGCATACGGCGTAGCCAGGGCCACTTGATTTATTTGGCTTTTTCGTATTAGAATCTAAGTCTTCACATGAAGTTTCCCGTGTTGGACTACTATGCTTTGTAGTGCAGCACTCTGACCCCAACCGCGTAGCGTTGAGAAATCCGGTCCAGGAATTCGGCAAGAATTCCAAGCATGGATTTCAGCGGGTGGCAGGCAGCGGGTATAAGCACGGGCGGATCCCGATCCCCCTCATCCACTAAGACTGGGTGGCCGGCAAAGGCAGCGCAACAGGCAACACATTGCGCTTCCCACACAGCCCGGCGGCTAAAACCCTGTCTACCCCCCAAGCGATGCGCGAAAAGAACGACATAAAGAGGTGCATCCATGGCACGCGTATGCCAAGTGACCGGCAAAGGCCCGATGGTGGGCAACAATGTTTCGCACGCAAACAACAAGACCAAGCGTCGCTTCCTGCCGAACCTGCAATCGCGCCGGTTCTGGGTTGAAAGCGAAAACCGCTGGGTCCGCCTGCGTGTTTCGGCCAAGGCCATCCGCACGATCGACAAGAACGGCATCGACGCCGTCCTGGCCGACATGCGTGCCCGCGGCGAAATCGCCTAATCGGCCTCCCCTACAATCACCATACTAGGAGCACGACATGGCCAAAGGTATCCGCGAAAAGATCAAGCTCGAGTCGACTGCCGGCACGGGTCATTTCTACACGACCACCAAGAACAAGCGCAACATGCCCGAGAAGATGCTGATCAAGAAATTTGATCCGGTCGCTCGCAAGCACGTTGACTACAAGGAAACCAAGCTGAAGTAATTCAGCCGGTCTTCTGGTGAGTCCAAAAGAGCCCTGCAATGCAGGGCTTTTTTTATTGCCCGGCCGCCTCTCGGTGAAGCCGCCCCCTGGGGGCCACAAGCGTGCGCAGCAAGGCCGCCATTTTTATTGACCGCTGCCTGGCCGCCCCATGCAGGGCAAGCTTCTATTGCCGCCTGGCAAAGGCGCGTGTTTCAATTGGGCCGCAACCAGCAGCGCCCCGTGCCGCGCGGCGACGCCCGATCCCCCTCTTGCCTGCGATACCCTGCCATGCTTCGTCCCAGCCTTACCCTGCTGCGCCGCGCCGTCGCGCCCGCGCTCCTGGCCCTGGCACTGTCCCCGGTCGCCGTAGCCGTCGCCAAAGACAAGGAGCCGCCGATCCGCATCGGCGAGATCAACAGCTACAAGGCCATCCCCGCCTTCCTGGGCCCCTACAAGAAAGGCTGGCAGCTGGCGCTTGAACAAGTCAACGCCGAAGGCGGCGTGCTGGGCCGGAAGCTGGAAGTCATCTCGCGCGACGACAACGGCAACCCCGGCGATTCCGTGCGCGCCGCCCAGGAACTGCTGGCGCGCGAAAAAGTCGAGCTGCTGTTCGGCGGCTTCCTGTCCAACACCGGACTGGCCCTGACCGACTTCGCCAAGCAGCAGCAGGTGTTCTTCCTGGCCGCCGAGCCGCTGACCGACAAGATCACCTGGCAGGAAGGCAACCGCTACACCTACCGCTTGCGGCCTTCCACGTGGATGCACGTGGCCGCGCTGGCGCCCAAGGCGCTGGCCTTGCGCAAGAAGCGCTGGGCCATCGTGTATCCCAACTATGAATATGGGCAGTCCGCCGTGGCCACGTTCAAGGCCATGATGAAGTCGTTCCAGTCCGACGTGGAATTCGTGGCCGAACAGGCCGTGCCGCTGGGCAAGGTGGACGCCGGGGCCGTGGTGCAAGCCTTGGCTGACGCCAAGCCCGACGCCATCTTCAACGTGCTGTTCGCCGCCGACCTGACCCGCTTCGTCCGTGAAGGCAACACGCGCGGCCTGTTCGAAAACCGCGCAGTCGTGTCGGTGCTGTCGGGCGAACCGGAATATCTGGAGCCGCTGGGCGCCGATACGCCGTCGGGCTGGATCGTCACCGGCTACCCCTGGTACGCCATCGATACGCCGGCCAACAACGCCTTCGTCGACGCCTACAAGAAACGCTACAACGAAACGCCCAAAGTGGGCTCGGTCGTGGGCTATGCGTCGCTGATGTCCATCGCCCAGGGCCTGAAGGCGGCGGGCGCGGTCGACACCGAAAAGCTGGTGGACGCCTTCGCCGGCCTGAAGGTGGACACGCCTTATGGACAGATCCAGTACCGCAAGATCGACCATCAATCCACGATGGGCGTCTACGTGGGCGTGACGGCCGTGGAAGACGGCAAGGGCATCATGAAGGACTTCGCCTATATCGACGGCGCGCGCCTGCAGCCGCCCGACGAACAAGTCCGCAAGATGCGTCCCGCGCACTGATGAGCCTGTCCGGGCTGCTGTCGCAGCTGCTTAACGGCCTGGCGGACGCCAGCGCGCTGTTCCTGGTCGCCGCGGGCCTGTCGCTGATCTTCGGCGTGACCCGCGTGGTGAACTTCGCGCACGGGTCGTTCTACATGCTGGGCATCTACCTGGCCTGGACGTTCACCACGTATTTCGGCGACGGCGCCGGCTATTGGGCCGGATTGCTGCTGGCTGCCCTGGCCACCGGCTTGATCGGGGCGGCCGCCGAATGGCTGGTGCTCAAGCGGCTGTACCAGGCGCCCGAACTGTTCCAGTTGCTGGCCACCTTCGCCCTGGTGCTGATCATCGGCGACGCCGCGCTGGCGGTCTGGGGCCCCGAAGACCTGTTTGCCGCGCGCGCCCCCGGCCTGTCCGGCGCCGTGCAGATCCTGGGGCGCCGCTACCCGCAATACGACCTGTTGCTGATCGCCGCCGGCCCGGTGGTACTGGGCCTGCTGTGGTTGCTGCTGATGCGCACGCGCTGGGGCCGGCTGCTGCGTGCTGCCGCAGAAAACCGCAGCATGCTGGCCGCGCTGGGCGTGAACCAGGCATGGCTGTTCACGTCCGCCTTCACACTGGGGGCATTCCTGGCCGGCCTGGGCGGCGCATTGGCCGCGCCGCGCGTACCCGCGACCCTGGGCCTGGACCTGGAAATCATCGCCAGCGCCTTCGTGGTGGTGGTGGTGGGCGGCCTGGGATCGATACCGGGCGCGTTCCTCGCCGCGCTCCTCATCTGCTCGGTCAAAGCCGTGTTCGTGTTCCTGGGCCAGGTCCAGATCGGCCCCTGGCTGTTCAACCTGTCCAAGCTGACGCTGCTGGCCGAATTTGCCGTGATGGCCGTGGTGCTGGTGGTGCGGCCCTGGGGCCTGCTGGGCAAACCGCCGGCGCCCGCCTCGCACACTGAGGCACCGGAACGTCCCATCGCCCCCGCGGGCCGGCGACTGCGCCTGACCTACGCTTTGCTGCTGGCCCTGCTGGCGCTGGTTCCCGTCGCCGCCCTGTACTGGCCGTATCTGGGCATCCTGATGACCGAGATCCTGATCGCCGCGCTGTTCGCGGCCAGCCTGCATTTTCTGACGGGACTGGCCGGCATGACCTCTTTCGGCCATGCCGCCTGGTTCGGCCTGGGCGCCTACGGCGCCGCGCTGCTGTTGAAGCTGGCCGCCGTGCCGATGGAAGCCGCATTGCTGCTGGGCCCGTTCGCCGCCGCCTTCGGCGCGCTGCTGTTCGGGTGGTTCTGCGTACGGTTGTCCGGCGTGTACCTGGCGATGCTGACGCTCGCCGTGGCGCAGATCCTATGGGCGCTCGCCTACCAATGGGACGATGTGACCGGTGGCAGCAATGGCCTGATCGGCGTGTGGCCGTCGACCTGGCTGGCGCAAGGCCCCTGGTTCTATTACGTCACGCTGGCATTGTGCGCAGCAGGCATCGCCTGGCTGCGCCGCCTGGCGTTTTCACCGCTGGGCTACGCGTTGCGCGGCGTGCGCGATTCCTCGATGCGCGCCGAGGCGCTGGGCATGGAGACCCGGCGCGTGCAGTGGGCCGGTTTTGTCGCCGCGTCTTTCGCTGCCGGGCTGGCCGGATCGCTCTACGCGTTCTCCAAGGGCAGCATCGCGCCAGACGTACTGGCGGTCAGCCGTTCGGTCGACGGGCTGGTCATGGTGTTGCTGGGCGGCCTGCAGACGCTGGCGGGGCCGCTGGTGGGCGCCGCCGCCTACACCTGGCTGCAGGACGTGGCGGCGCGCAGCACCGAATACTGGCACGCCGTGCTTGGCCTGGCCATCCTGGCGCTGGTCATGGCGTTTCCCGAAGGCCTGGCCGGCGCCGCCGCACGGCTGGGCAGGAGGCGCGCATGACATCGGCCAATGCCTTGCTCCAGGTCGACGCGTTGCGCAAATCGTTCGGCGGCATCGATGCGCTGGCCGGCGTGTCTTTCACGTTGGAAGCGGGCCGGATGCTGGCGCTGATCGGCCCGAATGGCGCCGGCAAATCCACCTGCTTCAACGTGCTGGGCGGTCAACTGCGCCCCGATTCCGGATCCGTCCGCCTGGACGGCCGCGAACTGGTGGGCCTGTCCGCCGGCAAGATCTGCAGGCTGGGCGTGGGCCGCACGTTCCAGACCGCCGCCACCTTCCGCTCCATGACCGTGCGCGAAAACGTGCAGACGGCCCTGCTGTCGCGCGACCGGCTGCTGTTCAACCCCTGGCGCCGCGCTGCCCGCCATGCCGCCGAGGAAGCCATGGCCTTGCTGGCGCAAGTGCAAATGGCCGACAAGGCCGATGCCGCCTGCGGCACGCTGGCGTATGGCGACGTCAAACGGGTCGAGCTGGCGATGGCACTGGCGCACCAGCCGCGCTTGCTGCTGATGGACGAACCCACAGCCGGCATGGCCACGAACGAGCGGCATGCGCTGATGCGGCTGACGCGCCAATTGGCCGACACGCAACGCATTGCCGTGTTGTTCACCGAACACAGCCTGGACGTCGTGTTCAAGCATGCGGACCGCATCGCGGTCTTGGTGCGCGGCGCCTTGATGGCCGAAGGCGACCCCGCCGCCATTGCGGCGGACCCTCGCGTGCGCGCCGCCTACCTGGGCACCGAAGCCCCTTGACCGGCGCGCCGGCGAGGTGCGTCAGTGTTCGCTTTGCGGGTTTTGCGGCTGGCATTCCCAGAAGATCCGGGCCTTGCAGCCCGCGCAGATCGCCGGGTCCAGCTTGCCGTAGATGGTGTGCAGCGCCGTGGCCTTGTCGGGGAAAATATGGTCGGCGCCCAGACGATCCAGAAAGCCGGTGCGGCGCCACATGTCCAGCACTTCGGGCCGCGGCCGGTGGAAATACAAGTCACCGCCCATCGCGCGCCGCGCGGCCAATTCGTCTTCCCACACCTGCGCGCCGGCCAGATCGATGAAGTTCATGCTCTTGGCCATCACCAGCAGATGGCGTGGCGCATCCGGCGCCGCCCGCAACTCGTGCAGACGCTGGGCCACATGCGCCGCCGCGCCAAAATAGATCGAACCTTCCATGCGCAGCAGCTTCAACTGCGGGCACTCGGGCAACGCGTCTTCGTGGTGCTCCAGCACGACGAAGCGCCGGTCCAGCCCACGGGAGTCGAAGCCCATGGTGCGCATCGCCGGCCGCGAGGTGCGGTGCAGATACGCCATCAACGACAGCACCGTCCCCAGCAGAATCGCCACTTCCATGCGGATCGTGACGGTGGCTGCCAGCGTGGCGCCGGCAATCGCGCACTCGCCCGGCTGCATCCGGATCAATTGGCGCCAGCGCGGAATATCCAGCAAGGTCCACGCCACCAGCAGCAGCAAACCCGAAATCGCCGCATTGGGAATCATCGCCAGCAACGGCGCCGACAAGGCCACCAGCACCACCAGCAGCACTGCGGAAAACACGGCCGCCAGCGGCGTCTTCGCCCCGGCTTCGTAGTTGGGGATGGACCGGTTCAGCGACCCGCAGGACAGATAGCAGGAGAAGAAGCCGCCCACGATGTTGGACAGCCCCTGCCCCATGAATTCCCGGTTGGCGTCGATGCGCTGCCCGGAGCGCGTCGCCACGGCCTTGGCGATGGAGATCGATTGCGCCAGGGCCACGATCGTCAACGCGAAGGCCAGGCTGAGCAGATCGGGCAGCGTGCGCCAATCCACGCTGGGCACATGAAACGGCGGCCAGGGCTGGGCGATGGCGCCCACGACCGACACCGGCACGCCGCCCTGCGGCACGGCCCACCTATTGAACGCGGCCGCCGCCAGCGCCCCCGCCACCAGTCCCAGCAGCATGTAGGGCTTGCGCTTGTCCAGCCGGCGCACCAGCAACGCCACACCCAGCGTGACCAGGGTCACCAGCAAGGCGCCTTTGTGCACATCGCCGATATGCGTGCCCACGCTGACCAGCAGCGCGCCTGCCCCATGCGAGGCCGGCGACGGCACGCCCAGCGCGTCCTTCAAGGCATGCACCGCGATCAGCAGCGCGGCGCCGCTGGTAAAGCCGAACAGGGCCGACGGCGAAATGAAATGCGCCAGCGAACCCAGGCGCAACACGCCCACCAGCCATTGCATGATGCCGACCAGCACCGTCACCGCCAGCGCCAGCTGGATATAGCCCGGGCTGCCCGCCGCGGCCAGGGGCGTCAGCACGGCGAACAGCGCCAGCGAATTCGCGTTTGTGGGGCCCGACATGACATGGCGGCTGGACCCGAACAACGCCGCGACGATACAGGGGACGATGGCGGAATACAGCCCGTACTCGGCAGGCAGTCCCGCCAACATCGCGAACGCAACCCCTTGCGGCAGCACCAGCAGCGCGCCCAGCAGGCCGGCCGACAAGTCGGCGCGCAGAGTCAGCTTGTTGACGTCATCGACCCATGAGCCAAACATGCGGCCCGCCAGATTTCTAGCCCCCTGCGTCATCCTGTCCTATTCCCCTTTTTTGGTTGCTTCGTCCGGCCGTGCATCCCTGCGGACAAGGCCGCCTAGCGTAATCGCTCGACCGGGCTGGCGCAACGCGCCGCCGTCAGCCTTATTTCAGATAACGGCGTTCCAGCTCGCGCATGCGGGCGTCTCCCTGCAGCGCGATGATCTCTTTCACCGTCGGCAAGCCGGCGTCCACGCCGTGGATGCCGCCGTCTTGGCGGATGCGGGCGAAAACGTCGCGCATCGCGCCGACGGCCGCGCGGATGGCGTGGTTACCGTAGATCACCAGCCCCACCTTGCCCAACGCCTGGATATCCGATTCACGCAACTGCGGATAGGCGGTGGGCACCAGCACCAACGGCACGCGGCCTGTCCAGGCCTGCGCGAAGCGCACGATCTCGTCCGGCGTGTTTTGCTTGGAATGGATCAGGATGGCGTCGGCGCCCGCCGACGCGTAAGCGTGCGCGCGCGCCAACGCCTCGTCTTGGCCCAGGCCCGCGATCAGGGCTTCGGTGCGGGCGATCACGCAGAAATCCGGATCGCGCCGCGCGGCGCAGGCCGCTTCGACCTTGCCCTGGAATTCCTCCACGCGCACCAGTTCCTGCCGGCCATCCGCGCGCAGGCTGGTGTCCTTCGGAAAGGTCTTGTCTTCCATCACCACCGCCGACACGCCCGCCGCTTCGTATTGCGGCAGCATGTACGACACATTGACGGCGTTGCCGAATCCCGTGTCGATGTCCGCGATGACCGGCACCTGGACCGCGGCCGCAATGGCCCGCATCATGTCCAGATGCTGCGACGCGGAAAGAATGCTGGCGTCGGGCACCGCATAGCTTGCCGAGAGTTCAAAACCGCTGCCCCAGATCGCATCGAACCCGGCCTCGGCCGCCAAGCGAGCCGACATCGGGTTATGCGCCGACATGGCATGCATCAAAACGGGATCCTGCAATTTCTGGCGGAATGCGCGGTGGCGGTTCATGGCGTGAATGCGAAGATTCCAGCGCCCGATGCGCCGGCTAAAGGCATCGTAGCGCCATTTTCCGACTGCTTGGCGTCCCGGCTCAGCTTGCGCCGCCGCCGCGCCGCGCCTTCATGGCCTGTCCGATATCGGCCAACGCATCGTCGGAAATCAAACGCGCAGCCATCGGCAGCAGTTCATCTTCTTCGCGCTGGATATGCGCCGCATAGGCCTCGGTGAACGCTTGCACCTGCGACGGCGGCAAAACGGCAGGCTGCCCGGCGGCGATCTCGGACAGCAAGGTCCGCAGCGGCGCCCAGAGGTCCGCCAGGCGCCGATGTTCGGCCACGAGCCCTTGCACCAGCGCGTGCAGGCAGCCGGCGTCGGATCCCGCCATCGACTCAATCAAGGCCGGAAAAAGATCCGCTTCCTCGTCTTCGTGATGGTGCGCCGCGGCGGTGTCGAAATAGCGCGCCACGCTGGCGGCGGCCGTCTGCGCCGCCGCATCGCTGCCGTGCCCGGGCAGATGCGCCGCCAGCCGCGCCAAGGTGGCGCATTGGCGAGCGATCCGTCCATGGCAGGCGGACAGCAGCGCCAGCGGATCATCCGGCCCTGGTGCGGCGGCCGGCCCTCCAGGAAAGCTCACTGCCATCGCACACCTCCTTGTCGTCACCCGACGCGCCAGCCCGGATCAACTCGAATGGCCGCGCCACCACAACCGGACGGAATCCCACGCCCGTCCAGCGAAACCCGCCTCCGCCACCGGTTCCAGCGCCACTACCGGGAACTGCATGGACGGCTTGCCGTCCACCAGCACCCGCAGCGCCCCCACGGTGTCCTGTGCCGCAATGGGCGCCACCAACGGCTCTTGCGGCGTCCACACGGGTTCTACCTTGGCGCCCGCGGGCACGGTCACGTAGGCGTCCCGCGAAAAGCCGGCCTTCAGGCTGTCGCTTTCGCCTTTCCAGACTTCAGGCGTGGCCACGGCCTGGCCGCGCGCGTACAGCTTGATGGTATTGAATCCCTGAAACCCCCATTCCAGCAACTCGCGGCTTTCCTGGGTGCGCAGTTTGTCCGATGCCGTGCCCACCACCACCGTGATCAGGCGGCGTTGGTCGGCGCCGTTGGGCCGGCGCGCCGTCGCCACGATGCAATAGCCGGCGGATTCCGTATGGCCCGTCTTCAGGCCATCCACGCTGGGGTCCAGCCACAGCAGCCGGTTGCGGTTCGGCTGGGTGATCTTGTTGAACGTGAACTGCTTGGCGGAATCGTAGGTCTTGTACAGCTGGGGGTAGTCGCGGATGAAGCGCGTGGCCAGGATGGACAGGTCGCTGGCCGTGGAGTAGGTGCCCGGATCCGGCAGGCCGTGGGGGCTGGCGAAATGCGTCGCGTGCAACCCTAGCCTTGCGGCGGTGTCGTTCATCCGCGCAACAAAGGCTTCGACGCTGCCCGACACCGCTTCGGCCAGCGCAATCGCCGCGTCATTGCCCGATTGGATCATCAAGCCGCGCAGCAGCTCATCCACCGGCACTTTGGAGCCCGGCTCCAGGAACATCTTGGAGCTGCCCGCCGGCACCTTCCAGGCGCGCGTCGAGATCACGACCAGCTGGCCGGGTGTCACTTCCTTTTTATTCAGCGCCTCGAACACGACGTAGGCGGTCATGATCTTGGTCAGCGACGCGGGTTCGATCCGCGTGGTGGCGGCATGCGACGCGATCACCTGGCCGCTGGTCTCGTCCAGCAGCAGCCAGGCTTTGGCCGACAGCACCGGCTGCGGCATCGATTGCGCCATCGCGCCGGACACGCACGCTGCCGCAACGAGCAGGCCCGCTGCAAACTTTTTCATCAACAACATATAAGAGCTTCAATCCATGCTTGGGTTGTTCCCGCGCGGGAACGAACGCCAATCGGCCTGGCCAGCAAGCCGGCGTTCAACAATATCCCCGCGCGCCGCACGCAATTGGAACACGCTCGGCGCCAATGGTTCAGTGCTGCGATGTTCCGCAAAAATAGGCCTCGAATGTCACGACGTATTGCAGAAGCCCTTGCAGCAAGCACTTTCTGCGTCGAAAACAACAAACAGTGGCTTAAAACCCGCTAGAAAGCCGCAAGAACTTCAAGTCTTCCGCTATCATCGGGCGCGTAGCGTTAAAAGCCGATAACCGGCCCGCGCTGCTCCATGTCCTCAACTACGGATTTTGACCATGGCCACGAAAGCAAAAGCTCCTGCCAAGAAAGTCACCAAGCCCGCCGTCAAGGCGCCCGCAAAGAAGGCAACCGCCGCCAAACCCGCTGTGAAGCCCGCAGCAAAGAAGGCCGTCGCCGCCAAGAAGGTCGCTGCTGCACCCAAGGCCATCAAGGCTGCCCTGAACAAGACCCAACTGGTTGCTTACATCGTTGAGCAATCCGGCGTTGAAGCCAAGGCCGTCAAGGCCGTCCTGGCCAGCCTGGAAACCTCGGTGCTGGGTTCCGTGGACAAGAAGGGCGCTGGCGAATTCACGCTGCCCGGCCTGTTCAAGGTTGCCGTGCAGAAGGTTCCGGCCAAGGCCAAGCGCTTCGGCAAGGATCCGTTCACTGGCGTCGAGCGCTGGTTCCCCGCCAAGCCGGCTTCGGTCAAGGTGAAGGTTCGCCCGCTCAAGAAGCTGAAGGACGCCGCGCAGTAATTCGCGCGAGTATCCGGTCAAGCCGGAAGGGCCCGCCTCGAAAGAGGCGGGCCCTTCTTTTTTGCCGCGCGCTTTGCGTAGCGTCCAGTCCTGCTGTTAGAATTTATCTCAACGTAAAGAAACTTCATATCAAAGTAAATTCGGATTCTCCATGAATGACCTTGTCGACCAGGTGATCTCGCAATGGACCGCGGAATGTCCCAACCAGGATTTCGCGGCCATGACGGTCGTCACCCGGGTGTTCCGCTTGAACGCCTTTGCCGCCCGCAACGTGAACCGCAGCTTCCGCCGCTACAACCTGCATCAGGGCGAATTCGACGTCCTGGCCACGCTGTACCGCACTGGCGCGCCCCACGCCATGAATCCGCAGAAGCTGGTCGAGGCCCTGCTGCTGACCTCCGGCGCCATGACCAACCGCCTGGACCGCCTGGAACAGGCCGGCCTGCTGGTCCGCAACCCCAACCCCGACGACCGGCGCGGCATCATCGTGTCGCTGACCACGGAAGGGCTGCGCGTAATCAAGCTGGTGTTGAAGGACTATCTGAAAGACCTGAACGAACTGCTGGACCCGCTATCGCCGGCCGAACGCAAGCAAATGGCCGGACTGCTGAAGAAACTGCTGATCAAACACGACCAGGAGACGCCCGGCGGCATCGGCGCCTGACGTCTGCCCCGCATTCCCCTGCTTCGCCCCTGTTCGTTGCCCCCGCGCGCCCCGCATCACCCTCCCGCCTGCCATCCATGACTTCCGCTTCACCCGCCAAGACTTCTCCCCCCGCGACGCCCACGCTGACCGCACCGATCATCCTGCTGATGTCGGTCGCCACCGGCCTGGCCGTCGCCAGCAATTACTACGCGCAGCCGCTGCTGCACACGATCGGCCAGCAGTTTTCGCTGTCCAACGCGACGGCCGGCGCCATCGTCACCACCGCCCAGCTCAGCTACGCACTGGGACTGATGCTGCTGGTGCCGCTGGGCGACATGTTCGAACGGCGCAGCCTGATCGTCCTGATGACACTGCTGTCCGCGGGCGGCCTCTTGATTTCTTCCTTCGCCACCAGCGTCGCCGTGCTGCTGGTAGGCACGGCGCTGACCGGCATGCTGTCCGTCGTCGCCCAGATCCTCGTGCCCTTCGCCGCCACGCTGGCGGCGCCGCACGAACGCGGAAAGGCGGTGGGCACCGTCATGAGCGGCCTGTTGCTGGGCATTCTGCTGGCCCGCACCGTCGCCGGCGCGCTGGCCGACGTGGGCAGTTGGCGTACGGTGTACTGGGTGGCCGCCATCCTGATGACGGCCATGTCGGCCGCCCTCTGGCGCCTGCTGCCGCGCTACCAGAGCCCCACGTCGATGAGCTACCCGCGCCTGCTGGGCTCGATCCTGCGCATGTTCATAGAAGAACCGCTGTTCCGCGCCCGCTCGCTGCTGGGTTTCCTGCTGTTCGCCGCCTTCAGCATGCTGTGGACGACGCTGACCTTCCTGCTGTCCAGCCCTCCCTATGAATACAGCACCACCACCATCGGGCTGTTCGGCCTGGCGGGGGCCGCCGGCGCCTATGCCGCCAACCGGTTCGGCCGCCTGGCCGACCGCGGCCTGGGCAACCTGGCCACCCGCGTCGGCCTGCTCCTGCTGCTGGGGTCCTGGGGCCTGTTGGCCTTCGGCCAGGCCTCGGTGGTCGCACTGCTTGCGGGCATCCTGATCCAGGATCTGGCGATCCAGGGCGTCCATGTCACCAATAGCAGCGCCCTGTACCGTCTGCGCCCGGAGGCCCGCAGCCGCCTGACCGCCGGCTACATGACCTGCTACTTCATCGGCGGAGCGACCGGTTCACTGGTATCGTCCTGGCTTTACGCCCATTTTGGCTGGCCCGGCGTGGTCACCGCGGGCGCCGTCCTGGGCGTTGTTACCCTGGCATATGGCGCGTTCTCGCCCAGTGCCCGCATCCCGGAAACGGCTCCGTCCCCTGCCCGCGCCTAGCACCTCCTATAATCAGGGGTTTTGACCGCCACCGCGTCCGCGCGGCAGGGCGGCTCACCCTTTTTTGCCACCGTGCCCGAGCCCATGCAGGAACGTTACCTCCCCACTACCGTCGAAGCGGCCGCCCATCAAGACTGGCAGGCCCGCGACGCCTATCTGGTCCACGAACACGCGAAGAACGCCGACGGCTCCGAAAAGCCGAAGTTCTACGCCTGCTCGATGCTGCCCTACCCCAGCGGCAAGCTGCACATGGGCCACGTGCGCAACTACACCATCAACGACATGATGGCCCGCCAGTTGCGCATGCGTGGCTATAACGTCCTGATGCCCATGGGCTGGGACGCCTTCGGCATGCCGGCGGAAAACGCCGCCATCAAGTCCAAAGTGCCCCCGGCCAAGTGGACCTACGACAACATCGCCTATATGAAGAAGCAGATGAAGTCGATGGGCCTGGCGATCGACTGGACGCGCGAAATGTGCGCCTGCGATCCGCAGTACTACAAGTGGAACCAGTGGCTGTTCCTGAAGATGCTGGAAAAGGGCGTGGCCTACCGCAAGACCCAGGTCGTGAACTGGGACCCGGTGGACCAGACCGTGCTGGCCAACGAACAAGTCATCGACGGCCGCGGCTGGCGTTCGGGCGCGCTGGTTGAAAAGCGCGAGATCCCCGGCTACTACCTGCGCATCACCGACTACGCCGACGAGCTGCTGGGCGCCGTCCAGAACGACCTGCCCGGCTGGCCCGAGCGCGTCCGCCTGATGCAGGAAAACTGGATCGGCAAGTCCGAAGGCCTGCGCTTCGCCTTCCCGCACAAGATCGCCGGCCCGGACGGCCAGTTGATCCAGGACGGCAAGCTGTACGTCTTCACCACCCGCGCCGACACCATCATGGGCGTGACGTTCTGCGCCGTGGCGCCGGAACACCCCCTGGCCACGCACGCGGCACGCAACAATCCGCAGCTGTCGGCGTTCATCGAGCAATGCAAGCTGGGCGGCACGACCGAGGCCGAAATGGCCACGCGTGAAAAGGAGGGCATGCCCACCGGCCTGTCCGTCACGCACCCCATCACGGGCGCCGAAGTCGAAGTCTGGGTCGGCAACTACGTGCTGATGACCTACGGCGACGGCGCCGTCATGGGCGTGCCCTCGCATGACGAGCGCGATTTCGCCTTTGCCAAGAAATACGACCTGCCCATCGTGCAGGTCGTGGACGTGGCCGGCAAGGACTACTCCACCGACGCGTGGCAGGAATGGTACGGCGACAAGCAGTCCGGCCGCACCATCAACTCGGGCAAGTACGACGGCCTCTCCTACAAGGAAGCCGTGGACGCCATCGCCGCCGACCTGGGCGCGCGAGGCCTGGGCGAAAAGCAGACCACGTGGCGCCTGCGCGACTGGGGCATTTCGCGCCAGCGCTACTGGGGCACCCCGATCCCGATCATCCACTGCGCCGATTGCGGTCCCGTCCCGGTCCCCGAGAAAGACCTGCCCGTCGTCCTGCCCGACGACCTGATCCCCGACGGCAGCGGCAACCCGCTGGCCAAGAACGAAGCCTTCCTGTCCTGCGCCTGCCCCAGCTGCGGCAAGCCCGCGCGCCGCGAAACGGACACGATGGACACGTTCGTGGATTCGTCCTGGTATTTCATGCGCTACACCTCGCCTGGCAACGACACCGCCATGGTCGATGCGCGCAATGACTACTGGATGCCGATGGACCAGTACATCGGCGGCATCGAGCACGCCGTGCTGCACCTGCTGTACGCCCGCTTCTGGACCAAGGTCATGCGCGACATGGGCTTGCTCAACTTCGACGAGCCCTTCACCAAGCTGCTGTGCCAGGGCATGGTGCTGAACCACATCTACTCGCGCAAGACGCCCCAGGGGGGCATCGAGTATTTCTGGCCCGAAGACGTCGAAAACGTCTATGACGACCGTGGCGCCATCACCGGCGCCAAGCTGAAGTCGGACGGCTCCGCCATCACGTATGGCGGCGTGGGCACGATGTCCAAGTCCAAGAACAACGGCGTCGACCCGCAATCGCTGATCGATACGCTGGGCGCCGACACGGCCCGCCTGTTCGTCATGTTCGCCAGCCCGCCCGAGCAGACCCTTGAATGGTCCGACTCCGGCGTCGAAGGCTCGAACCGCTTCCTGCGCCGCCTCTGGTCGATCAGCTACGGCCGCCGCGACGCCGTGGCGCGCGGTCTGGCCAATGGCGCCGACTGGTCGCAAGCCCAGGCCGCCGTCAAGGATCTGCGCCGCGAGGTCTACACGCTGCTCAAGCAGGCCGACTACGACTACCAGCGCATCCAGTACAACACCGTCGTGTCCGCCTGCATGAAGATGCTGAACGCCATCGACGATGCCAAGCTGGCCGAAGATGCCGCCTCCGACGCCGCCTACGCCGAAACGCTTGGCGTACTGTTGCGCGTGCTATATCCGGTCGTCCCGCACATCACCTGGCACCTGTGGCAAGACCTGGGTTACGCCAAGGAACTGGGCGACCTGCTGGATGCGCCGTGGCCGCATGTGGACGAAGCGGCGCTGATCGCGGACGAAATCGAGCTGATGCTCCAGGTCAACGGCAAGCTGCGCGGCTCGATCCGCGTGGCCGCCGCCGCCCCCAAGGAAGACATCGAGAAGCTCGCCGCCAGCCAGGAAGAAGTCACCCGCTTCCTGGAAGGCCGTCCGCCCAAGCGCGTCATCGTGGTTCCGGGCAAACTGGTCAACGTCGTAGGCTGATGAGGTCAAGCATGTACTTCGCCGGGCAACAAACGCACTCCTCCCGCCAATCCTGGCTGCTGCGCGGCGCCTGCCTGGCGCTGTTCATGCTGCTCTCCGCATGCGGTTTCGCATTGCGGGGAGTCACCCCGATGCCATTCGACACGCTGTATGTCGGCATCCCCGACAACTCCCAGTTCGGCGCCGACGTGCGCCGTTCGCTGCGCGCGGCTTCGCCCAACACGAAGCTCGTGGAGTCGCCCAAGGAGGCACAGGCCATTTTCCAGCAGGTCGCCGATACGCGCACGCTGCGTGAGGTCTCGCTGAACGCGCAGGGCCGTGTCGAGGAATACGAACTGGGCATCAACTACACGTTCCGCCTGATCGACAACAAGGGACGCGCACTGATCCCGGACACCACGCTGTCGATCTTCCGTGAAATGCCGTATGACGATCAGGTCGTGCAGGCCAAGCAAGGCCAGATCGACACGCTGTACAAGGCCATGCAACGCGATCTCGTCACCCGGGTGCTGCGCCGCATGACCGCGCCGGATGTGCGCCGTGCCTTCGAAAACGCCGAGGAACGCGGCGAAAACGGCGAAATCCCGCTGTACGACCCGAATGCGCCGCAACCGCAGCGCACGCCCACGCCGTGGCAGACACCGTCCACCACTGACCCGGCCATCCTCCGCTAGCCCATGGCACAGTCTATGGACGCGGACCGGCTGGCCGAACATCTGCAGCGGCCGGGCAACCGGCTCGCCGCGATGTACACGGTATCGGGCGACGAGCCCCTGCTGGTAACCGAAGCGGTTGATGCGTTGCGCGCTGCGGCGCGCAACGCCGGCTACTCCGAACGGCTGTCCATGGTGATGGACGCCCGCAGCGACTGGAGCGCGGTCACCGCCGCCACCCAGAGCGTCTCGCTGTTCGGCGACCGCCGCATTCTTGAAATCAAGATCCCCACCGGCAAGCCCGGCAAGTCCGGCGCCGATACGCTCACCAAGCTGGCCGAACACGCCGAAAAGCAGCCGGATGCGGACACCCTGGTCCTGATCGCCCTGCCCCGCCTCGACAAGGCCACCCGCGAAAGCCGCTGGGTCCAGGCGCTTGCCCGCGGCGGCATGATGGTCGACATCCCCAATATCGAGCGCGGCCGGTTGCCGGCCTGGGTGGGGATGCGGCTGGCCCGCCAGAACCAGCGGGCCGATAGCGCCACCCTGCAATGGATGGCCGACAAGGTCGAAGGCAACCTGCTGGCCGCCCACCAGGAAATCCAGAAACTGGGCCTGCTCTACCCAGAGGGCCAACTGGCGGCGGAAGACGTTGAGCGCGCGGTGCTGAACGTGGCCCGCTACGACGTCTTCGGCCTGCGCGACGCCATGCTGGCGGGCGACATTTCCCGCACCATCCGCATGATCGACGGCCTGCGCGCCGAAGGCGAAGCCTTGCCGCTGGTGCTCTGGGCCGTGGGCGAGGAAATCCGCCTGCTGGCTCGTGTTGCGGAAGCGCGCGCGCTGGGGCAAGACGTCAACGGCCTGATGCGCCGCCTGCGCATTTTTGGCGCCCACGAACGCCTGGCGCTGCAAGCCCTTGGCCGAGTGCAGCCCGGCGTCTGGCCGGCTGCGGTGCAGCATGCCCACGAAGTCGACCGCCTGATCAAGGGCCTGTCCGTGCCCGGCCGCCTGTCCGATCCCTGGGAAGAAATGACCCGGCTGGCGCTGCGGGTCGCCGCCGCCGGCGGACGACCGTGAAGGCGGCATTGCCGCCGCGTTCGCCTCGCCCCCGCTCCCTACGCCCGGCCCTCCGGCCGGATATACACTGAAATATTCAGACGGCGCTTGCGCCGCCCCAACTCCATGATCGACGCCGCCATGTCCTCGTCCTCCATTGAACACGCCATGCTGACCCTGGGCGAGAACGCCCGCCGCGCCTCGCGCGCCATGATGCGCGCCAATAGCGCCGCCAAAAACAAGGCGCTGCTGGCGATGGCCGATGCCCTGGCCGCCAGCCACGACGAGCTGAAAGCCGCCAATGAAAAGGACGTTGCCGCCGCCCGCGCCAACGGCCTGGAACCGGCGCTGCTTGACCGCCTTACGCTGTCCGACAAGACCCTTGCCCACATGACGGAAGGGCTGCGCCAGATCGCCGCCTTGCCCGACCCGATCGGCAGCATCACCGCCACCACCGTGCGCCCCAACGGCATGCGTGTGGCCCAGATGCGCGTGCCGCTCGGCGTGATCGGCATCATTTACGAATCGCGCCCCAACGTCACGATCGACGCCGCCGCGCTATGCCTGAAGTCCGGCAACGCCGCCATCCTGCGCGGCGGCAGCGAAGCGCTGCACTCCAACATCGCCCTGGGCCGAGTCGTGCAAACGGGTCTGGCCGCCGCCGGCCTGCCGCAAGACGCCGTGCAGGTCGTGGCCACGGCCGACCGCGCCGCCGTAGGCAAGCTCATCACCATGACCGAACATATCGACGTCATCGTGCCGCGTGGCGGCAAGGGCCTCATCGCCCGGCTGTCGCAGGAAGCCCGCGTGCCGCTCATCAAGCACCTGGACGGCAACTGCCATATCTATATCGACGCCGCAGCCGATCCGGACAAGGCGCACAGCATCGCCTTCAACGCCAAGACCTACCGCTACGGCATCTGCGGCGCCATGGAGACCCTGCTGGTCGACGCCGTGGCAGCCGTGTCCATCCTGCCCACGCTGGCCGCGGCCTTCATCGAGCACGGCGTCGAACTGCGCGGCTGCCCGCGCACGCTGGCCCTGTTGCCGCACATCACGCCGGCCACCGACGAAGACTGGGGCACGGAATACCTGGGCCCCATCCTGGCCGTGCGCATCGTCGATACGCTGGACGACGCCATCGAGCACATCGCGCGCTGGGGGTCCGGGCACACCGATGCCATCGTCACTGAAGACCTGTCGGCCGCGCAACGCTTCCAGCGCGAAGTCGATTCCAGCTCGGTCTACGTGAATCTGCCCACCTGCTTCGCCGATGGTTTCGAATACGGGCTGGGCGCCGAGATCGGCATCTCCACGAACCGCCTGCATGCCCGCGGCCCCGTCGGCCTTGAAGGCCTGACCACCCTGAAGTGGGTGCTCAGCGGCGAAGGCCAGACGCGCGGCTGATCCTGGCATCCGCGCGCTGCGGGAACGCTTTTCCGCAGCGCGCACGGCTGACGCAGCCCTGAACACGGGGCTGCGCCAAGCCTTCTACAATATGCCCAGGATATTTTTCCAGGCTTCTTATCATCCCAACGCGGCGTGCCGCGCACTCTTGAGACCCCCATGCATTCACCCGTCATGGCCATGGCCTTCAGCCTATTCGTGCTCTGCTTCATCACCTGCTCGCTCAGCGGCATCGTGCTGTTTTTCTTCAAGAGCAAACAGATCAACGCCACGCTGAAGCACCCCTACCTGCAGCACCGCCCGTTCAAGCAATATCCGCTGTCCATCCAGGCCGCGATCATGCTGGATTACTTTTTCCGCCTGATGTTCCCCGGCACCCGCTTCTGGCTGATCGGCAACGCCAATGACTTGCTGGGCCATGTCGACCCGAAGAAGACGCCGCTGGCGCTGAAGTGGCCCATCGTGGGTTTCTGGGGCTCTTGCTGGCTGGGCCTTATCGCCATGATCGTTCTGTGGATCATGCTGTACCTGGGAGCATGAACGCATGCAGATCAGAATTGAAGACTATCCCGGCAGCCTGGACGCCGCCCGCGCGTTGATCGCCGCCCGGGATTCCGGCGTGGCCGGCCCGCGCCTGCCCGCCGCCTGCCGCCCGCAGTCCCTGGGCCAGGCATTCGCCGTGCAGCAGCGCACGGCGCAGTTGCTGCAAGAAACCCGGCAGGACCGTATCGCTGCATGGAAAAGCGCACTGCCGTCGCCCGAAAAAACCGTGGTCGCGCCGATCTACGCGTCAAACACGGCCTACGCCGAAGCCGGGCCCATCGCCAGTCGCACCGCCATCGTGCGCGTCGAACCTGAATTCGCGTTCGAACTGGCCCACGACCTGCCGGCGCGCGACACCCCGTACACCGAAGCTGAAATCGACGCCGCAATCGGCGGCGCCCGGCTTGCGCTGGAAGTCCTGGGTTGCCGCTATGCATCGCCCGAACACGCGAGCCTGCCTGAATTGCTGGCGGACCACATGTTCAATCAGGGCATCGTGCTGGGCCCGCGCATCGTATCGCCGGATGCCGCCCCCGCCAGCATGAGCCTCACGTTGGCGATCGATGGCCAGGAGGTCGAGCAGCACGCCGGTTTCCATCCGAACGGCCATCCCAAGGCGGGCCTGTACTGGCTTGCGAATTTCCTGCGCGAGCAGGGCCTGGGCCTGCATGCGGGCCAGCACGTCATCACAGGGTCTTATGCAGGCTTCCTGGACGTGCCCGCCAATCAAGACATCGAACTGACGTACGGCGATCTCGGCGTGCTGCGCCTACGGTTCCACAACTAGCGCATCCGCCCCCGGAGCCCTGTTCCATGCTGACCCTGCGCCCCTTCGCCTCCTCGGACTTTCCGCTCCTGGCCGGCTGGTTTTCCAGCCTGCCGGAAGTCGTGCAATGGGGGGGTTCCCAGTTGTCGTTCCCGCTTGCGCAAGCCGAGATGTCCGACATGCTGGCGCAAGGGCAGGCCAGCCCGCCCAACCGCCGCTGCTGGATGGTGTGCCGTGACGGCATGCCCGTGGGTCATGCGCAGTTGGCGTACGACTGGCGCGACGGCAACGCCCGCCTGGGCCGTGTCGCCATCGCCCCCGCCGAACGCGGCCAAGGCCTGGCCCGGCCAATGGTTGCGCTGATGATTGAAGAAGCCTTCCAGACGCCCGGCATCGAGCGCCTGGAACTGAACGTCTACATGTTCAACACGCCCGCCATCCGCACCTATGAAGGGTTGGGATTCACGATGGAAGGCGTGCGGCGCTCGTCCACGCGCGCCGGCGACGCACGTTGGGACACGGGCATGATGGGATTGCTGCGCGCGGAGTGGCAAGCAGCAACGCCCGCCTCCGCACGCGGCTGAACCGCTGAACTAGCGCGCCTCCGGTTCCGCGATGCTGACCGGTTCGCCGGCTGCTTCGATCACTTCGCCGGCAGCCAGGCACAGGTCTTCGCGGTAGCGCCCCGCCACGATCTGCACGCCCACCGGGCTTTGCCCCACGCTGCTCATGGCGCGCCCCATCGCCACCGACAACGCGGGCAAGCCCATGAACGGCACGCCGATCTGGGTCATCTGAGCGCGCCACACCCGCGCGTAGGCCGCGTCGCCCTGCAAGTCCAGCTTGTCCGGAAACGGCAATTCCGCCGACACCGGCAACAGCAGGATCGGATACTCCGCAAAGAACAACTCCCACAGCCGCGTCAACGTTGCGCGACGCGTCAAGACGGCCGAAAAACTGCTCAGATCAGCACCCGCGGCCTTATCGCGCTGACCGCGCAATGCCACCAACGCCCCCGGGTCGCCTTCCTTTTCAGCGGCGGCCAGCATGCCGTCATAGCCGTCCGCCATCCACATGCGGATCTGAAGATCGGCCGCCTCCTGCAGCGGCGGAATCGATTCCAGGGTGTCTACCGTCCAGCCGGCCTCGGTCAGCCTGCGCGCGGCTTCCTGCAAGGCCTTGACGACCGCCGGTTCGGTTTCCATGCCCTCGGGATTCACGCACAGCGCCGCGCGCCGCGGCACCTCCGGGCCCACCAGCGGCGCCGGCACCCACCAGGGGTCGCGCGGATCTGCCGCCGACAGCGCGGCCAGCCCCAAGCGCACGTCGGCAATGGTGCGCCCCAAGGGCCCCGATACGGCGGTCAATTGCCCGCCGATCGAACGCTCGGGCAAGACGGCGTTGTAGGCGGCCACGCGGCCCAGCGACGGGCGCAACCCGTGCACGCCGCAAGCATAGGCGGGATAGCGGATGGACCCGGCAATGTCCGTGCCGTGCGCCAGATGCCCGATACCGGCCGCCACAGCCGACGCCGCGCCGCCCGACGACCCGCCGGGCGTCAGCGCCGGATTGCGGGGATTGCGCGTTTCGCCATGCACAATGTTGCTTGTGAACCAGCGCAGTGAAAACGCCGGCGTGTTGGTACGGCCCAGGATGACGGCGCCGGCCCGCCGCAGGTTGTCAACCACCGGGCTGTTCACGGCGGCAATGAGGTCTTTCTGGAGGGTGACCCCATTGGTGGTGGCGTAGCCCGCCTGGTCCACATTGACCTTCACCGTGACGGGGACGCCCGCCAGGATGCCGGGGTCTTCCCCTCGCGCCAACGCGGCGTCCACGGCCGCAGCCTGCGCCAGCACGTCCTCCGGGCGGTGATCGACCACCGCGTTGACCGCGGGGTTCGCGGCGCTCAACCGGGCCAGCGCGCTTTGCGCCGCCTCCGTGGCGGATACGTCGCGATTACGGATACGGGCGGCAAGTTCAACTGCGGACAAACGCCAGATTTCGGACACGCGTCACTCCTCAAGGGATGGATTTTTTCGGGGCAAGCAAACCTTAGCGCCTGCCGTGCCCGTCCACAAGCCACGTCTTGCCGCAGACGCGTCACGGCCTTCCCGCTATTTTTCCGTTTCGAAGACCTCGACGATCGCATCGGCCACCGCGCGCACGCGCGCCGTGCGGTTCAGGTCGCCATGCATCACGAGCCACAGGTCGTAGGGTTCGTTGCGGGCGGGCCAAATGCGGACCAGTTCCGGATAGTCGGGCGCCATGTGCGTCGGCAGTTCGCCGATGCCCAGGCCGGCCGCCACGGCCTCGATGATCATCAGCCCGGAATTCAATTCGATCGCGACATGGCCATTGCCCGTGGGTTCGCCGCAGAAGGTATCGGACCAGCCCGGCAGCACGGACTGCTGATAGGTCACCAGCGCGTGGCCGGCGAACGCCGTGCCCGGCCGCGGCTCGCCGTGCTTGGCAAGATAGCTGCGCGACGCGTACAGCCCCACTTCCTTGCGCGTCAGATGGCGTTGAATCAGGTCCGGGTTATCGGGCTTGACGTTGCGGATGGCCAGGTCCGCCTCGCGGCGCGTCAGGTTGCTGATCTGGATCGACGTGGACAGCACCACCCGGATGTCCGGGTGCTGGGCATGCACGCGGCGCACCGCTTCCATGATGAAGTAGCTGGCCACGGTTTCCGAGGCCGCCACGCGCACCACGCCGGACAACCGGTGATCCAGGCCCTGCATCTGCCGCTGCAGCTGGTCGGCCGCCTGCTCCATGCGCTCGGCGGCGGCAAACGCCAATTCGCCCGCCGCCGTAGGCACATAGCCGCCCGGCGTGCGCAGGAACAATCGCGCGTCCAGGGATGACTCCAGCGCCGCCAGGCGCCTTCCCGCTGTGGCCTGGTCGATCTGCAGCAAAGCCGCTGCGCCCCGCAAGGTGCCTATCCGATAGATGGCCAGGAAAATCCTGGCGTTGTCCCAGTCCATGACGTCCCTTTTACCTGGACCACAAGGCCCGCGATGATGCATTTTTGCATCACTATAAAGCATATATACGGATTTTTTGCATCGCT
Source organism: uncultured Achromobacter sp. (assembly GCA_963530045.1). Classification (GTDB taxonomy): domain Bacteria; phylum Pseudomonadota; class Gammaproteobacteria; order Burkholderiales; family Burkholderiaceae_B; genus Achromobacter. Next base: position 206,177 of record CAUSDE010000003.1, read on the forward strand.
GAAAGCTCCTAACATTCAGCCCTCGGAATGCCGCAACACTCATCGCCATCATGACTACCGCCTGCCCCCAAGCCCCCGTCCCCGCCGTCGACGTCAAGCCCCTCACCGGCTGGCTGCCGCTCGTCACGCTGGCCATCGGCTTCGTGATGGCCATGCTGGACGTCACCGTGGTCAACGTGGCGCTGCCCAGCATCGCGCTGCAATTCACCGTGCCGCTGACTGACCTGGTCTGGATCGTGGACGGCTATACCCTCACCTTCGCGGCCTTGCTGCTGGTGGCCGGGGCGCTGGCGGACCGCTACGGCGCCAAGACCATTTACCTGAGCGGCCTGGGCGTGTTCACGCTGGCGTCATTACTTTGCGGCCTGGCGCCGAACGCGGATTCGCTGATCGCCGCCCGCATGCTGCAAGGCGTGGGCGCCGCGCTGTTCATGCCCAGTTCCTTGAGCCTGCTGACCCATGCTTATGAAGACGAGCACGTGCGCAACCGGATGCTGGCCGCCTGGTCGGCCATCGTGGCAGTCGCAGGCGCAGCCGGCCCCTTGCTGGGTGGCGTGCTGATCCACCAGTTCGGGTGGCGCGGCATCTTCCTGATCAACCTGCCGTTGGGCATTGTGGGACTGTGGTTGGCCCGCCGCCGCATCCAGGCCGCCCCGCGCCGCCCCCGCGCGCTCAATCCTCTGAGCCACCTGCTGGGCGTGGTCGCGCTGTCGTCCCTGTGCTTCGTGCTGATCCAGGGCAATGCCTATGGCTGGACATCCGGCCGGATCGCGGGCGTCGCCGCCCTGTGCGCCGTGGCCGTCGTGCTGCTGGTGCGCCGCGAACGCCGCCATGCCGAGCCCATCCTGCCTCGGGCGCTATTCAAGACGACGCAGTTCGCGGCAGCCAACGGCGTGGGTTTCCTGATCAACCTGGCGTCCTACGGCCAGTTGTTCCTGCTCAGCCTGTTCCTGCAGCATGCGCGCGGCACGGACGCCCTGCAGACCGGCATCCAGCTGGTGCCCATGCTGGCCGTGTTCTCCATCGGCAACATGATTTCCGGCCGCGTTTCGGCGCGCTGGAACGTATCGGCTGCGCTGTTGGGCGGCGTGTCGCTTGCCACCCTCATGAGCGCTGCGGGCATCTATGCGTTCTCGCCGGACATGGCCTATTGGCCGTTCGCCATCATGGTCGCGCTCGGCAACCTGGGCGTCGGCATCGCGGTGCCGGCGATGACCAGCGTCGTCATGCAAGTCTCGGGCAAGCAGCACGCCAACAGCGCAGCGGCGGCCCTGAATGCCAACCGCCAATCGGGCGCGCTGGTAGGCGTCGCGCTGATGGGCACCATCCTGCATCTGCTGCCCGACTGGCACGCCAGCCTGCCCGTGGCCTATGTCGCCATCGCCGCCAGCTATGCCGTGGCCGTCGCGCTGGTCTGGCGGCACCTGCGGCGCGCGCGCAATGCCTGAGGGCTCATTCCTGCCCGCCCGGCAGGATCGCGATGCCCCGTCCGGCGAAGAACGCGTCGAACACGGTCAACGGCAACTCGACATCCGCCTGCTGGCCCACTTCGCCGGACGGATTGTGAAACGTGACGGATGTCGCGGACGCCCGCGTCACCAGCACCAGATGGCCGCCTTTGCTCGGAGGAAGCCGGTCTGTCTGGCGAATGTCGGGATGCACCGAAGCCATGAAGTAGTCGGCGCCTTCCAGCACGGCGGGCAACGCCGCCGTGTCCAGCCCGACGTGTACCTGGGCATCCAGGCCGAACGTCTCCGTGACGAAGCGCACGAACGGCGCGTAGATCAGCCCTTTGATCTCGCCCTCGCGCTCCGTGTAGGCGCCGAAGGCCAGGCTGCGCCGAGCCAGTTCCAGGGTGGGATGGATCTGCCCGCTACGCGCCGCCAACACCATTTTCAGGCATGCCATGCCGCAGACATGATTGGCCCAGCGGACGTATTCCTCGACATCGCGGGCACCGGATGCCGGCCATGCCGGATCATCGGCCAGCGCGAGTTCCTTCCGGATGATCGCGTCCGCCAGGTGGGCCGATTCCCATTGGCAAAAATACGGTACGGCCGATAGGCCGGCAGATCTGGCATCCACTTGACGGGCTCCGCATGTTCGGAAAGATCCGTCATCTTGCCGTCGAACAGGTGCCGTGGCAACGGCCCCGCGTTTGCTTCACAATGTGGCGATTCCCTACAAACCGGAGAGCCGCATGCCCAGCACCGCCACGTCCAATCCGTCCATCCGCTGCGTCGCCATCGTCGGCGCAGGCACCATCGGCGCCAGTTGGGCTGCGCTGTTCCTGGCGCACGGGTTGGAAGTCGTCGTCAGCGATCCGGCGTCTGACGCCGAGGCCCTGACCCGTGCCCGCGTGCAGGCGGCTTGGCCGGTGTTGAATGAACTGGGCCGCGTGGCCGACGGCGCCTCGCCCGACACGTTGCGCTTCGAGCCGGACCTGACTGCCGCCTTGGCCGGCGTGGACTTCGTGCAAGAAAACGCCCCCGAACGCGAAGACTTCAAAATCGATCTCTTCGCGCGCATGGACGCCATCCTGCCGCCTCACGTCATCGTGGCGTCCAGTTCTTCTGGCCTCATCATGAGCCGCCTGCAATCGCGCTGCCGCCATGCCGGGCGTTTCGTCATCGGCCATCCGTTCAACCCGCCGCACCTGATCCCGCTGGTCGAAGTGGTAGGCGGAGACCAGACCACGGCCGAGACCATCGACCGCAGCATCGCCTTCTACCGCGCGATGGGCAAGCATCCCATCCGCCTGAACAAGGAAGTGCCCGGCCACATCGCCAACCGCCTGCAAGCGGCACTGTGGCGCGAAGCCATCCACCTGGCCGCCGAAAACGTTGCCAGCGTGGCGGACATCGATGCCGCCGTCTCGCAAGGCCCAGGCCTGCGTTGGGCGCTCTTCGGCCCGCATATGACCTTCAACCTGGGCGGCGGCGCGGGTGGCCTCGCGAACTTCATGGACCACCTGCTGGGCCCCGTGCAAACCTGGTGGGACGACCTGGGCGCACCCGAGGTCACGCCCGAACTGCAACGGCGCCTGATCGAAGGCGTCAACGCCGAAGCCGGCCAACGCAGCATTGCGGACCTCGTGGAAAAGCGCGACGCCCAGCTCACGGCGCTGCTCAAGACCTTGCGCAACTAAGAAACCTATCCTCTCTTGACCCGAATTCACCGTTTGCGGCCCGCGAGCCGCAGTTTGCTGACCGCATTGGCCGTCTGCGTCTGCCTGCCCGCAAGTGCGGCGCAGGCCACACCGTCAGACGCCGTCCAACCGCCCGCTCTGGTGTGGGGCGCCGTTCCCAGCGCGGATCTCTACCTGCTGGTGGCCAGCCCCCGGCTCGGCAAGCCCGAGCTGCAACAACTCGCGGCCGACACGATCGGCCCTGGCATTGGCGACAACCAATACATCACCCAGGTCTGGAGCAATCTGCCCGAGCCCATCCAGCTTTGGATCTCGATCGATCCGGTCCGGCTTCAGGAAGCCAAGCTGTCCACGGATCAGGCATTGGCGACCCTGGCCGCCAAACTGGATGTATCCGCCCGGCCCAGCAAGGGAATTCGCACGCCCCCCTCGTGGATCTATCCCGGCGCCACGCGCGAGAAGCTCGACGCCTGGAGCAATGCACCTGCCCGGCTGGCGGATGGCAGCATCATCAACCCGTCGGCATGGACAACGTTGACGTACCGGCAAGCGCCGGAATCCTGGGAAGCCTGGAACAAGGTCGCGCTCAGCCTTGTCATCCCTGCAGAGGCAAGCCGCGATTCGTTGGAGGGTGTCGTCAGCGAACGCCTGAACGCGCTGGTCTCCAAACTGCCCGTCGACGTCTCGATCTTGATCCTGCCGGCAGGGCCCCGATTGAACGAATCCCACGGCATTTTCGTCACGGTCGGGCGCGACGAGTAGTCCCTCGCCCGGCGGCTCCTGCCCCCCGGTCGGCTGCAACTGTTAATCTGAGCGCTAGGCCTCCTATCCTGTCCTGACCAAGGAATCTCCGCATGACCGTTGTCACCCAAGACCCCGGGCAATCCCGTTTCACCGCCACCGTCGATGGCATCCTGTGCGTGCTGGACTACCAGTTGCAGGCGGACGTCATGGCCATCGTCCACACTGGGGTGCCCAGTCAGGTAGGCGGCCGCGGCATCGCGGCGGAACTCACCAGATTCGCGCTGGACACGGCACGCGCCAACGGTTGGAAAGTCCGCCCCTTGTGCTCGTACGCGGAGGTCTACATGCGCCGCCACCCTGAATACAACGACCTGCGCGCCTAAGCGCCCAACTGCCTATCGTGACGAAGAAATCCTCGCCCATGGCCGAGCCCTGCCCGTGTGGCGGGGCGGCTTATTCTCGCTGTTGCGGTCGCTGGCATGAAGGCCCCCTGGCCATGCAGGCCCCGACGGCCGAAGCGCTGATGCGCTCGCGCTACAGCGCGTTTGTGCTGGACAAGCTGCCCTACCTGCTGGCCAGTTGGCATCCCAGCACCCGCCCCGCGTCGCTGGAGCCGAATCCATCCGACCTCAAGTGGCTCGGACTGACCATCAAGCAAGCCCGCGATCAAGACACCGACCACGCCACGGTGGAATTTGTCGCACGCAGCCGCCAGGCGGGCCGCGCGCACCGCATGCATGAAGTCAGCCGCTTCGTCAGGGAAGGCGGCCAGTGGTATTACGTGGACGGCGATCTGAACTGACTTGCATTGGCGGCCCGCGCCGGCGATTGCCCCTACGCGCCTCTCAGGCGCACTGCGGGCATCCGCAAGCCCTACACGCCGCCAGCCAGGCTCTGGATATCCGTCTCGACGGCCTGCCTCAGCGCCGCCACCAACTGTTGCTCCATACCGCTTGCCGCGCGCGAGTTGCCAACGATCGCCAGTTCGGTCGGCGGCACTGCCGCAAACCCCTCTTGCGCACCTAGCAGCGTATGCGTCTCCAGCCTTGCGAACGCCGGCAGCAAGCTCACGCCCAGCCCCGCCGCCACGGCAGCTTGAACGCCCGCCAGGCTATGGCTGTGATACGCGACATGCCAGGGCCGCCCCGCACTCTCCAACGCGTAGATCATGCGCTTGCGATAGATGCAGCCGTGCGGAAACAGCACCAGAGGCACCGCAGCGGATCCTGCCAGGTGACGCTTGTCGCCCACCCAGACCAGCCGCTCGGGCCAGGACGCAAGGCAGGCGCCGTCGCCGGGCTCGCGCTTGATCAGCGCCAGGTCCAGATCACCCGAAGCCAACCTGCCGCGCAGGTCCGTGCTCATGCCGCTGATCGTCTCCAAGCGCGCCTCGGGGTGCCGCGTGACAAACCCCGCCAGCAACACCGTCAACCGCGACACGTCAAAGTCTTCGGGGATGCCCAACCGCAGCACCCGCGCCGCACGCGGGGCCGCCACGACGTGCTCGGCCTCATCGGCCATCGCCAGCAGACGGCGTGCGTAGGCCAGCATCAGTTCGCCGTCTTCCGTCGCCACGACATCGCTGCCCGCGCGGTCCCGCAGCAACAGCGTCTTGCCCACGGTCTGCTCCAACTTGCGGACCTGCTGGCTCACCGTTGACTGCGTACGGTGCACCCGGTTGGCCGCCCTCGTGAAGCTGCCTTCATCCGCGACGCACACCAGGGTTCTAAGGAGTTCTAGATCCAACATAACGGGTTTGTCATCCGCCTATCGACAGCGGGCTTCTCATCCGCCTATCGACAGCGGTTGGAAAGCGGGTTCGATATCGGCTTAACGACTGAGTTGATTTCAATTATTAATTTTACGACTTTGCAAGGCGGACTTAAGCTGAACGCGTCCACTCCCCCAAACCATGAGGAAACCGATATGCCGCTGGATCATCTTCCCCGTCCCCAATGGCTCACCTTCGACTGCTACGGCACGCTGATCCAGTGGGACGAAGGCTTGCAAGCCGCGGTGTCCCGCATCCTCGCGGCCAGCACCAATGCGCAAGACGCACCCACGCCGGCGCAATTCCTGCATGTGTACGACGAACACGAACACCGGTTGGAACGCACCCCGCCGCATCGCAGTTTTGCGGACATCACACGGGAATCGCTCCGCCTCACGATGCAGGACCTGGGCCTTGCGTATCGCCCAGAAGACGCCGAAATGCTGACAGGCAGTATCTCCGCCATGCCGCCCTTCCCTGAAGTCGTAGACACGCTGGCCGCCTTGAAGCAGGCCGGCTTCCGTCTGTGCATCATCTCCAATACCGATGACCAGATCATCGCGGGCAATGTGGCCCAGTTGGGCGGCCACATCGATCGCGTCATCACCGCCGAACAGGCTGGGGCCTACAAGCCCTCCCGCAAGATATTCGCCCACGCCTACGACAGCCTGGGCGTGACGCCGGACGAAGTGGTTCATATCTGCGCCAGTCCCCATCTGGACCATGCCGCCGCCCGTGAGATCGGCTTTCGCTGCGTATGGATCGACCGCGGCACCGGCCGTCAGCCCTTGCCGGACTACCGCCCGGACGCTACCGTACCCACTTTGGATCGCGTACCCGGTCTGTTCCGGGCCGCCGGCTGGCTCTGACCGTCGGACGCGCGTCCCTCCCTCTCCAATATCTTGAAGGCAGCCATGAATCAGGAACCCCGTTTCGCCGACGCTCTTTTTCACGCAGAACCCGTTGCTGCGCTGCGCGCAGACCTGGCGCTAGCGCTGCGGGCCGCTGCCGCCCACGGCCTGGGCGAAGGCGTTTGCAACCATTTCAGCGTGGCACTGCCCGGCGATCCGGACCATTTCCTGCTCAACCCGCGCGGCTTGATGTGGAACGAGGTGCAGGCGGACGATATCGTTCTGATCGACGCCCACGGCAACAAGCTGGCCGGTCGCCACGAAGTCGAACCCACCGCCATGTTCATCCACGCGGCAATCCACCGCATCGCCGGCAAGGCCTGTGTCCTGCATACGCACATGCCCTACGCGACGGCATTGACGCTGACCTCTGATCGCGGACTGGACACGACCTTGTCGCAAAATGCCATGCGCTTCCACGGACGCCTGGCCATCGACGAACATTACAACGGCCTGGCCTTGGATGTCAGCGAAGGCGAACGCATCGCCCATGCCATGCAGGGCGCCGATATCGTATTCCTCGGCAACCATGGCGTCGTCGTTTGCGGCGAACGCCTGGACTACGCCTACGACGATCTCTTCTTCCTCGAACGCGCCTGTACGGCTCAAGTCCTTGCGCAATCTACCGGACGGCCGCTCAAGCCGGTCGATACCGCAATCGCCAGCAAGGTCGCCGCGCAAATTCAAAGTGAGCGCCTGCAATCCGAATTGTTCTTCACCGCCTTGCGCCGCCAGTTGCCCTGATTTCAACGGCGGTATTGAGCTGCGCCGATGCCTCATAGGCATCCAACGGCGCCGATTCCTCAACTGGCATTCCCTGCCCCAACGCAAAACCCC
>CAUSDE010000004.1:0-201653 GCA_963530045.1 uncultured Achromobacter sp.
CCGGCATGCGCCGCGCCATCGCCCGCCGCCTGACCGAAAGCAAGCAGAACGTGCCGCATTTTTACCTGTCGGTGGATTGCCGCATGGATGCGCTGCTGGCCCTGCGTGCGCAAGCCAATCAAGGTGGCGCGGTGAAGCTGTCGGTGAACGACTTCATCGTGCGCGCCGCCGCGCTGGCGCTGCGCGAAGTGCCGGAAGTGAACGTCAGCTGGCACGAAGACGCCATCGAATACCACGCAGGCGCCGACATCTCGGTGGCGGTCGCAACCGACGGCGGCCTGGTCACGCCCATCGTGCGCGACGCAGACGTGAAGCCGCTGTCCGCCATCGCGGGCGAAATCGTCGAGCTGGCCGGACGCGCCAAGATCAACCGATTGAAGCCCGAAGAATTCACCGGCGGCTCGCTGACGGTCAGCAACCTGGGCATGTACGGCATCAGTCAGTTCGCCGCCATCATCAATCCGCCCCAGGCCGCCATCCTGGCCGTGGGCGCGGCCGAACGCCGCCCCGTCGTGAATGAGGCCGGCGAACTCGTCGCCGCCACCGTCATGACCGTGACGCTGTCGGCGGACCATCGCGCAGTCGACGGCGCCGTCGGCGCGCGCTGGCTGGCTGCGTTGCGCACGCTGATCGAAAACCCCGTGCGCATCCTGCTGTGAGCCCGACGATGACGAAGACCGTGTTTGACCTTATCGTCGTCGGCGGCGGCCCCGGCGGCTATGTCGCCGCCATCCGCGGCGCTCAGCTGGGCATGTCGGTTGCGCTGGTAGAGCGCGCCGAACTGGGCGGCATCTGCCTGAACTGGGGCTGCATTCCCACCAAGGCGCTGCTGCATAGCGCCACCGTATTGCGCGCCTGCCGCGAAGCCGCGCACTACGGCGTGACGGGCGCGGGCGATGCCCGCCCCGACCTGGCCGCGATGGTGGCCCGATCCCGCAAAGTCGCGGGCCGCCTGGGCCAGGGCGTGGCCCACCTGATGAAGAAAAACGGTGTCACCGTGTTCGCCGCCAGCGCCACGCTGGCGGGGTCGGGCCGGCTTGCGCTGGACACCGGCGCCACGCTGTCGGCCAAGCACATCATCCTGGCCACCGGCGCGCGCGCCCGCGAACTGCCGGCGCTGCCGGTGGGCGAACGCATCTGGGCCTACCGCCAGGCCCTGGCGCCGACTGAGATCCCGAAGTCGCTGCTGGTGGTCGGCGCCGGCGCGATCGGCGCGGAGTTCGCCAGCTTCTACCGCGCCATCGGCGCCGACGTCACCCTGATCGACATGACGCCGGAAATCCTGCCGCAAGAAGATGCCGAGATCTCGCAATTGGCGCGCAAGGCGTTCGAAAAGCAAGGCATCCGCGTCCTGACGCAATGCGCCGTCACGGCGTCCTCGCCCACGGCAACAGGCGTCAAGGTGACGCTGGCGCAGCAAGGCAAGAAGACGGATGTTGAAGTGGACCGCGTCATCGTCGCCGCCGGCATCGTCGGCAACGTCGAGAACCTGGGCCTGGAGAAGACCCGCGTCATCGTCGAAAAGACCCACATCGTCACCGACGCCCAATGCCGCACCGGCGAACCGGGCGTCTACGCCATCGGCGACGTGGCCGGCGCCCCGTGGCTTGCCCACAAGGCCAGCCACGAAGCCGTGCTGTGCGTCGAAGCCATCGCGGGCCTGCCCACCCACGCCCTAGACCCGCTGCGCATCCCGGCCTGCACGTACTCGTACCCGCAAGTCGCCAGCATCGGCATGACCGAGGCCCGCGCCCGCGAACACGCCAAACAGTCCGGCGGCGAGATCCGCGTCGGCAAGTTCACCTTCGCCGGCAACGGCAAGGCGATCGCGATGGGCGAAGACCAGGGCCTGGTGAAGACAGTGTTCGATGCCAAGTCCGGGGAACTGCTGGGCGCGCACATCATCCATCCGGAAGCGTCCGAGCTGATCACGGGCTACGGGGTGGCGGCGTCCCTGGAAGCAACCGAAGAGGACCTGATGCACACCGTGTTCGCGCATCCGACCTTGTCGGAAACACTGCATGAATCGGTGTTGTCGGCGTTTGGACGGGCGTTGCACGCCTAGCGCGGCAAGATGGGTTGCGCATCGCAACCCATCGCCCTACACGCGCCCGGCAAAGAAATCCAGGAAGCAGGCAATGCGCCGCGACAACTGCGTGTTGCGGTGATACACCGCATGCATCGGCTGTAGATAGTCGCTGTACACGCTTTCCATCACCTTCACCAGCCGCCCCGCCGCGATGTCTTCGCGCACCACGAAGTCCGACAGGCACGCGATCCCCACGCCGCGCAGCGCCAGCTGCCGCTGCGTCTCGCCGCTGGAGGTCGCGAGCGTCGGCGTCGCCAGATAACTGGATCCGCCCGCATGCTTGAGCGGCCAGACGTTCAGGCTCTCGGGATGCGTGAACCCCAACACCTCATGCTCCGCCAAGTCCTCCACCGTCTCCGGCGCCCCGCGCCGCGCGATGTATTCGGGACTGGCCATCATCCACCGCGGCGCCGGCCGCAACGGCCGCGCGTGCAAGGTCGAGTCCGTCAAGGGCCCCATGCGGATCGCAATATCGGTGCGATGCTCCATCAAGTCCACGATGCGGTCATTGCTGGTGAGTTCCAGCATGATCTCGGGATACTCGCGCCGGAAATCGCCCACGTGCGGGACCACGCAATGCAACATCACCGGCACCGCGGCATCCACCCGCAACCGCCCCGCCGGCCGCTGATGCACCATCCGCATGCATTCCTCGGCCTCTTCCAGCGCCGCCACGATCTGCCGCGCCTTGGGAAGAAAATGAGCGCCTTCTTCGGTCAATTCCATCCGCCGGGTCGTCCGGTTCAAGAGAATGACGCCCAGCTCGTCTTCAAGCCGCGACAGGCCCCGGCTGACGCCTGATGCGGTCTGTCCGAGCATTTCTGCCGCCGCGCTCATGGAGCCGGCATCGACGACGCCGAGGAACAGGCGCAGTGCATCAGAGTTAAGGGACATGGGGGCTCCAGGCGGGGTCCAGGAATTTTATCGGGGTTTTCTTGTGATGGGCGGGGTGATGGTTCTTGAGGCGCACGACGCGGTGAGACCCTGGGGTGCGCGGGTCAACGATTGCGGTCCGGAGCCTTCGCTCCGGACTCCCCCTGCGTCATCTTCGTCACGGCCTTCGGCCGCTCCTTCAGATTCCCTCGGGCTTATCGACTCCCCGCGCTCCCCAGGGCCTCGCCGCGTCGTGCTCTCGCGCTTGCAATCTGACGTCAGCAGGGATGAGCGCTGTTCTTAGGGTTCTAGCCCCGAGTCGGGGGCAATGGAAGATCTTGCGGGGCTTGCCCCCGGCCGGCCGCGCAGGCGGCCTTTGGGGGCTTCCACAGTGTCTTGCGGGCGGCGATGCCGCGTAACGCGCAGCGCGCAGCGCGAAAGTCACTTCCCCACCCGCGCGCAAGCGACCACCGCCACGACGCCCCGCCGACGCGTATGCCGAATGCGGCCGCCCGCGCGGCCGCGTGAGGCGGGCCACGCAAATCTCGCCAGTAAACAGCGATCCAGCAGCGCATCGAACCAAGACGGCGCCAGCCCGTCGGCGGGGTCGGGCGGATGGCGCGCAACCTTGATGCGCCCGAGGGAATCCGAAGGGAGCAGCAGGCGGACGAGGATGACGACGGGGGGGGCCGCCGAGGCAAGTCCGGAGCGAAGGCTCCGGACCGCAATCGTGGGCGCGCGCCATCCGCCCGACCCCGCCGACGGGCGACCGACGAAGCGCCCAACCGCCTCCCGAAGCAAACCCGAGCGACGAAACCGCCAACCGCCAGCCCGGGCAACACAAAAAAAAGCGACGCCAAAAGCGCCGCCTTTTTCACACCCCAAGCAATCAGGCAATCACCGCTTGCCCTTCTGCTTCAGCTGCGACAAATCCCGAACCGCGCCGCGATCCGCCGACGTTGCCAACGCGGCATAAGCCTGCAACGCCAACGACACGACCCGCTCGCGACCCACCGGCTCCCAGCCGTCCGCGCGCGCATCCATCGCCGCGCGGCGACGCGCCAGTTCTTCGTCGGACACGGCCAGGTGCATCTTGCGCTTCGGGATATCGATCTCGATCACATCGCCTTCTTCCACCAGGCCGATCGTGCCGCCTTCGGCCGCTTCCGGCGACGCATGCCCGATCACCAGACCCGACGAGCCGCCCGAAAAACGACCGTCCGTGAACAGCGCGCACGTCTTGCCCAAGCCCTTGGACTTCAGGTACGACGTCGGATACAGCATCTCTTGCATGCCCGGACCGCCCTTCGGGCCTTCGTAGCGGATCACCACCACGTCGCCCGCCACGATCTTGTCGCCCAGGATGCCTTCCACCGCATCGTCCTGGCTTTCGAACACGCGCGCACGGCCCGTGAAGACCCATTGCGACTCGTCCACGCCGGCCGTCTTCACAATGCAGCCCTTCTCGGCCAGATTGCCGTACAGCACAGCCAGGCCGCCGTCCTTCGAGTAGGCGTTTTCCTTGCTGCGGATGCAGCCGGTCTTGCGGTCCGTATCCAGGGTCAGGAACGTCGCGTCCTGGCTGAAAGCTACCGTCGTCGGGATGCCGCCAGGCGCCGCGCGGTAGAACTTCTGCGCGTCTTCGCCGGCCTCGCCCGCCACGTCCCACTTCTGGATCGCATTGCCCAGCGTGCCGCTGTGCACGTTGCCGCAGGACAGGTCCAGCAGGTCGGCGCGCGCCAGTTCACCCAGGATGCCCAGGATGCCGCCTGCGCGGTGCACGTCTTCGATGTGGTACTTGTCGGTGGCGGGCGCCGCCTTGCACAGGCAGGGCACCTTGCGCGAAATCCGGTCGATGTCGGCCATGGTGAAATCCACGCCCGCTTCCTGCGCCGCGGCCAGCAGGTGCAGCACGGTATTGGTCGAACCGCCCATCGCCACGTCCAGCGCCATCGCGTTCTGGAATGCGCTCTTCGTCGCGATGCTGCGCGGCAGGACCGATTCGTCTTCTTCCACGTAGTAGCGGCGGCACAGGTCCACGACGAGGCGGCCGGCTTGCTCGAACAAGCCCTTGCGCCACGCGTGCGTGGCCACGATCGTGCCGTTGCCCGGCAACGCCAGGCCGATGGCTTCGGTCAGACAGTTCATCGAGTTGGCGGTGAACATGCCGGAACAGGAGCCGCACGTCGGGCATGCGCTGCGTTCCACTTCGGCCACTTCCGCGTCCGACACCTTCGGGTCGGCCGCCTTGATCATGGCGTCGATCAGGTCGATCTTGGCGATCACCTTGCCGTCGGTCGGCGACTTGACCTTGCCCGCTTCCATCGGGCCGCCGGACACGAACACGACCGGGATGTTCAGGCGCATCGCGGCCATCAGCATCCCCGGGGTGATCTTGTCGCAGTTCGAGATGCAGACCATGGCGTCGGCGCAATGCGCGTTCACCATGTACTCCACCGAGTCGGCGATCAGTTCGCGCGACGGCAGCGAATACAGCATGCCGCCGTGGCCCATGGCGATGCCGTCATCGACGGCGATCGTGTTGAATTCCTTGGCGACGCCGCCCGCGGCTTCGATCTCTTTGGCGACCAGCGCGCCCAGGTCGCGCAGGTGCACGTGGCCCGGCACGAACTGCGTGAACGAGTTCACTACCGCGATGATCGGCTTGCCGAAATCGCCGTCCTTCATGCCGGTGGCGCGCCACAGGGCGCGGGCGCCGGCCATGTTGCGGCCGTGGGTCGATGTGCGGGAACGGTAGTGCGGCATGATTTGTCTCGAGTGCTGTTAGCGTGGCGGCAAAACGGTAAATAATACGCTGGTTCCGGGCGGTGCTGCCCGGGAGCCGCCCCCGGGACGCTTCGTGGCCATCAGGCGGACGCGCCGCCGCGGGCCGCAAACGCGCTGGGCGACTCGCCCACGGCGCGCCGGAACATCGCCGCAAACGCGCTGGGGCTGTCGTAGCCCAGGTCCAGCGCCACGTCCAGCACGCGCGCGCCGCGCGCCAGCCGTTCCATGGCGGCCAGCAGGCGCGCCTGCTGGCGCCAGCGCCCGAAGGTCATGCCCGTGTGGCGCAGAAACAGGCGGTGCACCGTCTTGGGGTCCACCCCCAATTCCCGCGCCCAGTCCGCCGCCCCGGCCTGGCGCTCGGGATGGCGCACGATGGCGCGGCAGATGCGGGCCAGCCGCGGCTCGGAAGGTTGCGGCAAGTGCAGCGGCAGCACAGGTTCCTGGCGCAGTTCGTCCAGCAGCAGCATCATCAGCCGGCCGTCGCGCGTGTCGGGCGCCCAATCCAGCGGCACCTCGGCAGCGGCCACCATCAATTCGCGCAACAGGGGCGAAATCGACAGCACGCAGCATTGTTCGGGCAGATGCGCCGCGGCTCCCGGCTCGACGAACACGGTGCGCATGCGGGGTTCGCCGCTCATGCGGATGCCGTGCGGCACCCAGGCCGGCACCCACACGCCGCGCGTGGGCGGCACGATCCAGATGCCGGCATCGGTTTCCACCACCATCACGCCGGAGATCGCATAGAGCAACTGCCCCCGGCGGTGCCGGTGCCGCCGCACGCGGTGGCCGTCCTCGTAATCCACCGCCAGCCCCGCCACCGGGCGCTGCGACGACTCGTAGGGGAACAGGTCCAGGTCGGCGGGAGAGCGCGATTTGCCGGCGGAAGGAGGCGAGAGGATGTCCATTTTGCGACGATCGATGTCTTGATAGCGTTAGACGGTCTTTTCCAGTGTACCTACCATCCCCGAATCCCTGCTGAATCCGCTTACGCCCCCATGCCCTTGCCGTTCGCCCTCTCCGCCACCCGCGCCGCACTTGCGGCCGCCGGGCCTGGCTGCGCGAACGCCGCAACCGCCCTACCCCTGCGACTAGCGCGCGGTTGCCGGGCCATGCGCCCCGTGGCCGCCCGGCAGCCCGGGGCCCGCTGACGGGCCCTGAAGCCACCTCCCCGATTGCTTTGCCGTCGCCGCGCGATGCGGCCACGGCGTTCTGATGCCGCGGCGCCCGCTCGCGGCCGGAGGTTTCCATGCTTGAACAACCCCAGCACAAGTACCGTCCCACCCAACCCTTCACCCGCGATTACGCGGAACGCACCTGGCCCTCGCGCCGCCTGCTGGCGCCGCCTGTCTGGATGAGCACCGACATGCGCGACGGCAATCAGGCGCTAATCGAACCCATGGACGGCGCGCGCAAACTGCGCATGTTCGAGCAACTGGTGGCGGTAGGCGTCAAGGAAATCGAAGTGGCGTTCCCCTCGGCGTCGGATACCGACTTCAACTTCGTGCGCAAGCTGATCGAAGAGCGCCGCATACCGCAAGACGTGACGATCGAAGTGCTGACGCAGTCGCGCCCGGACCTGATCGAACGCACCTTTGAATCGCTGCGCGGCGCGCCGCGCGCCATCGTGCACCTGTATGCGCCCATCGCGCCGCAATGGCGGCGCATCGTCTTCGGCATGACGCGCGCCGAGGTCAAGGAGATCGCCCTGGCCGGCACCCGCCAGATCCGGGCGCTGGCCGACGCCCGCCCCGAGACGGAATGGATTTACGAGTACTCGCCGGAAACGTTCAGCCTGGCCGAGCTGGATTTCTCACTGGAGGTCTGCGATGCGGTCAGCGCCATCTGGGGTCCCACGCCCGACCGCAAGATGATCGTCAACCTGCCGTCCACGGTGGAGTGCACGACGGCCAACATATATGCCGACCAGATCGAATGGATGCACCGCCATCTGGCACGCCGCGACAGCATCGTGCTGAGCGTGCATCCGCACAATGACCGCGGCACCGCCGTCGCCTCGGCCGAACTGGCGGTGCTGGCCGGCGCCGACCGGGTGGAAGGCTGCCTGTTCGGCAACGGTGAACGCACGGGCAATGTGGACCTGGTGACCTTGGCCATGAACCTGGACCTGCATGGCGTGCACAGCGGCCTGGACTTCTCGGACATGGCCGCCGTGCGCGAATGCGTCCAGCAGTGCAACCAGCTTCCGGTGGATGTGTTCCACCCCTACGCGTTCACGCATGCAACGCCAGCAGCGCCTCCTGCAGGTGGCGCAACCCCCGGCTAAGCGGCTTGTCGCGGCGAAGCACGATGGCCAGGTCGCGCGACAGGCGCGGCGTCAGCGAACGCACGGCCAGCGCAGCGCGCTGGCCCGCGCCCGACACGGCAAGCTTGGGCAACACCGCGCAGCCCAGGCCCGCCGCCACGATTTCCTTCATGGCCTCCGTGCTGCCCAATTCCATGACGGGCTTGGCCGCCACCCCTGCCGCCTCGAACCAGTCGTCCACCAGCCGGCGCGTGCGCGCACCGGGTTCGAACAGCACCAGCGGCAGCCCCGCCAGCGACTGGGGCGTCACGACATCGGGGATCGCGCCAGACTCGCGGGCGGGGAAGATCGCCACGAACTCGTCTTCCATCACCGGATTGACCTGGAACATGCGGCCCGGCGCGGGCAAGGTGACCAAGGCCATGTCCAGCGTGTTGTTCTCCAGCCCGCGCAGCATGTCCGACGTGTTGCCGGTACTGGCCACGATATCCAGCGCGGGAAAGCGGCGGCGCAGGTCGGCCAGCACGGAAGGCAGCAGATACGTGCACGCGGTGGCGCCCGTGCCCAGCCGGATCCGCCCGGAGACCTGGGACGCATGGGCGGACATGGCCTGCTCGGCCTGCGCCAGCGCGGCATCGATGACGTGGATGTGGGTCAGCAGTTCCAGCCCCGCGGCGGTCGGGCCGGCGCGGCGGCCGATGCGCTCGACCAGCTTGACGCCGAAGCGCCGCTCCAGCTGGCGGATCTGCAGGCTGACGGCAGGTTGGGTCACGCCGCCGCGCTCGGCGGCCGCGGAAAAACTGCCTAGTTCGACCACCTGGGCAAACGTGCGCAGATGGTCAAGGTTCAAACCACGCATCTGATGAATCCAAAGTTTTACTTATGAAAACCATAATAATCCAAAGCTTTATTAATGCATGACGTTGCGCGACACTGGCGGCTGGCTTTTCCCCGTCACCGAACCACCCGTCCTTTCATGTCGCCCACCCTGCCCACCGTCCTGATCCGCGACAGCGCGGACGCGGACCTGCCCGCCATCAAGACCCTGTACGCCCACCACGTCGAACACGGCACCGCCTCGTTCGAACTGGAACCGCCCTCCATCGCCGAGATGCGCCAACGCCGCGGCAGCGTGCTGGAAAAGGAAATGCCCTACCTGGTGGCCGAGATCAATGGTGAAGTGGTGGGCTACGCCTACGTCACCCCCTACCGCCCGCGCCCGGCCTATCGCCATACGGTCGAGGATTCGGTGTACGTGAAAGCCGGCCGCGCCGGCCTGGGCATCGGCGGCAAGCTGCTTGCCGCGCTGATCGAACGCTGCACCGCCGCCGGCTGGCGCCAGATGCTGGCCGTCGTGGGCGACAGCCGCAATGCCGCGTCCCTCGCCCTGCACGCCAGCCAGGGGTTCCACCCGGTGGGGACCCTGCGGTCCGTCGGGCACAAGCATGGCGAATGGCGCGACACCGTACTGATGCAGCGCGCTTTGGGCGAAGGCGACGCCACGCCGCCGCAGCGGCCGTGATCCCGCCGCGCGCCATCGTCTGCCTGGGCCTGACCCAGCTGGTCGGCTGGGGCGTGACGTTCTATCTGATCGGCGCCCTGGGTCGGGCCATGGCGGCCGATCTGGGCTGGAACGCGGCCACCGTCTACGGCGGCTTCTCCGCCGCCATCGTGACGATGGCGCTGGTATCGCCGCTGGCCGGCATGGCGGTGGACCGCTGGGGCGGACATCGGGTCATGCCTGTCGGCGCGGTCGTCGCCGCGGCCGGTTGCGCCTTGCTGGCTGCCTCCCACGCCGTTGCCGCGTATTTCGTGGCATGGGTGCTGCTGGGCATCGGGATGCGCCTGTGCCTGTACGACGCGGCCTTCGCGTCGCTGGCCCGCGCGGCCGGGCCCACCGCGCGCCGCCCCATGTCGCAGATCACGCTGTTCGGCGGCCTGGCCTCGACCGTAATGTGGCCCGTCGGCCATGCGCTGTCCGCCTGGCTGGGATGGCGCGGCGCCGTCCTCGTCTATGCCGCGCTCGCCCTGGCCACGCTGCCGCTGTATCTGGCGATGCCGCGCAAGCGGTACGCCGCCCCCGCCACCGCCGCCAGCAAACACGCCGCGGGCCTGACACGCACCGCTCATGAACGCCGCCTGGCCGGTACGCTGTACGCGGTCATTGCGATGCTGACCAACTTCCTGGCCGCCGGCAACGCCGCCCACCTGATCTCGTTGCTGTCCGGCCTGGGCCTGGCCACCGCCGCTGCCGTGAGTGTGGCGGCCCTGTGGGGCGTCGGCCAATTCGCCGCCCGCGTGGCCGACGTGGCCCTGGGGTCGAGGTTGCACCCGCTGACGCTTACGCTGGCCGTCAGCGGCCTGTTCCCGCTTTGCTTTCTGCTGGCCTTGCTGTCCCGGGGCAACCTCTACGCCACCGCCGCCTACGCCCTGCTCTATGGCGCCTGCAACGGCCTGATGACGATCACCCGCGGCACGCTGCCGCTGGCCCTGTTCGATTTCCGCAGCTATGGCGCGCTGGTCGGCGCCCTGCTGATCCCCAGCTTCCTGCTGACGGCCACGGCGCCGGTGGCCTATGCCTATGTGATTGAGCGGTACAGCGCGCAGGCCGCGATGGGGATGTCTGCGGGGTTGGCCGCGGCCATTCTGGCGGCGGCATTAGCGCTCCGGTGGCGCTTTATCGCCCGGGTTCGGGCATGACTGCGGCGTGGTGCGCCCGCTGCCCGGCCAATGCGCGGGCGAACTCCTCGCCGGAGGCGGGTTTGAAGAACAGCAAGCCCTGCATCAATTCACACTCGGCATCCAGCGCGGCCTGACGGTGCGCAGCGGTTTCGATGCCGTCAGCCACGGTCGTGATGCCCAGGTCTTTCGCCAATTGGCAGATGGAGCGCAACACCTTATGGGAATCCGAATGACGCGCGGCATTCCAGACTATGGATTTCTCCAGCTTCAAGCCAGACAGCGGCAGCGTCGATAGCCATTCCAGGTTGTTGTAGCCCTTGCCGAAATCGTCCAGCCAGACCTGGACCCCCAGGCTCGTGAACTCTCCCAGGACAGCGCGCATGTCGGCCGAGTCGACCTGGGACGTGGTCTCTTCGGTGATTTCCAGCCGAAGATCCCGCGGTGAAAGGCCATGAGAGAACACCCCAAGCAGAATCGCCTCCACGACGTCCCGGCGAACGAAGCTCTGGGGAGAGACATTGATGTTGACGACGGTGCCAAGGCCGGCGCCGATCTGCCGCCAACGGGCCTGGTCGGCAGAAATTGTCCGAAGTCCCCAGCCCACCAGTTCGCGCGCGGCCGCTGACCGGCAGGCGTCCCGCAGCAAGCCTTCGACGTCCGCGCCCATCCCGCTGGCATCCTTCCACGCGAGCGTCGCTTCTGCGCCGGCGATCTCCTGCGTGTGCGCCAAGACGATAGGCTGATAAAGGAATTGCAGCCGCTCGTCCTGGATCGCCGTCAGCAGTGGGTACTCAGGATCTTCAGGCTCGCGGAGGGGCGGCCGGATGATGGCGGGCGGGGATGCCTGCTGCCTCGCGCCGTCCATGCGCAGTTCGGCCGAGAACGAGTACCCCTTGCCCCGCATGCTGCGTATGGGGATGGATGCGCCTGCGACATTGCCCTTGCGCTTGAGCCGGCTGACGATCAGATCCAGCGACCGGCCATTGCCCGCGACGTCCTCGCTTTCGATCGCGAAGTCGCCTCGCCCCACCATTTTTTCAGGGTGCCCGATCATGGTTTTCATGATCGTCCTTTCCATCGGCGTCAAGCTGACGCCAACGCCTGCCGGCGAGGTCAGCGTCCATTCATTGTCGACAAGCCGCCAGGCTTTTTCCTCGGCCGCGGGACTTGCCACGGCTTGCCCGGCGGGGGGCTCCGTCCGGCGCGCCGCTTGGCCGGCCGGCGCATAGGTAAGCGTGAGCTTGCGCTGCGCAGACTGGATGGCGGCGGCGACTTCGCTATAGCTGATGTTCGTGCCGTAGCAACTATCCGCCCCGGCCAGCAGCGCATTGATCCGCACGGTGGGGCTTTCGATGTCGCGTATTGCGATGATCGTAGAGTTCAGGAAATTGGCCCGCAACTGCCCGATGGTGATGTCCAGGTCCCGCGGCAGGCACAAGTGCACCAGGATCTCGCCGGACAGGCGATTCGCAGAGGCATCCAGCAGGGAGACGGGGTTCAGAATAAAACCGATTTGCTCGAGGGAATTGGAAATGCCCCGTTTTGCAAATTCGTTGTCAAAAACGAGAATAATCCGCGACCGATTCATATTGATTAAGCCCTGATTAATAATGCCGTTCCATCGAACGGTATCGAAATGTGTGGATGCATTTCCATACCTGGAACAGAGTCGCAAAAAAAGGGGGCTGAATACGAAAAGGGCGACTTTAAGTCAATTTTTATTGAATATTTTTCATATTTTTATGAGAAAAATTCAAGATATCAAAATAAACCTCAGCGATCTGCGAAATATTGCGATACGCGTCATCCCGATAACGCGCGGAATTCCAGTCGGCATCAGGCCTGCGCGGCGGTCCACTTTTCCCAACCGGCCCGGCGCAGCTTGCAGGCCGGGCAGGTGCCGCAGCCGTAGCCCCAGCCGTGACGCGCGCCGCGTTCGCCCAGATAGCAGGTATGGCTTTCCTCGACGATGGTTTCGACCAGCGCGTCGCCGCCCAGCGCCTGGGCAAGCGCCCAGGTCTCGGACTTGTCGATCCACATGAGCGGGGTCTCGATGGTGACGCGGCTGCCCAGCCCCAATCCCAGGGCCACCTGCTGCGCCTTGATCGTGTCGTCGCGGCAATCGGGATAGCCCGAGAAGTCGGTTTCGCACATGCCGCCGACCAGCACGTCCAGTTGGCGGCGGTAGCCCAGCGCGGCCGCCAGCGTCAGGAAAAGCAGATTGCGGCCGGGCACGAAGGTATTGGGCAAGCCGTTAGCCTGCATCTCGATGGCGCGGTCGCTCGTCATGGCGGTATCGCCCACCTGGCCCAGCACCTTCAGGTCCAGCAGATGGTCCTCGCCCAGCCGCGCCGCCCAAAGCGGAAAGCGTGCGCGGATGTCGCGCAGCACGTTCAACCGGGCGTCCAGTTCAATGCGGTGGCGCTGGCCGTAGTCGAACGCCACCGTTTCCACATGGGCATAGCGGTCCAGCGCCCAGGCCAGGCAAGTCGTGGAGTCCTGGCCGCCCGAAAAAAGGACAAGTGCGCGGCGTTGATGGTTTTGCATAAAGGGGGCTTGTGGAAAGACGAAGGGAATAGGCGAACTTTAACGCAGCCCCCAGGGCTTTCGCGTAAGCAAGCCTGCGTAAAATCGGTTGCGTTTCCCATCTGGTAGTTCTCAGCACCCTGTTTGCCTCCCCTTCCCTTTTCAGCCGCCCGACGGATCCCCGCCCGATGAATGCCATCCGCCCGCAGTCCGATTCAGCAGAACCCTTGCGTCACGATATCCGGCTGTTAGGCCGCCTGTTAGGAACGGTCATCGAGGAATGCGAAGGCAAGCGCGTCTTCGACACCATTGAAACGCTGCGCCGCACGGCCGTGAAGTTCCGCCGGGAAGGCATCGACGCCGACAGCAAGCTGCTGGAGCAGCGCGTCAAGCGCCTGCAGGGCAACGACCCCAACTCGGTGGCGCGCGCCTTCAGCTACTTCCTGCACCTGGCCAACATCGCCGAAGACCGCGACCAGAACCGCCGTCAGCGGGCCCGCGCCTTGGCCGACGACTCCGCCGCGCGCGGCAGCCTGCGCGACGCCGTGCAGACGCTTGCCAAGCATGGCGTGGGCGCGGCCCGCATCCGCCGCCTGCTGGCCGAGGCCAGCGTGATGCCTGTGTTGACCGCGCACCCCACCGAGGTGCAGCGCAAAAGCACGCTGGACGTTCACCGCGAAATCGCCTCGGCACTCACCCTGCGAGACGGCCAGCTGACCCCCGAGGAACTGGCGCAGTTGGACGCGGCCCTGCTGGGTCGCGTCGCCACCTTGTGGCAGACCCGCATGCTGCGCTACACGCGCCTGACGGTGTCCGATGAAATCGAGAACGCGCTGTCGTACTACCGCAGCACTTTCCTGCAGGTCATCCCGCGCCTGTACGCGGATCTGTCCAAGCTGCTGAACCGCGAACCCGCCAAGCCCTTCGCCGCGCCGCCGCCCCCGCTGGAACCGTTCCTGCGCATGGGCAGCTGGATCGGCGGCGACCGCGACGGCAACCCGAACGTGGATGCCGGCACCCTGGAGCGCGCGCTGCTGCGCCAGGCGACGGTGCTGTTCGAACACTATCTGCAAGAGGTCCACGCGCTGGGCGCAGAGCTGTCCATCACCACCTTGCTGATCTCGGCCAACCCCGAACTGCTGGCGCTGGCCGACAGCAGCGGCGACGATTCCCCGCACCGCAGCGACGAGCCCTACCGCCGCGCGCTGGTCGGCGTCTACGCCCGCCTGGCTGCCACCGCGCAGGGGCTGACGGGCCAGGACCTTGCCCGCCGCAGCACCGTGGCAGCCCCTCCGTACGGCGCGCCGGAAGAACTGTCTGCCGACCTGGCCGTGATCGCCGCGTCGCTGGCCGCCCACCATGGCGCGCCCATCGGCCGCTTGCGGCTGGCCGGGCTGCAACAGGCCGTCGAGGTCTTCGGCTTTCACCTGGCCACCGTCGACCTGCGCCAGAGCTCGGACGTGCACGAGCGCGCGCTGGCCGAATTGTTCGCCCGCGCCGGCACGCAGCACAACGGCCAGGCGCTGGACTATCTGGCACTGACCGAAGACGAGCGCGTGGCGCTGTTGCGCGCCGAGCTGGCGCAAGCGCGACCGCTCGCGTCGCCCTGGATCGCCTACAGCGAAGACACCACGCGCGAACTGGCGGTGCTGCGGGCGGCGGCCGCCGGCCGCGCCCGCTATGGCAAGCAAGCCGTGCGCCAGACCATCGTGTCGCACACCGAAACGCTGAGCGACCTGCTGGAAGTGATGGTGCTGCAAAAGGAAGCCGGCCTGATCGCACCGGCTGGCCAGGACATCGCGGCCGAAGACGGCCTGATGGTCGTGCCGCTGTTCGAGACCATCCCCGACTTGCAGCGCGGCGCCGAGATCATGGCCGCCTGGCTGGACTTGCCGGAAATCCGCCAGCGCGTGAAGCTGGCGCAGAACGGCGCGCAGGAAGTCATGCTGGGCTATTCGGACAGCAACAAGGACGGGGGCTTCCTCACGTCCAACTGGTCGCTCTACCAGGCCGAACGCGCGCTCGTCGAGGTGTTCTCCGCCCGCAATGTGCGCCTGCGCCTGTTCCACGGCCGCGGCGGCTCGGTAGGACGCGGCGGCGGCTCCAGCTTCGACGCGATCCTGGCCCAGCCTCCCGGCACCGTCGCCGGGCAGATCCGCCTGACCGAACAGGGCGAAGTCATCCAAAGCAAGTACAAGGACGCCGAGGTCGGGCGCTGGCACCTGGAATTGCTGGTCGCGGCCACGCTGGAATCCAGCCTGGCGCCGCGCGCCGAAGCCACCAGCGCCGAAGACGCGCACATGGCGCACCACGGCCCGGCCATGTCGTTCATGTCGGACATGGCGCAGCGCACCTACCGCGGCCTGGTCTACGACACGCCGCGCTTTGCGGAATACTTCTTTGCCGCCACGCCCATCAGCGAGATCGCCGGCCTGAACATCGGCTCGCGCCCCGCCTCGCGCAAGAAGGGCCAGCGCATCGAAGACCTGCGCGCCATCCCGTGGGGCTTCTCGTGGGCGCAATGCCGCTTGATGCTGACCGGCTGGTACGGCATGGGCTCGGCCATCGAGGCCTACCTGGAAACCGGCGCCCCCGACGCCCCGCGCTCGCGCCGCGGCCGTCTGGCGCAACTGCGCGAAATGGCCCGCGACTGGCCCGCCTTCCGCACGCTGCTGTCCAACATGGAAATGGTGCTGGCCAAGTCCGACCTGGCCATCGCCGCCCGCTACGCCCAACTGGTCCCGCAGCGCGCCTTGCGCGAGCGCATCTTCGGCGCCATCAGCGCCGAACACGCCCGCACGCTGGCCATGCTGAAGCTCTTGACCCAACGCGAACTGCTGGCCGACAACCCCACCCTGCAAGATTCGCTGCGCGAACGCTTCGCCTACATCGACCCGCTGAACTACCTGCAGATCGACTTGATCCGCCGGCATCGCGCGGCGCAGAAGCACCCAGACGCCGACGTCGACGAACGCGTGCAACGCGCGATCCACCTGACGATCAACGGCATCGCGGCGGGGCTGCGCAACTCCGGCTGACGCCCGCATTGCCGGCAGGACGGCTCGCGCTATAGAATGAGTATTATTCTCAGTTTATAGCGCGAGCGCCTTTCCCTTGCCGCGCGCCAGAGGCGCTCCATGTCCATCACCGAATCCGCCGGGCCGCGGCCGGGTATCGAAAGCCTGTACGCCGAACACCACGGTTGGCTGCGCAGCTGGCTGCGGCGCAAGCTGGGCAACGCCTTCGACGCAGCCGATCTGGCGCACGACACCTATCTGCGCATCCTGAACAGCGGCCGGGTCCCGGAACCGCACCAGTCCCGCCAGCATCTGGCGCAGATCGCCAAGTGCCTGGTCATCGACCTGTACCGCCGCCGCCAGATCGAAGCGGCTTATCTGGAAACCATCGCCCACCTGCCGCCCGCGCACGCGCCGTCCGAAGAAACCCGCGCGCTGACCCTGCAGGCCTTGATCGAGATCGACCTGATCCTGAACGGGATGCCGGCCAAGGTCCGCGAAGCCTTGCTGCTGTGCAAGCTGGACGGGCTGAGCTACGCCGAGATCGCGGCGCGGCTGGGCGTGTCGGTGTCGTCTGTGAAGAAGTACATCGCGACCGCGCTGCTGGCCTGCTATCAGGCGCAGCTGGCGGCAACCGGCGCCTGATCGGCCATGACCGTCTCGACCCGCCTTCCGACGCCGGATCAGCCCATCGATGCCGCCGTCATGCGGCAGGCAGCCGAATGGATCGCCCAGCTCTGGTCCGACGACGCCACCGAGCAAGACCGTGCCGATTGCGCCCGCTGGCGGGCCCGGCATCCGAACCATGAGCAAGCATGGCAATGCTTGATCGCCATCGAAGGCAAGCTCGGGAGCGTGCCGCGCGATGTCGCCCGGCAAGCGTTGCGCACGCCGGCGGGTGCAGGACGGCGGCGGGCCTTGCGCGCGTTGGGCCTGGGCGCGCTGGCCGTGGGGGCCGGTTACGCCATGCGCGGCACCGACGCCTGGCACCGCGCCGCCTCCGACTATCGCAGCGACACGGGAGAAATCCGCGCGGTGACGCTGCCGGACG
Source organism: uncultured Achromobacter sp. (assembly GCA_963530045.1). GTDB lineage: Bacteria > Pseudomonadota > Gammaproteobacteria > Burkholderiales > Burkholderiaceae_B > Achromobacter. The sequence continues at coordinate 17,289 of CAUSDE010000004.1, forward strand.
GCTCGCATGCCACCTTGTCGACGGACTCGGCGATCGACCTGCGGTTTACCCAAGACGAGCGGCTGGTGACGCTGCACGCCGGCGAAATCCTCATTGCCACGGCGCCCGATTCCGCCGCGATTCCCCGGCCGTTCCGGGTACGCACCCGGCATGGCACCATCCAGGCGCTGGGCACGCGCTTCATCGTGCGGGACGAGGACGAGGCCTCGCGCGTCACCGTGTTCGAAGGCGCGGTGGAAATACGGCCTGCCGGCGCGCCGGCGGACGCCGTCCGCGTGGATGCCGGCCGAGGGTCGCGCTTCTCGCAGTACGCCGTCGGCCCCTCCGAGCCCGTGTCCGAGAACGCGGCAGCCTGGAGCCGGGGCGTGCTGGTGGCTGACGACATGCGACTGGACGCCTTCATCGCTGAGCTTTCCCGCTACCGGTCCGGGCTGCTGCGTTGCGACCCGGCCGTCGCGCACTTGCGCGTCAGTGGCGTCTTTTCGCTGCGCGACACCGACCGGGCCTTGGACAACCTGACGCGCGGCCTGCCGGTGACGGCGGTCTACCGCACTCGCTACTGGGTGACGGTGCGGGCGGCGGACTGAGCGGACCTCATGTCCAGGCTGCCCGCGCCTGTCGAGTTACAACTTTTCTTGGGTGGCGATTGTCCTTTGGGCCGCCTCGTTCGGGATACAGGGTGAACCCCTCAACCTTGAACCCCAGCAGCAAGGCCCAAGACCATGTCCCGTCATCACCTGTCCCATCGCCGCGGCCGCTCCTTGGCCGCGCCGGCATCCCGCCCCGCTTCCACCCGCATCACCTTGCGTCAGCGCACTGCTGCGGCCCGGTTGGCCTGGCTGATAAGCACTGCGTTGACCACCGTCGTCGCCGCGCCGGCGGCGCAGGCGCAAGCCGCGGAGACCAAGCGCAGCTACGCCATCGCAGGCGGCTCGCTCAGCCAGACGCTCAACGCCTACGCCAACGCGGCGGGGGTGGAACTGACGATGGACGCGAGCTTGCTGCAAGGCAAGCGCAGCAGCGGGCTGTCGGGCAACTACACCGTGCGCGACGGATTCACCGAACTGCTGCGCGGCCACGGCCTGCGGGCAGCGCCGGAACCCAACGGCAGCTTTACGCTGAAAGCGGCGCCCGCCTCGCCTCAGGACGCCGCCCTGCTCGAACCCGTGACCGTCACGGGGCAGGCCGAGACCGCCACTGGGCCTTTCCACGGCTACGCGGCCACCATCAGCGCCACAGGCACCAAGACGGACACGCCGATCATCGAAACCCCGCAATCGATCACGGTGGTGGGTGCGGAGGAAATCGAAACGCTCAAGGCGCAAAACTTGCAAGACGCGCTGGGATACGTGGCAGGCGTCAGCCGCGCCGAAGGGCTGGACAGAACCACTGACAGTTTTTTCCTTAGAGGCTTTCGCTCAAACCAGGGAAGCTACTACCGCGACGGCTCGCTATACACCGTGAACATCTACGACGGCAGGCAAGAGCCCTACGGCCTGGAACGGATCGAATTCCTGAAAGGCGCTTCCTCCGTTCTCTTCGGCGCGATGCCTCCGGGCGGCATCATCAACACGATCAGCAAGCGTCCCACGCTGGAGCCACTGCGCGAAATCAACGTGGAAGCGGGGAACTTTCGACGCAGGCAGGTTGCCGCCGATTTCGGCGGCGCGCTGGGCCAGGACGGCACGTGGTCGTACCGCTTGACCGCGCTCCAGCGCGATAGCGACACCTTCATCGACCACATTCCCGATGACCGGACCTACGTCGCGCCGGCCTTCAAATGGCAACCGAACGACACGACCTCGCTGACGCTGCTGGCCGAGTATCAAAAAGACCGCACCGCCTACGCCTATGGCTTGCCCGCGCAAGGCACGGTGTTGCCCAACGTCAACGGCCGCATCCCGCGCGAACGCTTCACTGGCGAGCCGGGCCTGGACCAGTTCAAGATGGAACGCTATTCCATCGGCTACCTGTTTGAACACGCCTTCAGCAGCCAATTGAAACTTCGGCAGAACCTGCGCTATGTGAACGCAAAGAGCGACTACGATTCCACCGACATCTGGCAATTGATGCCGGATCAGCGGTGGACCGCAGACCGCGGTTTCTCGCCGCGCCGGGACAAATCATCGGCGCTGTCTGCGGATACGTCATTGCAGTACCAGACCCGCACCGGCATCATCGACCATACCTTGCTGGCCGGGCTGGACTATTCAACGCCCCGGCATGAAAGCAAACGCTATCTGCGAGCGCTGGACAACCTTGATCTCTATGATCCGGTCTACGGCAGCCCGCTAGGACCCGCCACACCCAACGTCGGCTCGTCGACGAAGGTCGACATCAAACGCCTGGGCATGTATTTCCAGGACCAGATGAAGATCGCCGACAAATGGGTCGTGCTGCTGGGCGGACGGCAGGACTGGGTAACTGCCAATGAACACAACCTGTTCACCGAGGAGCGTTATGCCGACGACGAGAGAAGCCAGGCCTTCAGCGGTCGCGCCGGATTGGTCTATCTGGCCGACAATGGCCTGGCCCCCTTCGTCAGTTACAGCCAGTCCTTCGAACCGACGACCGGCCAGGATCGTCAGGGCAACCGGTTCGAACCCACACGCGGCGAACAATACGAGGCTGGCCTGCGTTATCAACCTGTCGGCTCAGGCATGCTCCTGTCGGCATCGCTGTACCAGCTGACCCGGAAAAACGTGACCGTGACCGATCCCTTCGACACGTCCTACCAGATTCAGGCCGGCAAGGCGCGTTCGCGCGGACTGGAACTGGAGGCTCGCACCCGCATCGGCCGGCATGCCAACCTGATCGCGGCCTATGCCTATACCGATGCGCGCACGCTCAAGGCCAGCCCCTTGCAGCCCGACGCGCAGGGCAAACGCCTGGACTCGGTTCCGTTCAACCAGTTTTCGCTCTGGGGCGACTATGGTTTCGGTGATTTTGGCCTGCCCGGCCTACGCGTTGGCGCGGGTGTGCGCTATGTGGGCAGCACGCTGGGCATGGCGCATGGGACTCGCGTGGAGGTGCCATCGTTCACGCTGTTCGACGCCATGGTCAGCTACACCACCGGGCCATGGCGCCTCGCGCTCAATGCCACCAATCTGGCGGACAAGACTTATATCGGCAGTTGCACCTATGGCTGCTTCTACGGAGAACCCCGGCGCGTGATCGGCACGGCGACCTACCGCTGGTAACGCCGGCGCGGCAGGGGGAAGCCTTCCCTCCCGGCAAGTCCCCCTGCATACCCTCAGGCGTCCACCAGATGAACGCCAAAAAATCCCCATTTGTCCATCCTCGGTGACTTTTAGTACTATTCCCACCAGAAATTCTATATACGCACAAATGTTCGTATATAGAACAAAACGATTTTTCTGGCCTCGCCGCACAGAAAGGCACCCTAGGAAGAGACAGAGCTCACCCTGATTCGCCCGCGTGCCCGACTGAACCGCAGCAGCCTGCAAGACAGCACCGAGCGAACCATCATGGATACTCCCCTCAAGAATCTCGCCGTCATCGGCGCAGGCGCCATGGGCAGCGGCATCGCCGCGCTATTCGCCTCGAAGGGACTCGACATCGTCCTGATCGACCCGATGGAAGGCGCCCTTGCGCGCGCCCTGCAAACCATCGAGCGCCAACTGAACGTCTACGCCCCGGACAACGTTCAAGCCGCCATCGGCCGCATCCGCTTCGAGCCCAGCCTGGACGCCGCCGCCAGCTGCGACCTCGTCATCGAAGCCGTGCCGGAAAACCTGGAGCTCAAGCGCGGCATCTTCGCCAAGCTTGACGCCCTGTGCCCGGCGCACACGCTGTTCGCCACCAATACCTCGGGCCTGTCCATCAACGCCATCGCCAGCGCCGTCGCGCGCCGCGACCGCTTCGTGGGCACGCACTTCTTCACCCCCGCCGACGTCATCCCGCTGGTGGAAGTCGTGCGCAATGACGACACCTCGGAAGCCACCGTCGCCCAGGTCATGGCCACGCTGCGTTTCGCCGGCAAGCGGCCCGTGCTGGTTCGCCAGGACATCCCCGGCTTCATCGCCAACCGCATCCAGCACGCGCTGGCCCGCGAAGCGATCTCGCTGTTGGAAAAGGGCGTGGCCAGCGCTGAGGACATCGACGAAGTGGTCAAGTGGAGCCTGGGGCTGCGCCTGGCCCTGTCCGGTCCGCTGGAGCAGCGCGACATGAACGGCATCGACGTGCACTACGCGATCGCCAGCTACCTCTACAAAGACCTGGAAAACCGCACCGAGCCGTCCGACCTGCTCAAGAGCAAGGTCGAAAGCGGGCAGATCGGCGCCAAGAGCGGCCAGGGCTTCTACACCTGGAGCCCCGAACGCCGCGAACGCGTGCTGCGCGAGAAAAGCGCCACGCTGGGCGAACTGGCCGCGTGGCTCAACAGCAAGGCCGGCGACGCCTGACGGCAACCCCACGAATTCACAACAGATAAGGCGCGGGGGCAACCGCCAACCGCGCCGACGGGCCACGAGCCCACCACACAAAGAAAACCAGACGTCGCTCCCGCCCGCACCGCCACCCGGTGACGGGCGAGGCAAGACACTAGAGAACCCGCCTACGGAGTTGTTGGAGGCACCATGAATAAACTCGCTTCATTCTTTACCGAGCTGATGCGCAAGTATCTGCCCGATCCTTTCGTTTTCGCGATCGCGCTGACCCTGTTGACCGTGCTGCTCGCCATGGGCATCGAAGGCCAGAGCATCGGCGACGTCACCCGCGCCTGGGGCAAGGGCTTCTGGAGCCTCTTGGCCTTCACGACCCAGATGGCCGTGATCCTGGCCATGGGCTACGTGCTGGCCACCGCGCCGCTGACCGACCGCCTGCTCAACCGCATCGTCAGCCACGTGCACCGTCCGCATACCGCCATCATCGTCGCGACGCTGGTCGGCGGCGTGGGCAGCTACCTGAACTGGGGCTTCGGTCTGGTCATCGGCGGCATCGTCGCCAAGAAGCTGGCGCTGAAGGTCAAGGGCGTGCACTACCCGCTGATCATCGCCGCCGCCTATAGCGGCTTCACGATGTACGGCCTGGGCCTGTCCGCCAGCATCCCGGTGCTGGTCGCCACCCCCGGCCACCCGACCGCCAAGCAGATGGGCACCATCCCGCTGTCGGAAACCATCTTCTCGGTGCCCATGCTGATCACCAGCCTGGTCATCATCATCACGCTGCCGCTGCTCAACGCCTGGCTGCACCCCAAGAAGGGCGAGAAGATCGTTGAAGTGGACCCGGCGATCGACCGCGACGCCAACGCGTCCAGCGCCGTCGAAGACATGCTGGAAAAGGGCACCATCGCCTCGAAGCTGAACAACAGCCGCATCCTCTCCATGCTGATCGGCGCGCTGGGCATCGCCTACGTGACGTTCCACTTCATGGACGGCGGTTCGCTGGACCTGAACCTGATCAACTTCATCATCCTGTTCCTGGGCATCATCCTGCTGGGCACGCCGGCCGCCTACGTGGCCAAGCTGACCGAAGGCATCAAGACGATCTCCGGGATCATCCTGCAATACCCGTTCTACGCCGGCATCATGGCCATCATGGCCGCCTCGGGCCTGGTGACGTCGATCTCGCAGGTGTTCGTTGACTTCGCCACGCCGGCAACCCTGCCGTTCTGGGGCCTGATCAGCTCGTTCTTCATCAACTTCTTCGCGCCGTCCGCCGGCGGCCACTGGGTCATCCAGGGTCCGTTCATGATCGACGCGGCCAAGGAAATCGGCAGCGCGCTGAACCAGACGACGATGGCCGTCATGCTGGGCAACGCCTGGAACGACCTGGTGCAGCCCTTCTGGATCCTGCCGGCGCTGGCCTTGTCGAAGCTCAAGCTGCGCGACGTGATGGGTTACACCGTCATCATGATGCTGTGGGTCGGCGTGATCCACATCACCGCCGTGCTGGCCTGGGGCTACGCCACGCACTGATAGGCTGATAGCCCCCCCTACGCGCTCACGCGCGCCCCCAGGGGCGACACCTGCAGACCGGCGAAGCCGGATCTGGCGGTGTCCCTGACGGGGGAACTGGCTTTAATTTGGAGCAGTGCTTTTCTATACCGAACGGGAAATGAAATGAGCAAACCGACTGCGTATCTCGTCACCGGCGGCAGCGCCGGGATTGGCGCCGCCATCATCCGCATGCTGCTGGATGCGGGCCATAAGGTGGTCAACATTGACTACAAGCTGCCCGAGAATCCGCCGGTGGGATTGGTCTCGTATCAGGCCGATCTGACTGATGAAGCGCGCACCAAGGAAGTCGCCGGCGAAGTCACCGCGGCCTACAACATCGTGGGCCTGGTGAACAATGCAGGCGCGACGCGCCCCGGCACGGCCGACACGGCCACCTTGGCGGATCTGGACTATGTGGTGAACCTGCATCTGCGCACCGCGCTGATCCTGGTGCAGGCCGCGCTGCCCGCCATGCGCGAAGCCGGCTTCGGCCGCATCGTGAACATGTCCTCGCGCGCCGCGCTGGGCAAGCCGGACCGCGTGGTCTATTCGGCCACCAAGGCCGGCCTGGTAGGCCTGACCCGCACGCTCGCCATGGAACTGGGCGGCGACGGCATCACTGTCAACGCCATCGGCCCCGGCCCCATCGCCACCGACCTCTTCACCAAGAGCAACCCGGCCGGCGCCCCCCAGACCGAACGCATCATCAACAGCATCGTCGTCAAGCGCCTGGGCACGCCGGAAGACGTGGCGCGCGCCGCCATGTTCTTCCTGTCGCCCGACAATGGTTTCGTGACCGGCCAGATGCTGTATGTCTGCGGCGGCACGACGCTGGGCGTCGCCCCGATCTGAGCCCGCCCGCCATGCCCGCCCAGCCCCGCCTTCTGCCGTGCCGCCAGGTTCGCCTAGCGGCGCAGCAGCGCGTGGTTGATCTGGTCGGCGGCGTGGCGCAATGGCGGCAGGAAGGCTTCCAGCATGGCCTCGCGCGAGAAGCGGTTGGAATGCCCGCTGACGTTCATCGCGGCGATCACCCGGCCGCTGCGGTCGATGATGGGCACCGCCACCGACTGCAGGCCCGGCTCCAGCTCCTGGGCCACGCAGGCGTAGCCGTCGGCGCGCACGCCGGCCAGCACGCGCTTGAGTTCGGCGACGTCGGTCACGGTATCGGCGGTGTAGGCCCGGATCTGGCTCATGGCCAGCACCCGGTCCAGCTCCGCTTCCGGCAAACCAGCCAACAGCACGCGGCCCATCGACGTCACCCAGGCCGGCAGGCGGCTGCCTACGGCCAGATTGATGGTCATGACCTTGTGCGTGGACAGGCGCAGGATGTAGACGATGTCCGCGCCCTCCAGCACCGACACGGAGCAGGACTCGCGCGTGAGCTCGGCCACTTCTTCCATGTAGGGCAGCGCCAGGTTCCACAGCGGTGTGCCCGACAGGTAGGCGTAGCCCAGCTCCAGGATGCGCGGCGTCAGCGCGAATTTGCGATCCTCGACCGTGACGTAGCCCAGGTGTTCCAGGGTCAGCAGGATGCGGCGCGCGCCGGCGCGGGTGAGCCCCGTGACGGCGGCCACTTCGGACAGCGTCATCTGCGAACGGTTCGGGCCGAAGGCCCGGATCACCGACAGGCCGCGCGCGAACGATTGCACGTAACTGTCGCTGGGTTGCTGGGTGTCTTGCTCCGCCATCCGTCCGGTCTCACGAGAAAAAAGCTCGCCGCTGGCGAGCCGTCCGTTGCCGTCAAAGGCAACGCAAAACGATGGAGATTGCACCGCGCCGGCTCGCCTTGACGCTATGCAGTCCCCATGAAACGATGTTCTTCAGAAGAACGAAAGTTCTAATGAAGAACAAATTATGACACGCCACCTATGAGCGAACATCATGATCTCTAAGCTTGTTGCAAGCGCGGCGGCCGCCCTGGCGGACGTACCCGACGGCGCCACCGTCATGATCGGCGGCTTCGGCACTGCCGGCCAGCCCATGGAATTGATCGACGCCCTGCTCGAACAGGGCGCGAAAGACCTGGTCATCATCAACAACAACGCCGGCAACGGCACCACGGGCCTGGCTGCCTTGCTGGGCGCGAATCGCGTGCGCAAGATCATCTGCTCGTTTCCCCGCCAGGTGGACTCGCAGATCTTCGACGGCCTGTACCGCAGCGGCAAGATCGAACTGGAACTGGTGCCCCAGGGCAACCTGGCCGAGCGCATCCGCGCCGCCGGCGCCGGCATCGGCGCGTTCTTCTCCCCCACCGGCTACGGCACTCCGCTGGCCGACGGCAAGGAAGTGCGCGAAATCAACGGCCGCCACTACGTTCTGGAATATCCCCTGCACGCCGACTACGCGCTGATCAAGGCCGAACGCGGCGACCGCTGGGGCAACCTGGTCTACCGCAAGACCGCCCGCAACTTCGGCCCCATCATGGCCAGCGCCGCGCGCGTGGCCGTGGCGCAAGTGCGTGAAGTGGTCGAGCTGGGCACGCTGGACCCCGAAACCGTCGTCACCCCCGGCATCTTCGTGCAGCGCGTCGTGCAGATCGACGCCAAGGAGCAGCAATGAGCACCAAACTGACCCGCGACCAGATCGCCGCCCGCGTCGCGCAGGACATCCCTGAAGGCGCCTACGTCAACCTGGGCATCGGCCTGCCCACGCTCGTCGCCAACCACCTGCCGGCCGACCGTGAAGTCATCCTGCATACCGAAAACGGCATGCTCGGCATGGGGCCCGCCCCCGCCAAGGGCGAGGAAGACTACGACCTGATCAACGCCGGCAAGCAGCCCGTCACCGAACTGCCCGGCTGCTCGTTCTTCCATCACGCCGATTCGTTCGCCATGATGCGCGGCGGCCACCTGGACATCTGCGTGCTGGGCGCCTTCCAGGTGTCGCAGCACGGCGACCTGGCCAACTGGCACACCGGCGCGCCGGACGCCATCCCCGCCGTGGGCGGCGCGATGGACCTGGCCATCGGCGCCAAGGACGTCTTCGTGATGATGGAACTGCAGACCCGCGAAGGCCAGAGCAAACTCGTCGAGGCCTGCACCTACCCGCTGACCGGCGTGCGCTGCGTGTCGCGCGTGTACACGGACGTGGCCGTGTTCGACATCCGCGCCGACGGCGTGACCGTCATCGACATGTTCGGCGACGTCACCGCCGACGAGCTGCTGGCCCTGACCGGCCTGCCGCTGAAGTTTTCCGCTTGATTTTTTTGCCGATGCGCCGCCCATGGCTGTAGCCGGGGCGGCCTCTCTGGAGAGTCCATCATGTTGTTCATGGTTCAAATGCAAGTCAATCTTCCCGTCGACATGCCGGCCGAACGCGCCGACAAACTCAAGGCCGACGAAAAGGCCCTGGCGCAGCAACTGCAGCGCGACGGCAAGTGGAAGGAGCTGTGGCGCGTGGTCGGCCGCTATGCCAACGTCAGCATCTTCGACGTGGAAAGCAACGACGAACTGCACACGCTGCTGTCCTCCCTGCCGCTGTTCCCGTACATGGACATCAACGTCACGGCGCTGGCGCGCCACCCGTCGGCCATCTGAAACGACAGGAGTTCCCATGCCCTACATCATCGAAACGTTCGATAAGCCCAACCACCAGGAAGTGCGCCAACAGCATCGCGCGGCGCACCTGGAATACCTGGACGCCAACAAGCAGTTGCTGCTGGCGTGCGGCGCCAAGCTGCAAGACGACGGCAAGGATGCAGGCGGTGGCCTGTACATCGTCGACCTGGACACGCGCGAAGCCGCGCAGCAGTTCATCGATGCCGATCCGTTTTCGCAGGCCAACCTCTTCGACCGCGTGACCATCACGCGCTGGCGCAAAGCCTACGTCGACGGCACCTGCTACCTGTAATCCCGAAGCGGCCGCCCTTTGCGCGGCCGCGGTTTCATCCGAGGTAATCCCACATGGCTTACGCCGAACTCAGCCAGGCACGGCTGTTCTACGTCATCGATGGCCCTGCCGACGCGCCGGTGCTGGTGCTTTCCAATTCGCTGGGCACCTGCTCCGACATGTGGGCCCGCCAGATCCCCGAACTGACCAAGCACTTCCGCGTGCTGCGCTACGACACCCGCGGCCACGGCAAGTCCTCGATCCCCGACGGTGAATACACCTTCGAACAACTGGCTGGCGACGTCGCCGAACTGCTGGCGCACCTGGGCATCAAACGCGCCCACTTCTGCGGCCTGTCCATGGGCGGCCCCACCGGCATCGCACTGGCGCTGGCGCACCCGCAGCTCGTGTCCAAGCTGATCCTGTGCAACACGGCCGCACGCATCGGCTCCGCCGAAGGCTGGAGCACGCGCATCGGCGCCGTGGCCGAGCAGACCCTGGAAAAGATGGCGCCCACGCTGGTCGAGCGCTGGCTGACCGATGACTACCGCGCCGCCGAACCCGGCCTGACGCAAGTGCTGATCGACATGCTGCGCCGCACGCCGGACGCCGGCTATTCGGCCAACTGCGCCGCCTTGCGCGACGCCGACTACCGCCCGCAAGTGTCCGCCATCACCGCGCCCACGCTCGTCATCAGCAGCACGCACGACCTGGCCGCCACGCCCGCCCAAGGCAAGGAGCTGGCCGCCGCCATCGCGGGCGCCCGCTATGTCGAACTGAACACCTCCCACATTTCGAACTGGGAGCAACCGGAAGCCTTCACCCGCGCGGTCGTCGACTTCCTGACGGAGTAACCGCATGCAGCGCTGGAAACACCGGCCCGAAGGCTCCAACTGGGGCGACTTCGGACCCGACGACCAACTTGGCCGCCTGAACCTCATCACCGAAGAACAGGTCTTGAAGGGTGCGCGTGAAATCCGCGCCGGCAAGACGTTCTGCCTGTCGTTACCGCTGGACCTGCCCGGCGGCAACGTGCTCAACCCGCGCCGCCACCCGCCGCAACTCAGCCCCACCCGGCTGGCGGACACGCCCTACCTGAACTTCCCGCTGAAGAACGTCAACCCGGATGCGGTGGACGTGCTGAGCGACGACCAGGTGCTGCTGTCCATGCAGTACTCCACCCAATGGGACGCGCTGGCGCACGTGGGCGCGCTGTTTGACGCCGACGGCGACGGCAAGCCCGAACTACGCTACTACAACGGCTTTCAGGCCGGCGTGGACGTCGTCGGCCCGGCCGACGGCGACCACACGGGTTGCGGCTGCAACAGCGGCGGCCCGTCGGCCGCGCTGAAGCTGGGCGTGGAGAACCTGGCGCAGAAAGGCATGCAAGGGCGCGGCGTGCTGGTGGACCTGTTCCGCCACTACGGCCCCGGCCGCACGCTGATCGGCCACGCCGAACTGATGCACGTGCTGGAAACGGACGGCATCACGGTCGAACGCGGCGACATGCTGGTGCTGCGCACCGGCTACGCCGAGGCCGTCGTCGCCATGAACGGCACGCCGGACCCCGAGGTGCTGCACACCTATGGCGCCGCGCTGGACGGCACCGATGCCGCGCTCCTGCAATGGATCACGGACAGCGGCATCGCCGCCATCTGCGCCGACAACTACGCGGTCGAGGCCTACCCCGCCCGCGAAAGAACCGGCCAGCGCGCCATGCTGCCGTTGCACCACCATTGCCTCTTCAAGCTGGGCCTGCCGCTGGCAGAGCTGTGGTACCTGAAAGACCTGGCGGACTTCCTGCATGCGAACGGACGCCATCACTTCATGCTGACCGCCCCGCCGCTGCGCCTGCCGCACGCGATCGGTTCCCCGGTCACGCCGATCGCTACCGTCTAGGATGCGCAAAGCCCCCGAAAGGGGGCTTTTTCGTGAAGCCGTCGAAAAGGGACGGGGGCTGGGAAACCGTCGATCCGCAGGATGAGCGGAGCGCGAGAAAAGATGGGCAAGGACGCCACTATGCAGCGCGCGTAACCCATCAAGACCGGTCAGCCCTTCAGGCACGTGCTCATGAAGGTCTTGCGCGCGTCGCCAGTCAGCTTCTGATCGCCCGCCTTCGCATTGCAGTCCTTCATCTTCTGCTGCTGCGGCGTCAATTGCTTGGCGGGCGCCGGGGCCTCGCCTTTCAGGCAGCTGCTCATGTAGGTCTTGCGATCGTCGCCCGTCTTGCCGGTCGCCGATTTATTGCAGTCCGCCATGCGCTGTTGCTGCGGCGTGGGCGTCTTGGCGGGCGCGGGAGCGGCGGGGGTTTGCGCATAGGCGCCGAAAAAACATGCGGACAACACAATGGCCGAGGCCAACTGGCTAGTACGGGAAAGCATGAGTTTCTCCCTTGAGCGTTATGCGCCCGCTTGGCGCAAGGATGCGCCTGACGCCGGGCCGCACGATCTGCCGACCACTTGCCGGCCCGGTCATCATCGAACAAAGCGACAGGCTGCGCAAGCGCGGAAAGGTTAAGAAAAGCCAGGAAATCGCACACGCGCCATTCAGCTTTCCGACAGGCAGGGCGGCTCGGATTCGGCGATGATCCGGCCTCCCGCGGCGGCCCCGCCAACACCGAATTCCAGTCCGCCCGTCCCACGAAAATACCCCGCGGAAACTCTCAAGCTAGAGACATTCCGATGCATTTGTGCCATCCCCCATCGAATCTGGGAACATGCCGCGCAACCTGTTACCCATTCATCCTTTTGACCCGTTGTGCCCGGGTGCGGAAAGGTGTGAGATACAGCTGTCCGCGCGATACGCGGGCGGCGAAGACGGCGGCGCGGACCAGCAGGCGCCCCGACGCCAGCGTCCCAGGAGACCTTCCATGAAACTCGCCCTTGCCTCTGTCGTCTTGCTTGCCGGCCTGTCCGGCGCCGGCGCCGCTGGCGCGCAAAGCCTGGCCTACGGGGTCACGCTGGGCAACGTGCAGGCCGTGCGCGATACCAACATGAACGTGTCCACCATCACCGGGTCGCTGGCCAACCAATCGGGCCGGCCCATCTCCAGCGCGGTGCTGACTTTCGTGCTGTACGACGCGCAAGGGCGCGAAGTCGGCCGAGTCAACGACGACGTCATCGGCCCGATGGCGCCGGGGCAGATCCGGCTGGTGAAGGCGATCACGCCGCTGCAGTTCACCCGAGTCACGGTGCTGGACATCCGTGCACAGTGAGTGAGGGAAAGAGAGCCCCCACGCTTCGCCCGCCGCGCGCGCCCTCCGTCCAGGCCATTCTCCCCTGTGCGGCCAGAAAAAACCCTGCCGGAAGCAGGGTTTAGACAGGGGGCTGTAGGGGCAAATATGGGAAAATTGCGCTTGTCGACTCGATAACAGGGGCTTCCACACGAAGCCCCTTATTGCGTCTGTCGGCGTGCCAGCAGGCCTGGCCTTGTTACTAGGAAGTGAAGATCATGTTCCCAAAAAGACTCACCGAAGGCTATCAATCATTTCTGGACGGCCGTTTCCATTCGGAAAGCAACCGCTATCAGAAACTGGCCGAACTGGGCCAAAGCCCGGAAATCCTGCTTATCGGCTGCTGCGATTCCCGCGTGTCCCCCGAAGTGATCTTCGATGCCGGCCCGGGCGAGATGTTCGTGGTGCGCAACGTCGCCAACCTGGTGCCGCCCTGTGAGCCCGACTCTGAATCGTCCTATCACGGCACCAGCGCCGCGATCGAATTCGCGGTCAATGGCTTGAACGTCAAGCACATCGTCGTGCTGGGCCACGCGTCCTGCGGCGGCATCCGGTCGTTCTTCGACGACGCCAAGCCCCTGTCCAAGGGCGACTTCATCGGCAAGTGGATGTCGCAGATCGAGCCCGTGGCCGAACGCCTGGGCCCCGGCACCGGCGACCGCCAAGCCAAGCTCAAGCGCCTGGAACTGGCCGTGGTCGAACACAGCCTGAACAACCTGATGACGTTCCCGTCCATCCGCCGCCGCGTGGAAAAAGGCGACCTGGAACTGCATGGCACCTACTTCGGCGTGGCCACCGGCGTGCTGTTCCTGCGCAACCCGGAAACCGGCGAATTCGAGCCCTGCCTGGAAACCGGCATCAACGGCTAAGCGCCGCCGCGGCCGGCGCGGCGCTTACACCCGGTAAGCCTGCGCCAGCCGTTCGTAGTTGTTCTTCAGGATGATCCCGGCGTAGTAGACGTGTTCGCGCATCAGGTCTTCGGCGCGCGCCCCGTCCTGCGCGATGATCGCGCTGACGATCCGGTGGTGATCATCGTGCGAGCGCAGGATGATGCCGTGGTCTTCCCACAGGATGATGCGGTCCGACGCATAGGGGATGGCCTGCGCCTGCGTGGCGAAGCGCTTGACCCAAGGGTTGCCCGCCGCCTCGAGGATGCCGTTGTGCAAGGTGATGTTCACCTTCTGATAGGGCAGATGGTCCTCGGCCAGCAGCACCCCTTTCGCCAGGATCCGGTCGCCCTCGTCCAGGCAGTTCTTCAATACCGCCACCGCGTCGTTGCTTAGCCCGCGCAAGGCCGCCTGCCGACAGGCCAGCCCTTCCAGCGCGGCGCGCACTTCGTATGCCGCCACGATCTCGCCGATGTCATAAGCGCGCACCGTGTAGCCGCGCTTGGGCAGGTGCTCCAGCAAGCCTTCGTTGCCCAGCGTCGCCAGCGCGGCGCGCACCGGCGTGCGCGACACCCCCAGTTTCTCGGCCAGCGGGATTTCTTCCAGACGGGCGCCGGGGCTGAATTGGCCGTGCAGCACCCAGTCCCGCAGCGTATCGGTAACGTGTTGAGATAGCGTGTCCATGACCGCATTGTATACATGAAGGATACATGCGGGGACTTCTCCTGCTGCTGCACGCGTGCTTTCCCTAGTATCCATGCCTTACAGCAAACGGTGGTCAGGGTAAGCACCTATACCTGCCCACTCTTCATGTATACATAATCGCAAAAAATTGAAATCAGCGGCCCTGTCTTCCCAGGCAGAGGGCACGCCAATCAGGAGACAGCATGTCCAATGTATCCACGCCTCCCGCGCTTGGCGCGGCCTCCCGTCTTGCGCTGGTGACCGGCGGCGGCGGGGGCATCGGCGCCACGATCTGCCAGGAGCTGGCGCACGCGGGATTCCGAGTCGTGGTGTCGGACGTGGATGCCGTGCGCGCCCGCCGCGTGGCCGATGAACTGGGCGCGCCGCACACCGCCCACGCTTTCGACGTCAGCGACGAAGCCGCGGTCGAAGGCGCGTTCGACGCCATCGAAGCGCAGCACGGCCCCATCGCCGTGCTGGTCAGCGCAGCCGGCCTGCTGCTGTTCCAACCCGACGGCGAACGCCCGCTCATCAAAGACACCACGCTGGACATCTGGGAACGCAGCTTCGCCGTCAACGCGCGCGGCGTGTTCCTGTGCGGCCGGGCCTACCTGCGCCGGCGCGAAGCCGCGCCGCTGGCGCACGGCCGCATCGTCACCTTCACGTCGGTGGCCGCCCAGTTGGGCGGTTACCGCTCCAGCGCCTCGTACATCGCCGCCAAGTCCGCCGTGCTGGGCCTGACCAAAGCCATGGCGCGCGAATCCGCGCACCTGGGCGTCACCGTCAACGGCATCGCGCCGGGCCTGATCGACACCGACATGCTGCGCAGCACGGTCACCAGCAGCGGCGCGCTGGCCGCAGCGGCGCAGGCGATTCCGCTGGGCCGCATCGGCACGGTGGACGACGTGGCCGCCGCCGTCCGCTTCCTGGCCTCCGAAGAGGCCGGCTACATCACCGGCAGCGTGATCGACGTGAACGGCGGCTACCGCATGCAGTAAGGCACGCCGGCAGCCCGCCGGCCTATGCAGCAAAGCGCCGCACACACAGGCGCGCATTCCAAAAAGACGGGAGACAAATCATGAATCAACGTAGTCGCTTCGCGGCCGCCGCGGCGCTGTGCGCGTGGGCCTTCTCGACCGGCGCGCAAGCGCAGCAAGAACCTGGCATCACGGACAAGACCATCAAGATCGGCCTGTTCGCGCCGTTGTCCGGCAGCGGCATGGCCTATGGCTTTGACGTGTTGAACGCCGCCAAGATGTGGTACGCCAAGGTCAACAAGGAAGGCGGCGTGCACGGTCGCCAGATCGAACTCGTCATCGAAGACGACCGCTGCAACGCCAATGACCTGGTCGCCGCGGTGAAAAAACTCAATGAGCAGGACAAGGTGTTTCTCTTGAACGGCGGTTCATGCTCGGCGGCGGTCGTGGCGTCGCGCGAATACGTCGAGCGCGAGAAAGTACCGCTCGTCATGCTGAACGCCTCGGGCGACGGCGCGCTGTATCCGCCGTCCAAGTACATCTACGGCGCCTTCTCGATCTCGCAGCACGCCGTGGGCGGCTCCATGGTGCAGTTCGCATCCGAACACCTGAAAGCCAAGAAGATCGGGTACATCAACCACGACGACGCCTACGGCGGCTGGAACCTGGAGGCGGCGCAAGCGCAGGCCAAACAGTTGGGCGACCTGGGCCTGCAGGTGCAGTCGGTGAACCCGAACATCACCGACGTCACCGCGCCCATGCTGAAGATCCGCGCAGGCAACCCCGACGTGCTGCTCTTGACCACCTATGCCCGCCCGGCTGCGCTCATCATCAAGAAGGCGCAGGAACTGGGCTGGAACAAGCCCATCGTGCTGGCCGTGAACGGCACCGCCGACCTGAAGCAACTGGTGGAGAACGTGGGCAACAAGGACGCCTTCAAGAACGTCTACATCCAGGACGTGCTGTCCGACTTGCCCGGCGGCCCCAAGCTGACCTGGGTGTACGACATGTACAAGCAGTCCTACCCCGACCTGGCCGCCAAGCCCGGCCATCCGCAAACGTACATGCCTTACGGCCTGCCGCCCGCGATGGCGGTGGTGAACGCGCTGAAGGCCGCCGGCCCGCAACCCACGCGCGAAAAAGTCTTGCAGGCGCTGGAAACGATGAAGTTCGACTCGGGCGTCATGGCCGGCCCCATCGAGTTCGGCCCGAACGACCGCGCCGCGCAGGAATCCGCCATCTACATCAAGTTCGACGGCACCGGCATGACGCTCATCCCCGGCGCTTTCAAGAGCGTCTGGCAATACCAGAAGTAGGCCTGCGGCCTGTCACAGACCGAGCCCGCGCCGTGGCGCAGCACCGCGCGGGCCGCCGGAGAACATTATGACCTTTGCCGATTTCTGGTTGTTCCTGCAGCAGGGGGTGCTGTCGGGACTGGTGACGGGCAGCGTGTATGCGCTGCTGGCCGTCGCCGTCGTCATCATATTCAAGACCACAGACGTACCCAATTTCGCCCAGGGCGAGATCTTCATGGTGGGCGGCTACATCGCCCTGTTCCTGACACTGGTGATGGGCTGGCCGTACCTGGTTGTCATCCCCGTCACGCTGGCCGCGGTAGCCGTCGTGTCGGGTCTCTTCCAGCGTGTGGTGATGGAACGCGTCATCGCCTCGAAAGGCGTGGGCGTGCAGATGGTCATCGCCACGCTGGGGCTTGCCTATACGCTGAAAGGCCTGGTGCGGCAAACGGGCCTGGGCGACACGCCGCGCTCGCTCCCGCCGCTGGCCCCGACCGACGCCATCATCATCGGCGACGCCGTGCTGACGCAACTGGACATCGTGATCTTCGCGGTGGCGGTGGGCGTCATGCTGCTGCTGTTCGCGATGTTCACCTACACCCGCGTCGGCCGCTCCATGCGCGCCGTTGGCATGAACCCCAAGGCCGCGCGCCTGACGGGCGTGAACCTGACCCGTATCCGCATGATGGTGTGGGCGCTGTCCGGCCTGATCTCGGCCGTGGCCGCGCTGCTGATCACGCCCAAGATCCTCATCACGCCGGACATCGGCCACATCGCCATCCTGGCCTACGCCGCCGCCATCGTGGGCGGCATCACCAGCCTGCCCGGCGCGGTGGTGGGCGGTTTCGTGATCGGCGTGGCCGAAAACCTGGTGGGGCTGTTCATTTCGACCAACGCCATCGTGGTCGCTCCGTTCGTGGCCATCATGGTCGTGCTGCTGCTGCGTCCGCAAGGCCTGCTGGGCGGCAAACTGCAGGTGAAGAAAGTATGAGCAACAAGATCGATCGCACCCTGCTGGCGCTGATGGCCGTGACGCTGGCGGCCCTGCCCTTCCTGGCCAGCGGCTATGTCATCTATGTCGTCAACCTGCTGATGGTCTTCGTCGTGCTGGCGCTGGGCCTGCATCTGGTCATCGGCGAAACCGGGCAGTTCGCGCTGTCGCATGCCGCGTTCTATGGCGTGGGCATCTACACCGCGGGCCTCATCAACAACCTGTGGCATCCGCCGTTCTTCATCTCGATCATCGCGGGCGGGCTGCTGGCCGCCGCGCTGGGCTATCTGATCGGCGCGTTGGCGCTGCGCATGCGCGACATCTATCTGGCGCTGTCGACCTTCGCGTTCGGCGAGGCCATGCAGTGGGTGTTCCTGAACTGGCAGTCGGTCACCAACGGGTCCAACGGGTTCCGGATTTCGCCGGCCACGCTGTTCGGCTACGAACTGGTGTCCGACCTGAAGGCCTACCCCTTCGTCGTGCTGATCGCCGCGCTGTTGTTGTGGGCCACCATCGCGCTGTCGCGCTCGCAGCTGGGATCGGCGTTCCGCGCAGTGCGGGAAAGCGACGTGGCGGCCCAGGCGATGGGGGTCAACGTCAACGCCATCAAGCGCACCGCTTTCACGCTGTCGGCCGCCTACGCGGGGATCGCGGGCGGCATGTACACCACCTTCGCATCGTTCATCCACCCGGAAAGCCTGGGTTTCCAAACCACCATCCTGATTCTCACGATGGTGGTGGTGGGCGGTATCGGGTCGGTGCGCGGGGCCATCGCGGGCGCGCTGGCATTCGGCTTGATCTCTGAACTGCTGCGCCAGGCGCTGTCTTTCCAGGAAATCATTTACGGCGTCATCCTGATGGGCTTCATGATGTTCGCGCCCAAGGGCCTGTTCGCCGGCCGCGACGCGCGACGCCGCGCGCCGCCTCCGGCCGCCCCGCTAACCGGGGCCTCGCGTTCCGGCGCAGGCGCCGCCAAAGCCACGCAAAGGAGCGCGGCATGAGCAACCAACCTTATCTGGACGTGCAAGGCCTGACCGTGAAATTCGGCGGCCTGACCGCCATCAACGGCCTGTCCATGCAGGTCGAGCGCGGCCGCATCCACGCGCTGATCGGCCCCAATGGCGCCGGAAAATCCACCACCTTCAATTGCATTTCCCGCTACTACCGCCCCAGCAGCGGCAGCATCCGGTTCAACGGCGCAGACATCACGAACAAGAAGCCGCATGAAATGGCGTCCCTGGGCGTGGCCCGCACGTTCCAGAACCTGGAACTGTTCGGCGCGCTGAGCGTGCGGGAGAACGCGCTGCTCGGCACCTATGCGCACGGCGCGGACCGCCCGGGCAAGCTGCTGCGCCCGGCGGCAGCCGAGGCGCGCGAGCGCGCCGAACATCTGCTGGAGCGCGTGGGCCTGGCCGACTTCCTGGACACGCCGGCGTGCAGCCTGGACTTCGGGCGCCAGAAGATGCTGGAGCTGGCGCGCGCGCTGGCGATATCGCCCAAGCTGCTGTTGCTGGACGAGCCGGCGGCGGGCCTGCGCAACCGAGAGATCGAAACATTGGACCGCCTGCTGACCGAACTGTGCGAACGCGACGGCATCACCGTGCTGCTGGTGGAGCACGTGATGCAGCTCGTCATGTCCATCTCCGACCGCATCACCGTCATGTCCTTCGGCGAGAAGATCGCCGAAGGCACGCCGGCGGAGGTGCGCAGCAACCCCCGTGTGATCGAAGCCTATCTGGGCAAAGGAGCCGCCGGTGGCTGAGATCCTTCTGGAAGTCGATGCGGTCTCGGCCGCCTACGGCAACATCCGCGCCCTGCAGGACGTATCGCTGAAAGTGCCGCAAGGCGCCATCGTCGCGCTGCTGGGGGCCAACGGCGCGGGCAAGTCCACCACGCTCAACGTGGTCTCGCGCCTGGTCGCGCCCACGGCGGGCAGCGTGCGTTTCGCAGGCGAACCCATCCACCGCCTGCCGGCGGAGGCCGTGGTCGGCCGCGGCATCGTGCAAGTGCCGGAAGGCCGCGAGATCTTCCGCGACATGAGCGTGCGCGAGAACCTGGAAATGGGCGCCTACCTGCGCCGCGACCGCACGGCGGTCAAGCAGGACCTGGACCTGGTCTGCGACACCTTCCCGCGCCTGCGCGAGCGTTTCGAACAAAAGGCCGCGACGCTGTCGGGCGGCGAACAGCAGATGCTGGCCACGGGCCGCGCCATGATGGCGCGCCCGCGCATGATCCTGCTGGACGAGCCGTCGATGGGGCTGTCGCCGCTGGTGGTCGAGCAGATCTTCGACATCGTGCTGCGGCTGAACCGCGAACAGGGCATCACCATCCTGCTGGTGGAACAGAACGTGAAACTGGCGCTGTCGGTGTCCAGCTACGCCTACATCCTGGAGAACGGCGAGATCGCGCTCGAGGGTGAATCCTCCAGGCTTGCCAGCGACGAAGGCGTGCAGCGCGCCTATCTGGGCGCATGACGCGCCGCGAAGGACAGACCATGACATCCCTGGAAAACAAGCGGGTCCTCGTCACGGGCGCCGGGCGCGGCCTGGGCGCCACCATCGCGCACGGCTTCGCGCGCCAAGGGGCCACGGTCATCGTGGCCGACATCGACGGGGCGCTGGCCGCCGGCACGGCCCAGGCCATCCGCGACGCGGGCGGCCTGGCGGCCGACGCCGTGCTGGACGTGACCGACGCCGACGCCGTGCGCGCCTTCGCCGCGCATTGCGCGGCACGCCACGGCAACCTGGACATCCTGATCAACAACGCGGGCATCTCCGCGCGCGCGCCCTTCGACGACCCGCAGACGCCGGCCATCTGGGACCGCGTCATGCAGGTCAACCTGCAAGGCACCTTCAACGTCACGCACGCCTTCGTCGAACAGCTGAAAGCCACGCGCGGCGCCATCGTCAACCTGTGCTCCATCGTGGCGTACGGCTGCGGCATTTCGACTGCGGGCTACGTGGTGTCCAAAGGCGGCGTGCGCTCGTTCACGGAAGTGCTGGCGCGCGACCTTGGCCCGCATGGCGTGCGCGTGAACGCCGTGGCGCCGGGCTTGATGGAAACCGATATGACGGCGGGCCAGCGCGCCCAAGCCAACGGCACCGATTGGTACATGGATCGCGCGCCCCTGGCACGCGCCGGCCGCGCAGACGAGATCGTCGGGCCTGTCCTGTTCCTGGCCTCGGACATGGCCAGCTATGTGAACGGCGTGGTGCTGCCTGTGGACGGCGGCTACCTGGCCGTATAAGGAGACACCATGAATCTGGGTACGGCATTGGTCACTGGCGGGGCAAGCGGCATGGGCCTGGCGATCGTCGAGCGCCTGGCGCGCGATGGCTTTCGCGTCGTGATGGCGGACCGCAACGGCGCGTTGGCCGAAAAGGAAGCCGGGGCGCTGCAGGCGCAGGGGCTGCCGGTTGAGCACCGCGTCGTCGATCTGACGGACGAAGCGGCCACGCGCGCGCTCGCACGCTCACTGCCGCCGCTGGCCGCGCTGGTCAACAACGCCGGCTTGTTCGACGAACGCAAGTTCTTCGACGTCGGCGCGGACGATTTCCGCCGCGCGTTCGACGTCAACCTGCTGGCGGTGGCAACACTGACGCAGGAAGCCGCGCGCACCATGACGGCAGGCGCCAAGATCATCAACATCGCGTCGCGCGCCTATCTGGGCGCGAAGAACCATCCGCACTACGTGGCCTCGAAGGCGGCGCTGGTGGGCTATACGCGCGCCGCCGCCATGGAGCTGGCATCTCGTGGAATTCTGGTCAACGCCATCGCCCCCGGCCTGATCGACACACCGCTCTTGCGCAACCTGACGCCGGAACGCCTGGCCGCGCAACTGGCCTTGCAGCCCACGGGCCGCGCGGGCCAGCCGCAAGACATCGCCAATGCCGTGTCCTTCCTGGCCGCGCCGCACATGGATTTCATCACCGGCCAGGTTCTTTTCGTGGACGGCGGCAAATCGCTGGGCGGGTCGGGAGCATAAGCAGCATGGACAGCATCAAGTGGGACAAGGAAGTCGACGCGCTGGTGGTCGGTTCCGGCGCGGGCGGCATGGCGGCGGCGCTGACCGCGCATGAGGAAGGGCTGGACGTGCTGCTGGTGGAGAAGACCGGCCGCATCGGCGGTTCGACGGCGATTTCCGGCGGCGCGTTGTGGATACCGCTGAATGCGCAGACGGACAGCGCCGGGCACCCCGACAGCTTCGACAAGGTCTGGACGTATCTGGAGCAGACGGTGGGCCCGGCAGCGTCAGACGAGATGAAGCGCGCCTATCTGGAGGCCGGTCCGCGCATGATGGATTACCTGGTGGCGCGCGGCTTCCTGGACGTGGCCGCCCGCACGGCATCGCCCGACTACTATCCTGACCGGCCGGGCGCGGCGATGGGTGGCCGATCGCTGGACCCGGTGGAGTTCGACGGCAGGAAGCTCGGCCGCCACTTCCGCACGCTGCGCGACCCGTTGAAGGAATTCACGGTGCTGGGCGGCATGATGGTCAACATGACCGACGTGCGCCACCTGCTGCGCGCCACGCGCGCTTTCGCCGCCTGGCGCCACAGCATGAAACTGGTGCTGCGCCTGGCGGCGGACCGTGTGCGCGGCTATCACCGGGGGACCCGGCTCCTGCTGGGCAATGCGCTGGCCGCGCAACTGTTCCATGGCCTGCTCACGCGCGGCGTCGCCTATTGGCTGGACGCGCCCGTGCAGGCCCTGCATCGCGACGCCGCCGGCCGCGTGCTGGGCGCGTCGGTCCTGCGGGACAGCAAAACCCTGAACATCCGCGCACGGCGCGGCGTGGTCATGGCGACTGGCGGCTTCCCGTGGGACGCCGAGCGCCGTGCCCGCACGTATCCGCAGCCCACAGGCGACTGGTCCATGTCGCCGCGCGACAACACCGGCGACGGCATCCGATTGTCGGAGCAGGCAGGCGCCGCCTTGGGCACGGGCTACGCCAGCCCGGCATTCTGGGCGCCGGTCTCCATCCTGGAATCCGGCGACGGCAAGCGCCTGCACTACCCGCACCTGGTGTGGGACCGCGCCAAGCCCGGCCTGATCGCCGTGAACGGCGCGGGTGAGCGCTTCGTGAACGAATCCACGTCGTATCACGAGTTCGTGCAGGGCATGTACCGCAGCAACAAGACCGTAACCACCATCCCCGCCTTCCTGATCTGCGACCAGCGCTTCATCGACACCTGGGGACTGGGCCTGGCGCTGCCGGGCGGCCGTCCTCGCCAACACCTGATCGATGCCGGCTACCTGATCCAGGCACCCACGCTGGCGGCGCTGGCGGGCAAGATCGGCGTGCCGGCCAGCGCGCTGGCAGCCACCGT
The DNA here is from genome assembly GCA_963530045.1 of uncultured Achromobacter sp. Taxonomy (GTDB): domain Bacteria; phylum Pseudomonadota; class Gammaproteobacteria; order Burkholderiales; family Burkholderiaceae_B; genus Achromobacter. The sequence goes on from CAUSDE010000004.1 coordinate 40,473, forward strand.
CGCGCGCTACAACACCCACGCCGCCCAAGGCCAGGATCCCGACTTCGGCAAAGGGGGCACCGCCTACAACCGCTATCTGGGCGATCCGGACCACCAGCCCAACCCCTGCCTGGCCCCGCTGGCCGATGGCCCTTGCTACGCGGTCAAGGTCTACCCCGGCGACATCGGCACCGCTTGCGGCATCGCGGCGAACGCGAACGCCCAGGCCATGGACGCCGCGGGCGCGCCCATCCCCGGACTGTACGTGGCCGGCAACGACATGCAGTCCGTGATGGGCGGCGCCTATCCGGCGCCCGGCATTACGCTGGGCCCGGCCCTGACCTTCGGCTGGGTGGCTGGACAACACCTGGCCCATGCACAACACTGACGCCTCTTACCGACAAGGACCCCCATGAAGATCTTTCACTCGCCCGCTTCGCCGTTCGTCCGCAAATGCATGGTCGTCGCGCATGAGCTCGGCCTGGCCGACCGCATCGAAAAACTGCCCAGCGCCGCCGGCCCCGTCGCCCGCGACCAGACCATCATCCCCAGCAATCCGCTGGGCCAGGTGCCCACTTTCATCACCGACGACGGCCAATCGATCTTCGACAGCCGCGTGGTGTGCGAATACCTGAACGATCTGGGAGGCGGCGCGCTGTTCCCGACCGACGGCACGCGCTGGCAGGTGCTGACCCAGCAATCGATGGCCGACGGCATGATGGGCGCCGCCTTGCTGGCCCGCTATGAAAGCGTGCTGCGCCCCGAGGCGCTGCGCTGGGACGGCTGGATCGACGGTCAACTGGGCAAGGTGCGCGATGGGCTTGCTCTGGTTGAAAAGCACGCCGCGTCGCTGAAAGGCCGCCTGGACATCGGCGTCATCACCATCGGTTGCGCGCTGGGTTACCTGGACTTCCGCTTCCCCGACCTGAACTGGCGCGACGGGCACCCCGCCACCGCCGCCTGGTACGAAGCGTTCAGCCAGCGCCCCTCCATGCAGGCCACCAAGCCCTGACCGGTTTTGGGGCAGGCGGCGCGGCCGGGAAACCCCGCCGGAGTCCCGTCCCGCCGCCCGCCTGGTACGGTGCCGCCCCTTGGGCGCCGCCGCTCGGCCCCTGGCGTTGGCCAGGGGCCTTTTTTTGCCTCAGCGCAGCCCCAAGGCGAATGCGCCCCGTTGGGGGCAGCAAGCGCGCTCAAGGTTCGGGGCCGCCTCCCTCTTTGGGCCGCCCCGGGTAAAAAGCCCCGCACGGAGACGGCACGCTTTCCTGTTACAGTGAACTTGTCACCCGCTGGCCGGACCCACCTTCTGGCCCACCACGACAGGGAGTCCCCGCATGAACGTTGCTGCGATCTCCGCCATTCCCCGCGTCGCCGCGCCCTACCCGGCGCGCATCCCGATGCTGGACGACACCCGCCCCACCTGGGAAGCCGAACGCCTGGCGCAAAGCGCCGCCGCCCGCCAGGCGCAGCGCGCCGCGCAAGCCGCGACGGCCTGGGAAGCCCAACGCGTCGCCCATCTTCGCGACGCTGATCCTCCGCCGGCCTTTGGCGTTTTCGCCCGGAATGCGCATGCCGGCGCAGACGCGCCGCGCCTGCCGCCCGTGGCGCCGCAGGTCAATCTGGATGCCTTGCGCGACCAGTACGCCGACACGCGCATGCGCCGCGCCGTCGACGACTTCACGGCGCAACCGGATCCGCTGGCCCAACGCGCTGGCAGCGCCAACGACCTGGGCACCATCGAAGGGCTCACCCCGCTGCAGCCCTACCGGGTCGCGATGGCCAATCCGCAAGTCCAGGAATGGCAGGCCGCCGTGGCCGTGAAGGCGGCTGGCGTCGGCGTGCCTGCCGTGGCCAACATCGGCGCCACCGAGAACGTCACCGACAACGCACGCTACCGGCCCGGGGCCGCGCCCGACGCGCGCTGACCGCTCTCTTCCGGAGGCGTCGGCCGTCATGCCGGCGGCCACGCCACGGCGCCCGTCGCAAAAGAAAAAGCCGCCTGTCACCAGGCGGCTTTTTTCGTTGAGCGGCGCTCAGGCCCGATCGATCAGTGGAAGAATTCCGCGATCATCGTGGCGCCCAGGAAGGTGCCGGCATTGGCGGCCAGCGACACCACCACGATCTTCCAGCCCAGCTTGCGGAAAGCGGGCAGGTCTTTGAGGATCGACAGGCCGGCCATGGCCAGGATCACGGTCGTGAACGGCAGGAAGTTCACCTTGCCGACGGCGGCGATGATCTGGTCCGAGTACGGCAGCACGCCGGGGCAGCCCGCGGTCATGGCGATCAGCGACAGCACGGCCACGGCGGGCAGCTTGGGCAGCACGCGCAGGATCAGGTCGGTCAGGACGACCAGCAGAATGATGATGCCCATGCCCGGCAGCGCGTCCAGGAACGGCACGTTGTAGCCCAGGCGGTTGCCCACCAGCGCAAACAGGCCGCAGACCAGATAGGCGGTCAGGCGGTCGCCGAAGCCCATCTTGGCGCCGTGCGCCGGCACGTCTTCCGACACGCTCTCCTCGACAACGGCTTCGGAAGCCTTGCTGCGCGAGAAGCGGCCCAGCACGGGTTCCAGCTTGCCGTACAGGAAGATGGTCGTAGGCAGGGAGATGAACAGCGTGAAGTACACGCCGACCACCGTCGTCAGCAGGTTGGCGGCGGCGGCCAATGCGGCGACCTGATGCGCCATTTCCGGCGTCTGCTGGGACGCGATGGCGCCCACGCCGGCAGCCATCATGCTGCCCGAGCCCACGCCGGCGCCCATGGCGAGCGAACGCGGATCAAAGATGTTCAGGCTGGTGATGAAACCCGCCATCAACGCCACGAACAGCGCGCCGATCACGGTGCCCGTGATGTACTCGGCCATCACGCCGCGGCCTTCCGGCGAATTCATGCCGTAGCGCTCGCCGATGATGGCCAGGCTGGGCTCGCGGCCCACCGAGAAGGTGGCGCCGATCGCTTCGCGCTTGATGCCCAGCAGCAGCGCCAGCGGCAGGCCGATGGCCATGGTGCCGAAGAAATGGCCGAATTCCTGGAACACCAGCGCCCAGCCTGCCTCGCGCACCTGCGGCAGCGATCCGCCCACCATCAGGCCCAGCTTGGCCAGGAACGGCAGCAGCGCGTATTGCAGATAACCGCTGATGCGGGTCTGCATGGCCTTGTCGATGCCCGACCCCGCCGGCAGGCGCTGGCCGAAAGCGGCCACGACGGCGCCGATGAAGATGGCCCAGAGCATCGGTTGCAGAACGATCTTGCCCGGACCTACCGCGAACGTGACACTGCCGATCGCTTCGGAAATGACGACCACCAGCAAAATGGCGGCCAGCATGCGAATGCGGGCGGATAGCGGCATGGAAGGCGCGGCCAGACTGACGCTGGCGTGAGACATCGAATTCCCCTGATGAACGTGAATAAGTTTTCGTAGCGCCACGGCGGCGCATTGCGGCGACGGCGCGGGCAGCAGGCGCGATTTTCGCCCGGGGGCCTCGCGGGCAACCATGACACCACTTGCGCATTAGCGTTGCGTAAAATGCAACGCACAGCCTTTTCCTGGGAAAATTTTGCAAGTTATCCCGTATTTTACGGGTAAACCCTAGATTGGCACTGTGGATCTCCCGCCGCACTCCACTTTGAAGAGCCCCGCCATGGACGAAAAACTCGACGCCCGCCGCACCCACTATTTCATGCAGGTCATGAGCCGCGGCTCGGTGCGCGGCGCCGCCGAAGTGCTGGACATGGACCCGTCCGCCGTCAGCCGCGCCATCGCCGCGCTGGAACGCGATTGCGGCATGGCCTTGTTCGAACGGCGCGGGCGCGGCGTGGTGCCCACCGACGCCGGCCACATCCTGGCCCGCTATGTGAAGCGCCAGCAAAACATCCAGGAAAGCTTCTTTTCCGAGATCGACAGCCTGCGCAAGGCCGAGCGCGGCCATATCGACCTGGTGCTGGGCGAAGGCTTCGTCGAACTGATGTTCGACCGCGTGCTGCCCGGCTACTGGCGCAGCCACCCCGAGGTCACGCTGGACATCGACGTGGCCCGCACCTCCGAGATCGTGCAGCGCATCGTGGATGACCGCGCCTATATAGGATTGGTGTTCCAGCCGCCCAACGACGCCCGCCTGCGCACCCACTATTCGCGTCCCGAGCCCATCCGCGCCATCGTCCGCCAGGATCATCCGCTGACCCGGCTGGACCGCCCCCTGCTGCTGACCGACCTGGCCGACTACCCGGGCGCCTCCATGCAGGAAGGCTTCGGCGTGCGCCAACACATCCAGGCGGCCGAGATCAGCGAACAGGTGCGGCTGCGCAATGTGCTGACCACCTCTTCCTTCAAGGCCCTGTGGCAGTTCGCCGCGGCCGGCATCGGCTATGCGCTGACACCCCCCATCGCCGTGACGGCCGACATGCGGGCGCAGCGGCTGGCCAGCCTGCCGCTGGCCAACCCCATCCTGAACCAGGGCAGCCTGCACGTGCTGAGCCGCGCGGGCCGCCATATCTCGCCCGCTGCGCGCGAGCTGCTGGACCACATCGTGCGCGGCATCGGCGCCGCCGCCGCGCCCGCAACTGATATGGTCGGTTGACGCGAATCTGCCTCTGTTTGGCGCGGGCAGCACGGCCTACAGTGCCGTATCCCCTCATCCGCCAGGAGGCGCATATGCTTAGTTTCCTGCGCACGGTCCGCTCCGTGCTCTGGGGCTTTTTCGGCGTACGCCGCGGCCGCGGCTACCACGAAGACATCGCCCACAACAAACCCGGCCCCCTGATCGCCACCGGCCTGCTGCTGGCCACCTGCCTGGTGATCATCCTGGTCTTCATCGCGCGCTGGGCGGTGAACGCGGCACTGTAAGCCCCCTCAATATAGCGGCCCTTCCCCCGCCGGGCCGCCCCAAGGGGGAAGGCGCCCCCCGGGGGGGGGGGCAGCAAGCACGCGAAGCGTGCGCGGGGTCGGGGCCTTATTTCCATATTACGAGAATGACTTAGACGAGCATTAATGCTGCCTGTTACGGTTATGAATCCCCTTTTTCCGCCGCCCTGCGCCGGACGCTGGGACTCAGACCGAGAAGACTTCAAGGGCAGTAGACATGTACGTGTATGACCCCGTCGACCAGCAGCTTGTCGAGCAGCGTGTGGCGCAATTCGCCGACCAGACGCGCCGCTTCCTCGACGGCCAGCTCACCGAAGATGAATTCCGCGTTCTGCGCCTGCAGAACGGCCTGTACATCCAGCGCCACGCGCCCATGCTGCGCGTCGCCATTCCGTACGGCATGCTGGCGTCGCGCCAGCTGCGCACCCTGGCGCACATCGCGCGCAAGTGGGACCGCGGCTACGGGCACTTCAGCACCCGCCAGAACATCCAGTTCAATTGGCCCAAATTGGAAGACGTGCCGGACATCCTGGCGGAACTCGCCACCGTCCAGATGCACGCCATCCAGACCAGCGGCAACTGCATCCGCAACACCACCACCGACCACTTCGCCGGCGTCGCGCCGGACGAACTCGTGGACCCGCTCGTCTGGTGCGAGATCATCCGCCAGTGGTCCACGCTGCACCCGGAATTCGCCTTCCTGCCGCGCAAATTCAAGATCGCCGTCAGCGGCGCCGTGCAAGACCGCGCCGCGGTCGGCGTGCACGACATCGGCCTGCAAGCCGTTGAACGCGACGGCAAGCTGGGCTTTCGCGTCTGGGTGGGCGGCGGCATGGGCCGCACGCCCATCGTCGGCAAGCTGATCAACCCCTTCGTCGAATGGCAGGATCTGCTGACCTACATGCAGGCCGCCTTGCGTGTCTACAACCTGCACGGCCGCCGCGACAACAAGTACAAGGCCCGCATCAAGATACTGGTCAAGGACCTGACGCCCGAAGTCTACGCGCAGCAAGTCGATGAACAGTGGCAGCTCATCAAGGGCGGCCCCGACACCATCACCCAGGAATTCGTCGACAGCATCAAGGCGCGCTTCGTCTGGCCGCAGTACGACGCGGCCGCCGCCGACGAACCCGACAACACCGATGCGCTGGCCGCGGGCGACAAGCGCTTTGCGCGCTGGCTGCGCACCAACGTGCACGCGCACAAAGTCGCCGGCTACGCCGCCGTCAGCGTGTCGCTCAAGCCCACCGGCGTGCCGCCGGGCGACATCACCGCCGACCAGATGGACGCGGTGGCCGACCTGGCCGACGCTTACGGCTTCGGCGAACTGCGCGTCTCGCACGAACAGAACCTGATACTGGCCGACGTGCGCCGTTCGCGGCTGCACGAACTCTGGCAGAAGCTGGAAGCGCTGAACCTGGCCACGCCCAACATCGGCCTCTTGACCAACATCATCGCCTGTCCCGGCGGAGACTTCTGCGCGCTGGCCAACGCGGTCTCCATCCCCGTCGCCGAAGCCATCCAGCGCCAGTTCGACGACCTGGACTATCTGTTCGAAATCGGCGAGCTGGACCTGAACATCTCGGGCTGCATCAATTCCTGTGGCCACCACCACGTGGGCCACATCGGCATCCTGGGCGTCGATAAGGCCGGTGAAGAGTGGTATCAGGTCACGCTGGGCGGCCGCCAGAACGGCGGCGCCAAGCCCCTGCCCGATCTGGAATCCACACGCGGCGGCGGCGCCGCCGTCGGCCGCATCATCGGCCCGTCGTTCGCCCGCGACCAGGTGCCCGGCGTGGTCGACCGCCTGATCCGCACCTACCTGGGCTTGCGCGACAGCGAAATCGAACGCTTCATCGACGTGGTGGACCGCGTCGGCATCGACCCCTTCAAGCAGGACGTGTACGCCGATCCCGCCTTCGCCAAACCCGCACAAAGCGCCGAGCCCGCCCATGCCTGACCTGTACGCCCACGACGCTCCCGGCCCGCACCTGATCCGCGACGGCCGCCTGCAAGCCGACACGGCGCGCCCCTTCGTTCCCGAACCCGAAGTCGCCGCCGAAGGCCAGGTGCCCAGCGACGAGCCCGGCTGGATCGTGCCGCTGTCCGTCTGGAAGACTTCACGCGCGACCTTGCGCCGCCATCGGCACCCCGTGGCCGTGCAGTTGGAACCCGACGCCGACCTGCGCGAGCTGGCCGAGGCCGACGGCACGCTGGACCCGGCCGGCATCGCATTCATCGCGGTGGACTTCCCCAACTACACCGACGGCCGCGGCTATTCGCTGGCGCAGCTGCTGCGCACGCAGTACCAATGGACGGGCGAGCTGCGCGCGGTCGGCGACGTGATGATCGACACCATCCATTACCAGGCGCGCGTCGGCTTCAACAGCTTCCTGGTCAAGCCGGGCCACGACCCGCACAAGGCCCTGGACGCCTTCAAGACCTTCACCGTGCACTACCAGAAGACGTACCGGGCGCCGCCGCCGGCAGCCGCATAAAAAAACGGCCCTTCGGGGCCGTCTTTTTGTTCGCTCGCCGGGGCCGGCGTGCTGCAAGCCGCTTCGGCAGCCCGCGCTACGCCAGCACGGGAAATTTTCCGGCAATCGCATCACCGGTGAATTCTGCGACCCACCCCGCCGGGTCGTTGAACAAGCGAATACACGTAAATGCCGGCGCGGACCCCATATCGAACCAATGCCGCACGCCGGCGGGTACGGAAATCAGATCATCCTTTTCGCACAGGACCGCATACACGCGGTCGTCGGCATGTAGTACGAACAAGCCGCTACCCGCCACGAAAAAACGCACTTCGTCGTCCGAGTGCGTGTGTTCCGCCAGAAACTTTTGCCGCAATGCCTCGCGCTCGGGGTGGGTGGCGTGCAGGCTGACGACATCCACCGTCCGGTAACCGCGCTCGGCAATCAACCTGTCGATCTGCGGTCGGTAAGCGGCCAGCACCTCGCCCTGCGTAGCGCCAGCCGTCACGGGCGCAAGCGCGCGCCAACGTTCAAACCGCACGCCGATCGCATCCAGTTCGCACTGGATGGCGGCCACGTCGATCACCACGCGCCCCGCATGAGGCGCGTCGTCCGGATAGATCGTCAGCTGCGACATCTTCCTTACCAGGACGTCGAGTAGGCACCGGGGAATTGCTTGGCCACGAACGCCTTCACTTCATCGGACTGGTAGGCCTTGATGAAACGGGCGATGCGCGGATCGTTCTTGTTGTCTTCGCGCGCGGCGATCACCACCGCCGCGAACGGCGCGTCCTTGCTTTCCAGGGCCAGCGCGTCCTTGGCGGGCGACAGGCCCGCCGGAATGGCGTAGGCGGAATTCACGGCGGCCGCGTCCACGTCGGACAGCGAATGCGGCAGCTGCGCCGCTTCGATTTCGATGAACTTCAGGTTCTTGGGGTTTTCGACCACATCGAACAGCGAGGCCGTCACCGTCACGCCGTCCTTCAGTTTGATCAGCTTGGCGGCCTGCAGCACCAGCAGCGCGCGGGCGCCGTTGGTCGGATCGTTGGGAATGGCCACCTTGCCGCCCTGCGGCAGGTCGTCCAGCGACTTCAGGCGCTTGGAATAGATGCCCATCTGCTGCACCACGGCGGTGGCCACGGGCACCAGCTTGTAGCCGCGCGCCTTGTTCTGCGAGTCCAGGAAGGGCTTGTGCTGGTAGATGTTCAGGTCCAGCTCCTTGGCGTCCAGCGCGGCGTTCGGCTGGATGAAGTCGCTGAACTCGATCAGCTTCACTTTCAGGCCGTCTTTCGCTGCCACCTGCTGCACCACTTCGCCGATCTGCGCATGCGGGCCGACGGTCACGCCTACCTTCAGTTCGGCGTCCTGCGCCATGGCCGGGCCGGCGGCAATAGTGATCAACGAGGCAAGAACGGCCAGGGAATGGCGAAGGCGCATGGTGGGACTCTACGGAAAGAAGGAATGACCCGCGATTCTAGTGAGCGCCCCTCAAAACCGGAAGCGATGAATATTCATATTGATATGTGCAAAACCGCATAAAGCGCGGCGCCATGACAAGCCCGCGCCATGCGGACACAATAGCGGCTGCATTCATTCATCACGCCAACGCCATGCCCACGTCAAACGAACTCCATCCGCAGGCACGCGCCCTGCTCGCCGACCACTACGCCGCCGTCGATTCGGACCTGCCCGCGCTGCTGGACCTGCTGTTCGCGCGCAGCGCCGGCGAAGACTGGCACAAGGCCGGCACGTTCAAGCACCACCTGCTGGGGGTCTACCGCACGCTGACGCTGTGGGACCAGCCGCGCGAAGTGCGCCTGCTGGGTCTCTTCCACAGCGTCTATGGCAACGAATACGTGGACCTGACGCTGTTCGACCGCGAACGCGAGCGCTCCACCTTGCGTGAAGTACTGGGCACGGAAGCTGAAGAATGGGTCAGCCTGTTCTGCGCGATGCCGCGCACGAAATTCGTGCAGGCCGTGCTGCAGGGCCAGGGCGCGGGCAACGACGGCTTGACGCTGGAGGGCGCCGACGGCCAGGTGTTCAACTTGACGCCGCGCCAGGTCGCCGCCTTCATCGTGGTGTCCGCCGCCGACATCGGCGAACAATGGCATAGCTGGCAGGACGAGATCTTCGCGGGCTATCCGCAGCAGCAGCGCCGCGACCTGAAAACGAATTGGGCCTCGTCGCTGTGGCCCGGCCCGTTGAAGCCGCCGTCGAACATCCTGTCGATGCTGTCGCATCTGCTGGCGCCGCTGTCGCGCATGCCCGCCGACACCGGCATCCCCGTCCCGCCCGCGTTCGACCAGTGCCGCGCCACGCTCAGCCCGCGCGACGAAGCCGCCGCCAGCGCGCTGTATTGGCAGGTCATTACGCGCATGCATCCGTTGACGGAAATGGACAGCGCCCGCCATCTGCTGGAAGCCGCGGTCGCGCACAACCCGTGGGTGGGCGAACCGCGCCTGCTGCTGGCGCAGCTGGCGTTGACGTCGGGGGATTTCGATGCCGCCGCGCAGCATGCGGCCGCCGGGCTGGCGGCCTTGCAGGCGTGGGGCACCGCGTGGGACAAGCGCATCGAGTGGGCGGGCTGGATGGCCTGGGCCCGCATCGAACTGCAGAACGCCCGCGCGCGCCAGTGGCCGGAAAACCTGGCCGCGCTGAACGGGCTGGGGCTGGTGCAGTAAGCCAGCTGCAATAGACGGGCCGCAATACGCCCGCACGGACAGGGTTCCGCGGGAACCCTACTTCATGCCTTCCCAGTGCGGGCCGGGCACGACGATGTCGAAGAGCTCCAGCACGCGCGCCACCGTGTGGTCCACCATCTCTTCGATGGAGGCCGGCCGGTGATAGAAGGCCGGCAGCGGCGGAAACACGATGCCGCCCATTTCCGTCACGGCCGTCATGTTGCGCAGGTGCGCCAGATTGAAGGGCGTTTCGCGCACCATCAGCACCAGGCGCCGGCGTTCCTTCAAGGTGACGTCGGCGGCGCGGGTGATGAGGTTGTCGGACAGGCCGTGGGCTACGGCCGCCAGCGTGCGCATCGAGCACGGCACGATCACCATGCCCGCCGTCTGGAACGCGCCGCTGGCCAGCGTGGCGCCCACGTCGCGCACGGAGTGCACGTGATCGGCCAGCGCATAGATGTCGTGGCGGCTGACATCGAGCTCATGCTTGATGTTCAGCACGCCGGAGGCGGACACCACCAGATGCGTCTCGACATCGTCCACGCCGCGCAGCGCTTGCAGCATGCGCACTGCATAGAGCGCGCCAGTAGCGCCCGTAATGCCGATGACCAGTCGCCGCATGGGCGGCTTAGGCCGTGGCGCCGGATTGCTCCAGCAGCGTCTTCAGTTCGCCGGATTCGTTCATCTCGTTCATGATGTCCGAGCCGCCGATGAACTCGCCCGCCACGTACAGCTGCGGGATGGTGGGCCAGCTGGAGAATTCCTTGATGCCCTGGCGGACTTCGTCGTCTTCCAGCACATTGACGGTGACCAGCTTCTTCACGCCACAGCCCTTCAGGATCTGGATGGCCTTGCCGGAAAAGCCGCATTGCGGGAATTGGGCGGTGCCCTTCATGAACAGCACGACGGGGTGCTGGGTCACGGTTTCGCGGATGAATTCTTGAACGTCGCTCATGGTGGTCTCTTGGACAGGCATAACGGAATACGCCAATTATAGGTACAGCCGGAGAAACCGCCCGGATTACCCGGATGCGGCGCCGGCCTATGCCGGGAATTCAGGGGCAGAATCTGTAACAAGCGGCCCGGGTCAGCGCCCGGCGGCCCGCCAGCGTCCGCCAGAAATGCGTTCGATTCCCGCCAGGTCCTGGCGGCTGTGCACGTCTTCAAAGCCGGCGGCGGCCAGCAGGTCGCGCACCGCCTGCGCCTGGTCCCAGCCATGCTCCATCCACAGCGCGCCGCCCGGCTTCAGGTGCCGGCCGGCCCCGGCGACGATACGGCCCAGGTCTTCCAGGCCGCCAGCGCCATCGGTCAGCGCCCCCCGCGGCTCGAAACGCACGTCGCCCTGGTCCAGGTGCGGATCGTCGCTGGCCACGTAGGGTGGGTTGGACACGATCAGGTCAAAGCCTTCGCCCGCGGGCACGGCCCCGTACCAGCTGCCTTCCACGAAGCGCACCGACGCGGTCAGCTCCCAGGCGTTGCCGGCGGCCACCGCCAGCGCGGCGGCGCTGACGTCCGAGGCCATCACCCGCGCATCGCGGCGGGCCAGCGCGATCGAGATCGCAATCGCGCCGCTGCCCGTGCCCAGGTCCAGCACGGCGGGACCCGCCACCCCGGCCACGCATTCCAGCGCGGTCTCCACCAGCACCTCGGTGTCGGGGCGCGGAATCAGCACGTCGGGCGTCACGCGGAACCGGTGCCCCATGAACTCGCGGTGGCCCAGCAGATAGGCCATGGGCTCGCCGGCCAGGCGCCGCGCCAGCAACGCCTCGTAAGCGGCCGCCACCTCGGGCTCCAGCGGATCGGTGTCATGCGCCAGCAGCCACGCGCGCGGCTTGCCCAGCACGTGCTCCAGCAGCATGCGCACTTCCAGGCGCGGCAGCCGGGTGTCGGCCAGCAAGCTGTTCAACTGGGGCGTCGTCATGGCGCGCCCCTCAGATGTCGTCGCCCAGCGCCGCCAGCTGCTCGGCCTGGTGTTCGGCGATCAGCGCGCCGGTCAGTTCTTCCAGATCGCCTTCCATGATCTGCTGCAGCTTGTACAGCGTCAGGTTGATACGGTGGTCCGTCACGCGGCCCTGCGGGAAGTTATAGGTGCGGATGCGCTCGGAACGGTCGCCCGTGCCGATCAGGCTCTTGCGCTCGGCGGCTTCCTTGCTTTGCCGTGCTCGCGTTTCCTGATCTTTCAGGCGCGCGGCCAGCACTTGCATGGCCTTGTCCTTGTTGCGGTGTTGCGAACGGTCGTCCTGGCATTCCACCACCAGGCCCGTCGGCAAGTGGGTGATGCGCACAGCCGAATCGGTCTTGTTGATGTGCTGGCCGCCCGCGCCGCTGGCGCGGAACGTGTCGATGCGCAGGTCGCTCGGATTGATGACGATTTCCGACATCGCGTCGGCTTCCGCCATGATCGCCACGGTGCAGGCCGACGTGTGGATGCGGCCCTGCGCCTCGGTGGCGGGCACGCGCTGCACGCGGTGCGCGCCGGACTCGAACTTCAGGCGCCCGTAGGCGCCGTCGCCGTCGATGCGCGCGATCACTTCCTTGTAGCCGCCCAGTTCCGATGCGCTTTCCGACATCAGTTCCACGCGCCAGCCGCGCGTTTCCGCGTACCGCGTGTACATGCGCAGCAGGTCGCCGGAGAACAGCGCGCTTTCGTCGCCGCCCGTGCCCGCGCGGATTTCCAGGAACACGCTGCGGCCGTCATTGGGGTCGCGCGGCAGCAGCAACAGCTGCAACGCGCTTTCCAGGCCTTCCAGCTTGCCGCGGCCCGATTTGATCTCGTCTTCCGCCATCGCCTTCATGTCGGGGTCCGACAGCATTTCCTGGGCGGTCGCCAGGTCTTCCTCGGTCCGGGCAAAGGCGGTGAATGCCTCGACCACGGGCTCCAGTTCGGCGCGTTCGCGCGAAAGCTTGCGGAAACGGTCCATATCGGACGCGGTTTCCGGTTGGGCCAGCAACGCGTCCACCTCGGTCAGGCGGTGACACAGATGCTCCAGCCGGCTGCGCATGGAAGATTTCATGGGGGAATGACCAAAGAAAAAACAGGAATAGCGGGCGCCCACAAGACGAACGCCCGCCAGGAGGCGGGACGTGGGACAGATTCGCTAACGGCGGGAGTCGCGGCCGGGGAACAGGCGCGGCATCCACGCAAGCAGCTGCTTGCGCTCGTCGCCCTCGCTGCGGTTCAACGCCGCCAGCGGGCCGTGCAGGTATTTTTGCGTCAGGCCGTGCGCCAACTGTTCGAGCACGGCTTCGGGCGATTCGCCGCGCGCCAGCAGGCGGCGAGCGCGTTCCAGTTCGGCGGCGCGGACGTCTTCGGCGGCCTGGTGCAGGTCGCGGATGACGGGCACCACTTCGCGGGACTGCATCCAGTGCATGAAGCCCTGGACGCGGGTTTCGATGATGGCTTCGGCCTGCACGACGGCGGCGCGGCGCGCATCGGTGCCGGTCTGCACCAGGCGGCCCAGGTCGTCCACCGAGTACAGGTAGACGTCGTCCAGGCGGCCGACTTCAGGTTCGATGTCGCGCGGCACGGCCAGGTCGATCATGACCATCGGGCGGTGGCGGCGCAGGCGCGTAGCCCGCTCCACCATCCCCAACCCGAGGATGGGCAGGGAGCTTGCCGTACAGGACACGATGACGTCGAATTCCGAGAGGCGGTCGGTCAGGTCCGACAGCTTCATGGTGCTGGCGGAAAAACGATTGGCCAGGATTTCGGCGCGTTCGGCCGTGCGGTTGGCCACGACCATGCTGCGCGGACGTTGCGCGGCGAAGTGCGTGGCGCACAATTCGATCATTTCGCCCGCGCCGATGAACAGCGTGCGGGCCTGGTCCAGATTGCCGAACACGCGCTCGGCCAGGCGGACGGCGGCGGCGGCCATGGACACGGACTGCGCGCCGATGGCGGTTTGCGACCGCACTTCCTTGGCGACCGAGAAGGTGCGCTGGAACATCTGGTGCAGCAAGGTGCCCAGCGATCCGGCTTCGCCAGCGGCGCGCACGGCATCCTTCATCTGGCCCACGATCTGGGTTTCGCCCAGGACCATGGAATCCAGGCCGCTGGCCACGCGGAAGGCGTGGCGGACGGCGTCGTCTTGATGATGGCGGTACAGGTGCGGGCGCAGCGTGCCGGCGTCCAGGCGGTTGTGTTCTGCCAGCCAGGCGGGCAACTGATCGGCAACGTGGCCGTCAGCGGCGCAGTAGATTTCGGTGCGGTTACAGGTGGACAGGATGGCGGCTTCGCGGACAGAACCGCCAAACGCCGAACGCAGGCCTTCCAGCGCGGGCTTGACCAGATCGACGGGCATGGACACGCGTTCGCGAACCGAAACCGGCGCGGACGTGTGATTCAGACCGAAGGCGAGGACAGCTACCGACATGAGTAAGCGTGAAGAACTGCCACCAAGAACAATGCGTCAGGTGTGGGGACGATACTGCGGAAAGTTCCCCACGCCGTAACAGCAGACCGTTGAAGATTATACCCCTGCGGGTTATCCCCAGGCCAATCCGCCCCCCTGCCGCGACCCTGCGTCGCACCCTGGCGTGCCATTCTCCCAACACTTGGCGCGGCCAACCGGGCAAGAAAATATCGGGATTTTTGCCGCTCGACTGGCACAGGCCAAAAAAATTGTGTATAGTTGCGGACTTCGTTGGCCTGGTAGCTCAGTCGGTAGAGCAGAGGATTGAAAATCCTTGTGTCGGTGGTTCGATTCCGCCCCAGGCCACCAAAAGAATTATTGGGATTGCGGTTGCCCCTAGGCGACCGATACCGAATCCCAAAAAAAGCCCAGCCCCGCGCTGGGCTTTTTGCAAAGCGTACGTGTTGGCCTGGTAGCTCAGTCGGTAGAGCAGAGGATTGAAAATCCTTGTGTCGGTGGTTCGATTCCGCCCCAGGCCACCAAAATACTCATGCATGCAGCCCAGTCCGCACCCGTTGCGACTGGGCTTTTTGCTTTGCGCAAGCCGCGCGCCATTGCGGGTTAACATTGGCATTGCTCCGGGGTGCACGCCAGTGCTGAGATTCAGACCCGCGAACTTGACCCGGTTCATGCCGGCGTAAGAAGAGCATTCGCCTTGTCCTGCCGCGCCCCTGCGCCGCTTGCGCAGGCGGGCTTCGGAGCTTCCCTGTACTGGAATCAACGAACGCCCATGAACAACGTCGCCCCGCCGGTCGCGGACCTACTCGAATTCATTGCCCAGGACGGCTGCACCGACGAACAGTTCGATCAGCTTGCGCTGCAGCTTTTCGCCTATCAGTACGGGGCCAGCGCGCCCTATCGCAGCTTCTGCCAGCGTCGCGGCGCGACCGTGCGCAACGTGAAGACGTGGAGCGACATTCCGGCCGTGCCCATCGATGCCTTCAAGGCGATGGAGCTGCGCTGCGAGCCGCCCCGGCCCGATGAGCGCGTGTTCATGACCAGCGGCACGACGCGCGCCGATATGCGCGGGCGCCACTTCCATCCGCATCTGGACGTCTACGACCTGTCCATGACCCGCAATTTCGACAAGCGCGTCATGCAGGGCACGCCTCGCCTGCCGATGGGCATTTTGTTCCCCGATGAAATCGCGATGCCCAATTCGTCGCTGGCGCATTATCTGGCGCTGGCGAAATCCGCATTTGGCACCGAAGACAGCCGCTATTTCATGTCGCCGCAGGGGATCGACCTGGACGGCCTGTGGCGCCGGCTGGAAGAAGCCGAGCACCGGGGCGAGCCCTATGCGCTGCTGGGCGCCAGCTTCAGTTTCGTGCACGTCATCGATGCGCTGCGCAAGGAAGGCCGCGCGTTCCGCCTGCCGCCCGGAAGCCGCATCCTGGATACCGGCGGCTACAAGGGCCAGTCGCGCGAATTGCCGCTGGACATGTTCTATTCGGAACTGTCGGAACTCCTGGGCGTGCCGCGCGCGCTGTGCATCAACATGTACGGCATGACCGAACTCAGCACGCAGTTCTACGACAACGGCAACGCCGTCGTGCCGTCGGTCAAATCGGGCCCGCACTGGATCCGTTCGCGCCTGGTCGATCCGGCCACCGGCCGCACGGTGCCGGCAGGTGAGCGCGGCATCCTGGCGCATTGCGACCTGGGCAACTTCAACTCGGTCAATACCATCCTGACGGAAGACGTCGGGCAGCCGGCAGACGGCGGCTTCCTGCTGCTGGGCCGCGCCGAAGGCGCGCAGGCCAAGGGCTGCTCGCTGGCGGTGGAAGAATTCATCCGGTCGGCCACGCCATGAAGACCCTACGCGTCGAGGCGGGATATCTGCCGGGACTTTCCCCGGCCGATGTCCAATGGCAAGTCTTGCCGTTCGAGCAGGACGGCCAGCGCGTCGACGTCGCGGTGCCGGTGTTGACCGCGCTGCAGATGCAGGCGCTTGCCGAGCGCGTCAAACGCGCCAGCGCGCAGCATCTGAAGACCATGACGGTGTCGGAGATCATCACGGTCATCGACCGCGCCATCGCCCGGCTGCTGGATCCGAACGACCCGTACCGGCGGCAGGCCGACGCGCTGTTGCCGATCGTCAGCGGCTACGACGCCGAGATGGTGCGCCTGGGCCTGACCGGCTTTTTCAAGACGTTTCGTGCGCCGCAACTGCACCGCTTCGTAGCCGAAGATTTCGCCAACCCCAAAGTGCTGGACGGCTTCCAGCCTGCCGCCAAGGGCGGCGCGGTGCGCGCCTACGGTCCGCAACTGCTCGCGCACAGCTGGGCCGGAAACGTGCCCGCGCTGGCGCTGTGGAGCCTGGTCTGCGGCCTGCTGGTGAAGGCCGGCAACATCGGAAAAATGCCCAGCGCCGAGCCATTGTTCGCGGGCTGGTTCGCCCGGTTGCTGGCCGAGGTGCACCCACCGCTGGCCGATTGCCTGGCCGTGGTGTGGTGGCGTGGCGCGGGCGACGAAGACGCGTCCGCGCTCTACGCCCAGGCCGATACGGTTGTAGCCTACGGCGGCAACGAGGCGCTGCACGCCATCCAGCGCCGCCTGCCGGTCACGGCACGCTTTCTGGCGCACGGGCACAAGCTGGGTTTCGGCGTAGTCAGCGCAATGGCGCTGGATGCCCAGAAGGCGCCCGCCTTGGCCCGGCGCGCGGCGTGGGACGTGATGCGCTACGACCAGCAAGGCTGCTATTCGCCGCACGTGTTCTATGTGCAACGCGGCGGCCCGGTCTCGCCGCGCGATTTCGCCGGCTACCTGGCCGGCGAGCTATCGAATCTGCAGCGTCGCTTTCCGCGGCGCGCGCTGGACCTGGAAGAATCGGCCGCCGTGGCGAAATGGCGGCAGTCGATCGAATGGACGCTGACTCCCGACGGCGCGGATGCGTTGATCGGCGACATGGAAACGGCATGGAGCGTGGCCTATGTCGATAAGGCGCCCTCTTTGGCGCCGACCGCTCTGCAGCGCAGCATCACGGTAGCCGGCATCGACGCGCTGGACGAGGTGGCGCCGCAGGTGGCGGCCCGCCGCGAATTCCTGCAGACGGCCGGCGTAGCCGCCACGCCGGAAGAACTGTACCGCCTGGCCGAGCAACTGGGCGCGGCAGGCGTGACCCGCGTGAGCGCCATCGGCGCGATGAGCGTGCCCGAGGCCGGCTGGCACCACGATGGCCGCTTCAATCTGCTGGATCTGGTCCGCATGACCGAAATCGAGCAATCCGCCGAAGCCGCCGCCGATCCGTTCGCGTCCTACGAACCATGAACACCGCTTCGGCCCTGCCTTTTCTGGACATCGAACGGGTGGTCTACACCTATCCTGGCCGGCCGCCCATCGTCGACGGTATCGATTGGCGATTGGAGGCCGGTGGATTCCATTGCCTGGTCGGGCGCAGCGGTTGCGGCAAGACGACGCTGCTGAAGCTGGCCGCCGGACTGCTCACCCCGCAGTCCGGCCACATCCGCCTGTGGGACGGCGCGCTTGCCGCCCCCGGCCCGCAACTGGGCTACGTGTTCCAGGCGCCCACGCTGCTGGAATGGCGCCGCGTCATCGACAACGTGCTGCTGCCGGTGTCACTGCAACGTCGCCCGTCTTCGGAGGACACCGCGCACGCGCACGAACTGCTGGCGATGCTGGGCCTGTCCGACCATGCCGAGCATTACCCCCGCCAATTGTCCGGCGGCCAGCAAAGCCGGGTGGCGCTAGCGCGGGCGCTGATCCTTGCGCCGGCCCTGCTGCTGTTGGACGAGCCTTTCGCAGCGCTAGACGCGATTACCCGCGGCGAGCTGCAGGACGATCTGATGCGGATGTGCCGCCTGCGCAAGACGACCGTGCTGTTCGTCACGCACGACATCAGTGAAGCCGTCTACCTGGGCGACCGCGTCGCGGTCATGCACCAGGGCCGGATGGTGGCGGACCTGCACGTGGACTTGCCCTCGCCGCGCACGCAGTCCATGCGGCACGGCGCCGCCTTCAATGCGTATTGCGCGCAAGTATTCGCATCCATGAACGGGGCCCGCGCATGAAGCAGGCCCTCAATTCGCGCCTTCTGGCGGTCGCGCTGCTTGTCGTCCTGGTAGGCGCCTGGGAGGCGACCGTGCGGCAGGCGGGCATTTCCGCGCTGGTGCTGCCCGCCCCTTCCGCCGTGGCCAGGACGCTGTGGACCAGCCTTGCTACCGGCTATCTGTGGCCGCACATCGGCGCCACGCTTGCCGAAATGCTGCTGGGGCTGGCGCTGGGCGGCGCGGCCGGCCTGGCGATGGGCGTGGCGCTGGCCGAATCGGCCTTGCTGGACCGCGTGCTCAAGCCCTACGTCATCATCAGCCAGGTCGTGCCCAAGCTGGCGCTGGCGCCGCTGTTCGTGCTGTGGTTCGGCTTCGGCATGGCGCCCACGGTGGTGATGACCGCCCTGATCTGCTTCTTCCCCTTGATGGAAAACACGCTGACCAGCCTGCGGCAGGTGGATCCGAACCGTCTGCAACTGTTCCGCATGCTGGGCGCCTCGCGCGCGCAGACCTTGCTGCGCCTGAAGCTGCCCGCGGGCCTGCCCGGCATCCTGGCGGGGCTGCGCGTGGCGCTGGTGCTGGCGCTGGTCGGCGCCGTGGTGGGCGAATTCATCGGCGCCAGCCGCGGGCTGGGCGCCGTCATCATCGCCGCGCAAGGCATGATGGACACGCCCCTCATGTTCGCGGCGCTGACAGCCATCGCCGCCATCGGGCTGCTGGCCTATCAGGCCACGCTGGTGTTGGAGCGGCGCCTGCTGCGCCCCTACGCCGATCATCCATGACATTTTCCAGGACTCTTCCCATGCTCCCGTCCCCTACTCGCCGCGCGCTGCTGGCCGCGGCCGCGAGCCTCGCCACGGCATCGCTGACGCCGCTGGCCGCGCGCGCCCAAGGCGCCCAGACCGACCAAGCCGCCACCTCCGGCAAGGTCACGCTGGCCGGCTGGAGCAAGCCCATCAGCGAAATCACCAACCTGCTGGCCGAACCCGACAAGGGCTTTTTCAAGGCGCAGGGCGTGGAACTGGTCTACCTGCCGGGCGCAGGCGGCGGCGACGCCATCCGCAACATCCTCAGCGGCCAGGCCGACGTGGCCTTCACCGATCCCGGCTCGTTCTTCATGGCCCTGGACAAGGGCGAGAAGCTGCGCGCCATCTACGACATTTATCCGCAGAACGTCTTCAACGTGGTGTCGCTGAAGTCGGCCGGCATCACGCGGCCGGCAGACCTGAAGGGCAAGCGCATCGGCGTCTACAGCCTGGCCAGCGGCACGCGCCAGAACCTGCTGGTGCTGCTGCACCAGGCCGGCCTGACCGAAGCCGACGTTGAAATCGTGGTGACGGGCGTGCTGAACTTCGCGCCGCTGCTGCAAGGCCAGGTCGACGCCACCGCGGCCACCGACACCGGGCTGCTCGTGGGGCGCCGGCGCGGCCTGGGCGACGTCAACGTGATGAACGTCGCCGACACCCTCAACGTGTCCAGCGACCTGTTCGTGGTCAGGGAGTCCGTCTATCAGCAAAAGCAGCCGCTGCTGCGGGCGTTCCTGAAGGCCTACCGCGACAGCGCCGCATGGATGATCGCCCAGCCGGAGGAAGCCGCCACGCTGGCGGGCAAGCGCGCCATCGACGGCACCGACCGCGCCATCAACCTGGAAGTGATCCGGCTGCGCAATGCCGCGTCGATCGCCGCCGGCGGCCGGCCGCTGGGCACACTGGATCTGGACCTGCTGCAAAAGGCGGCCGATGCCTATCACGCGCTGGGCCTGATCCAGCACCGCATCGACGTGTCCGCCTCCGTCGACGCCAGCCTGCTGCCGGCGGCCTGACATGAGCGCCGCCCTGAAGTTCACAGGCAAGGTAGTGCTGGTGACCGGCTCCAGCCGCGGCATCGGCGCCGAGATCGCGCGCGGCTTTGCGCGGGAAGGCGCGACGGTGGTCGTCAACTACCTGAGCAATGCCGAGGCGGCCGAGGCCGTGGTGGCGCAATGCCAGGCCGCCGGCGGCGACGCCTGGGCCGTGCAGGCCGATGTCGGCTCGCCGGAGGCGGTGCGCGCCATGGTGGACGGCATCGTGCAGGACGCGGGCCGGCTGGATGTCGTGGTCAACAACGCCTTGCGGCATTACGCGTTCGATCCCCGGCAGCGCACCGCGTTCGACGCCATCGGCTGGCAGGACTACCAATCGCAGTTCGACGGCGCGGTCGGCGCAGCGTTCAACGTCTGCCGCGCCGCACTGCCGCATTTCAAGCAGCGCGCGCAAGGCGCCATCGTCAACATCGCCAGCAACCTGGTCGAGCATCCGGTGGTGCCGTATCACGACTACACCACCGCCAAGGCGGCATTGGTGGCGTTCAGCCGCAATCTGGCCACCGAGCTGGGCCCCTACGGGATTCGGGTGAACTGCGTCGCCCCCGGCCTGGTCTACCCGACCCAGGCCAGCGGCAGCACCCAGGAGTCGTTCCGCGAACACCTGATCGACGCCACGCCGCTCAGGCGCATCGCCCGGCCGGAGGACGTCGCCGGCCCCGTGCTGTTCCTGGCGTCCGACTGGAGTGGTTTCATGACCGGCCAAGTGCTGTTCGTGGACGGCGGACTGGTGATGCGCTAGAGTGGGTAGCCCCCTGGTTCGCCGCAGCCCAACGGAGTCGCAACATGCGCGTCCGAGCACGAATCCTCCATTGCCTGTTCGGACTGATGCTTGGCCTGCCGGGCCTGGCAAGCGCGCAAACTGCCTCACCGCCTGCCGCGCCCGCCCCTGCGCCGCCAGAGGCCATCCAGATGGCGGATATTCCGCTGCGGGCGGACACCGACCTGCGGTACGCCGAAGGCGTGCTGCAGCGCGCGACGGCGGCCGATCCCGGTGCGGCGTTCTCGCCCGCGCTCGCCACCATCGCCAAGTCCGTCGACGAAAAACTCTATGAATTCCAGCCAGCCCAGCTGCGCACCCTGCCTATCATGCGGGTGGAAAGTCTGGAGCGGCATTGGCTTTTCGATGCCCACCGGCTGGCGCGCTGGCAATCCGACCTCCGTCAGGCGACATCCTGGTACGCCAGTGACGCGGCGGAGTTGTTTCGGCGGCGCGCCGCCTGGCAGGCCATCAAGGACGCTGCGGATGCGGCCAGCCTGCCGCCCGCGTTGACCGATCGCATGAATGCGGTGCTGGCGCAGTTGAACGCGGCCGGACAGGCCTTGTCCGGCCCCCTGTCCCAGCAGGCCGAACTGGAACAACGCGCCAACGCCATCGAAGAACGGATCAAGACCGGCCAGCGATCCGTGACCGAGGCCATCGATTACATCGACGCCCGTCTGATGCGCGTGGATTCGCCGCCATTGTGGGCCCTGGCCCGCACGCCGGATTCGGGCAAGGACACCATGGCCCTGCTGCGGACCGGGCTGGACATCGAGGTGCGCTTCGCACGCGATTACAACGCGGCCGACAGCGGCAACCAGCGCGCGCTGCGCGTGTTGCAGCTGGTGCTCTTGCCGCTGCTGCTGTGGCTGGCCAGGAAGAGCCGCGACGCGATCCGGGCGGGCGTGATGAGCGAGACCGCGGCCGGCGTGCTGGGCCGGCCCCTGTCGACGTGGCTGCTGCTGTCCATGCTGGGCGTCCTGGCGCTGGAGCCGGACGCCCCCTTGATGGTGCAGCAGGTCGCGCTGGTGCTGGCTGCCGTGCCGGTGCTGCGCTTGCTGCCGCCGTCGGCCCGGCGGCAGATGGATCAGTGGCCCCACGTGATCACCGGCCTGTTCCTGGCCGAACGGTTGGGGTTCCTGTTCCTGGCCAACACGCTGTTCTACCGGCTTTCGACCGTGGCGCTGACCGCCGTCGCGCTAGCCGCCATCCTGTGGCTGATGCGCCGCGGCCACAAGGCGGTGCCCATCGCCCCGACGCGGCAGATGCGCGCCTTGCGGGCCATCGCCTGGGGCGCCGCGACGCTGCTGTGCGTATCGCTTGCCGCCAACCTGTTCGGCAATGTGTCGTTGGCCGAAATGCTGACAAGCGCCGTCATCGGCAGCGGCTACTTCGGACTGGTGCTGTACGCGGGCGTAACGGTCATCACCACCTTGCTGCAACTGCTGCTGGCGCGCCAGGGCATCTCCCGCTTTCGGCTGGCGCGCGAACATGCCCCGCCGCTAGTGCAGTTGCTGATCCGCCTGCTGACCGCCGCAGCCGCTTTAGGTTGGGTGGTCTACGCCATGGACCGCTTCCGGGTGCTGCGCTCGACCTACGCTTTCGTCGCGGAACTGCTGTCCTATACGCTGGCCGTCGGGACGATCTCGATCAGCCTGGGCAACGTGCTGGTGTTCCTGGTGTCGGTAGTGATCGCGTTCTGGGCCGCGCGCACCATCCGCCTGATCCTGCACGACGAGGTGCTGACCCGCATGGCGCTGCCCCGGGGCGTGGGCAACAGCATCGCCTCGCTGACGTACTACCTGGTGCTGCTGCTGGGCCTGGGCATCGCGCTGTCGGCGGCAGGCTTCCAGACCAGCCAACTGACCATCGTGTTCGGCGCGCTGGGCGTGGGCATCGGCTTCGGCCTGCAGAACGTGGTGAACAATTTCGTGTCAGGCCTGATCCTGATGTTCGAACGCCCGATACAGCCGGGCGACGTCGTGGACATCAGCGGCACGTCGGGCCAAGTGCGCGAGATCGGGATGCGGGCCACGCGGATCAAGACTTTCGAAGGCGCCGACGTGATCGTCCCCAACGGCACGCTGCTGTCCGAAAAGCTGACGAACTGGACCATGCTGGACCGCAGCCGCCGCATCGAAATCAGCGTCGGGCTGGCGTACGGCACCGACCCTGCGCAGGTGATCGCGTTGCTGGACGGTGTGGCGCGGCAGACGCCCGGCATCGTGGCCGACCCGGCGCCCGTGGTGCTGTTCATGGGCTTCGGCGCCAGCACGCTGGACTTCAGCCTGCGCGCCTGGACCACCGATTTCGACCGCTGGATCGACATCCGCAGCGACATGCTGACGGGCATGTACGCGGCGCTGAAGCAGGCCGGGATCGAGATCCCGTTCCCGCAGCGCGACCTGCATCTGCGCAGCATTTCGGACGAAGCCGGCGCCATCCTGGCGGCCCGGCCGCCCCCAGCGGCCACCGGCCCGGGCTGAACCGGGGCGTCGCGGCTTACGCCGGCATCGCCTCTTTCACCAGCTCCACCCAATAGTGCGCGCCCAGGGGCAGGATGTCGTCGTTGAAGTCGTAGTACGGGTTATGCACAGGCGGATTGTCCTGCCCCGGGCGCGCCGCGCCCACGAACACATACGCGCCCGGACGCTGCTCGAGCATGTACGCGAAATCTTCCGAGCCCATCCGCGGCGTGCAGGCCGTGTCCACCCGTTCCGCGCCCACCACCCGCGCGGCCGCCCGGGCGGCCAATTGCACTTCGGCCTCGGTGTTGACGCATGCCGGATAGCCGCGGAACACCTGCACGTCGATCGACGTGCCCGAGGTCATGGCCACGCCGGCGCACACCTCGCGCAACCGCCGTTCGGCCAGGTCGCGCGTGGCGGCGGTCAGCGTGCGGCAGCTGCCGCGCAGCAACACGCTGTTGGGCACGACGTTCCAGGTATCGCCGGCATGGATCTGCGTAAGGCTGAGCGCCAATGCATCAGTGGGCTTCACGTTCCGGCTGACGATGGTTTGCATGGCACAAACCACCTGCGCCGCCGCCACGATGGGGTCGACGCCATGTTCGGGCTGCGCCGCGTGGCAGCCCTTGCCCGTCACCGTGATCTCGTAGGTGTCGCAGTTGGCCATCACGGTGCCCACGCGGGTCGCCACCGTCCCGAAGGGCAGGTTGGGCGAATTGTGCAGCGCAAAGACGGCATCGCACGGGAACTGGTCGAAGAGTCCGTCCCGCACCATCGCCAGGCCGCCGCCCGCGTGCTCTTCGGCAGGTTGAAAGATGAAATGCAGCGTGCCGCGCCAACCCGGGTCGCCGGCCAGATGATGGGCCGCGCCCAGCAGCATGGCGGTGTGGCCGTCGTGGCCGCAGCCATGCATCTTGCCGGCGATGGTCGAACGGTGAGAGGCGTCGCCCAGCTCTTGCATGTCCAGCGCGTCCATATCGGCGCGCAGCCCGATCACCGGCCCCTCGCCCCGCGTCATCGTGCCCACCACCCCGGTCTGGCCCAACCCGCGGTGCACGACGGCGCCGGCGCGGGCCAGCTCGCGGGCCACCAGGTCGGCCGTGCGGAATTCGCAGAAGGCGGTTTCAGGATGCGCGTGCAGGTCGCGCCGCCATTCGCGCATTTGACGCAGCAGGTCGGCGTTGACGGGCGATTCGACGATGGCCATGGGGCGGGGTCTCCGTAAAGCGGCTTGGGGGAAATACGGCTATCGACTATAGACAGGCGCGGGTACAAAGCCGATAGCAATGATCAAGTCTTATCGATGCGGTTTTTGCAACGATCCAACCTCACGCCAAGACCGCGGCAAGGAAGCCCTGATGGATGATGTCCTGGAGTTCAAGCGGACGCTGTGTCTGCTGCAAGTCATCGAGACCGGCACGTTGCGCGCCGCGGCCGACCAGTTGAATACCGATCCGTCGGCCATCAGCCGCGCCATTGCCCGGCTGGAGGCGGACACAGGGCTGACCTTGCTGGAGCGCCGCGGCCGCGGCGTCGTGCCTACCGATGCGGGGCGTCTGGTGGCGCTGTTCGCGCGGCGGCAGCAAGACCTGAACGAGTCCTTCCAGGCCGAGGTCAACAACCTGAAGAGCGCCACCCGCGGCCACGTCGAGCTGGCATTGGGCGAAGGATTCGTCGACATGCTGTGGGAACCCGTCCTACTTTCTTTCGTACGCGAGCATCCCGACATCACCTACAGCATCCATGTGGCCGGCACCAATGAAACCGTGCGCTGCATCGTGGAGGAACGCGCGCAGATCGCCCTGGCCTTCCAGCCGCCCAACGATGTGCGGTTGCGCTCGCACTATTCCCGCGCCGCGCCGATGCGCGTGCACGTGCACAAAGACCACCCACTGGCGCGCGCGCGCCGCCCTCTGCGGCTGACGGATCTGGCGCCTCACGGCTGGGCGGCGATGGATGAATCGTTCGGCGTTCGCCAGCACATCCAGGCGGCGGAGCTGGACGAGAACGTCAAGCTCAAGCCCGCGTTGCTGACCAATTCATTCAAGATCCTGTGGGAGTTCGCCAGCCAGGGACTGGGCTATGTCATGAACCCGCTGTCCATGCCGCTGAAAGGCGCACAGTTCCGCCAGATGGTGTCGCTGCCGCTGGCCAACCCCATCCTGAACAACAGCCGCACGCACGTCATCAGCCTGGCCGGCCGGCACCTGCCGCCCGCAACCGCCAGCATGCTGCGCCACATTCTGAAGACTTTTCCCGCCCTGGAGCCCCGGCGCGCCTGAACCGTCTGCGCGTTGGCCGTGCGCGCCCGAGCCGGCCGCGTGAGCAAACCGCCCCGACGCCAGCGGCGCGCATCGTTGCGGAATTCACAATGATCCGAGCGGCCACTCGACATTGATGCGGACAAACGCCGCTGCCTAGACTGCGTGAGGCAGTCCGGGAACCCGGCTGCCTCTACAACAGCAATGACAAGGGAGAAGCAGCATGCGTTGGAACCTACCGGCCCGGGCGGCCGCCATTTTCCTGGCGGCGTGTGCCGCCGCCCCGTTGGCGCAGGCCGCGGACTATCCCGGCGACAAACCCCTGAGCCTGATCGTGCCCTATCCGGCCGGCGGCGCCAGCGACGCCTCGGCGCGGCAATTCGGCGTGCACATCGCCCATGCGCTCAAGCAGCAGGTCGTCGTCGAAAACGTGGGCGGCGGCGCGGGCATGCTGGGCGCGCGCCGCGTGCTGACGAGCGCGCCCGACGGCTATACCTTCCTGCACGGGTCGGCCAACGAAGTCATCCTCAGCCCGTTCCTGAATACCGCGGCCCGCTACAAGCCCGAAGACTTCCGCCTGACCCAGCCCATCAGCGAAGCCACCATCGTGCTGCTGGCGCGCGCCGACTTGCCTGTATCGAACGTCGACGATTTCATCGCCTACGCCAAGCGGCCGGGCGCCAAGCCCCTGACCTTCGGCAGCGTCGGGGTAGGCTCCCTGTACCACATCATGACCGAGTACCTGGGCCGGCAAGTGGGCGCGGAATTCCTGCACGTGCCGTATCGCGGCGCGGCGCCCGCCTTGCAGGACCTGATCGGCCGCCAGGTGGATTTCGCCGTCCTGCCCTATCAGCAGGCCATGGAAGGCATGGCGGCGCAGCAGCAGTTGAAGATCCTGACCAGTTTTTCCGACGTCTTGCCCGCGCCGCTGGCCAAGCTGCCGCTGATTTCGCAAAGCAGGACCATCCCGGACTTCGTCTACACGATCGCCGGCGGCTACTACGTGCGGCGAGACACGCCGGCGCCTGCCGTGGACACCTTGCGCCGCGCGGTAGGGTATGCGCTGGAACAGCCCGACCTGCGCGAACGGATGGAAGCCGAAGGGCGGTTGCTGCTGCGGCCGATGAGCCAACAGGATGCCGACGCCTACGCGGTGGCGCAGGTGGCCAAATACCGGCAAATGATCGATGCGCTGGGGCTCAAGCCGATGTAGGCATCGGCACCGTCAGCCCGTGCTTCACCCGGTTCATGACCACCAGGGTGGAGAAGCGCTTGACGTTGGGGTTGCCCCAGAAGTGGCGCTGGGCGAAGACCTCGTATTCGCCCATGTCGGACATCGTCAGCGTCAGCACGAAATCGACCTCGCCCGTGACCGACAGGCACTGCATGATCTCGGGCGCGCCCGCCATCGCGCGCTTGAACTGGTCCAGCTTGTCGGCGCGCTCGCTCTCCAGCGACACCAGCACCACCATCATGATCCCCCGCCCGACGGCGGCGGGATCCACCACCGACACGTCGGCCGTGACCACGCCGGCTTCACGCAGGCGCTTCATGCGGCGCAGGCAGGACACCGGCGACAGGTTCACGCGCGCGGCGACGTCCTGGCTCGTGCGCTGGTTGTCTTCCTGCAGGCTTTGCAGGATCTGGAGGTCGAAATCGTCTAGTTCCATGGGGGCTCGGAACGCGTGGGTATCTGGCCGGATACGGCTATGCGCCAGATTCTAATCCTGCCCGCGACGGAATCCGGCCCCATTTCGACGGGAAACTTCATTTCCACCCCTCGGGACGCAGGAAATATTCAGGCGGCTTGCTTACACTGAGAGCCTGCCACCCGCCACGCGGGATTTCCAGCCGTATCCCGCAATGCCATCACTCCAGCTTTTCCTGCTTTTTCTCGCCGCCGATGCGGCGCTCAAGCTCACGCCCGGCCCCGACATGGCGCTGACCCTGTCCCGCGGCATGACGCAGGGGTTCCGCCCCGCCTTCCATAGCGTGCTGGGCAACGTGGCGGCCGGCTTCATCCAGGTGCCGGCCGTGGTGCTGGGCCTGGCGTCCGTGCTGCGGGCCTTCCCGGCGCTGTTCGTGGGCATCAAGGCGGCGGGCGGTCTGTACCTGGGCTACCTGGGCGTCAAGGCGATCATCCGCTGCGCGCAATCGGCCGACGTGTCGCTGAGCGCCCGGCCCGGCGACGCCCGCGACGCCTTCTGGCAAGGCTTCATCACGAATCTGCTGAATCCGAAGGTGCTGCTGTTCATGATCGCCTTCCTGCCGCAGTTCACCACGCCTGAAAACGGGCCGGTCTGGGTCCAGATGCTGGTGCTCGGCATCACGATGAAGGTGCTGAGCCTGCCCTACGGCAGCTGCTTCGCGTTCGGCGCGTCGCGGATCCGCGGCTGGGTCGGGCGCAATCCGTGGTTCCTGCGGGCGCAGCAAGGGCTGCTGGGCGCCATCATGGTCGGCCTGGCCCTGTATGTGCTTTACTCCACCGCCGTGAATCCAGGCCCGTGATGGCTGGACAAGGTCCTTTTGATTTTGCGCACCGCCCCAACGCTTTGAGCTTCACCCCGCCACCATGACCGCCGCCACCTTGAACACCGGGCAAAACGCCTCGGCCTCCACCCTGCTCCCCACCCTGTCGCTGATCGGCGCGATGGCTTCGCTGTGCATTGGCACCTCGTTCGCCAAGTCGCTGTTTCCCGCAGTGGGCGCGCAGGGCACGACCGCCTACCGCATTGTCATCGGCGCCATCATCCTGATCGCGTTCTGGCGGCCGTGGCGCTTTCCGCTGACCAAAAAGAACGCGGCCAAGATCGCCCTGTACGGCGTCACGCTGGCCTGCATGAACCTGCTGTTCTACATGGCGCTGCGCACGCTGCCGCTGGGGGTGGCGATCGCCATTGAATTCACCGGGCCGCTGACCTTGGCCGTGGTGCTGTCACGGCGCGCGATCGACTTCGTCTGGATCGCGTGTGCGCTGGCCGGACTGGTACTGCTAATCCCCACCGGCCAATCCATCCATGACCTGGATCCGACGGGCATCGCCTACGCGCTGGGCGCCGCGGTCTGCTGGGCGGCCTACATCATCTTCGGCAAGATGGCGGGCAACGTGCACGGCGGGCAGGCGACGTCGCTAGGCCTGCTGGCCGCCACGATGGTGGCGCTGCCGGTGGGCGCAGCCCATGCGGGCATGGCCTTGCTGGACCCCAAGCTGATCCTGGCCGGCATCGGGGTCGGCATCCTGTCCAGCGCCCTGCCCTATTCGCTGGAGATGGTGGCGCTGCGCCGGCTGCCGCAAAAGACCTTCGGCGTGCTGCTCAGCATGGAGCCCGCGATGGGTGCGCTGGCCGGGGTGATCGTGCTGAACGAACACCTGACCCAGACGCAATGGCTGGCCATCTGCGGGATCATCCTGGCATCCGCCGGCTGCGCGGCGACGGCGCAACGCAGCCGCAAGGCCCAGGTGCCGGCGCCCGACTAAGGCGTGCGCCGTCAGTCGGCCGATATGCCCTTGTGGCGGATCACCGCGCCCCAGCGGTCGCGTTCGTCACGCGCATAGTTGAAGAATGCATCCGGCGTGCTGCCGGCGGGTTCCATGCCTTGCAACGTCAATTGCTTGACCACCTCCGGCGACTGCAGCGCCGCCACGATGGCGCGGCTTAGTTTTTCCACGATAGGCTTGGGCGTGCGGGCCGGGGCCACCACGCCCTGCCAGGCCGCGGCTTCCAAGGGGTAGGCGCCGGCTTCGCCGAAGGTCGGCACGTCGGGCAGCAACGCCGAGCGCTGCGCGGCCGGCACGGCGATGGCGCGCAGCTTGCCCGCCTGGATCAACGGCCGGGCGGCGGCCAGGTCGGCCATCATCAGGGGCACGACGCCCGAGGCCACATCCTGCAAGGCGGGCGGCGTGCCCTTGTACGGGATGGCCGTGGCCTGCCCGCCGAAGGTCTGCAGGAACAATTCCATGGCCAGATGGTGCGGGCTGCCCACGCCTAGCGAGGCGTAGCTGGCCTGCTTGGCGCTGCGCAGATACATCATGACGTCGGTCATGGTGGTCAGGTCGGATGCCGGCGACGCCACCAGGACGATGGGCAGGTTCACCAGCGTGGACACCATCGACAGGTTACGGAACGGATCGTAAGGCAGGCTTTTGTACAAGGACGGGTTCAGCGCCAGCGTGCTCATGCCTGCCGTCATCAGCGTGTAGCCGTCCGGCGCGGCGCGGGCGGTTTCCTGCGCGGCAACGATGGTGGCGGCGCCGGGGCGGTTCTCGACCACCACCGTCTGGCCAAGCGTATCGCCCACGTGCTTGGCCACGATGCGCGTGGCAAGGTCGCTGCCGCCGCCAGGGCTGAACGGCACCAGCCAGCGGATCGGGTGGTCTGGATATTCCGCCGCCCCCGCGGTGGCGGAAAACGCGGCGGCGGCCGACAACGCCGCCGCCAGCAACGCGCGGCGAAGGTTGCTAGTGCTCATGACCTGGTCTCCTCGGATGGCATTCGAATGCCTTTATTCGTTAACATATTAATTATATTTACAGCGAGCCGCCCGTCTCGGCAACTCGGGAAAACCTCATCGGGAAGTCATGCGCAGAGCGGCAATCGCGGCCATCACCCACGGGCGGGCGCGAGCCAGCGCAGGCCGGCGGAGGTGTCGCCTGCCGGCCGGTATTCGCAGCCGATCCACCCCCGGTAGTCCAGTTCGCGCAACACGCCGAACACCCAACCGTAATCCAGTTCGCCGCGATCGGGCTCGTGGCGCAACGGCACGCCGGCGATCTGCAGGTGTCCCACGCGTCCGGTCGGCAGGTATTCCCGCAGTTTGGCGGTGACGTCGCCCTCGACGATCTGGCAATGGTACAGGTCCATCTGCACCTTCAGATTGGGCGCGTTGACGGCCTGCACGACCGCATGCGCGTCATCCTGGCGATTGAGGATGTAGCCGGGGATGTCGCGCGTATTGATGGGTTCGATCAGCACGGTGACGCCCGCCGAGCGCGCCTGCCGCGCCGCCCAGTCCAGGTTCTCGCGGTAGCAATCCAGCAGGGATTCGCGCGGCACGCCGGCCGGCGCCAAGCCCGCCATCACGTGGACGTTCGAGCAGGACAATGCCGTCGCGTAGGACAGCGCCTGCTCGATTCCTGCCTGGAATTCCGCTTGGCGGCCG
This sequence comes from uncultured Achromobacter sp., assembly GCA_963530045.1. Lineage (GTDB taxonomy): Bacteria > Pseudomonadota > Gammaproteobacteria > Burkholderiales > Burkholderiaceae_B > Achromobacter. The sequence goes on from CAUSDE010000004.1 coordinate 71,406, forward strand.
GGCAAGGCCGCCAGCCCGCGCTCGCCCTGGCTGACTACGCCGGGCGGCGCATTGAACAGCACCTGCGACACGCCGGCCGCATCGATGCGCTCGCGGACGAAGGCCGCGGGGGCCTCGTAAGGGAACATGCATTCCACGCCCAGAAAGCCGTCCGCCGCCGCGGCGGCGTAACGGTCCAGGAACGCGTGTTCCGGGTACATCATCGACAGGTTGGCGGCGAATTTCAGCATGGCGGGCTCCGGGCCGGGCGGCATTCCCGGCAACTTAGCACACCGCCGCCCCGTCGGGGCTACCCGCCGAAATCGGGCGCCGGATGCAGCGTCAGGCGCGGGCCCGCCTTCAGGATCTGGCTGGGGATGTCGTGCCCGACCAGCGCGGGCAAGGTCGCCGCGATGCCCAGGATGCGCGCCAGGTCCACGCCCGTGTCGTAACCCATCAGCTCCAGCATGTGCACCAGTTCTTCCGTGCAGACGTTGCCGCTGGCGCCCGGCGCATAGGGGCACCCGCCCAGTCCGCCCAGCGACGCGTCAAAGCGGTCGATGCCCGCCTCCAGCGCCGCCAGCGTGTTGGCCAGCGCCATGCCGCGCGTATTGTGGAAGTGCAGGGTCGTGGTCAGGTCGGGGAACAGCCGGCGGACCTCGCGGCCGATCTTGCCCACCTGCGTGGGATACGCCATACCGGTCGTGTCGCACAGGGTGACGCCATCCACGCCCAGCGCGGCGAAGCGTCCCACCAGTTCCAGCACGTCGAAGGCGTTGATGTCGCCCTCCATCGGGCAACCGAAAACCGTGGACAAGGACACGTTGACCGCCACGCGGCTGCCCCGCACCACGCTGACCACGTCGCTCAGTTGCTCGAACGACTGCTCGCGCGTCATGCGCAGGTTGGCGCGGTTGTGGGTTTCGCTGACCGACATCACCAGGTTGACCTCGTCCACGTTGCACTCCAGCGCCCGCTGCGCGCCGCGCACGTTAGGCACCAGCACCGTGTAGACCACGTCCGGATTGCGTTCGATCTGGTGCATCACGGCCTCGGCGTCGCGCAGCGCCGGAATCGCCTTGGGCGACGTGAAGGACGTGGCTTCGATCTTGGCGAATCCGCTTTGGGACAATGCGTTGATGAAGTCGATCTTGTCCTGCGTCTCGATGAACTGCTTTTCGTTCTGGAAGCCGTCCCGGGGCGCCACGTCCTGGATGTACAGCTTCTTGCGGGTTGCGCTCGGTTCGTTCATGGCTGTCCTTTTCAGATGATGCCGCGCGCGCGCCAGTCGGCGCGCTTGCCCTCGTCCACGCCCAGGCCGGCCAGCACCTCGTCCGTGTCCTGGCCCAGGGCGGGCGCGGCGCTGCGCACCTCGCCCGGCGTCTCCGACAGCTTGGGCACGATGCCCGGCAGCTTGATCGGCGTGCCGTCGGGCAGCGCGCCGTCCAGGATCATGCCGCGGGCCTGGTAGTGCGGATCGGTGGCGATGTCGGCCACGTCGTAGATCTTGCCGGCCGGAATCTGCCCTTCGTTCAGGCGGACGAGGACCTCGTCCAGCGGGTGCTGGCCCGTCCATTGCGAGATGGCGTCATCCAGCATCACCACGTGTTTCACGCGGCCGGCATTATTGGCCAGCTCCGGCGCATCGGCCAGGTCTGGACGGCCGATCACGCCCATCAGGCGCTTGAAGATGCTGTCGCCGTTGCCGGCCACCAGCACGTACTTGTTGTCCTGGCAGCGATACGCGTTGCTGGGCGCGATGCCCGGCAGGCTGCTGCCCGCCGGTTGGCGCACTTCGCCGAACACCGCGTATTCCGGCAACAGGCTCTCCATCATGTTGAAGACGGATTCGTACAGCGCCACGTCGATCATCTGGCCCTGCCCGTTCTGGTCGCGCGCACGCAGCGCCAGCAGGATGCCGATGACGCCATGCAGCGCCGACAGCGAATCCCCGATGGAGATGCCCACGCGCACGGGCGTGCGGTCCGGCTCGCCGCTCAGGTGGCGCAGGCCGCCCATGGCTTCGCCGATGGCGCCGAAACCGGGCAGGTCGCGGTATGGGCCGGTCTGCCCATAGCCGGACACGCGCAACATCACCAGGCGCGGATTGATGGCGCGCAGGTCCTCCCAACCCAGGCCCCAGCCTTCCATCGTGCCCGGCTTGAAGTTCTCGACCACGACGTCGATGTCCTTGACCAGGGCGCGGATCAAGTCCTGCGCCTCGGGCTGGCGCAGATCCAGGCTGACCGACTTCTTGTTGCGCGACTGCACCTGCCACCAGACGGACGTGCCGTCGTGGATCAGGCGCCAGTTGCGCAGGGGGTCGCCCTTGCCGGGCGGCTCGATCTTGATCACCTCGGCGCCGAACTCGCCCAGCATCTTGGCGGCGAACGGCCCGGCGATCAGCTGGCCCAACTCCAGCACACGGATCCCGCTCAATGGTTTGGATGACATGATTGCCTCGTCAGCTCTTGTGTTTTCCCAGATAGGCCTCGCGCACGCGCTCGCTGGCCAACAATTCCTGGCCGGTGCCCTCCATCACGATGGAGCCCACCTCCAGCACATACGCGCGGTCCGAGATCGCCAGCGCCTGATTGGCCATCTGCTCGACCAGCAGGATCGTCATGCCGCGTTCCTTCAACGACTTGATGATCTTGAAGATCTCGGCCACGATCAGCGGCGCCAGGCCCAGGGACGGCTCGTCCAGCATCAGGATGCGCGGCTTGCTCATCAGCGCGCGGCAGATGGCCAGCATCTGCTGTTCGCCGCCCGACAGCGTGCCCGCGTACTGGTCCCGGCGCTCTTTCAGGCGCGGGAACATCGCGAAGCAGCGTTCGATCTCGCCGGCCAGTTCGGCCGGCGGCTCTTTGCGCAGGAAGGCGCCCAGCATCAGGTTGTCGAACACGGTCTGGTCCGGGAACACCTGCCGGCCTTCCGGCACGTGGGCGATGCCCAGCCCCACGCGCTTGTGCGCGCTGACGCCGCCCAGGTCCTGCCCGGCGAACGCGATGGCCCCCGTGGACTTCTCGATGCCCGACAGGGCGCGCATCATCGTGCTCTTGCCGGCGCCATTGCCGCCGATGATGGTCACGATCTCGTTCGTGTCCACATGCAGCGACACCTGCTTCAACGCGTTGACGGCACCGTAGCTGACCGCCAGGTCCTTGATATCCAGTAATCGGCTCATGGTGGTCTCCTATGCGGGCGCGCCCAGGTAGGCTTCGATCACTTTCGGGTTCTCCTGAATGTGGTTCGGCAGGCCGGAGGCGATCTTCACGCCGTAGTCCAGCACGACAATGTGGTCCGAAATCGCCATGACCAGGTCCATGTGGTGTTCGATCAGCAGGATGGTCAGACCCATGCCCTTGAGCTTGACGATCAGATCGGTCAGCTGGTCGGTCTCGGCCGGGTTCAGGCCTGCCGCGGGTTCGTCCAGCAGCAGCAGGTCGGGCATGGCGGCCACCGCGCGGGCGATCTCCAACCGACGCTGCAACCCGTAGGGCAAGCTGTTGGCGGCATCGTCCGCATAGCGGTCCAGATCGAAGAACTTCAGGATGGCGAACGCCTCCTGGCGCATGCGCCGCTCTTCGGCCAGGCTGGCCGGCAGCCCCAGCAGGTTCGAGATGAAGCCGGATTGCTGGACCCGATAGAACCCCACCATCACGTTCTCGAGCGCCGTCAGGCCGTCGAAGAGCTTCAGGTTCTGGAACGTGCGGCCGATGCCGGAGGCCGCGATCTCGTTGGCCGACAGGCCCACCATCTGCTTGTTCTTGAAGCGGATGCTGCCCGCGTCCGGCGCAACCAGCCCGGACAACAGGTTCAACGTCGTGGTCTTGCCCGCGCCGTTGGGCCCGATCAGCGACACGATCGAGCCTTGCGCCAGCGAAAACGACACTTTGTTGGTGGGGACCACGCCGCCGAAGGCCTTGTACAGGTCCTTCACCTCCAGGAACTCGGGCGCGGCCCGGCCCTGGCCGGGCTTGGCGGGCGGCGCGGCGCGCTTGGGCGTCCATTCGACAGCGTTCGTGCTGCGCGCCAAGGCGTCGCGCTGGCCGCGTTGCGGCAAGACGCGGCGCAGCAAACCGGCCAGCCCTTCCGGCATGGCGTACAGCGCAAACAGCAGGATCAGGCCATAGGCGAAATGCTGCACTTCGGGCCAGCGCGCCAGCATGGCGTCCAGCACCGTCAGCACCACCGCGCCCAGGAACGAGCCGACCGGCGCGCGGCCGCCGAACAGCACCAGCACCAGGAAGAACACCGACAGGTTGAAATTGACGAAGTCCGAGTTGATGTACTGGTTTTGCTGCGCGACCAGGCCGCCCGCGATGCCGCAGGTGATGGCGCTGATCGCAAACGCCAGGATCTTGAAGCGGTAGACGCTGATGCCCACGCTTTCCGCGGCGATTTCGGAGGTGCGCACGGCAGCGAAGCCGCGGCCGAAGCGCCCGTTCAACAGCAGCGACGTCATCGCGTGCAACGCCAGGCCCACCAGCACCACCACGACCACCCACTGGCGGCTGTCCAGCGTGGCGCCGTTGAAGGTCAATCCCGTGATGCCGTAGAAGCCTTCCTGGCCCTTGAACACGTCGGTCCACTCGGACACGATCTTTTCGATCAGCAGGCCGAAGGCGATGGTGACCATGGCCAGGCTGGGCCCTTTGACCTTCAGCGCCGGGATGGCGATGGCCACGCCGAAGACGGCCGACACGCCCGCCGCGCACAGCAGCGCCAGCCACGGATTGACCTGGTAGTTCACCGTCAGCAGCGCCACGGTGTAGGCGCCCACGCCGAACAGGCCGGCATGGCCCAGCGACTTCTGCCCGGTCTGGCCGACCAGGATGTTGAAGCCGGTGGCGGCGATGTAATAGACCCCGATGTTGAACAGGATCAGCAGGTAGAAATCGTTCAGCCCCGAATAGGCGAAGCCCACGGCCAGGGCGGCGATGACAAGCGGAATGAGGAGTTTTGACATGTTCACACCTTCTCCGCGTGCACGCGGCCCAGGATGCCGGCCGGGCGGAAATACAGCACGACGATGATCAGCGCGAACACGGCGATCTCGCGCAGGTTCGAATACCAAAGGCCGATCAGCGATTCCAGCAGCCCGATCAGGAAGCCGCCGAAGATGCAGCCGCGCGGGTTCTCGAGCCCGCCCAGGATGGCGGCCGAAAACGCCTTGAGCGACAGCAGCGTGCCCACGAACACGGAGGCGGTCGCGATCGGCGCGATCATCACGCCGGCAATGGCCGCCAGCGCCGAGCTGATGACGAATACCGCCACCGCCACGGCGTTGGCGTTGATGCCCATCAGGCTGGCGGTGGACTTGCTGAACGCCACCGCGCGCACCGCCTTGCCCATCTTGGTCTTGTGCAGCGCCCAGTCGAACACGATCATCAGGACGAGCGTGGTGCAGAACACCAGGATTTCCTGGGGACGCACGCCGGTGCCGAAGATCGTGATGATGCCTTCACCCAGCGGAGACGCCACCGCGATCGGGGCCGGGCCCCAGATCAGCAGCGCCAGGTTCTGGATGATGATGCCGAAGCCGATCGTGCTCATCACCCATGACAGTCCCGCTTCGCCCACGAAGTGCTTGATGGCGGTGATGTACAGCACGAATCCCAAGAGGCCCAGGACCAGCATGGCCGCCAGCAGCGCGAACAGGAACGACCCCCAGGTCACGTCCTCGGGGCTGGGAAAGCCGATCAGCTTGCCTTGGGTGACCAGCAGGATCGCGCTGATGCCGATCAGGCTGGCCAGGGCCAGGAACGCGCCCTGGCCGAAGTTGAACGTCTTGGTCGTGGTGTAGGTGATGCTGAAACCGAACGCGACCAGGGCATAGACGCTGCCCATGGCCAATCCACTCAATATGGCTTGTAGTATTTGCATGCTGAAGGCCCCCTTTTGACGACTCCCCCGCCGCGCTCGCGCCGCAGGGGAGAGATCCTTGATGTCCCGCTTTCCTGCCGTTTACAGCTTCAGGTCTTCGGGCTTGATGGCGCGGGTGACCTCATCGTCAACCGTCACGACCTTGCCGTCGATCCAGCGCACCAGGCGGAAGTCCTTGACCGACAGGGCCTCGTGATTGTCCGCCGAGAACGGCTTCTGATAGGCCTTGATCACGCCTTGCGCCTGCGACAGCTGCTCCAGGGCAGCTTGCACGGCGGCGCCGTCGGTGGACTTGGCCTGCTCCATGGCGGCGGCGATCAGCTTGACCGAGTCATAGGCCTGCGCGGCCATCACGTAGGTCGGCACACGGCCGTCGCGCTTCATCAGCGTGTCGTACAGCGCCTTGGATTCCTTGGATGAATCTTCGGTGATCGACGCGGTGAAGATCATCTTGCCCGCCAGCTCGGGGCCGGCAATGCGCAGGAACGGCGAGCTCAGGTTGGCCCAGGACGCGAGCGTCGTCGGGAAATAGTTGATCTTCTCCAGGCTGCGCATGACGTGCGCGTTGGAGTCGGCCAGCGCATAGACGATCAGCGTGTCCGCGCCCGAGGCCTTGATCTTGTTCAGCTGCGAGCTCATGTCCGTGTCCTTGGGACCGAACTTCTCGTTGGCGACCGGGGTGATCTTGTGCAGCGCCAGGATCTCCAGCGCGTCCTTTGCGCCTTGCTGGCCATAGCCGGTGGTATCCGCGATGATCGCCACCTTGCCCGACTTGCTGGCTCGCGCCGCGTAGGCGGCCAGCAGCGCGATCTGGTCGCGGTCGCGCATGGACACGCGGAACACGTAGTTCGGCGGCGACTTCGCGTAGCGGCCGGTGATGTCGGTGGCGGTCGCCACCGGCGAGATGGTCGGGATCTTCTTTTGCTGCACGATGTGCAGCCAGGCCAGCATGTTGCCGGAGTTCACGCCGCCCAGCATGGCGTTGACTTTGACGTTGTCGACCAGTTCGTTGGTGTTCTGGATCGCCTTGGGCGGGGCGCCGACGTCATCGCGTTCGACGATGACGACCTTCTTGCCCAGCACGCCGCCTGCGGCGTTCAGGTCGTCCGCGGCCTGGCGCGCGCCGGCCAGGGCCGAAATGCCGAAGTCCGCCGACCCGGTGGCCGACATGTCGCTGTTGAAGCCGATCTTGATGTCATCGGCAAGCGCGGCGCCGCTGGCGCCCGCAAGCGCCGCCGACAGCAGCAAGGTCTTCATGATCTTGGGGAAATGCTTGGTGTACACGTTGTCTCCTAACGGGTCACTCGAGTGACCGCATCTTGGGTTTTCAGGAATTCCTGATCAGGTCGGCGGCCTTGTTGCCGATCATCATCGTGGCGGCGCAAATGTTCGCCGACGGCATGGCGGGCATGACCGACGAATCGATCACGCGCAGGTTCTGCACGCCGTGCACGCGCAGCTGCGCATCCACCACGGCGTATTTGTCGTCCGCCGGGCCCATGCGGGCCGTGCCGTTGACGTGATAGGACGACACGCCGAAGCGGCGCGCGAAGTCCAGCAGTTCGGAATCCGATTCGCACAGCGGGCCCGGCAGCGCCTCGCTGTCGAAGTACGGCGCCAGCGCCTGCGACTGCAGCAGCCGGCGGGCCAGGCGGATGCCGCGCACAAGCGTCTGCTGATCGCGTTCGTCCGCCAGGTAGTTGGCCAGGATCACGGGGTCTTGCAGCGGGTCGGCCGAGCGGATGCGGACCTGGCCGCGGCTGTCCGGGCGGTGCTGCCAGACGCCCGCCGTCATGCCGGGAAAATCGTCCAGCACGCCGACGTAGCCTTCCTTGTAGCTGGCGGGCGTGAACACGCCCTGCAGGTCGGGCGCGGTCAGTTCCGGGCGCGATTTCCAGAAATAGTGCAGCAGCGACGGGCTGAGCGCCATGATGCTGGGCCGCTTGAACAGCCAACGACTGACCTGGCCGGCCAGGTTCAGGCCTTTGACCAGTTCATTCATGGTCTGGCTGTTCTTCACGCGCGCCACGATGCGCACGGAATAGTGGTCGCTCAGGTTTTCGCCCACGCCCGGCAGGTCGCACACCACAGGGATGCCGTGCTCGCGCAGCAGCTCTGCCGGCCCGAGGCCGGACAGCTGCAGCAGCTTGGGCGTGTTGATCGCGCCGCAGGCCACGATGACCTCGCGCTTGGCGCGCACGGCGCGCACCCGGGCGGGATGCGCGGGGTGGCAATAGGCCACGCCAACGGCGCGCGCGCCGTCAAACAGCACGCGGGTGGCCTGCGCATAGGTGCGCACGTCCAGATTCTTGCGCGCCATCGCAGGCTTCAGGAAGCACTTGGCCGTGCTCATGCGCCAGCCGTTGCTGATGGTGCGCTGGAAATAGCCCACGCCCGCCTGGTCGGCGCCGTTGTAATCGGGGTTGCGCGGAAGGCCTTGCTCTACGGCGCCCGCAATGAAGGCCTCGCAAAGCGGGTGGATCCAGTCGATGTCGGTGACGGGAAGTTCGCCCTGGCGGCCGCGATACCGGTCGTCGCCACCTGCCCGACGCTCCATCGACTTGAAGTACGGCAGCACGTCCGCATAGGCCCAGCCGGGGTTGCCCAGGCTGGCCCAGTGGTCGAAGTCGGCCGCCTGGCCGCGGTTGTAGACCAGGCCGTTGATGGACGTGGAACCGCCCAGCGTGCGGCCCTGCGGGATAGGAACACGCCGGCCGTTGGTCTGCGTCGTGCCTTCGCTTGAGAACTGCCAGGCGTATTTCTTGTTGAACACGGCCTTGATGAAGCCGGCCGGGATGTGCAGGAACGGACTGTTGTCCGGCGGGCCGGCCTCCAGCACGCAAACGGTCGCGCCGTCGGCGGACAGGCGGTTGGCCAGGATGGATCCGGCCGCGCCGGATCCGACGATCACATAATCGAACGCGTCGGCATCCCGCAGGGACGCTTGCTGGGCTTGGCTCATGTCAGGGTTCCGTAGGGGTTAGCGCGGCGCGTTGAACGACTTGCCGGCCAGGCATACGTACTTGATTTCGAGGAACTCTTCGATGCCGTACTTCGAGCCTTCGCGGCCCACGCCCGATTCCTTGATGCCGCCGAACGGGCCGACCTCGTTGGAGACCGCGCCGGTGTTGACGCCCACGATGCCGTATTCCAGCCCTTCCATCATGCGCCAGACGCGTTCCAGGTTGGCCGTGTAGAAATAGGCGGCCAGGCCGGAGGCGCTGTCGTTGGCGCGCGCCAGGACTGCGGCTTCGGAATCGAACGTGCTGATGCCCACCACCGGGCCGAAGATCTCTTCGTGCGCCAATTCCATGGCGTCGGTGATGCCCGTCAGCAGCGTCGGCTCGTACAGCAGGGTGCCGGCCTGGCGCAGCTTGCCGCCCGCCAGCAGCGTGGCGCCGTGCGCGGTGGCGTCCGCCACCAGGCGCGTCACCTTGTCCACCGCGCGCTGGTCGATCAACGGGCCTTGCGTCACGCCGTCTTCCAGCCCGCCGCCCACTTTCATGCGGCGGATCTCGGCCAGCAGCTTCTCGTTGAACGCGTCCGCCACGCTGGCGTGCACGTAGACGCGGTTGGCGCAGACGCAGGTCTGGCCGGCGTTGCGGAACTTGGACAGCACCAGCCCCTGCACCGCCTCGTCCAGGTCCGCGTCTTCGAACACGATGAAAGGCGCGTTGCCGCCCAATTCCAGCGACAGCTTCTTGATGTTGGACGCGCTTTGCTGCATCAGCAGACGTCCCGTCTGCGTCGACCCGGTGAAGGTCAGCTTGCGTACCGTGGGGTTCTGCGTCAGCTCCGTGCCGATGGGGGTCGGGTCGCCAATGACCACGTTCAGCACGCCAGGGGGGATGCCTGCCTGCTCGCCCAGCCAGGCCAGCGCCAGCGCGGTGAACGGCGTCAATTCAGAGGGCTTGAGCACCACGGTGCAGCCGGCGGCCAGCGCCGGGCTGACCTTGCGCGTGACGAGCGCCGACGGAAAATTCCACGCGATGATGGCCGCGCACACGCCGACCGGCTGGCGGATGGCCAGCATGCGCTGGTCGCCGCGGGTATGGGGCAGCACGTCGCCATAGACGCGCTTGGCTTCCTCGGCAAACCATTCCACGAACGACAACGCGTAGTTCAGTTCGCCGCGGGCCTCGGCCAGCGGCTTGCCTTGCTCCAGCGTCAGCAGCAGGGCAAGGTCGTCGCTGTTGGCCTCGATCAGGGCGTGCCAGCGGCGCAGGATAGCGCCGCGCTCCTTGCCCGTCTTGGCCCGCCATGCCGGCAGCGCGGCATCGGCAGCCGCGATGGCACGCGCGGTTTCGGCCTGACCCAGATTCGGGACCGTCCCCAGCGGGCTGGCATCGAAGGGGTTGCGCACCGTGATGGTGGCCCGGTTGTCGGCGTCGCACCAGGCGCCGCCGATGTACGCCTGCTGCCGCAGCAGCTGGCTATTCTGCAGATTCATTGCTTTGCGCTCCATCCATCCTTCTTGCGCCGTCCGCTCAAACAGGCGGGCCGGTCGCTATTTTTGGGGAGAATAGCAACGGGCTTGCCGTCCCCAATAGCAGTCATTAACGATGCCGCCATCGCCAAACGCGATGGCAAGCCCGCGGCTCGCTACAATGGCCGCTCCCTTGCCGCCTTCGCCTGCCGCCATGCGTTTAGACCCCACCTCCCTCAAGCTTTTCATCAGCGTGGTCGAACAAGGCACCATCGCGGCGGCGGCCGAACACGAGCACATCGCCGCGGCCGCCATCAGCAAGCGCATCAGCGAGCTGGAAGAAAACCTGAAGATCCGGCTGCTGATCCGCACCAACAAGGGCATCCGCCCCACCCCAGCCGGCATCGCGCTGTCCACCATGGCGCGGCGCGCCCTGCACGAACTGGACGAGATCGCCGTGCAGATGCGCGACTACTCGCGCGGCCTGCGCGGCTTCATCCGCGTCTATGCCAACATCTCCGCCATCACGCAGTTCCTGCCGCAAGACATCAAGCTGTTCCTGAACGACTACCCCAATGTGCAGGTGGACCTGGAAGAGAAGATCACGTCCACCATCATCAAGTCGGTGGCCGAGAACGCGGCGGACGTCGGCATCTTTTCCGGCGACGCGCCCGACGACGACGTCGAGATCCACCCCTACCGCGAAGACACGCTGGCGCTGGTCGTGCCCGCCGACCACCCCTTGCGCGACAAGCCCGGCTTCCGCTTCGCCGACGCGCTGGAGCACGACTTCATTGGCCTGCACCGCGGCAGCGCCATCAACCGCATCCTGTCCAACGCCGCCAGCGACGAAAAGCGCACCATCCGGCTCAAGGTGCAGGTCACGGGCTTCGACGCGCTGTGCTTCATGGTGAACTCGGGGCTGGGCATCGGCGTGCTGCCGCTGGACATCGCGCGCCGCTACTCGGTCATGTTCGACCTGCGCATCATCCCGCTAGCCGAACCGTGGGCGCGCCGCAAGATCCAGATCTGCGTGCGCTCGTTCGATTCGCTGCCCACCGCGGCCAAGCTCTTCGTCAACCACCTGAGCCGCGGCCAGGCCTAGCCGGCCCGGCCGCGAGCCTGCCTATTGCTTCAGGTCTTCGGGCTTGATGGCTTGCGTGACGGCGTCGTCCACCGACACCACCTTGCCGTCGATCCAGCGCACCAGGCGGAAGTCCTTGTATGACAGCGCCTCGTGGTTGGCCTTGGTGAACGCGGGTTCATAGCGCTTGATCACGCCATCCACCGGGCCCAGGTTCTCAAGCGCCTGCTGGACCTTTTCGCCGTCGGTGGATTTGGCCTGCGTCATGGCCGCGGCCAGGATCTTCACCGAGTCATAGGCATGCGCCGCGAACACGTAGGTGGGCAGCTTGCCCTCCTTCTTCATGATGGTGTCGTACAGCGCCTTGGACTGCTGCGTGGAGTCCTGCGTGATGGACGCCGAGAAGATCATCTTCTTGGCCAGTTCCGGTCCCGCGATGCGCAGGAACGGGGGGCTGAGGTTGGACCATGAACCCAGCGTGGTGGGGTAGTAGCCGATCTTCTCCTGGCTGCGCATCAGATGGCCGTTGGAATCCGCCAGCGCGTAGACGATCAGCGTATCCGCGCCCGCCGCCTTGATCTTGTTCAGCTGCGAGCTCATGTCCGTATCCTTCGGACCGAACTTCTCGTTGGCCACCGGCGTGATGCCATGCAGCTGCAGCACGGCGGCCGCGTCTTTCGCGCCCTGCTGCCCGTAGCCCGTCGTGTCGGCGATGATGGCGACCTTCTTGTTCTGCGTGGCGCGCGCCGCATACGCGGCCAACAGCGTGATCTGATCCAGGTCCCGCATCGATACGCGGAAGATGTAGTTGGCCGGCTCCTTGCTGTAGCGGTTGGTGATCTCGGTGGCGGTCGCCGACGGCGAGATGGTCGGGATCTTCTTCTGCTGCACGATATGCAGCCAGGCCAGCATGTTGCCCGAGTTCACGCCGCCCAGCATCGCGACGACCTTCTCGTTGTCCACCAGTTCGTTGGCGTTCTGGATGGACTTGGGCGGCGAGCCCACGTCGTCGCGCGGCACGATGACGATCTTCTTGCCCAGCACGCCGCCCGCGGCGTTGATCTCTTCGGCGGCCTGCCGCGCGCCCGACAGCGCCGACACGCCGAAGTCGGCCGAGCCGCTGGCGGACATGTCGCTGTTGTATCCGATCTTGATTTCGCTTTGTGCCCAGGCGCCCTGCGCGGCCATTGCCAAGGCGGCAGCCAACGCGAGGCGCGTCAGCGGATTCTGCTTGTTCATTGCTTTGTCTCCAGACTTTATGTAATGGTGCTTCGACTTACCGCCGCCATCGGTCTGTGCGCCGTTCGCGGTCCACCCTGCGCGCTGCTGATGTGGACTGACTAGAACAACCTTTCCACTCAACCCGCTAGAGAATCAATTCGATGGGATGCTCGATGAAATGCCGGACTTCCTTCAGGAACCGCGCGCCCAGCGCACCGTCGACCACGCGGTGGTCGGCGGACAACGTCAGGCTCATGACGTGGCCGATGGCCAGCGCATCGCCGTCCACGACCGGTTGACGCGTCACCGCGCCAGCAGCGAGGATGGCCGATTGCGGCGGATTGATGATCGCCGCGAACGACTTCACGCCATGCATGCCCAGATTCGATACCGTCAGGCTGCCGCCTTCGTATTGGTCGGGCCGCAGCCGGCCGCTGCGCGCCTGATCCGCCAACTGTCGGACCTGCGACGAGAGTTCGCGCAACCCCATGCGGCCGGCATCGCGCAGGATAGGCGTGATCAGGCCCGTCTCCAGCGCCACCGCGACGCTCAGGTCGACCTGGTCCTGGCGCAGCACGCCCTCGTCGGTCCATTGCGCGTTGATCTCAGGCACGCGCGCCACGGCGCGGGCAACCGCCAGCAGCAGCAGGTCGTTCAGGGAATAGCGGACGGGATCGGGGCTTGCCTGCGCATGGTCGTTCAGTGACTGGCGCGCCGCCATCATCGCGTCCATGCGGCAGTCCACGGTCAGGTAGAAGTGGGGAATCTGCTGCTTGGACTGCGCCAGCCGGCGCGCGATCGTGGCGCGCATCGAGGTATGCGGCGTCAATGCGCCTTGGGCTGGAGCCGACGCCTTTGCTACCGGCCGGACAGCCGCCGCGGGACGATCCTGCGCAGCCCGTTCGATGTCCACGCGCACGATCCGGCCATTCGGGCCGCTGCCGGTCAGCGCCTGCAGGTCCACGCCCATGATGCGGGCCAGCCGGCGCGCCGACGGGCTGGCGAAGAGCCGGTGCGCGGACGGTTCGACGGCGGTGGCAGGCGGCGCAGTGGCCGCTGCGGCCGGCGTCGGCATGGCCGCCACGGGCGCGGCCGGTTCAACAAGGGGGGCAGGCGCCTCGCCGCGCGTGTCTTGCCGGGGCAGCAAGGTCGCAATGACGTCGCCCACCGGCACGGCGGTGTCACCCGCTTCGACATGGATGCGATCCAGCACGCCGCTGTCCACGGCCTCCAGCTCAATGACCGCCTTGTCCGTTTCGATTTCGGCCAGGATATCGCCCACCTTGACGGTGTCGCCGGACTGTTTCAACCACTGGAGAATCCTGCCCTCTGTCGTGCCCGCGCCGATCGCGGGCATCACGACTTCGATATCCATGTCTCACTCGCTTCAGGTGATGGCCAAATTGCCCGTCTTCTCGATATAAGCCGCCGCATCGGAAATGTCCGCCACCACCGCGTCGCGCGCGCCATCGGCGTCGCGACGCCGCAGCGCTGCCAGCAGCGCGTCATGGTGACTGAACGATTCCCAGCTTTCCGACTTCCGGTCCTTGCTGCTCATGCTGAGCGAGAACAGGGGTGCGATTTGCAGCCAGATGTTCTCGATCATCGTGACCAGCAGCGGCATCGCCGCCGCTTCATACAGCGTGAAATGCAGGTTCCGATTAGCTTCGATCGTCTTCAAGGTGTCGATCTTGCGCTGATGCCCCAACTTGTCGAATTCGTGGGCGTGGCGTTCGATGCGCGCCACGGTTTCATCGTTGATCACCTTGACGGCCTCGGCCGCGGCGAACCCTTCCAGACAGCACCGGATGCGCACGATCTCGCGGAACTTCGGCAGGCTGGGTTTCGGGACACGCAAGCCGCGGCTGGGCAGCATTTCCAGCGCGCCTTCGGCCACCAGCTTGTTCACCGCTTCGCGCACCGGCATCGGGCTGGTGTTCAAGGCGGCGGCCAGGCCGCGCAGGGTGATCTTTTCGCCGGGCGGCACCGCGCCGCTCATCAGGAGCTGGCGCGTCTGTTGATAGATCTGGTCCGCGACGGTCACGCGTTCCTGCTTGTCCAGCAGGCCTTCCAGGATGCTGTTGTCCATTTTCTTGCGCCTAGTTCATGTAGACGCCACCGTTCACATCCAGCGTGGCGCCGCAAATGTAGCTTGCGCCATCCGAACATAAAAAGGCGATGGGCAAGGCGATCTCGCGGGGCTGGGCCATGCGTCGCAGGGGAATTCTATTCGCATCCAGGGCCGCGCCTTGCACCATGGCGGTGGCGGTCGCCCCCGGCGCCACGCTGTTGACGGTGATGCCCGACTCCGCCCCCTTGCGCGCCAGCCATTTCACGAAGGCATGCGTGCCGCCCTTGGCCGCCACGTAGTGGGGGCTGGCCGCCAGGCCGCCCATGCGCGCCGCCACCGACGACACCAGCACCATGCTGCCAGCGCCCTGCGGCGCCATCTTGGCCAGCGCTGCGCGGGTCAGGTGCATGACGCCCAGCAAGTTGATGTCGATGACCTGCCGGAACACGTCATCCCAGCCATCGGCGTTCCAGTCGTCCCAGGGACAATAGCCCGCGTTGGCCACCAGCGCGTCCAGCCTGTCGATGCTTCGGACGGCAGCTTCCGCCGCGGCGCGGTCGGTCACGTCGAACGCGATCGCCCCCGCCGTGGCGCCCAGCGCGCGCAGTTCGGCGGCCAGCGCCTCGGGCGCGTCGCGGTCGGCCAGCACCAGCGCGGCGCCCTGCTCGGCGCAGACGCGCGCGGTTTCGCCGCCGATGCCGCCGGCCGCGCCCGTGATCAGGATGGTCTTGCCTTCAAGCGCGCAGGGCATGAACGTTTCCTTGGTGGTGGTTGTCCAGCGCGCTGTCGCGCAGCATGCCGGCGATCAGGGCGCGCAGATCGTCCTCGTCCGCCAGCGCCGCGCGCTCCAACGCTTGCGACACCGTGGGCGGGGCCCAGCGGCCCGTGACGCGTTGCACCGGCTGGTCCAGATAGTCGAAATAGCGGCGCTGGATCTCGTCGGCGATCAGCGCGCCCAGGCTGGCGCCGCGCGTGGTCTGTTCGACGATCGCGACGCGGCCCGTCTTCATGACCGAACGGCCGATGGTGTCGTAATCGATATCGCGCTGCGACAGCGTGCGCAGGTCGATGATGTCAGCGCGCACGCCGGTTTCGCGGGCGATCTGCTGGCAGCGTTCCACCATGCTGAGCGTGGCCAGCAGCGTGATCTGGTCGCCTTCCTGCACGCGCTTGGCGCGTCCGATGGGGATGCAGTAGTCCAGGTCCTTCGGCACCAGCGTCTTGCGCTTGTGCAGTTCCTGCGGTTCGATCACCAGCACCGGGTCCTGGCAGCGCAGCGCGGAATTCATCAGGCCCACATAATCGAACGCGTTGGACGGCGCCACGATGCGCCACCCCGGAAACAGCGCGAACACGCCTGCCGGGTCCATGGAGTGCTGCGAACCGTAGCCCTCGGCACCCGGGATGCGCGTGCGCAGCACCAGCGGCACGCTGGCCGTGCCATTGAACAGGTGGCGGATCTTTCCCGCCTGGTTCAGCAGCTGGTCGCCGGCGACCAGGAAGAAATCGCTGTACATCAGTTCTACCACCGGCCGCAGGCCCGACAGGGCCGCTCCCGTGGCCAGGCCGCAGAAGCCGTTTTCAGTGATCGGGGTGTTGACCAGGCGGCCCGCGTAGGTGTCCGTCAACCCGCGCGTGGCGCCGACCGTGCCGCCGCCCATGTTGGCCACGTCTTCGCCGAACACGTAGATGCGGTCGTCTTCGGCCATGCGCGCGCCCATCGTGCGCGACATGGCTTCGATGTAGGACAGGCTTTCCATGTCGTCGGCATCGAAGTCTTCGGCCTCGGCAAAGCGCGCGCCGTCGAATTCACGCATGTCGCTGGTCAGATGGTCGTCCACGCTTGCTGCGGCCGGCCAGAGTTCGGCGCGGATGCGGGCGGCGGAGCCTGTGCCTTCCACGCAGGAGTCCGCGGCCGCTTCCACGGCGTCGGTGACGGTGGCGTCGATGGCGGCCAGCGTATCGGCGTCCAGGATGCCGCGCGCGGTCAATTCGCGCTGCAGGAACAGCCAGGGATCGCGCGCCTTCCAGGCGTTTTCTTCATCGCGCGTGCGGTAACCGAAGGCGCTGCCGGGAATCGACGAGCTTTGGTGGTAGTAGCGGTAGACCTCGGCCAGGATGAAGGCGGGCCGCCCTTCGCGCTGGATATGCGCCTGCGCCCAGCGCGTGGCCAGCCAGACGGCGAACGGGTTCATCCCGTCCACCTTGACGGCGGCGATGCCATGCGCCTGCGGCCGGGTCAGCAGTTCGGTCTGGAACGTGGATTGCTCCACGCTCATCGACACCGCGTACTTGTTGTTCTCCAGGAAGAAGATCATGGGCAGGCCGTACAGCGCCGCCAGGTTCATGGCTTCGTGCGTGGCGCCCTGATGCACCGCGCCGTCGCCGAAGAACGTGACCATCAGCTTGCCCGATGCGCGCTGCTTTTCCGCGAACGCATGGCCGCAGGCGATGGGGATGCCACCGGCGACGATGGCGTTGGTGCCCATGATGCCCAGGTCGGCGCGGCGCAGGTGCATGGAGCCGCCGCGCCCGCCCGTCCAGCCGTCCTTCAAACCCAGGATCTCGTGCATCAGGCCCTGGATCTCCTGGCGCATGCGCGGGGTGAGCCCGCTTGCGGCCGGGTCGAAGCCGTCGTCATACAGCGCATTGGCCGCCTTGGCGACGCACTGGTGATGCGCGCGGTGCGTGCCGTTCATCAGCGTATCGACGGGCAGCGCCGCGATGCAGCCCGCCGCGCCGCCTTCCTGGCCGATGCTGGAATGCGCCGGCCCGTGCACCAGGTTCAGCTTGTCCAGTTGCAGGATCTTTTCCTCGAAGCGGCGCGCCGTCAGGAACAAGGTCGTCAACCGCATAGCCTCGGCGCGCGTCAGCTGCGCCCAGTCGCTGTCTTCCACTACCAGCGTGCGCGCTTCTGTCGCCTGCCCGATGTCCTCGAAAAGCATGTCTTCTCCTTGTGCGGGACCGGCCTCTGACGGGCCGCAAGCCTGCCGTTCAGATGTGCGCGGTCACGCCGCCGTCCACCACCAGGCTTGCGCCCGTCACGAAGTCGGAAGCGGTGCTGGCCAGGAACAGCGTCGCGCCGATCAGGTCTTCGGGTTCGCCCCAGCGGCCCAGCGGCGTGGTGGCCACCACCCGTTCGGCGTGGCCGGGGATGTCCACCCGCGCCTGACGCGACAGCGCCGTGTCGATCCAGCCGGGCTGGATCACGTTGACGGTGATGCCGTCGGCCGCCCAGGCGCATGCCAGCGAACGCGTCAACTGCAGCACGCCGCCCTTGCTGGCGGAATAGGCCGCCGTCACTGCGTTGGACGCCAGCGCCAGGATCGACCCGATGTTGATGATCTTGCCCTTGCCGCGCAGACTCATCGGCGCGTGCACGGCCTGGCACATGTTGAACGTGCCCTTGAGGTTGATGTCGACGATGCGGTCCCACACGTCTTCCGCGTACAGCTCGGGCCGCATGCGCGTATTGACGCCGGCGCAGTTGACCAGCACGTCCACGCCGCCATACCGCGCCACCACATCGGCCACCGCGTCTGCGCAGGCCTCGCGGTTTTCAACGCTGAGCGCGATGGCTCCGGTCTTCACGCCGGATTCGCGCAGCTCGGACGCCAGCGCGTCCAGCTTTTCCCCCGCCAGGTCGGCCAGCACCAGCGTCGCGCCGCCTTGGGCGAAAGCCCGGCTGAGCGCAGCGCCGATGCCGCCCGCGGCACCGGTAATCAAAACGATCTTGTCTCGAACACTGAATAGTTGTTGGGTCATGCCTGCTTCGCCGCTGCCCGCGTGCCGGCGGATGCCGGACGCTATGTCTGATATGTGATCACAAATCTGATTCTAGGAACGGCGTGTTCGGGCGTCAACAAGATCGGACTCGGGGTCTACCCGTAGAGGCTGTGCGCCCGCAGTGCAGCAAAAAAACGCCGGGGCGCATGGCCCCGGCGTGCGTATTCCGGCAAGCGTCCATGCCGGACGCCCTGCCTTGTCAGTACGTCATGCGCACGCCCAGCAGCACGCTGCGCCCGGGCAGCGGCGCCACCGACGAGATGAACGAGGCGTGGTTGTAGGCCAGCTTGTTCAACAGGTTGGTGCCGCGCAGATAGACTTCGTAGCCGGTTGCGCCGTAACGGCCGCGGTAGGCGACCACGGCGTTGACCTGGTTGTAGCCCGGCGTGCTGTCTTCGTACGATGCGATGTCCTTTTGCGAGAACACGCGCGCGTATTCCACGCCGCCCGACCACTGCTGCCACGTCACGTTGCCGCGCACGCCCGCGCGCGCTGCCGGGATGCGCGGCAGATTGCCATCGCCGCCGGTCAACTTGCCGCGCACGTAATCGCCGAACACCGCCGCCGAGAACACCGGCGTGAACTGATGGCGCAGTTCGCCTTCCACACCCGTGAATTCCGCGTCGCGCTGCGTGTATTCGATCAGCCGGAAGTCCTCATACCGGTCGAGCGTGTTCGCGTAGATGTAGTTCTTCACGCGGTTGTGGAACACGCTGGCCGAGAACGTCGTGTCGCCCGAGTGCTTGCGCAGGGTCAGGTCGATGTTGTGCGAGGTCTCGCGGCTGAGGTCTGCATTACCCAGTTCGTAGGTGTTGGTGGCCAGGTGGACGCCGTCCGCATACAGCTCCTGCGCATTGGGCAGCCGTTGCGAGCGCGACAACGACAGCGCCACGGAATACTGCGGCGCAAAGTCCCAGATGGCAGCCGCCGACAGCGACGTGCCCGACAGGCTGCTGCGCGAGGCGCCGCCCGACGGCGAGATGCGCTGCCAGTCCTGGCGCGCGCCCACTTCGAAGCGCCAATCGTTCAGCTGGTATTCCTCCAGCACGAACAGGCCGTTGGACCGCGTCTTGCTGCGCGGCAGGAAGGCTTCCTCGCCTTCAGCGCGGAAATCGCTATAGGCGTTCTGCACGCCCACCACGCCGCGCCAGCCGGCGATCGGCTTGTGCTGCAGTTCGACCCGCAGATCGTAGCCCTTGTTCTTGAAGCGGGTACCGACCTGGCCGCCTTCGATCTCGTCATGCTGGTAGTCGGTCAGGCCGCCGCGCACGCGGATCTTCTCGAAGCCGGCAAACGGGTCCTGGTATTCCGCGCGCAGGTCCAGGCGGTTGCTGCGCAGCTTCACGTACGGCACGCCGCCATGTTCGTGCTCATGATCATGGTCATGGCCTTCTTCTTCGTGGCCGTGATCGTGCCCGCCACAATGCAGGTGCGTGCCGTGCGGATGGCAGCCTTCGTATTCGTGGTTATGCCCGGGCAGGCCGTACTTGCTTTCCAGGTGCGTGAAGGCCAGGCCGACGTATCCGCGCGGGGTGATCCACGACATGCCGACAGAGCCCTGCGTGGATTCGCTGTACGAACCCTCCAGCTTGCCACCCGGCCAATCGGGCACGTCGTAGTCGCTGGTGCGCCGCTTCATCCCTTCAACGCGCACCGCGAACTGTCCTTCGCCCGCCGTGATGCCGACTGCCCCCGCACGTTCCTTGGTGCCGGTCGCGCCGCGCAGTTCGGCTTCGGCCTCGATGCCCTTTTCCGGCACCGCGGTGGGAATCTTCTTGTCCACCACGTTCACCACGCCGCCGATCGCGCCGCCGCCGTACAGCAGCGTCGCCGGGCCGCGCAGCACTTCGATCCGCTCGGCCAGCAGTGGCTCGACCGTCACCGCGTGGTCGGGCGAAATGCTGGACGCGTCCATGACTTCAGAGCCGTCGGACAGCACTTTGACCCGCGGCGCGGTCTGGCCGCGGATCACCGGCCGGCTTGCGCCGCCACCGAAGGTGTCGCTGTTGACGCCGGGCAGGTTCTTCAGGGTTTCGCCCAAGGTGCCGGTGCGCTGCTCGATCAAGGCATCGCCTTCCAGCACCGAGGCCGGCAAGGTCGTGCTGTTCAGGTCCAGCCCCAGCGGGTTGGCGGACACGGTAATGGGGGCCAGCGACTTGGCGCGCTCGGATTCCGCTTCGGCTTCGGCCTGCGCAACCGGCGCGATCAGCATCAGTGAGCAGACCAGCGGTTTCAATGCCCCCCGGCGGCTGGCCCGCAAGGCCTTTGCCCCGCCTCTTTCTTCAACCGCCCCTAGCTTCTTGCCTTTCATCTTCGCTCTCTCGGATGTTATATCATTACAAATAGCTGACGAATGATATAACATTTCGATTACTGCGCAAGGGCATCTGGAAAAATCGTCCCGTCTTCCCGGGCGCAAGACAAGCCTGGCCTGCCTTCAGAGGGCAGGCCAGGCTCGCCGACGACCCCGTCAGAAGTCCACGGTCGCTGACAGCAGGAACGTGCGCGGCGCGCCCAGCCCCAGGTTGGTCCATTGGGGCATGGCCCAGTAGGCCTTGTTCGTGACGTTGTTGACCGCCGCGCGCAGCACGACCGGATGGCCGGCGACCGCGGTCGAATAGCGCGCGCCCAGGT
The DNA here is from genome assembly GCA_963530045.1 of uncultured Achromobacter sp. Classification (GTDB taxonomy): domain Bacteria; phylum Pseudomonadota; class Gammaproteobacteria; order Burkholderiales; family Burkholderiaceae_B; genus Achromobacter. The sequence goes on from CAUSDE010000004.1 coordinate 92,496, forward strand.
CATAGATGGTGCGCCCTGGCACGGACAGGGAGTTGTCGGCGTTCACGTATTGCTTGGAGGCCGCCGTGGCATTCGCCGTCAGCGTCAGGCCGTGCACGACCGGCACGTCCCATTCCACCCCCAGCTTGCCCTGCAGCTTCGGCACCCCTGTCGCCAGCTTGCCCTCGTTCACGCCGCCCGCGGTCTTGGTCAGCTTGGGGTCCACATAGGCCACGCCGCCCATCAGCCGCACGCCCTCCATCGGTGAGCCGAAGAAGCCCCACTCGATGCCCTGGTTGCGCTGCTCTCCCCCGAACGAAAAGACGTTGGTGAACGGATCGGTATAGCTGCTGGGGCGGGTGATTTCGTACAAGCTGACGGTGTGGGCGAAATCGCCCAGGTCGAGCTTCACGCCCACCTCTTTCTGCTTGGACTTGTAGGGCGCAAACACGGCGCCCGCGTTGGCGGCCGTCATCGGTGCGGTGGCGCCCTGGCTCAGGCCTTCGATGTAGTTCCCATATACCGAGACGTGCTCCGTCACCTTCACCAGCAACGCCGCCGCCGGCGTCGTGGCGCCGGCATCGTAGCGCGCGGTTCGCTCGCCGGTGGCCACGCTGTAGGTGTCGCTGACCACCTCCTGGCGCCGCACGCCCAACGTGAGCTGCACCCGATCCTGCGCGAACGACAGGGTATCCGCCAGGCCGTAACTGTTCAGGCGCAGCTTGGTCTTGGAGATCTTCGGTGCGTTGTAGGCGGTGGCCGGGCCCCATACGGGGTTGTACAGGTTCGTGACCCAGTTTTCCGACAAGACGTTGCGCCTGCCGTACTGTTCGTCGGTATGCTCATAATGCGTGGCGTTCAACGACCACGAATGGCCGACGGCGCCCGTCTTGAAGTTGCCGCGCAAGCCGATTTCCGCCGTGGACCTTTCGATCTCGAAGCCCAGGTCCGCCAGGTTGGTGCGGTAATCGCCCGCGTCGTTGAACACCTGGATCAAGTACGCGCCGGTGGACTTGTACCGGGTCTTGCTGGTGCCGACCGCCGCATAGGCCATCAGTTGATCGTTCAGATCCACCTCGCCCCGGACCATCAGTCCGGTGTCCCGGGTGTCATAGAAAGCCCAGCTGGGATTCAACAGCGTATCGGCCTTGGGCGGCTTGGGCACCGCCAGCCCGGGCGTGAGGTTGATGCCGCGGTTCAGGCCGTCCGTGCGGTCTTCGCTGGTATAGAAGTCCGTAGAAAGCCTTGCGCGGTCGGCCCGCCAATCCAGCGCCAGCGCGGCCAGCCCGGTCTTTTTCTCCTGGTGGTCCACCGCCGTATCGCCGTCACGGTAGACGCCATTGAAGCGGATGCCGAACTGCTTGCTTTCGCCAAAGCGCTGGCCCACGTCGATATGGCCGCCAAATTGCGAATCCGACATGTACGTCGTGGTCAGGCGCGCGAGCGGCTCGTCGCCTGCGCGCTTTGGAACCAGGTTCACGGTGCCGCCCACCGATCCGCCCGGAGGCATGCCGTTGAGCAGGGCCGACGGCCCTTTCAACACCTCGATGCGCTCGAACATCTCGGGCGACGTCCGGTAGTACGGCGAAATGCCGTACAAGCCGCCCATCGAGACATCGCTGATGCCGGAACTGAACCCGCGGATGGAATAGTTTTCGCTGATGATGCCGGTCATGCCGGTGCTGAAGACCGTGGGGTCCGTGGCCGCGATCACGTCGGTGATGTCGCGCGCCTGACGGTCTTCGATGAATTTTTCCGTGTAGCTGATGGTGCTGAACGGCGTCTCCATGAAGTCCTTGTCGCCCAGCATGCCGACGCGGCCGCCGGTCGCGACCTGCCCGCCGGCATAGGCCTCCGGCAAGGCTCCCAGGCCCGCGCCCTGCACCGTGACGGTCGGCATCATCGTCGCGCTTTCCGGCCCGGCGTCCGTCCTGGCCAGCGTGTAGCTGCCGTTGGCGGCGCGCACGGCACGCAGCCCCTGCCCCCGCAACAATTCGGCAAAGCCTTCAGCGACGCTGAACGTCCCGTACAGGCCTTGACTGCGCTTGCCCTGAAGCATCTGCGCGTCCACGGTCATTTCGAGCCCGGCCTGCGCCGCATACGCGTTAAGCGCCACGCCCAGCGGGCCGGCCGGCACGTTGAACGACTGCCGCGCGGCCGCGTCCTGGGCGACGGCCTGCGCATGCGCGCCAGGCGCGGCCGTCACCATGGCCGCCAGCGCGACACCCAGCAACAGCACCATCCTGACCGCTGTGGCGGTCCTGTTCAGCGCAAAGACGGCGGCAGGCGCGGCGGGCGCTGCCGGCAGGGCATGGCGGGCAAGGGATCGAGGGCGGCGTTGCGCCATGATGAGTTCCTTTTCGTAGGGATAAGTAGCTTGCTTCTCACCCTGTCTTTCGATTGAGAATGAGAATCCCTCAATCGTTTTGCGCACGAATTTGTAACGCATGCCGCCCGCCCGCGCGCCCCGCGACATCACTGGCGATAGCCCTTGATGACATCGTCGATCACGATCGACAACGCCGTCACGCTGGCGGCCGCGATGTACCAGGCGTCTGCGTCCGCAAACACCACCCGGCCGTTCTTCCACGCATTGGTCTGCCGCAGCAACGGGTTGCTGACCGATTCGGCGGTCAGGACGGGACGATGCTCCATCACCGCCGTGCGGTCGACGATATAGATGATGTCTGGGTTGGCCTGCTGGATGAATTCGCTGGAAACGGGCTGGCCGTGCAGGCCCGCTTCGATGGCGGCGCTTGCAGGCGTGACGCCCAGGGCGTCGAAGACGAAGCCGTAGCGCGACTGCGGGCCAAAGGAACTGAAGGCGCCATTGTTGTGCAGCACGATCAGCGCGCGCTCGGCGCGACCCTGCGTCACGCGCCGGGCCTCTTCCACCTTCGCGTCCAGCCTCGCTATCTGTCGACGCGCGGCCTCTTGTCTGCCGAAGATCGCCCCCAACGTCGTCAGGTGATCTTTCACCACGTCCAGATGGCCGCGTTCGCTGTTGCCGAAATCCACGTCGAAATGCAGGGTGGGCGCGATCTCGGTCAGCGCCGGATAGTGGTTCGCCTGAATCGACGTCATCAGGATCAGGTCGGGCCGCGCCGCGTGGATGCGTTCCAGGTTCGGCGCGACGATGGCGCCTACGTCCTGCACCGCGGGATCGTCCTTGTACCTGGCCAGATAGTGCGGCACGAAATCCTTCGGCATGCCGGCGACGGGCACGCCCAGTTGATCCAGGAAGTCCACCTCGTTCATGTCCAGCGCCACCACACTTGCGGGCTGCCGGTAGATCATGGTGGTGCCCAGCTTGTGCGTCACCGTGATGGGGGTGAACGCCGCTTGCAGGCCCGGCGCGCCCGGTGTGTCGGAAGCAGGCGGGGCGCCAGCTTGCGCCGCGGGCTCCGGCTTGCGGTCGCAGCCTTGCAGCGCCGCCATCGCGGTCAAGAGCAGCCCCGCGATCCAGCGCCTGCTCCGGTCATTCATCGTCATTGCCCATCTCCTGCGGAATTGAAGTAGTCGCACAGCGGCCCACGCGCGCCATGCACGATATCGACATCGATTTCGTACAGCGCCCGCAAGCGCTCCCGGGTCACCACGTCTTGGACCGGTCCAGCGCAATGCAACGCGCCCTGCTTTAACGCCACGATGTGATCTGAATACCGCGCGGCGAAGTTGATGTCATGAACCACCAACACCACGGTGCGCCCGTGGTGGTCGCAAAGCTCGCGCAGCGCGCGCATGATGCGCACCGCGTGCGCCATGTCCAGGTTGTTCAGCGGTTCGTCCAGCAGCAGGCAATCGGTTTGCTGGGCCACCGTCATGGCCAGGAACGCCATCTGCCGCTGGCCGCCGCTGAGCTCGTCGAGATAGGCCCGCCGCAGCGGCTCCAGCGACAGGAAGGCGATCGCTTCGTCGACCGCCCGACGGTCGGACGGGGTCAGCGCGCCGCGGCTGTGCGGAAAGCGCCCGAAGGCGACCAGTTCCTCGACGGTCAGTCGCAAATGGAACCCCGGCGATTGCCGCAGCGTGGCCACGCGCCGGGCGTAGTCGCCGATGGGGATGCCCGATACCCTGCGCCCGTCCAGCAGGATGTCGCCGCGGTCGGGCTCCAGCAGCCGCGCCATCAGCATCAGCAGCGTTGTCTTACCCGCGCCGTTGGGGCCGATGAGCGAGGTCAGGCGGCCGGCGGGAAACCGCAGGCTGATACCGGAGAGGACACGGCTCTCGCCGTATCCCATATGCAGGTCTTGCACGCTGATCATTCAGGGCCTCGGGATCGGATCATCAATAGCAGGAAGTAGGCGCCGCAGACCAGATTGACCAGGATGCCGACCGTCGTCCGGTAGTTGAAGACCTGTTCCACCAGCATCTGGGCAACGATGAACATGCCAATGGCAATGCCGCAACCCATCGAGAGCGTGACCCGATGCCGCGACGTGCCCGCCAGCGCGTAGGTGATGTTGGCCACGAAGATGCCCATGAAGGCGGTGGGCCCGAGCAGGCTGGTGGACACCGCGACAAGCACGGCGATCACCCCCAGCACCCGTCCCACATCGCGGCGGTGATCCACGCCCAGCGACATGGCCTGGTCGCGCCCCAGCGCCAGCACGTCCAGCACCGGCAGCATTCTTGCCGCAGCCAGGCACGCGGCCGCGACCAGCAGTGCCGCAATGCCCAACTGCCCGGGCTGCGACCGGTTGAAAGACGCCTGGCTGAACCCCTGGAGCATCGCGAACTCGCCGGGACTTGTCCGCAGCTGAACAAACTGGGTGAACGTGCCCATCACCATCGTCAGCACCAGCCCCAGCAGAAGCAGGAAATACACGTCGCGCCGGCTGTCCCGGAACAGCCACCGGTGCACGGCCCAGGAATACGCCAGCATCGACAGCAGGGAAAGCATGAAGTTGCCGTGCACGCCCAGCACCGCCGCGCTGCCCAGGCCCATGGCCAGGATCAGCAGCGCCTGCAGCAGCAGGTACACCGCTTCGTACCCCATGATCGCCGGGGTCAGGATCCGGTTGCCCGTGATCGTCTGGAACAGGATCGACGCACACGCCACGCAGACGCCGCCGATGGCCATAGCGCCCAGCCGGGCGATCCGCTTGGGGATGACGTAGTCGAAGTCGAAGCCGGCGCCCACCAAGACAAACGCCACCGCCAGCGCGGCAACGGCGATCCACACCCAGATCCTGCCTGCCTGGCGCGTCATCGGCGGCTCCGGAAAATCAGCGCCAGGAACAGCACGCCGCCGATACCGCCGGCAGTCAGGCCGATGGGCACCTCGAACGGATAGATGATCAAACGGCCAAGGATGTCGCACACCAGCAGCAGCGACGCCCCGCCCAACGCAACGACCGGCAGCGTGCGGCGCAGATTGTCGCCATAACGCAGCGCGACGAGATTGGGCACCACCAGGCCCACGAACGGGATCGCGCCCACGGTGATGACGGTAGCCGACACCGTGACCGCCACCAGCATCAGCCCCAACGCCGCCGTGGCCGGGTAGTTCAGCCCCAGGCTGCGCGACATGCCCTCGCCCATGCCCACCAGCGTCAGGCGGTGCGCGAACAGATAAGTGAGCGCGACGATGGGCAGGATCAGGTAGATGATCTCGTAATTGCCCTCGACGACTTTCGAGAAATCGCCGATCAGCCAGCCCTGCATGCTCTGCAGGATGTTGTTGCGGTACGCGTAGAACTCGGCGATGGCGCTCAGCACGCCGCCATACATCAGGCCCACGACCGGAACCAGCACGGTGTTCCGGAACCGGATGCGGCGGATGATCGCCACATAGACCAGGCTGGCCGCGAAACTGAACGCCAGCGCGTACCCCATCCTGACCCCCGTGCCCGCCCCCGCCCCCAGCGTCAGCGACACCAGGATGCCCAGCTTGGCGGCGTCCAGTCCGCCGGAGGTGGCGGGCTCGACGAACTTGTTGCGGACGATGTGCTGCAGGATGACCCCGCAGATGGCCAGCCCCACCCCTGCAAGGATCAACGCCGCCAGGCGCGGCAGGCGGCTGGCCGTTACCGTGAGCCAGGCATCGTCGGACCATGAGAACAGCTGCGCCCAGGGCAATTGCCGAGCGCCGATCAGCACGGATACGCAACAAAGCGCGCCGAACAGCGCCAGCATGCGGGCGAAGGTCAAGGCCATGCGCGGTCTGCTCACTGGCCCCCGCAGCGCCCGGCAATGCGCCAGCCTTTGGCCGCCCGGCGTTGCGCCAGGAAGCGCGCATAGCGGCCCTGCCGCACCTGCAGCTGCGCGTGCGTTCCGGCTTCGCGCACCGCGCCGTCCTCCAGCACGACGATCTGGTCGGCCGTGGCCACCGTCGACAATTGGTGCGCGATGACGACGAGGGTGCGTTTGCCGCGCAAGCGCGCCAACGCGTCGGCGACCGCCGCCTGATTCTCCGCGTCCAGCGCGGCCGTGGCCTCGTCGACCAGCAGAATCGGCGCGTCCTTGATCAGCGCGCGGGCAATCGCGATGCGCTGCCGTTCGCCGCCGGACAGGCGCGCGCCGCCCTCGCCCACCGGCGTATCCAATCCCTTCGGAAGCCGGGCGGCGGCCTCCGCCACGCCGGCCAACCGCGCCGCCTCGCGCACATCCGCATCGCTGGCGTCGGGGTTGCCCAAACGGATGTTGTCCGCGATGGTGCCCTGGAACAGGTAGGCGTCCTGGAATACCTGGCTGATCTGGCTGGCCAGGCACGCCGCGGTCAGCTGCCGCACGTCGACACCGCCGATGCGCACGCAACCTTGGTCCGCATCGAAAGCACGCGAGATCAGCCCGAAGACCGTCGACTTTCCGGCGCCGGACTCGCCGACCAGCGCGGTCATGCTGCCCGGTTCGATCCGCAAGGTGACATCGGACAATACGTCGGGCGTATCCGGCGCGTAGCGGAAGCTGACGCCCTGCAATTCGACCGAAGCGTCGCGCGGCGTCTGCGGCTGCGCGGGCTCGGGCAGGGGTCGAACCGCCAGCAAGCCGCGCAACACCTCCAGATGCACGCGTGCGGCGCGCAGCGCCTCGCCGTACCCGGCGACTTCCAGCAACGGGTCGACGTAGCGGCAGACCAGCAGCAACGCCACGATGACCGTGAGCGCCGCGTCTGCCGACAAGCCGCCCTCCATCAGGGCCACGAACCAGAGCGCCGAGGCCGCCAGTGCCGTCGCGAACACGGCCTGCACGACCCACGTGTTCAGCACCACCGACAAGGTGGACACCCAGATTCCCCGCAATGCCGACCGGCGCTGCTCGTCGATGGCTTGCGCCACGAAACGCGTGCCCGCGCCCTCTCCGTTGAACGCGCGCAGCACCGACTGTGCCTGGGCGAACTCCACCATGCGATGGCTGGCGCGGGCAGCGTCGCGCTGGAAAGACCGGTCGGCGCGCCGGCCCAAGCGCGCAGACAGCAGGAACGCGCCCGCCGCGACGGGCAGCCCCACCAACGCGATCAGGCCGATCTGCCAGTGCAGTGCGAACAGCGCGCAGACGATCACCACGGGCGTGACGACGCCGCTGATGACTGGCGTGAACACGTGTGCCGGAAGCTGCGCCACTTCCATCATGCCGTGCGACACGACATGGCTGAGCCGGGCCGTGTTCTCCGGCGTGAACCAGCCGACCGGCAGGCGCGCGACATGGTCCCCGATGCGGTGGCGCACGCCTTGCAGCACGGCGTAACCGACGCCTATGCCGGCACGCTCCACCCGCCGGCGCCAGGCCCACGATGCGATGGCGCCCGCCACCAGCGCCGCCAGCCAGGGCAAGGCGCCCTGCACGTCGCCGACAAGCAGCCGGCGCATCACCGGCGCCACCGCGGCGATGGTCAATCCGCACAGCACGCCATAGGCGACTGCCATCCAGGCGTAGCGGCGGAACACGGGCGCGTCCTCGCCCAGCAACGCGACAAAGGTCTTCAGCATGCCGCCACCGCCTGCTCTTCAGCCTGTGCATATCCGCCGGATTCCCACAACCGCGCATAGCGCCCGCCCAGCGCCAGCAATTCCGTATGGCTGCCCTGCTCACGGATCCTGCCGTTGTCCATCACGATGATGCGATCCGCGTGCATGACGGTATCCAGCCGGTGCGCGATGACCAGCAAGGTGCGGCCCCGGGCAAAGCGCGATAGCGCCTCCTGGATCGCGACCTCGTTGCCGGCGTCCGCCGCGGAAGTCGCTTCGTCCAGCACCAGCACCGGCGGATCAAGCAGGACCGCGCGCGCCACGCTCACGCGCTGCGCCTCGCCGCCTGACAGGCGCGCGTCGTCGCCGAACACCGAGTCGTAGCCGCGCGGCAACGCCAGGATGCGCTCGTGGATGTTCGCCGCGCGGGCCGCGTCCTGGATCTCTTGCAGGCTGGCATCGGGCCTGCCCAATGCGATGTTGTCACGCACGCTGGCATGGATCAGTCGCACCTCCTGCAGGACAAAACCGATGCGCCGGTAGAGCCCCGCCGTCTCGACCAGGCGCAGATCGGCGCCGCCCAGCGTGATACGGCCTTGCGTCGGGTCGAAAAAGCGCAGCAGCAGCCGGGCCAGCGTGGATTTGCCAGAACCCGACGCCCCGACCAGCGCCGTCACGGAACCGGTTTCCAGGGTGAAACTGACGTCCGACAACACCGGTTCGCCGGCATCATAGGCATAGGACACGTGCTCGAAGCGGATCTCGTTGCCGGCGGGCTGCTGGCGCAGCGCGGGTTCCGGCTGCGCCAGCACCGGCGTGTCCAGCAGCGCCAGCACGCGCTGGGCCGCGCCCATGGCGTGGGCCACGCCGTGCGCGATGAAGCCCAGCAGGAGCAACGGCGCGGAAATGCCCGGCGCCACCAGCGCGAAGGGCAATACATCGATAGGCGCGATCCAGCCCAGGACGACGAACAACGTGCCGAACGCCAGCACCACTGCCAGGACGGCGGCCGGAGCGATCAGCGCATTGGCGTTGGCCAGGGGCGCCACCAGCGGACGCGTGAAGGCCAGGAAGGCGGTGGCGAAGCCGTCCACGGCCTGCCGATAGCTGCCGTGCGCCTTGCCGGTGGCGCCGAACGCCTTGACGGTGGAAATCCCGCTGACGAATTCGGCCACGGTACTGTTCAGGCGCGTCTGCCCCGCGACGAACGCCGTCATGTTCTTCTCGTCGATCGCCTTCTTGGCGGCGCCGAAGACCAGATGGAAGGCCGGGAACGGCAACAGCGAAACGATCGCCATGCGCCAATCCATCGCGAACAGGTAAACGACGGAAATCAGGATCGCGCCGACGGCGCGCCCGGTGGTGGTATAGAAATGCGCGGTCAGCTCGTGCAAGGTGCCGATGTCGTCCTGCAACACCTGCTTGACCTCGCCCGATGCCCGGCCGGTGAACCACCCCAGCGGCACCTGGGCCAGGCGCTGCATGACCGCCAGCCGCAGCCGGTGCGTGTTGCGGTTGTCGGCCAGGTGCGCCACCAATTCCGCCGCGCAGGCCAGCACGATGCCGGCGAACAGGCAGGCCAGGCTGACGATCACGGTGTGTCCGATGTCGCCGCCCAGGATCCGGCCGATGGTTGTCGCCGATACGGGGCCGCCCAATGCGATCCCGGCGATATGCACGATGCCGGCCAACGGCGCCAGCATCAGCATGGCGCCCAGGCCGGCAAGGACGGCGGCGCACGTCAGCCGGCCCCGGATGGGGCGCAGCACGCGGCGGACGGGGCTGGCCGGACTGGCTGGGGATACGGCCACGATGCGGGACTCCTTGCGTTCGGAAGATGAATGGCTCTCACCTTGTCTCTCGAACGAAACCGCGAATCCCTCAATCCCTATTTGAATCAAATTGTGACTTCGACGCGGGCGGCGGCTTTTCGCGCTAGTCCGCAGGCAGCACCGTGACCCAATAGCGCGTGCGGCGGCTCACCTGCACAGGCAGCGCCAGCGTCAGGTTGTGCAGCGCGCGGTCGGTGTCGCGCAGCGAGAACACGCCATTGACCTTCAGGCCCGCCACCGCCGGGTCGCAACGCAGTTGCCCGCTGCGGTAGCGCGCCAGTTCCGCCACCAGGTCTTCCAGCCGCATGTTGTCGGCCACGAGAATGCCGCGGGTCCAGGCGGCGGCGCTGTCCGGCACCGCCTCGGGCGTTTGCACCCGGTCGGCGTTGAACGTGGCGCCCTGACCGGCGTCGATCCGCATGACACCCGCATTCGCGTACGTGGGCCGGACCTCGACCGCGCCCTCGAACACGGCGACGCTGGAAGAGGCGTCGTCCTGCCGCAGGCTGAAGCGCGTGCCCAGCGCCTGCACGACGCCGTCGCGGCTTCGGACGCGGAAAGGGCGCGCCTGCCCCGCGGAATCCGGGGCGGTCGTGACGAGGACTTCCCCGGTCCGCAGGATCAGCAGCCGCTCGCGCTCATCGAACTGCACGTCGATGGCGGACGCGGACGCCAGCACGACCCGCGTACCGTCGGGCAAGGCGACTTCCCGGATATCACCGGTGCGTGTGCTGTGGCCGGCCGTCGCCAATTTCCAGGTCTCCGACCCGCGTATCGCATAGCCCCCGCCGCCGACGAGCAAGCCCAGGCTGAGCAGTTGCAGGAGCCGTCTGCGGCCTTGCCGGGTTCCGCTGGCCGTCTCGCGCAAGGCATGGCGCGCGACGTCTGCGGGCACGCTGCGGAAGCTGTCTTCAAATTCCTGCAGGCACAGCCAGGCCCGGTCGTGGTCGGGATGCGCTGCCCGCCAGCGGCCGCACGCGGCCCGGTCCGCATCGCTGGCGTCATCGGCCCCCAGCCGCGCCATCCATTCGGAGGCACGCATCACGATGGCCGGATCAAGGGGGTCGTCGCCGGCGCTTGGACCTGTCGGCGGCGTCGGGGATGCGGTTGCGTCTGGCGGCGTGGGCATCAGGCGCCTCGACGCCCCGTGCCATGCAAGGTCAAATAGCAGGCCGCCAGGCCCGCGGCGATGTATTTTTCAACCGACGACACCGACACCCGCAAGTCGGCGGCGATGTCGCGGTAGCTCATGCCGTCCAGCTTGCACAGCAGCAACGCCCGGCGCGCCTTGGGGGGAAGGCTTTGCAAGGCGGCGTCGATCTGGACCAGCGCTTCGATCGCCAGCGCGCGCGTCTCTTCCGACGGCGAATACGGGTCGGACACCAGCGTCAAGGCTTCCTGATAGGCGGCTTCGATCTGGCGCCGGCGGTACAGGTTGACCACCAGCCCATTGGCGATCTGCGTCAGGTGCCGTCGGGACTCGTCGGCCGGTGGAATCCGGCCGGTCTTCATCAGGTAGAGATAGACGTCGTGCGCCAGGTCTGCGGCATCGAACGCATTGCCGAGCTTGCGGCGCAGCAAGCCGCGCAGCCAACCATGATGGTCGGCGTACAGTGATTCGACTTGGTGTTCAAACTCTGCGGTGCTCACGATACCCTTGCCGGCCCCGATGGCCAGCGCAAGGACGGCACAATGGGAAAATAAGAACTATTCCCATTTATTATCGACAAAAACGGATAAATCCGCAACGCGGCGCGTCCCGCGCCTGCGGACCAGGGCATGTGCCCCTGACACATGCCCCGCCCGGAGCTACCTCGTTCAGACCATGCCTCACCCCGCCTTGAATTCCTTGTTCCAGAATTCCAGCATGTCGGCCTTGCCTTCCGTCAGGCGCTTCAGGTCATAGGCGTGCAAGAGCTTCACTTCCGCATCCGAGAAGCCCACGCGCTTTAAGTTTTCCGGCAACGACGCGTTGGTCACCGTCGGCGCATAGCCCATTTTTTCGGCGAAACCGATCTGGCCTTGCGGGTCCAGCATCGCGTTCAGGTATTCCCAGGCGGCGTCCTTGTTGCGGCTGTTCTTGGCGATGCCGGCCTCGAACGACACCGGCACCGAGCCTTCCTTGGGGATCACGAAGCCCAACGGCAAGCCGCTGTCTTTCCATTGCAGCGCGCGCGCCTTCCACATGCACGCGATCGCGATCTCACCGGACTTGAAGGCGGACGCGACGGCCTCGTTGGACGGATAGATGCGCGGCGCGTTGGCCTTGAGTTTGGTCAAGAAGCGCTTGCCACCGTCGAAACTCTTGGTGTCGCCGCCCGCGCCCAGGCCCACGAAGACGGCGTTGTACAGGTACAGGATGTCCGAAAAGCCGACCTGGCCCTTCAGCTTGGGGTCCAGCAGCGCTTCCAGCGAATCCGGCGGCGTGGGGAATTTTTCGGTGTTGTAGACCAGCGTCATCGCGCTGAAGATATGGGGAATCGAATACGCCGTCTTCAGCGCGCCGATCGCGTGCGCCAGGTTGGGCAGCTTCTTCGCGTCAATCGGTTCCAGCGTGCCGGAGCGCTCGGCATCGTACATGTCGACTTCGCCCAGCAGCGCCACGTCCATGCTGCCGCGCCGCGAGTTCTTTTCAGCCCGCAGCTTGGTCACGCGGCCCACGGCGTTGCCGGTGTCGTAGACGACTTTCACGCCTTGTTTGTCGACGATCGGGTTGATGATCTGCTGCAGCAGGTTCTGGTAGTCGCCGCCCCAGGTCCCCACGACGATTTCTTTTTCGGCGGCGTGCGCCATGCCCGGCACCCAGCCCAAAGCGGGAGCGAGCGCCAAGCCGGAGGCGGTCTTGATGAAGCCACGGCGAGTCAGGTTTTTCTCTTGCATAACGACCTCGTATCGAAGGGGAACTGACGACTTGCTACGGTGCGGACGCGTGGCCGGCTGTGCCCGGCCCCGCGCCCCGGTACGAAAAGCGTTTCAGGCCAGCATGTCCACGGGCGCTTGCGGCGAGCATGCGCGGATCTCGCCCGCATCGATGTCGCGCGCGATCACGATGATGGCGTCGGGCGCGTCGGGTTGCCGGGTCAGGCGTTGCGGCGCGCTGAAGGTCGTGCCCACCGACTGGATCAGGATGGGTTCGGCGCATTCGTTGACGCGCACCACCGCCTTGACCCGCAACAGGCGTTCGCCGCAAAGCCCGGCCAGGTTGTCCAGCCATTCCGAAAAGTCCGTCCAGCTGATGCCCGCGTGGGCCCGCGCCGCCATGACGCGGATACGGGGATGCGCGACGCCCTGCCCGCCCGCCGTCAGCATCCGCGCGGCCAGCCCCGCCAGATCCGCCACGCCTTGCGACGGAGCAAACGCGGCCTGGACGGCGCGCTGGCGGTCCGGCTCGGCAATGACGGCCGCCAAAGGGTTCAGGGCGGCGGCGCGTACGGCGCGTGCTTCCAATACGCCGTCCGGCAGCAGGTCCGTCTTTGTCAACACGATGCGGTGCGCGGCGCCGAACTGCGCCATGGCTTCGTCCATCTCGGCCAGCGCGTCAGGGTCGCGCGCGCAGTCGTCGGTGCAGACCACCGTCAGCCGCAGGCCGCGGCGGGCCAGTTCAGGATCCGCCAGAGAGGCGATGATGGGGCCGGGCCGCGACAAGCCGCTGCACTCCAGGATCACCCGCTGCAAGGGCCCTTCGCCGTCGGGGCGCGGCGCGTCCAGCAGCGCGCTCAAGGTGTAGACCAGATCGCTGCGCAGTGAGCAGCACACGCAGCCGTTGGCCATCAGCGTCATCGGCACGTTGTCGCTGTCATTGGCGACGATGGCGCCATCCACGCCGACCTCGCCCGCCTCGTTGACGATCACGCCGGTGTCGCGGGACGCGGGATCACGCAGATAGTCCACCAGCAGCGTGGTCTTGCCGCTGCCCAGGAAGCCGCAAAGCAGGAAGAGGTCGACGGCCATGTCAGTCGGCCTCTTCTGCGGCGTCGCACGGCGACCCCGCCGGCGACCCGCCGAAGGGCGGGCGCTCGCCGTCCGGGTCTTGCTCCCAGCTGTCCTTGACCATCTTTCGCACGTCGGCCAGCAGCTCGGCCGTGTCGTACACCACGCCCGACTTGATGGTGGTCTGCAGGCAGCGCTTCCATTCCACCTTGGCCGTGTCGTCGTTCAGGCGCATGGCGCCGGTGCCGAACAGCAGTTTGAAGTCCGTCAGCGGATTCTGGTCGTGGATCAGCAGATCAGCGCGCTTTTGCACGTCGATGGAGCCGGTGTCGCCATCGATGCCCAGCAGCGCCGCGCTTTGCGACGTGGCCGCGCGCAGCACTTCGATGGGATGGAACCCCGCTTCCTGCAGCAGCTCCAGTTCGCGCACGAAGCCGAAGCCGTAGATCTGGAAGATGAAGCCCGAATCGCTGCCGGCGCACACGCGGCCGCCCAGGTTCTTGTATTCATTGATGAACTGCATCCACAGCCGGTAGTTCTGCTTCCACTCGATTTCGTTCGTGGTGCTCCAGCGGTACCAGTACGCGCCGTGCCCGCCCCGTTGCGGCTGGAAGTACTTCCATACCGCCTTCCAGGTGTAGTCGTCGTGCCAGTCGGCGCGACGCGCGCGCATCAGGTCGCGGTTGGCGTCGTAGATGTTGAACGTGGGTACGAAGGTGTGGCCCAGCTCCAGGAACTGGTCCATCACCTGGCGCCACTTGGCCGAGCCCGGTTGCGCGGCCTGCATGAAGGTCTGCCCGGCAACGGCAAAGCGGTAGTACTCGTCGCTGTAGTTGTAGTCGGTCGGAAAGGACTGCACGATGCGGTCTTCGAACAGCGCTTCCGGCAAACCGTAATAGTGTTCGGAACTGGTCAAGCCCCACCGCGCGGACTTCAGCGCGTTCACCCGCGTGACCGCCATCTGCGCGTGATGGCAGCCGGACCGCAGCCCCAGCTGCGCGGCTTCGTCCAATGCCGCTTCCATGATGGCAGGCGGCGCGCCGAAGAACTTGATGCCGTCCGCGCCGCGCGCCGCCAGCTTGCGCACCCATTCGCGGCCCTGATCGGGCGTGTGGATGGTCTTGACGCGGTCATTCACGGCGGGGAACACGGAATGCACCACCATGCGCGGCGCGGCGATCTTGTTGGCGGCGGAGAGTTCGCGCTGCTCCATCGTCCAGCCCAGGCCCCCCATCGCGCCCATTTCGCGCACGGTCGTGACGCCATGCGCCAGCCACAATTTGTAGATGTAGTCGGCAGGCGGCACGATGCCGCTCATCGCATGATAGGGCGTGCCGATGTGCGCGTGCGCATCCACAAAACCGGGCGTGACGAACTTGCCGTGGCAATCGATCTCATGGTCGCCCGGGCCAGGCCGGCGTTTGGGGTCGATGGCCTTGTGCGGCGTGCCCACATTGACCAGTGCGGTGATGCGATCGTTCTCGATCACGATGTCCACCGGCCCCCAGGGCGGCGCGCCGGTTCCGTCGATGATCGTCGCCCCGCGCAGGATCAGCCTGGGGAACGGGCCCAGGCCGCGGTCGCGCGCGACCGGCGCCGACGGCGGATGCCACCCCTTGGCGGCGTTGACGTCGCGGGATTCCTCGCCGACTTCCGACTGCGAAAACGTGGGATCGCTCATGGCGCTTACACCCCCAGTGCGTTGTGTTCGATGACCCCGCCCTTCATGATCAGGGCCAGATGCTCGCCCTGGCCCAGCAGGCTGGACAAGTCGCGGTACGGGTTGCCGTCCACCAGCAGCACGTCCGCCAGGGCGCCGGGCTGGATGCGGCCCAGCTGCCCCACCTGGTTCAGCACTTCCGCCGCGGTGGTGGTGGCGCACTGGATGACTTCCTGCGTGGACAGGACCTCGTTGCGGATGCGGAATTCGTCGCTCTGCAAGCGCTGCGACGGACCCAGCAAGTCAGATCCGTAGCCGATCTTCACGCCCGCCTTCTTGTAGATCTCCAGCGAATGCAGGCCCGCAGTGCGCACCGTGGCGATCTTCGCGACCGAATCCGGCGGCAAGCCGTAGTCGGCCCCTTCGTTGGCCAGCGCCTCGTAGGTGACAAGCGTGGGCACCACGAACGCGCCCTTCTCGGCCATGAAGCGCGCCACGCGCTCGTCGACCAGGTTGCCGTGTTCGATCGTGCGCACGCCGTTGCGGATGGCGCGCTCGATGGCGTCGGCAGTGTACGAGTGCGCCATCACATAGGTCTGGCGGCTGGCGGCCTCGTCGACGATGACGCGGATCTCTTCCTCCGAATAGCCGAAGGACGCGATGGGGTCGGTGGGCGAGGCCACGCCGCCCGAGGCCATCATCTTGATCTGGTCGGCGCCCATCTGCAGTTCCTGGCGCACGGCCTTTCGCACGTCGTCGATGCCGTCGGCCACGCGGCCGATGTCGCCGGCACGGAAACAGCAGCCGCAAAAGCTCATCGGACGCAGATGGTCGGAACGTGGACGCGGGTCGCCGTGGCCCCCCGTCTGGCTGATGGCGCGGCCCGAGATGAACAGACGCGGGCCCTTGACCGTGCCTTCGTTCACCGCGCACTTCAGCCCCCAGCCCGCGCCGCCCGCATCGCGCACGGTGGTGAAGCCCCGGCGCAGCATCGCCGCCATGATGGGCACCGCGCGCATCATGACCAGCGCGTCGGGCAGCACGCCTTGCGTGCTGAGGTTCAGTTGGGTCGCCAGCACGTGCACGTGCAGGTCGATCAGCCCCGGCATCAGTGTGCGGCCCGCCGCGTCGATCACCTGCGCGGACGCGCTGGACAGGGGCTTGTCCGACACTTCCTTGATGACGCCGTCCTCGACCAGCACATGGTGGCCTTCCAGCAGATCGGCCTGCAAGGGATCAAGCAGGTTCGCGTTCTTGAACAATACGGATGCCATGAAAGTTCCTTGTTGGAAATGCGGGGTCAAGACGCCATGGTCTTGATGTAGCGTCGATGGATCAGCCAATTCGAGACCAGTGCGATGACGAGCGTGCCGCACACCAGGATGACGGCAAGCGCCGCGCCGAACGGCCAGTTCGACGCGCGCGTGATCTGGTCGTACAGCGCGGGCGCCATCATCGTCAGGCCGGAGCCGCCCAGCAGCACCGGCGTGGCGTAGGCGTTCATGCACAGGATGAACACCAGCATCGTGCCCGCCGCCACGCCGGGCGCGGCGATGGGCAGCACAATGCGGCGAAACGTCGTGAAGAAGCTGGCGCCCACGTTGCGCGCGGCTTCTTCCACCGACAGGTCCATCCCTTCCAGCACGCTTTGCAGGGTCAGGATCAGATATGGCATGACCACGGCGGTGGTGCCGATGACGACGGCGGTGGGCGTGTACATCAGGGTCAGGGGCTTGTCGATCAGCCCCAATCCCTGCAGCACGGCGTTCACCACGCCCGCGTTGCCCAGCGCCACCATCCAGCCCGCCGCCCGCACCACGTTGCCCACCATCAGCGGGAACACCAGCAGGATCACGAACAGGCTCTTGTACCGGCTTTGCGTGCGCGCCAGGAAGTACGCCACCGGAAAGCCCAGCACCAGCGCCAGCACGGTGCATAGCGCGGCCACCCACAGGGTCGTGAAGAAGATGTCGCGGTAGTAGGGGTCGCCGAAGAACTTCGCGTAGTTCTCGAAAGTGAAGGCGGTCTGCATCAGGTCCGCCGGATCGAAATGATTGAAGCTGTAGCGCGCCAGCTGAAGGATGGGGACCAGGATGATCACCAGCACCACCAGCGACGCCGGGAAAGCCAGCCCCGGCCCCAGCCAGCGGCTGGGCCGCCCGTCTTGGTTCGCGGTCGTCATGGCGGCTCCTATTGCGTGAAGGCCACGCAGTCTTCGGGCTCGAAGCATGCGTAGACCCGCGCGCCTGGCGCCGGCTGGGCGCGGCCCGCGCCGCCATTGACGATCTGGCTGATCATGCGGCTGCCGCCTTCAAGCTGCACGCGCACTTCCAGCACCGACCCCAGGTACAACGACGATTCCACCACCCCCGCCAGCGCGTTTACGCCTTCGGGCTGGGCGGCCAGCCGCACCCGTTCGGGCCGCACGCCCACATGCGTGGCGCCTGCCCCGCCCGGCGTGGCGATGCGCTGGCCGGTGTCGATGTGGAACTGGTTGTCAGCCTGACCGCGTCCCGTGAACACGTTCATCTTGCCCAGGAAATCCGCCACGAAAAGATTGGCCGGACGCTCATACAAGGTCGCGGGCGCGCCCACCTGCTGCACGATGCCGTCGTGCATGATGGCCATGCGGTCGGCGATCGCCAGCGCCTCTTCCTGGTCGTGCGTGACGAACACGGTCGTCAGGCCCAGGCGCTGCTGCAGGGAACGGATCTCTTCGCGCACTTCCAGGCGCAGCTTGGCGTCCAGGTTGGACAAGGGCTCGTCCAGCAGGAACACCTTGGGTTCGATGGCAAGCGCGCGGGCGATCGCCACGCGCTGCTGCTGGCCGCCGGACAGCTGCCGCGGATAGCGCTCGCGCAGTTCGGTCATGCGCACCATGTCCAGCACGCGGCGGATCTTGGCGTCGCGGTCGGCCTTGGGCACCTTGTGCATCTCCAGGCCGAACGCCACGTTCTCGGCCACCGTCATGTGCGGAAACAGCGCATAGCGCTGGAACACCATGCCGGTGTCGCGCTTGTGCACCGGCAGCCGGGTCACGTCGGTCTCGCCGATGCGGATGCGCCCCGCAGTCGGCGTGATGAAGCCGGCGATCATGCGCAACGTGGTGGTCTTGCCGCAGCCGCTGGGGCCCAGGAACGTCACCAGTTCGCCCTCGGCGATATCGAGTGAAAAGTCCGACACCGCCACCGCCGATCCGAACTGCTTGCGGATATTCTCGATTGAGACCTTCGCCATTTCTTACACCACCTGACTGAGTTTCACGTAGCGGTCGGTCACAAGCATGATGATCCCCAACAGCAAGATTTGCACCGAGGCCACCGAAGCGATGGTCGGGTCCAGATTGAATTCCAGGTACTGCATGATGGCGATCGGCAGCGTCGTGCGGCCCGGCCCCACCAGCGACAGCGACAGCTCCAGGTTTTCGAACGACACCACGAAGCTGAACAGCGCTGCCGCCACGATGGACGGGCGCAGCATCGGCAGCGTCACGCGCATGAAGGCCACCGGGGCGCTGGCGCCCAGGTTGCGCGCGGCCTCTTCGATGGAGCCATCCAGTCCGGCCATGCCGGCCGTGACCAGACGGACCGTCCACGGAATCGTCAGGCACACGTGCGCGATGACCAGGCCGCCGAACGTGCCGATGATGTCCTGGTCCAGCAGTTCTTCGGCGCGCAGGTAGAACAAGTAGATGCCGACGCCCGCGACAATGCCGGGAATCAGCAGCGGCGACAGCAGCAAGGTGTTGACGCCCTTGCTGCCCTGGAAGCGGTAGCGGGCAATGGCCACCGCGGCCAGCACGCCCATCGCGACGCCGATGGCGGCGGCCACCAGCGACACTTGCAGGCTGAACAGGAAGCCATTGGCGAACGCGGGGTTCTGCCACGCCTTCACGTACCAGGACAGCGTGTAGCCAGACGGGGGGAAGTAGAGGATGGCGTCCTTGAAGAAGCTCAGCCAGACCACCAGCACGATGGGGCAGAGCATGAACGCATACATGAGGACGACGAAAACGCGGTGCAGCCACGTTGCCCACGGGATCACGCGAATGGGCTTGGCCCGGACGGCCGTGACGGCCGAGTTCAAAGGAGGCGCGCTATGCAAATCCTGGTTCCTTGTCAGCGAGGTGCCGGCTCGGTTTGAAACTCCTCCGGTTGGAACTCTTCGGTTCGCTCGGTTAACCCAAGCATATCGATGGGTTGCTGCCAGGCTCAACTAGGGATAACCCAACACTGCGCCTCACTTGCGGGTAATCCCTGGCGCGGCCTTGCGCGCAGGTACAACCCGCTGCGACAGAAGGCCCGCAGCAGGTGCAACCCAAGAAATCAAGACGGGCTTGCGGGCCTGGCGGACCAGGCGGTCAGCGCGAGGCTTGCAGCCCGCACAATGCCTGCAGCACCGCCACGCGGCTTTGCCCCAACACCATGCCGTGCCAGTCGTAGGCATGGCAATAGAACGCGTCCTGCGTCGCTTGCAGGATGTCGCGGCGCAAGGCGGGCGGCGCGTCCGGATTGGCCCGCAACCAGTTGCGGCCGCGCAGGGCGAGCACGATGTCGTCAAACGGCACGGTGCCGTATTCCAGCGCCATCAGCGTCGGCGACGATTCGGGGCAAGCCTGATAAATCAGGCCGGCCAGATGGCCGGTGATGTCGACCGACGCCGACGTGCCTTGGAATGGCACGGCGATATCCAGGCCCCACCATTGCCGCGCGCGCGCCACTTCCGCCTCATCGCGCCGGCCCGCATAGATCTTCTCGCCGTGCCCGCGCGGACCCAGGCCCGTATGGACGTCGATCCAACCGATGTGCGCGTAGCGCCGGGCCTGCGTTTCAAGAATGCCCCGCAGGTTGGCGAGCGACGCCGCCGGCGCCGCGCCGCCGTAGAAGAGCCCGTCGGCATGGGTGTACTGCCCGCGCGACACGGCCTGGGCGAAGGCAGCCTGCCCGTGTTCGGCCACATAGCGGGCCAGGTCCCGCTGGTTCTCTTCCGAGGGCGGCCACGCTTCGGGCAGCAGCAGCGGATGCAGGTCGCCGTAGCCCGGATTGACGGGCAGCGGCGCGGCGCCGAACGGTTGGGCGTTGCGGTTCAGGTCGACGTTACCCTCGTCGGTGCGGGCGATCCACGAAAAGCCGTAGGGATTCACCGCGTGCACCAGCAGCACGGCCACGCCCGCTTGCCGCGCGCGCTTCAGCATCGGCGCGTCGTCCATCAACGCGAACTGGCAGCCCGCGCCGCAAAAGCCTTCTACCCCATGCGTGGCGGACGTCATGATCAGCAGACGCTGGGCGTCAGGCGCGCCGATCAGCGCCGTGTCGGTGGCCAGCGCCTCGCCCTCGCTGCCTACGGCCTCGATTGGCCAGGACCGCACATCCGCGCCCAGGCGCGCGGCGTCGGACAGGAAGCGCTCGCGCGATTCGGCATAGCTGCGGGGGAAGTAGCTCGTACTGCTGGGCATCATGCCTCCTGCTTATCGATTGCATGGCCGGTGCGGTCCTGGATCCAGAACAGCACCACGGTGGATAGCGCCACGGTCACCATCAAATACCAGGCAGGCGCCAGGGGGTTGCCGGTGACGTGCAGCAGCCAGGTCACGAAGAACTGCGCGAAACCGCCGAAGACCGAGATGCCCAGACCATACACGACCGACATCCCTGTCGTGCGCACGGCCTTCGGAAACAGCTCGGGCAGCATCGTAATGGTGGGCGGCATCTGCAACGCCAGCAACACGGCCAGCAACGCGATCACCGTCATCAACCGTGCCGTGCTGGGCGCGGACACCAGCCATTGGAAGCACGGCAGCAGCGCGCAGATGGTGGCCGCGCGCGACCAGAAGATGATTCTCTTGCGCCCGTAGCGGTCGGCCAACATGCCGACAAACGGCGCGATCGCGAAGCCGATGGCCCCCAGCACGACGCTGGCGTACAGCCCTGACGACGCCGGCAGGGCCAGTTCCTTGCTGGCGTAGGCCGGCATGTAGAAGCCGATGATCTGCGCGCACACCATCCCGCCGATCACCAGCAGGATGCCTTTGACCACCCGCGCCTTGTGGTGCGCGAACACCAGGCGCAGTGGCTTGTGGTCCGATGCGGCGCGCACGGCTTCGGGCGCCTGCGCAGGCTCCAGCGTCTCTTCCAGGTTGCGGCGGATGTACGCCCCGACCGGCACCGTCAGGATGCCGATCACGAAAGGCACGCGCCAGCCCCACGCTTGCATCTGGTCCTTGGTGAGCGCGGCGGTCAACAGCGCCACCGTCAGCGCGCCCAGCATCACCCCCAGCGACTGGCTGCCGAACTGCCAGCTGGAATAGAAGCCGCGCTTGTCCGCCGGCGCGTGCTCCAGCAGCAGGGTGGTCGACGCGCCCACCTCGCCGCCGGCGGCAAAGCCCTGGATCAACCGCGCCAACACCATCAGCACCGGCCCCATCACGCCCATCTGGCCGTAGGTGGGCGCCGCCGCGATCAGCGCGCAGCCCAGACCCATCAGCCATAACGTCAACGTCATGGCCGCGCGCCGGCCGTGACGGTCGGCATACGAACCGATCAGCATGCCGCCTACCGGCCGCATCAGGAAGCCCACGCCGAAGGTGGCCGTGGTCAGCAGCAGCTGGCCGTAACTGGAGGCGGCCGGAAAGAACAGCGGCCCGATGATCAACATCAGGAACGTGAAGACGGTGAAGTCGAAGAACTCCAGCGCGTTGCCGATGGTGGTGCCGGCGATCACACGCCGGCGCATCGTCGACGAATGCAGAGGCTGCCGGCCAGGAGCGGCGGCGATGGCGATAGACATGTTTTCCCCTTGATGTCCGTGACGGGGCGCCGGTCCGTGAATCCGGACGCTGTGACGGCCCCGCGTGGATGAATATACGGATGGCGCACGATAAGGAAAAGACAGTATTTTTGTTCCAGTGAAACCTTTTTCTTATATGTCTATCCGTCTTAAGACGGTTCCTATATCGGACGCCCGCCCATGAACCTGCGCCAATTACGCGCCTTTGTCCTGATCGCCGACCACCGCAGCATCCGCGCCGCGGCGCGCGCCTTGTTCGTCACCCAGCCCGCGGCCACGCGCAGCTTGCGCGAACTGGAACAAAGCGTGGGCGCAGAATTGGTGCGCCGCAGCGCCCGGGGCGTCGAACTGACGACCTATGGCGAGGCGCTGTACAAGCGCGCCGTACTGATCCTGCAGGAAGCGCGAAAAGCGCAGGAAGAGATCGGACAGATGCGGGACGGCGAAGGCGGCACGCTGAATCTGGCCATCAGTTCGTCGGCGCTGACGGCACTGCCTGCCGCGCTGATGGCGTTCCGCGCCCGGATGCCGCGCGTGGCGGTGTCGTTCAACGAGGTCGCGCCGCCGTACAGCCACGAGCAATTGGAATCGGGCCGCTACGACCTGCTGGTGCAGACGGAGTACGACGGCAACATCGACGACGGCTTCGCGCGCCAGACCCTGTTCACGTTGCCGATGGCGGTGGGCGCGCGGATCGGGCACCCGTTGCGCCACGCGCGCAGCCTGGCCGACATGCACGACGCGCTGTGGCTGCTGCCCGGCAACATCCAGGCCCCCGCCAACCTGCTGCGGCTGGCGTTCGACGCCCACGGTCTGCCGCCGCCGCGCGACATCATCCCTTGCCAGTCCATCGCGATCGCGCTGGCCATCATGGCGGAAAGCGACGCGCTGGGCATCTTCGTGCGGGCGCTGTTCGACCATCAGCTGATGCCGCGGCCGTTGCGCATGTTGCCGCTGGCGCACGAGTTGCCTGCGGCCCGGGTGTCCATCCTGACACGGGCCGACTCGCCGCCCACGCCGGCAGCGCAATGCTTCGTCGATTGCCTGATGGCAGCACGCCCGCGGCCGGCGGCCCAGGGGCTGCACAAAGCGCCTTGCAAGGCCCATCGGCCCTGAGGCAACCGGTTATCATTGGCGCCGGGCCAGCCGATGGCATCCACACCGGCCTGCCGCCTCCTCTCTGCGGTCAACATCCATGGCGTTTCCACGACTTCCTT
The DNA here is from genome assembly GCA_963530045.1 of uncultured Achromobacter sp. Classification (GTDB taxonomy): domain Bacteria; phylum Pseudomonadota; class Gammaproteobacteria; order Burkholderiales; family Burkholderiaceae_B; genus Achromobacter. The sequence continues at coordinate 115,810 of CAUSDE010000004.1, forward strand.
CCCCTCCCACGCTGACCGACACCGTCGCCAAGCGCCTGCTCGCCGAAATCGACGAGGGGCGCGTGCTGCCCGGTGAAAAGCTGCCCACCGAAGCCATGCTGGCCGAACAGTTCGGCGTCAGCCGCACCGTCATCCGAGAAGCGGTGTCGCGCTTGAGGCAGGACGGCATCGTGGAAGCGCGGCAAGGCAGCGGCGTGTTCGTCACCGGCCTGACGGGCAACCGGGCGCTGCGCATCGACGCCGCCGAATTGAGCTCGCTGGACGCCGTGCTGCACATCGTGGATTTGCGCCGGGCGCTGGAAACCGAAATCGCGGCCCAGGCCGCGGCGGTGCGCAAGAAACGCGACATGACGGAGATCGACCGCGCGCTGGCCGCGATCTCGCAAGCGGTCGCCGACGGCGGCGACGGCGTGAAGGAAGACGTGGCGTTCCACCGCAGCATCGCGCGCGCCACCGGCAACCCGTACTTTTTGACCACCCTGGCCTTCGTCAGCCAGTTCCTGGAAGCCGCCACGCGCGTGACGCGCGGCAACGAAGCCCGCCACGCCAACCTGATGCGCGACGTGATGCAGGAACACATCGCCATCGTCGAAGCCATCCGCAACCAGGACGTGGAAGGCGCCCGCGAGGCGGCGCGCATCCATATGGTGAATGCGGCCAAGCGGCTGAGCCAGGCGCACCGCTAGGCCCGTCGCCTGTTCCCCTCGCCCCGCCGGTCCGGAAACTACCCGAACGCCTTGATGAAGAAGTCCGGCGTGCCGAAGTTGCCCGACTTCAGCGCGATGCTGACGTCGCCTGCCGCAACCGGCGTGTAGCCCGCGCACCAGGGCACGCCCGGGTCGATCTGTTCGCCGATGGCGATCTGTTCCAACTCCAGCGCCTGCACCACCGCGCCCGACGTTTCACCGCCCGCCACGATCAGCTGCCGCACGCCACGTTCCACCAGGCCGACCGCGATGCGCGCGATGGCGTCTTCGATCATGGCGCCCGCGCGCGCCGCGCCCAACGCGCCCTGCGCTTGCTTGACCGCGTCCGGCCGCGCGGTGGAATAGACCAGCACCGGGCCGTCCTGCATACGGGGTTCGGCCCAGGCCAGCACTTGCGCGACCACGTCCTCGCCCGCCGCGATCCGCATGGGATCCAGCGCGTAGGCCGGACGGCCGCTTTCGATGAACGCGGCCACCTGCCCGTTGGTGGCGGTGGAGCAGCTGCCCGCCACCACCGCCTGCAGGCCGGCGGCGCGGGTCTGGCCAGCGGCGCTGGCCGGCGTCAGACCCCAGTTGCCCGGCAGGCCGATCGCCACGCCGGAACCCGCCGTGACCAGCGGCATGCCGCGAAGCGCCGGCCCCAGGGCCAGCAGATCGTTGTTGGACACCGCGTCCACGATGGCGATCTCGACGCCCTCGGCCTGCAAGGCCTGGATGCGCGCACGGATCGCCTCGCTGCCTGCCGCCACGACGCTGTAGTCGATCAAGCCGACCTTGCGCGACGTCTGCGCCGACAGCACACGGACGAGATTCGGGTCCGTCATCGGCGTGAGCGGATGATGCTGCATGCCCGATTCGTTCAGCAGCACATCGCCCGCAAACAGATAGCCCTTGAAGACCGTGCGCTTGTTGTCGGGAAACGCCGGCGTGGCGATGGTGAAGGCTGTGCCCAGTTGCGCCATCAACGCATCGGTGACGGGGCCGATGTTGCCCTGCGGCGTGCTGTCGAAAGTGGAGCAGTACTTGAAGTAGATCTGCTCGGCGCCTTGCTGCTGCAGCCATTGCAGCGCGGCGAGCGACTGCGCCACGGCTTCCATCGCCGGCAGCGTGCGGGTCTTCAGCGCCACGACCACGGCGTCCGCGTCATCGCGCAACGGCGCGCCCGGAATGCCGATGGTCTGCACCGTGCGCATGCCGGCCCGCACCAGGTTGTTGGCCAGGTCGGTCGCACCCGTGAAATCGTCGGCGATACAGCCCAGTTTGATGCTCATTTCGCCTCCGGCAAAGTAATGCCCGGGAAGATCTTGATGACCGCGCTGTCGTCCTCGCGGCCATGCCCGGCGGTGGACGCCTGCATGAACATCTGATGCGCGGTCGATGCCAGCGGCAGCGGGAATTTGGTGTGCCGGGCGGTATCCAGCACCAGCCCCAGGTCCTTGACGAAGATGTCCACGGCGGACAGCGGCGTGTAGTCGCCCGCCAGCACATGCGCCATGCGGTTCTCGAACATCCAGCTGTTGCCCGCGCTGTGCGTGATGACCTCGTACAGGGCGTCCGCGTCGACGCCTTCACGCAGGCCCAGCGCCATCGCCTCGGCGGCGGCCGCGATGTGCACGCCGGCCAGCAACTGGTTGATGATCTTGACCTTGCTGCCCGCGCCGGCGCGGTCGCCCAGGCGATAAACCTTGCCGGCCATCGATTCCAGCACCGCGCCGCAGGCCTCGTAGGCGGCCGCACGCCCGGCGGTCATCATCGTCATCTGGCCGGCAGCGGCCTTGGCTGCGCCACCGGAAATCGGCGCGTCCAGGTACAGGACGCCCTGCTCGGCCAGCCGCGCTTCCAGCGCGATGGACCAGCTGGGGTCGACGGTAGAGCACATCACAAACACGGCGCCGGCGCGCAAGGCGGCGGCGATGCCGCCTTCGCCATACAGCACGGCTTCGGTCTGCTGGGCGTTGACGACGACGCTGATGACGATGTCGCAGGCGGCGGCCATGTCGGCCAGCGTGGCGCAGGCTACGCCGCCTTGCGCGGCAAAGGCCGCGGCGGCATCGGCGCGGATGTCGTAGACGTGCACGTCATGGCCGGCGCGGCGCAGGCTTTGCGCGATGCCCGCGCCCATGGCGCCCAGGCCGATGACGCCGACGCGGCGTGAAGAAGGTTGCGCAAGGGTCATGTCAGGTCGTCGGCCAGGTAGGCGCGGATGATGTCCGCAAAGTTGTTGTCGCCTTTCAAACCCAGGCGGGTCGCGCGCGTGGTGTCCCACCGGCCGGGCCAGCTGCCGACAATGCGCTCGACGCGTTCATCGGCTTGCCACGTGATGCGGTCGGCGACCTCGTCGCCCGCCACCTCGCGCAGCGCCTGCGCCATGTCGGCTACCGTGACCGACACGCCCGGCAGGTTGATCGGCGCGCGGTCGGCCACGGCCTCCGCCTGCAATTCGCAACCGGCGATCAGCGCCTGGATCGCGCCGCGCGGCGACAGCAGCCACAAGCGCGTATCGGCGCCGACGGGGCAGACCGCCGCTTCGCCATTCAGGGGTTCGCGGATGATGCCGCTGGCAAACGAGGACGCCGCGGCGTTGGGGCGGCCCGGGCGCACGCTGATGGTGGGCAGGCGCAGCACGCGGCCGTCGACGAAGCCGCGGCGCGTGTAGTCCGCCAGCAGCAGTTCGGCGATGGCCTTCTGCGTGCCGTAAGACGATTGCGGATTCAGCGCCGTGTCGTCGCGCACGGTCTCGGGCAACGCGCCGCCGTACACGGCCACCGAGCTGGTGAAGATCACCCGTGGCTGGTGGCCCAGCGCGCGGCACGTTTCCAGCAAGGCGCGGGACGCGTCCAGGTTGATGCGCATGCCCAGGTCGAAATCCGCCTCCGCCTGGCCGCTGACGATGGCGGCCAGATGGAAGATGGCGCGCGTATCGGTGTCGATGGCCTGGCGCAGCACCGCCGGATCGGAGATGTCGCCTTCCAGGGACCGCACGCGCGGATCCGTCAACGCGTCCGACTTGACCACATCCAGCAAGTCGATCTGCGTGATGGGTTGCGGCCCGCTGGCATCCAGTGTCAGCGAACCTTGCTCGAGCAGTTTGCGGGCCAGCCGCTGGCCCAGGAATCCGGCACCGCCGGTAATCAGGATCTTCATGATGGGATGCTCAATGGTTGGCAAGATAGGGGTGGGCCCAGCCCAGCCCGGCAGACGTGCCGGCCTTGGGGCGGTATTCGCAGCCGATCCAGCCGGTATAGCCCAGCGCGTCGATCCGCTCGAACAGGTAGGGGTAGTTCAGCTCGCCCAGGTCGGGCTCGTGCCGGTCGGGCACGCCGGCGATCTGGATGTGGCCGATGCCGGCCATGTCGCGCTGCAGCTTCACGGCGATGTCGCCTTCGACGATCTGGCAGTGGTAGCAGTCGAACTGCACTTTCAGGTTGGGTGCGCCGACCTCGGCGCAGATGACTTGCGCGTCGTCTTGCCGGTTCAGGAAGAAGCCGGGGATATCGCGCGTGTTGATCGGTTCGATCACAACGGTGATGCCGGCCGAGGCCGCCGCGCGGGCCGCGAACGCCAGGTTCTTCAGGTAAGTGTCGCGGTGCGCCGCGCGGTCGTCGTCCGGCCGGATCAGGCCGGCCATCACATGCAGGCTGCGGTTGCCCAGCTGGGCGGCGTACTCCAGCGCCTGCTCCACGCCGCGCTGGAACTCGCTTTCGCGGCCGGGCAAGGACGCGATGCCGCGTTCGCCGGCGCCCCAGTCTCCCGGCGGCGCGTTGAACAGGGCCTGCGTCAAGCCGTTGTCCTGCAACCGGGCCTTCAAGTCGGCGGCGGCGAATTCATAGGGGAACAGGAACTCGACGCCGGCAAACCCGTCTTGGGCAGCCGCCTGGAAGCGATCCAGGAAGGCGTGCTCGGCGTACATCATGGTCAGGTTGGCGGCTAGGCGCGGCATGGCGAATCCTTGAGTTCAAACGGTAAACGGCGCGGCGGCATCAGCGGTTGACCAGTTTGGCCGGCGTGAACCAGACCGCGATGGCGCCGATGACCAGCACGGCGGCCAGCACGTACATGCCGGATGCGGTCGAACTGGTCAGGTCTTTCAGGTAGCCGATCATGTAAGGGCTGGCAAAGCCTGCCAGGTTGCCGACCGAGTTGACGATGGCAATGCCTGCGGCCGCCGCGGTACCCGACAGGAAAGCGGTGGGCAGCGACCAGAACAACGGTGCGCACGTCAGCACGCCGGCCGCGGCCATCGACAGGCAGATCAACGACACCACGGTGTTGTCGGCAAAGGACGCCGCCGCGGTGAAGCCGATCGCACCCGCCAGCGCCGGCACGATCAGGTGCCAACGACGTTCGCGCCGCTTGTCCGCCGAGTGGCCGAGCAGGTTCATCACGACGATGGCGCAGAGGAACGGGATAGCGCTCAGCAGCCCGATGTTGAAGGCGCCCGTGACGCCGGTCGACTTGATCAGCGTCGGCATCCAGAACGTCAGGCCGTATTGGCCGGCGACGAAGGCGAAGTAGATCAGGCACATCCACCACACGCGTTTGTCCGAAAACACGGCGCGCAGCGAGTGCTTCTGCGTGCCCGTCTGCTTCTGGTCCTGCTCGATTTCGCGGGTCAGTATCTGCTTCTCATCGGCGGTCAGCCACTTGGCGCTGGAGATGCCGTTGTCCAGGTACATGACGGTGACCACGCCGATCAACAGCGCGGGGATGGCTTCGATCAGGAACATCCACTGCCAGCCCTGCAGGCCGTGCGTGCCGTGGAAGGCCTCCATGATCCAGCCGGACAAGGGGTTGCCGAAGATGCCGGCCACCGGAATGGCCGACATGAACAGCGCGATGATCTTGGCGCGGCGGTGGGCCGGATACCAGTAGGTCAGGTACAGGATCACGCCGGGGTAGAAGCCCGCTTCGGCCAGCCCCAGGAGGAAGCGCAGGATGTAGAAGCCGGTGGGCGTCTCGACGAACATGAACATGCCGGACAGGATGCCCCACGTGATCATGATGCGCGCGATCCAGATCCGCGCGCCCAGCCGGTGCATGAGCAGGTTGCTGGGCACTTCGAACAGGAAATAGCCGATGAAGAACACGCCGGCGCCCAGGCCGAACACGGTTTCGCTGAAGCCCAGGTCTTGCGACATCTGCAGCTTGGCGAAGCCGACGTTGACGCGGTCCAGGTACGCGATCACATAGCAAAGCATCAAAAACGGCACCAGGCGCCAGAACACCTTGGCGTACGCGCGGGCGGTCTCGCGGGATTCAGGCTGCGTCGCCGCAGCGGGCGCGGTCGACGCCAATTCCATCGGGGGCATGACAGGTCTCCAAGAGGGTGCGCCGCCGCGATACGCGCAACACGCGTCCGGGCGACTTTGTACGAATGGGGGAATCTAGTAGCGCGCCCCGAAGGTCGCGCGCAGTTCTTCAATGGCGTCGGCGGCCAGCGGCGCAGGCCGGGGGTCGCTCATCAGCCACAGGCGGGCCGTCTCTTCCAGTTCTTCCAGCGCATAGGAAGCGTGCGCGACCGAGCGTTCCCACACCACCGGGCCCAGGCGCTCGAACAGCGCGCCGCGCACCTGCCCCGCCACCGCAGCGACCTCGGCGGCGGCCTGCGGGTCGCCAGGACGGCGGTAGCCGATCAGCGGAATACGCCCTACCTTCATGACCTGGTAGGGCGTGATGGGCGGCAGCACTTCATCTGGACGCCAGACGCCGGCCAGCGTCAGCGCGACCAGATGCGTGGAGTGGGTGTGAATGATGCCGCGCGACTCGGGGCTGGCGCGGTAGATGCCCTGGTGCAGCACCAGGGTCTTGGAAGGCTTGGCGCCCGAGACCCATTGGCCGTCCAGATCGACCTTGGCCAGTTCGGCGGGGTCCAGCCGGCCCAGGCAGGCGTCAGTGGGCGTGATCAGCCAGCCGTCGTCCAGCCGGGCGCTGATGTTGCCGGCGGCCCCGACGGTGTAGCCGCGGTTGTAGAGGCTGGCGCCGACGACGCAGATCTCTTCGCGGACGCGGGATTCTTCAGTCATGGAACGCCCCTGGCAAGCAGGGGCGCAACCGCAGGCAGACCCGCGGGAAAGTCGACTTCACAACCAGCATGATGACGTGTCTCTTGAATCTAAGTTATCGGGTCATCATACAAATTATGGCTTTTGAACGGATACCGGGTAAACCCGTATCTGATGAAAAATTCCGCCGGCTTGCCCGCGTTGGCGACTGCGGCGCCGGTGCGAAACCGCGTCGCGGCGCGCCGGGTGCAGGAAAGCAACCCGGCTGCCGCTGAAGTCGGTGGCCTAGGATTGCGGTTTCGGCAACGCCGACAACATGCGCCGCGACTTCGTCAAGCGCCTGCAGGTAACGCCTGCGGACGACCGCCAGCGCTTCCTGCGGGACGCGTGGGCCTCACTCCAGCACGCGTCCCTTCGTTTCGGGCAGCAGCAGCGCCGTCACGATCACCACGGCGTAGGCCCCGGTGGCGAACGCCCCGATGGCCCAGCCCAGCCCGTGCGTCTGGCTCAAGAAGCCCACCAGGCTGGGGAACAGCGCACCGATGCCACGCCCGAAGTTGTACGCGAACCCCTGCCCCGACGCGCGCACCCCTGACGGGAACAGTTCGGTCAGATAGGCGCCGATTCCGCTGAAGATGCCGGATGCGGCAAAGCCCAGCGGAAAGCCCAGGAACAGCATCTGGCCGTCGGTCAGCGGCAATTGCGTGTAGACGTAGACGCTGACCGTGGACAGCACCGAAAAGATCAGCAGGTTGGCGCGGCGGCCCAGGCGGTCGGCCAGATAAGCGCCGGCGATGTAGCCGCAGAACGACCCGAAGATGATGACCATCAGGTAGCCGCCCGTGTTCAGCACGGACAGTTGCCGCTCGACTTTCAGGTACGTTGGCAACCACGTGGTGATGGCGTAATAGCCGCCCTGCACTCCGGTGCACAGCACGGCGGTGATGACCGTGGTTTTCAACAGCGCGGGCGAGAAGATCGTCCAGAACGATGCGCGGGCCTCGCCGGCGTGCACCTTGGCCTGGGCCCGCTGGAACACCTCGGGCTCGGGCACGTTCTTGCGGATGTACAGCACCAGGAAGGCCGGCAGCACGCCGATCCAGAACAGGCTGCGCCAGGCCCACTCAGCGGGCAGGATGGAGAACGCGACCGTGTACAGGATGGCCGCGACGCCCCATCCGACCGCCCAACCGCTTTGCACGGTGCCAACGGCCTTGCCGCGATGCTCGGCCCGGACGATTTCGCCCATCAGCACCGAGCCCACGGCCCATTCGCCACCGAACCCCAGGCCCTGCAACGCCCGCAGCACGAACAGCTGTTCGAAGTTCTGCGCGAAGCCGATGGCCACTGTGCAAGCCGAGAACCACAGGATCGTGTATTGCAGCACGCGCACGCGGCCATACCGGTCGGCCAGGATGCCCGCGAGCCATCCGCCGATGGCGGAAAACAGCAGCGTGACCGTGCCGAGCATGCCGGCCTGGCCCTTGTCGATGCCCCACAGGGTCATCAGGGTGGCGATCACGAAGGTGAACACCATGAAGTCCAGGGCATCGATGGCCCATCCCCCGAACGCGGCGATGAAGGTCCGCCGTTCCGTCTTGTTCAGCTCTCTATACCATTGCATGGTTTGCCTCTTGGAGGGTTCCGGTCCGGGGGATTACCGCGCCGGCGCAAAGCCGTACAGGCGTTCAGGATTGTCGACCAGAATGCCGCGGCGCACGGCGGCGTCCGGCGCCCACAGCGCCAGCTGGTTGCGCAGCCGCCCCGTGTTGACCATGCGCGTCTGGTGCACGTGCGGCCAGTCGCTGCCCCACAGCATGCGGTCAGGTGCCGTCTCGATCAGCGTTTGCGCCCAGGGCACCACGTCGCTGAAATCGTCGAAGCGGTCGCTGATGCGGTAGGCACCGGACAGCTTGACCCACCAGCCGTGGTCCCGGACCAGATGCTGCAAGGCCTGGAAACCCGGGCTGTCCACGCCCTCGGCCACCGGCATGTGGCCCATGTGGTCCACCACGCCCGGCACGGGCAGCTTGCGCATGCGCGGCAAGAGCTCGGGCAACTGGCGGGCATCCATCAGGAACTGCATGTGCCAGCCCAGGCCGGCGATGCGATGCGCCAAGGTCTCCATCGCGTCAAAGCCGATGCCGCCACCGAACAGCACGTTGATGCGCAAGCCGCGCACGCCGGCGGCGTGCATATCCGCCAGCTCGCTGTCCGTCACGGTGGGCGCCACCACGCCGATGCCGCGCAACTGGTCGGGATGGCGGCGCAGCACCTCCAGCATGTAGCGGTTGTCGGTGCCGTAGACGCTGATCTGCACCAGCACGCCGCGCGACATGCCGGTCTGCTTGAGCATGCCCAGGTAAGCGGACTCGGGGGCAGGCGGCGGCGTGTAGGTGCGTTCGGGCACCAGCGGATAGGCCGCGGCATCCGTGGCCACCACGTGCGCGTGCGTGTCGCACGCGCCGGGCGGCACCTCGAAGGCTGCCGCGTCCATCTCTGGCAGCGGCGCCAGGCACAGGGGCGGTTCTTGCACGGAAGGATCGGAAAGGGTCGGACGCATGCGGGGGTCTCCCAGAAAGGAATCGAACCGAGAAGGGCTCAATTTACCGTGATGCCGGCATCCTTGATCAACGCGGCGAAATTCGGCACGTCGCGGGCGATCAGCGCCTGGAAGGCGGCCGCCCCCTGCTCTTTCTCGGCCGGCGCCTGGGCCGCCAGCTTGTCCAGCGACTCGCGCACGCCAGGGCTCTTCAGCGCCGCAGCCAAGGCCTGTTCCAGCCGCGCGATCACTGCGGGCGGCGTGCCGGCGGGCGCGGCGATGCCGTTCCATACGCTCATGTTGAAGTCCGGCACGCCCGCCTCGGCAAACGTCGGCACATCCGGGATCTGCGGCAGGCGGGAGGCCGAGGCCACCGCCAGGGCCGTGACGCGTTTGCCCTCGTGGATGGGGATCATCGTGACGGTCTGGTCGATCACGGCATCCACCGTGCCCGCCATCAGGTCGGCGATGGCCGGGCCCGCGCCGCGGTACGGGATCTGCATTCCTTGCGTCTGGGTCACGTGCATGAAGTAGGCGGCGGCGATATGGCTGGTGGACCCGGACCCCGCGTTGCCGAAATTCACGTCGGCGCCGTGCTTCTTCAAACGCGCGACGAAGTCCGGCAGCGTGGTGATGCCGCTCTTCTTGCTGACGGACAACACCATCGGCACGGTCGCCACCAACCCGATGGCGCTCATGTCGCGACGTGGGTCGAACTTGCTTTTGGGATACAGCGACGGCGCGATGGCCAGCGACCCCATGTTGCCGAAGGTGATGGTGTAGCCGTCGGGCGCGGCGCGGACCACGCGCTGGTTGCCGATCATGGTGCCGCCACCGCCCAGGTTCTCCACCACGACGGTCTGGCCCAGGTTTTCGCCCATGGCCTGCGCCACGATGCGGGCCAGGCCGTCGGTGGATCCGCCCGCGGCGTACGGCACCACCATGGAGATGGCGCGTGTGGGGTAGCCCTGCGCGGCGGCGTTGGCGCCAAGCGCGATCAGGCCGGCGCCCAGGGCCGCCAGGAAAATCTTCTTCATGTCTTGCTCCTCGCTGTTTGTGCCGGCAGCAGCCGGCCCTCCGCCTTGTCCTGGCGGATGCTTGTGTTGCAGGTTGAAAAAGCGGCGCGGCCATAGCCGCGCCGGATTGAAGCGGCCTAACGCGACTTGCCGGCCAGTTCCACGCCGGCCAACTGCTCGGACAGGCGCGCGACGGCGGTGTGGTCCTGCCCCTTGCCCAGGGTCTTCCCGGCAGAGGCCCACAACTCTCGGCACAGCGACGCGAACGGCGTGGGCGTGCCGGTATCGGTGGCGATGCCCAGCGCGATGCCCAGGTCCTTGACCATCAGGTCCAGGCCGAAGCCCGAATTGAACTCGCGCGACAGCACGAACTGCTTGAACTTCTTCTGCGTGGAATTGTTCATGCCCGTCGACGCGTTCAGCACATCCACGATCACATTGGGATCCAGGCCGAATTGCTGGCCGATGAGCATGGCTTCGACGCCGATCAGGAAGCCGCCCGCCGACACCAGGTTGTTCAGCGCCTTCATGGCATGGGCGCTGCCCACGTTGCCCACGGCGGTGATCGACGTGCCCATGGCGGACAACGCGGGGCGCACGCGCTCCAGCGTGGCGGCCGGGCCGCCGAACATGATCGCCAGTTCGCCGGTGCGCGCGCGAGGCACGCCGCCCGACACGGGCGCGTCCACCATCTGGCTGCCGGCGGCGGCGACCGCCTGGGCCAGCCGCTGCGTCTGCGCGGGCACGCCGGAGCTCATGTCTACCACGACGCTGCCCGGGCGCAGGCCCGCCAGCACGCCGTGTTCGCCGCCCAGCACCTGTTCCACAATGGCGCTGGTGGGCAGCATCGTGAAGACGATGTCGGATTGCGCCGCCAGCCCGGCGCAGGTGGCGGCGGCCTGGCCGCCCACTTCCTTCGCGAATTTGTCGGCCTGCCCCGGCGCGGCGTCGAAAACCGTCACCGCATAGCCTGCCTGCACCAGACGGGCCGCCATCGGCCAGCCCATGCTTCCGATGCCGACCAAGCCCACGCGTTCTTGCGGTGCGCTCATGCTTGCTGCTCCTTGAAAGCGCCCTCTTCTTCCAGCACCTGATTGGCCACCTTGAAGGCATCCAGGCCCGCGGGAATGCCGCAATACACGGTGGCCTGCAGCAGGATTTCCTTGATCTCTTCAACCGTCACGCCGTTGTTCAGCGCGCCTTTGACGTGCAGCTTGATTTCGGCCGGGCGGTTCAGCGCGGTCAGCATGGCCAGGTTCAGCATGCTGCGCGTCTTCTTCTCCAAGCCCGGGCGGCCCCAGGTGTAGCCCCAGCACCATTCGGTCGTGATGTGCTGGAACGCCATCATGAAATCGTTGGCGCGGGCCAGCGAGCCGTCCACGTATTCGGTGCCCAGCACTTCGCGGCGCAGGTTCAGGCCTTGGTCGAACAGGGCTTGGGTTTCGGATTTGATGTCTGCCATGGGTTCCTCGTTGATGATGGGTGACGGGCGTCGAATCGGGCTTCTGCTCGATTTATTTTGTCTGATTGTCAGGCAATCATCGCCGGAACGTCAATAGTCAGATTGTCGGACAATATGCTTGACTGCTTAAAAAATGAACACAATAATGCGGCAACGCGCCGGGCTGGCTGCCGTGCGCCCATACCCATAAAAGCCAGGAGACAAGCATGAAAAGCAACCCCAAGCAGGCCGTGCGCCACGGGCGCCGGGAATTTGTCGCCGGACTGGGTGCGGCCGCGCTGGCGGCCACCCTGCCCGCCCGCGCGCTGGCCGCGCCGGCCGAGATCAATGTCGGCGTGATCCTGCCGCTGTCGGGCGCCAACGCGCAGTTCGGCATCAATTCGCGGCAGGGGCTGGAGCTGGCCGCGGATGAGGTCAACGCGGCGGGCGGCATCAAGTCGCTGGGCGGCGCCAAGCTCAAGCTGATCATCGCGGACGCCACCTCGCAGCCCACCACCGCCGCCACGGTCGCCCAGCGCCTGATCACGCAGAACCGCTGCGTGGCCCTGATCGGCGCTTATGCCTCGTCGCTGACGTTGGCAGTGTCCGAAGTGACCGAACGCCGCGGCATCCCGCTGCTGACGATGTCATTCTCCGACGTGCTGACCGAGCGCGGCTTCAAACACATCTTCCAGGTGGTGTCCAAGGGTTCGGTGCTGGGAAAGGCGCAATACGACTACGCGGCATCCGTCGTCGCGGGCGCCTCCGACATCAAGAAGATCGCGCTGCTGTACGAAGACACTGCCTACGGCACCTCGCAGGCCGTGGGCGTGCGCAATGCGGCCAAGGCCGCCGGCGCCCAGATCGTGCTGGACGAGGCCTATCCGCTGGGCATCACCGACGTCACGCCGCTGATCAGCAAGCTGCGGGCCTCGGACGCCCAGATCGTGTTCCCGATTTCCTATCTGAACGACAGCCTGCTGATCATCCGCGTGATGCGCCAGCAACGGCTGACGGTGCCGATCGTGGGCGGCGCGGCGGGCTACGTGATCCCGGACTTCGCGAAGGCGCTGGGCCAGTACTCGCAGGCTGTGCTGTCGATCGCCCCGGCCAACTACGACCAGGCGCCGGAATACACCGAGCGCTACCGCAAGCGCTTCGGCACCTTCATGCCCCACGAGGCCCTGGAACACGCCGTATGCGCCGGCGTGCTGGCCCAAGCCCTGGAGGTGGCGGCGTCCGACAAACCCGAGGCCGTATCGAAAGCGCTGCGCGCGCAGAAGTACGACCAGGGCTGGGCCGGCGTAATGTCGGGCGGCGGCGTGCATTTCGATGCCAACGGCCTGAACACCCTGGCTCAACCCGTCATGGTCCAGTGGCAGAACAACGAGCTGGTGTCGGTGTGGCCGCAGGCGCTGGCCAAGGGCCGCGTCATCAGCGCCAGCTGAGCGCGCGGCGCGAACCGGAGGACTGTCATGCAATTCTTGCAGGCGCTGGTGGACGGCATTCTGCTGGGCGGCGTGTACGCGGTCATCTCGATCGGGCTCACGCTCGTCTTCGGGGTGGTCTCCATCGTCAACTTCGCCCAGGCCGAGTTCCTGATGGTGGGCATGTTCGTGGCGTACTTCGCCTGGAAGCTGCTGGGGCTGGACCCGCTCGTGGGGTCGCTGCTGTCGTTCGCGGTGGCCTTCGTGCTGGGCGTGCTGACGCAGAAGTTCCTGATCGACCGGGTGCTGAAGGCGCCGGCGGTGGCGCAGATCTTCCTGACGGTGGGCCTGCTCATCGTGATGGAGAACCTGGCCCTGATCCTGTTCGGATCGGAGTTCCGCTCGGTGCAGACGCCCTATCAGATGACGGCGCTTTCAGTCGGCCCGATCCTGCTGAGCGCGCCCTATCTGCTGGCCTTCACGGTGGCGTCTGTCGCCGGACTGACGCTGTGGTGGGTGCTGAAGAAAACCTGGTGGGGCATGGCCGTGCGCGCGACCGCCCAGGACCCGATGGCCGCCCGGCTGTCGGGCATTTCCACCCACCGCGTGCATCAGCTTGCCTTCGGGTTGGGCGTGGGGCTGACGGCCCTGGGCGGCGGCATCATCCTGCCCTACCTGACGGCCTCCACCACCGTCGGCGCGCAGTTCAGCGTGTTGATGTTCACCGCGGTAGTGCTGGGCGGGTTGGGCAGCGTGATGGGCGCGGTGGTGGGCGGGGTGGCCGTCGGCGTGATCCAGTCGCTGTCCTCGCTGGTGCTGCCCATGCAGCTGCAGAACCTGGTGCTGTTCGCCATCTTCATCCTTGTCCTGGCCGTGCGCCCGGAAGGTCTCTTGAAAAGGGCTGCGTGATGGCCATGACTCGACAATCCCTGCCCTGGGCCGCGCTTTTCGCCATTGCGCTGGCCGCCCCCTGGCTGATGGAAGACCAGGGCTACGGCATCCGCGTCCTGACGCTGGTGCTCCTGTTTGCCGCCATGGGCCAATCCTGGAACATCGTGGGCGGGCTGGCCAACCAGATATCGCTCGGGCATGCGGCCTTCTTCGGCCTGGGCGCCTACACGTCGACCCTGCTGCTGATGCGCTACGGCATATCGCCCTGGCTGGGCATCGTGGCCGCGATGGCGGTGGCGGCCGTGGCCGGCGCGCTGCTCAGCCTGCCCACCATGCGGCTGCGCGGCCATTACTTCGCGCTGGCCACGCTGGCGTTCGGCGAAGTGCTGCGCGCCATCGCCAATACCTGGGCGTCAGTGACGGGCGGGCCGGTCGGCTTGTCCATTCCGTTCTCGGAAGGCGTGGCGCAGATGCAGTTCAAGTCCAGCATCCCCTACTACTACCTGATGCTGGGCGCCGCGCTGGTCACGTCGGTCGTCTTCGCGCTGATCAGCCATTCGCGCCTGGGCTACCGGCTGCGCGCCGTGAAGGCCAATCCGCAGGCCGCCGAAGTGATCGGCGTGAACACCGCGCAAACGCGCATCCTGGCCGCCGTGATCTCGGCCGCGCTGATGGGCGCCTGCGGCACGCTGTACGCGCAGTTCATCTACTTCTTCGACCCGGACACCGTGTTCTCGCTGGTGGGCATCTCGGTACGCGTGGCGCTGATCTGCATCATCGGCGGCGTGGGCACCGTGGCCGGCCCGCTGATCGGCGCGCTGGTCATCATCCCGCTGGAAGAAGTGTTCAACGACTGGCTGTCCGGGCACACCGCGGGCGTATCGCAGCTGGCGTTCGGACTGATCCTGATCGCCATCATCCTGATCGAGCCGCGCGGCCTGTCGGCGCTGTGGACGCGGCTGCGCACCCTGACGCGGGGCCACCATGCCTGACATCCTGAAGGTTTCGAACATCCAGCGGCGCTTTGGCGGCCTGAAAGCGGTGGACGACGTGTCGTTCAGCGTGGCACGCGGCGACATCCTGGGCCTGATCGGCCCCAACGGCGCCGGCAAGACCACGCTCTTCAACCTGCTGGTGGGCCTGTACGCCAGCCAGGGCGGGCGCATCGAACTGGAAGGCGAGGACGTCAGCGGCTTGCGCCCCCACCAGATCGCCGCCCGCGGCATGACCAAGACGTTCCAGAACGTGGCGCTGTTTCCTGAGATGACCGTGCTGGACAACGTGCTTGTGGGCGGCCTGCTGCGCCACGACGTGCCGCGGGCCCGCCAGGTCGCCCGCGACAACCTGGACCGTGTCGGCCTGTCCGCCATCGCCGCCAAGCCGGCCGGCGAACTGTCCTTTCCCGAACAGGCCCGGGTGGAGCTGGCCCGCGCGCTGTGCACCGATCCCAAGGTCTTCCTGCTGGACGAGGTGATGGCGGCGCTGAACGAATCCGAAATGGACGCGCTGCTGGACCTGATCCGCGCGCTGCGCGACGAATCCGGCATCACCTTCATCGTGGTGGAGCACCACATGCGCGCCATCATGCGGCTGTGCAACCGCATCCTGGTGCTGTCCTTCGGTCAGAAAATCGCCGAAGGCAGCCCGGCGGACATCGCGGCCGACCCGACGGTGATCGAGGTCTATCTGGGCAAATCCATGGAACAGGTGGAGGTGACCGCATGAGCCTGCTGCAGATCCAGGGGCTGACCGCCTCCTACGACCGCAGCCCGGTGCTGCACGAGGTCTCGCTGGACGTGCCCGAAGGCGGGTTCATCGCCGTCGTCGGCGCCAACACCGCAGGCAAAAGCACGTTGCTGCGCTGCATCTCGGGGCTGCTGGACAAGGTCAGCGGCAGCATCGCCTTCGACGGCCAAGACATCCTGCGCCTGCCGCCGCACCGCATCCCGGAGCTGGGCATCGCCCACGTCCCCGAAGGCCGCCACGTCTTCCCGGAAATGACGGTAGAGGAAAACCTGTACCTGGGCGGCTATACCCGCCGCCAGGACGCGTCCGGCCTCAAACACAGCTGCGACCGCGTCTACGCCCTCTTCCCCCGCCTGCGCGAACGGCGCCGTCAACAGGCCGGCACATTGTCCGGCGGCGAACAGCAGATGGTGGCCTTCGGCCGCGCGCTGATGCTCGAACCCCGCCTCTTGCTGCTGGACGAGCCCAGCCACGGCCTGGCGCCCAAGATCGTCGAGGAAATGCACCAGGCCATGATCGACATCCACCGCAGCGGCCTGACCATCCTGCTGGTGGAACAGAACACCCGGCTGGCCCTGTCGGTCGCCGACCACGCCTACGTGCTGCAATCCGGGACGATGGTGCTGTCCGGGCCCAGCAACGCGCTGCTGGAAGACAGCCGCGTGCGCGCCGCCTACCTCGGGCTATAGCGATGGCCTGCCGGCGGGATATATTGCGTCTTTACGTTGAACCGGCGGTTCGCCGCAGCCGGGCCAAAAGCCCCTGCTGCCGCTCGCGCCCGCCGTTACGCTAAGCGAGAGACAGCCATGCCCACCCCCACCGGCGCAGTATTCGAAAAACCGACCACCTTGCGCACCCGCGTCGAGGAATTCCTGCGCACGTCCATCATGGACGGGCGCATCAAGGGCGGTGAACGCCTGCGCGAAGCCGAATTGTGCGAACAGCTGAGCATCAGCCGCAGCACGCTGCGCGAAGCGCTGCGCACCCTGGAAGCCGAGCGCCTGATCTCCATCGAGCCGCACCGCGGCCCGACGGTGGTGCGCATCACCGAAAAGGCGGCGCGCGACCTGTATTCCCTGCGCGCCCTGCTGGAAGGCTTCGCCGCGCATGAGTTCGCGCGGCTGGCCAGCGACACGGACGTTGAACGCCTGCGCAAGGCCGTGGATGCGCTGCGCCGCCAGGCCAAGGGCAGCAACAAATCGGCATTGCTGGCGGCCAAGCGCGACTTCTACGACGTGTTGCTGTCGGGCTGTGACAACGATCTGATCAAGGACATGCTGCCCGGCTTGCTGTCGCGCATCAACCTGCTGCGCGCCACCTCGTTCGCGCGCCCCGAACGGCTGCCGGAAAGCATGGCCGAAATCGACCACATCTTCGAGCGCATCCATGCTCGGGATCCACAAGGCGCCCAAGCGGCCGCACAGAGCCATATCGTGAACGCGGAACGCACCGCGCTCGAGGTGCTCAGGCGCCAACAAGAGGAGGCATCCGCAAGTGAAGGCGATCGTCCAGGAACTGAGGGCCGCGGCGGCCCTGGCGCAGCAGGATAGCGAATTCATCTCCGCAGCCAGAGGCCTGCCATGCGCCATCTGGCTGCAAGTCGGCGCGGATCCGGAAGACCGGGTCACTGCCTGGGCGGGCCAGCCCGCCGCCCCCTCGCAATGCCTCGTCATCAGCGCTGCGCCCGATACCTGGCGCAAGCTGCTGGAACCCACCCCGCCTCCGGGCTACCACTCGTTCACCGCCGCGCATCGCCTGGCCCAGGGCCTGCGCGTCAAGGGCGATGCCCTGGCCATCGCCCAGGCCCTGCATCCCCTGGAACGGCTGTTCGAAATCCTGCGCGGCCAGATCCACGCCGCCCCCGCCCTGCTGGACCGCAGCGCCATCGCCGGCCACTACGTCAACCTGGACCTGGGCGCGACGTCCGCCTCCCTCTACTATGAAACCAGCGGCCTGGCCGACGGCCCGCCGCTACTGATGCTGCATACCGCCGGCGCCGATTCGCGCCAATACCACGCGCTGATGGCGGACCCCGGCCTGCGCCGCCAATGGCGCATGATCGCCTTCGACATGCCCGGCCACGGCCGCAGCATGCCGCTGCCCGGCCAGGCCTGGACCGAAACAGGCCTGTCCCGCGACGCCTATCTGCAGACCTGCCTGGCCGTCATCCGCCAAGTCGCCGACGCCCCCGCCGTCTTGCTGGGCTGTTCGATGGGCGCCGCAATGGCGCTTGTGACCGCCGCCCGCAATCCGGACGACGTGGCAGGCGTGGTGGCGCTGGAAGCCCCCTGGAAGGCCACGGGCCGGCGCACGCCCATGCTGTGCCATCCCCAGGTCAACCAGGCGGCGCACAACCCGGCCTACGTGCGCGGGCTGATGGGCCCTGCGGCCACGCTGGCGGCGCGCCGCGATGCCGCGTGGATCTACGCGCAAGGCGGCTTCAACGTCTACGCCAACGACCTCTGGTTCTACAGCGAAGATTTCGACGCCGCCGAACACCTGGCCGGCCTGGATACCCGGCGCTTCGGCGTGTCGCTCCTGACCGGCGCCTACGACTACTCCGCCAGCCCCGAAGACAGCCGCCGCGTCGCCGCGCAGATTCCGGGCGCGCGCTTTACCGCCATGCCTGAACTCGGCCACTTTCCCATGGTGGAGAACCCGCAACGCCTGCTGGACTACCTGAAACCTGAACTCGAATACATCCGCACCGCCCGGGGAATCGCATGACGCTGCCGAACCACGAAGTCTATGCCTTGCGCTACGCCACGGTCGCGCGCCGCCGTGGCCAGAATTTCATCACCCCGCCCGACCCGCACGACGGACCCATGCCGATGGATTATTTCGTCTGGGTCATTCGGCACGGCGCCCGAGTCTGGCTGGTCGACACCGGTTTCAACGAGGCTGCCGCCCGCGCGCGCGGCCGCGAATTCCTGCGCTGCCCCATCGACGCCTTGAAGACGCTGGGCATCTCCGCCGCCGACATCCAGGACGTCATCGTCACCCACCTGCACTACGACCACGCCGGCAACCTGCGCAAGCTGCCGCACGCCCGATTGCACCTGCAGGAAAGCGAACTGCATTACGCCTGCGGCTGCAACATGCGCTTCGACATGCTGCGCCACGCCTACGCGGTCGAAGACGTGGTCGACGTGGTGCGCGGGGTCTATGACAAGCGGGTGGATTTCTATCATGGCCACGACGAGCTCGCGCCCGGCCTGCAACTGCTGCACATCGGCGGCCACACGCAAGGCCTGCAGGCCGTGCGCGTGCATACGGCGCGCGGCTGGATCGTGCTGGCGTCCGACGCCAGCCATTACTACGACAACATGGGGCTGGATGCGCCGTTTCCCATCGTGCTGAACGTGGCCGACATGCTGGCAGGCTATGAAACGCTGCTCAAGCACGCAGAGTCGCCGGACCACATCGTGCCCGGCCACGACCCGCTGGTCCGAGGCCGGTATCCGGCATTCAGGGATGGCGACACGGAAGTGGTGGCGCTGCACCTGCCCGCCGCCCCGCGCTGACCGCCTACAGCGAGTAGCGGTAGTTGCAGTGCAGCGTGGCCTTGAGCGGGAGGTCTGTCTGCACCCCGCCCGCCGAACGAGGGCGGGGCCCGGCCAGCTTAGCCCGGAAGCTGCCCGCGATATCGCCGTTGGCCTGCTTGGCCACCGCCACGCTGGACGGCAAGGCATAGAGCGTCAGCGCGCCCCCCGGAGATGGGGCGAGCAGCGTGAACACCGATTGCGGAAAATCCTCTACCACGAGACTGTTGGCGTGCGTGTCAGAGTTGAAGTTCAGGTTCGCGTCGAAATAGCTCAGCGTGATGTTCAGTTCTTCAGATGACGGCGAGGGGATCACCCCTTTCAACGCCACCTTGCCGCTTTCCGAGACGCAGGACAGTTCCGCCGGGGCGGACCCGGCCTGGGCGGCGCCCGTGAAAAGCATGCAGGACAGGAGCCAGGCGGCGCGTGCGGTCATGGGCGATTCCTTGCGGAAAGTCGGCAAAAGAGAGGCCAAGTGTAGGCGGAAATCCGGACCACCGGGCGGCCGGTGGCCGCCACGCGCTACCCGCCCATCGTCCGGCAAAACGCCTGCGCGTCGCCGTCGATGATCACGCCGGACGGCAGATAGCCTTCCCGCTGGCGGGTCGCACGCAATTGCTGCGCCAGCGCGGCATCGCCGCCGACCGCGTAGACGAATACCCGCACCGATTCCGACGCCGCGTCGCGCAGCAGCTGGGGGTTGGCGGCCAGCGTCAAGGCGTCCACGTGCACGCCCACCGGCGCGCCTACGGTCCTGGCCAGGTTGGCCAGCCACGGGCGGGTGAGCTTGGGCGCCGTGGCGCGCTGCGACACGTACTTGCCCAGAGGGTTGGCGCTGACGGATTCGGCATTCCTGGGGTCAAAGACGATCAGCCCCAGATAGCCTTGGCGGTCGGTGCCGCGCACGCAGCGCAGCGCTTCCGGAAAGGCCGACGTGATCATCCAGTTGCCGTGCGGCAGCGATTGCTTCATGCCGGAGACCAGCTGGCTGACCGGCGCGCAGTCGCGGTAGACGACCTTCAGTTCGGCGTTGAACGTCTTGGCGGGTTGCGCAGCCGCGACCCGCAGCGCGTCGTCCAGGAACGGCGGCG
Source organism: uncultured Achromobacter sp. (assembly GCA_963530045.1). Lineage (GTDB taxonomy): Bacteria > Pseudomonadota > Gammaproteobacteria > Burkholderiales > Burkholderiaceae_B > Achromobacter. The sequence goes on from CAUSDE010000004.1 coordinate 136,215, forward strand.
GCGACCCGCCGCCCTGCCCCATCAGCTTGGCGCCACGCCAATCGGCGCTGTTCAGTTGCAGCACGGCCTTGCGCCCCACGCCGCCCACCGTCCTGCCCGTGAGCACGTCGTGATGCAGCACCCAGCGGCCGTCCTGCAGGCGCTGCATGTCGATTTCGACCCCGTCCCAACCGCCCGCGTAGGCAGCGCTGATCGACGCCAGCGAATTCTCGGGCAGCGTCGGCGCGCCGCGATGGGCGTGCACCTGCATGCCCAGGCAGGCGGCGCCGGCGCCGGACACGGGCAGCACGGCGGCAAGCAGCGCCGCGATCAGACGCTTAATCCGCATCGCCGTGGTATCCGTACTTGATGCCGCCCAGCACACGCGTGCGCACCGCCTCGTTGAAGGGGTAGGTATAGGCCTGCCCCACCACCACCACGTGCGCAATGTTGGCCAGCACGCGGCGGCGCAGCGCCTGGCCGGCCGACTCGTCATCCCGGCCGGACTCCGTGCGCGACATCTGCTGGAACAGCTCGCTCTTTGTCACGCCGTTCTGCATGAAGGAAAACGCGGTCCAGACGCACACCAGCGTCAGTACCAGCGCCAACCCAGCTGCGCGCGTCGCGGTGCGGCCCGGCTCCTGCCCGGCGGGCGTGCGCACCCACACGACCAGCTTGGCGATCAGATACAGCAGCTTGGCGAAGTGGCCCACCGCGCCCAGCAGGGAAAACAACAGCGCCACCGGTGGCACGATCGCCGCCCGCGCGGCATCCTGGCCCAGCTTGTAGTGCTGGCCGCCCCGGCCGAAGTCTTCATTGCGGGCGGAAAAGCGCGGCATCGCCTCGTCCACGGCGCGGTCCAGCATGCCGTCGTACAGTCGCTTGAAGCTGGCCGCATCGGTGTAGTTGGCGGCCACGCTCATGGTGGCGGGCACCATCAGGGTCTGCCGCAACAGCTTCTGCACGCCAGGGCGCGCCACGAAGTCCTCGTACGACAGTCCCGGCGGAATCGCGTCCCCTTCCACATGCACGGTGCGGCTGCGCATGGTCTTCCAATACTGCTGGGCCACCGCCTCGTTGAAGGTGGCGCGGTCATAAGGCTGCCAGTCGCCGGGCACCGGAATGCGCTTGCGCACGTCCTGCACCACGCGCCCCTGATAGCGCGCCGGCACGCTCTCCGGCGTCCAACCCCGCTTGGACAGGTTCCTGCGGTAGTCGCTCCAGGCACGGTCCTGCTCACGCGCCAGGCCGATGTCGTTTCCCACCGGCACGCCCGCATACTGTTTCCAGCGGTCGGCGACAGACTGCATCACGCTGGTGTAGACCTGGTGATAACCGCGGATGCCCGGCGCCGTCATGCGGACGTCGCGGCCATCAAACGTGAAGGTCTTCATCTGCCGTTGCAGATCGGTACGGATCACCTGACGCTTCTTGGGTTCGACCTTCTCGTCCAGGTTGTCGATATTGGACAGCAGCACCTGGAACACGGCCAGAAACGCCTTGCCCTCGGGCCGGGCATAGACCTCGTCGTCGACCAGGCCGTCCAGATGCAGGTCGCCCTGCACCAGGGACCGCTGCAGCAAGCCGGCGTTGGCGGCGATGCGCCGGAAATCGCCGTCGCGGCTATCCACCAGCACATTCACCAGCCCCTTGATAGCGCTGAACACCACCAGCGCGGTCACGACGCAGGCGACGCCGATCTTCAGGTATGACGGCTTTCCTCCGGTGCGCAGGCGCCGGGTCAGCAGCAATTGCAGCACCACCAGCGCCGCGGCAATGCCGGACAGCGTACGGCCGAAGAACTCCAGTTCTTCGATGTCGTGAGGCGTGGCGCGGCTGCCCACCACGTCCAGCAGGCGCGCATTGAAACCCAGCTCGAAGCTGAGATAGACGACCGTCAGGACGATCAGGAAAAGCAGTTGGCGAATCTGGGCTTGCCGCACGTCAGTCCCTCAGGTCAAGACGGGTCGAGGTGATTTCCTCGTCGGGCAGGTCCAGCTTGGCGGGCGTGCGCGACGCGCCGCCCGCGCGCGGCGCGGGGCTGGCGGCAGCGGCGGGCGCATCGCCTCCCGGCACACGCTGGGGTGGCGGCGGAACAACGCGGCCGGCGGTCTGCGTTGGGACCTGGGGTTGACTGCCGGTCGGGTTGTCGACGGGCGCCGTCCTGGCGGGCGCGTCCGGCGTGGCGGCCCGCGCGGGCTTGGGCGCTTTGCCCGGCTTGCCGGATTTACCCGTCTTTGCGGCCGGCGCCGCGGGCGGCGGATAGACGCCATACAAGCGCAGAGAATCCAGGTACCCAGGCGGGTACAACGATTCGTCGGCAAAGGGCTTGGCGCGCGGATTCAGGCCGGCCACCGCCTTGACGTCGCCGCGGCGCATGCGGCCGTCCTGCGTGTAGACGAACCGCTCGATGTTGGATCCCTTCGGAAAATCGAAAGTCATGGCGCTGCGGTCATCCTGCACCAGCACCGCCGGCCGGTCGCGGCAATTGCCCAGGTCCCAGGACAGCACATCGGACCCTTCGATCGCCAGCACCGTATAGCGGTAGTCGCAGTTGCGCCGTTGCGTCTCGATGACGACCACGGTGCGCGGCCCCACGTTCTCGGTGCGCGCGATCCGGGCCGAGTCCACATTGTTCAAGGGCACCACGCGCTGGTTGCCCGACAGCTTGACCGAGAAGTTCTTGCCTTCGCGGCGCAGCGTGCCCAGTCCCCCATCCTGCAAGGGGAACTGGCCGATCTCGGTGCCGAACAGGGCGGCCGTGTCGACGCCATAGACCAGCCCGCCGCGGGAATTGGTTTTGACCGCGCATGCGCTCAACCCTCCCAGCAACAACAGCATGGTCACAAGGCGAAAGATCAGGGAACGGAGTAAGAGCGGGCGCATCGACATCATCGTGGTGGCCGGAAACGGGGCAGCGGCAAGGCGCAGTTTCCGTCAAAGCCCTGCAATGTATCTCAAAGTTACAGCGCAGGACCAGGGTTGTTTCAATTCCGCGCGGCGGGCGGCCTCCTCAACCGGCAGCGGCCTGCTTGAGTTCCAGCGCGTCTTTCACCAGTTCGCCAGCGCTGTGGCGGATGACCGACACGCAACGCACCACGATGGCGCGCAAGAGCGCTTCGGCGGGCAGCGTATCGGACGCGGCCACAAAGCTCTCTACGGACGCCGACACGCGTCCGGCCTTCGGGCCGCGGTCTTGCTGCAGGCTCAGCTTGACCGCCTTGCAGCGGTTGTTCACCGCATTGACCACTTCCAGCAGTTGCGCGCGGGTAAGGCCCAGTTCGTCCGCGTCCACGAAGCTCGGGTAGACCAGACGCAGGAATTCCGGATCCGCCTCGCTCAGGCTGAAGAACATGGTGCCCAGATCGGGGTAGCGAAACAGCACGTCGCCGTCTTCGTCAATACGGGCGACCAGGCCCAGTTCTTCTTGCACCACGGTCTGGTACAGGGCGGTCAGCGGGGTGGGGTTCGACATGATTCGGCTCTCCGTATGGATGGATGGCGACGGGAAAATCCGCGCCCTTGTCCCCTGCTACGCGTCAGGCCGGGAAAGGTTCGAAAAATTTCTTCAAAAAAATAAATCGAACCTTTTCGTGCGCCGCGCATAGACACAGATACAGGCATCCCCGCCGGAACCAAAAGGAAAGACCATGCAAGGCAAAGAGGCACGCGACGTATTGAACCAGGCCAAGACCCACGGCGCACGCTGGGCCGCCACCGCCGCCGCCCGCGTCAACCGAGGCGACGCCGCGGGCGCGCTGCTGTTCCTGCTGGCCACCACGGTGTTCTCCGTGATCACGGTGCGCATCATGGGCTCGAATGCCAGCCTTAGCTTCTATGACCTGCTGCGCATGCAGAATGGCGGCGACATCCAGGGCTCGCATGGCACGGGCGCCGGTATTTACGCGCTGTTGTGGCTGCTGGCCGTGGTCGGCCCGCTGCTGCCGTCCCTGCTGCCCCAGCGCGCCGCCCGGTTCGGCTATTTCGTGCCGCTGGCCTTGTGGCTGATCGCCTTGGCCGGCGTGGTCTCGCAAGTGCGAGAAATCATGAACGCCACCCGCCAGTTCGCCGGCTTCATGGGCAATTCCCGCGCCAGCCGCAACATGGCCGGCGACATGGCGTCGTCCCTGTGGAACAGCCTGAGCTTCGGTTTCGGCTTCTACCTGTCGTTGGCCATCGTCGTGGCCTTCACTGTTCGCGGCATTGCCGTGCTCCGCCGCCGCGCTTGATTTTCCGCCCTTGCGCGGCTAAGGTGCCGCAGCCCTCGCCCCGCAGGGCTGCGGCATTTTCCGCCGATGGGCTGACGTTCCGCGTCCAGTTCGACACCAAGAATCTGAACCATGAACACGCTCGACCCCAAGCGCTACGTCATCAACAACGTCGACGCGCTGCTGCGCATCATGCATGCCGATCCGCGCTACGCGCTGGAATTCCGCAACAAGGCCGAGCAGCACATCACGTTGAAGCTGCGCAAGAAATTCTTCAATACCTCGCCGGAAGGCGTGGCGGACGCCTTCAATAACGCGCTCATGAAGTTCCTGCAAACACGCACCTTCAAGGACGAAGGCTTCCAGCACGGCCAACCGGCAGGCGGCTGGGCCGCGCACGAACTCGCGGTCAGCAAGCTGGGCGGCTACCTGTATCGGGGCTCGCTGCACGAGCTTATCCAGATGCATCGGCGCACCCGCCACGAAGTGCGATGGTCCGGGTCCGAAGGCGACGGCGGGCAGGACGACAACGTCTTCGACGATACCCAGGACGTGGGCGACCCCTCCCCCTTCGCCGACCCGGCACACGCCTACGAACACCTGTCGCTCGTCAAGCGAATGCGCGACTGCCTGAACAAACTCAGCGATACCCTGCGCGCCACGATGTTCCTGTATCTGGACGAAGTCCCCATGGAACAGATCGCCAAGCAGCAAGACCTGCACGTGCCGACCGTCAAGAGCCGCCTGCATTCCGCACGCAAGCTCGTGGCCGAATGCACGCGCAAAGGAATGGACTGATCATGTCTGAAGACCGAGTGCTGTCCTACTTGTCGGGCGAGCTCGACGAAGAAGCCCGCCGCGCCTTCGAAGCCGACATGGCGCGCGACCCCGCGCTGCACGCCGAAGTCGAAGAATGGCTCACCCTGGCCCAAGCGCGCCAGCTGGCGCACAACGAGATCGGCCAGGCCGACCGCGACTCCGCATTTCTGCGGGCGCTGGCCGAACGCCTCCAGCCTGTGCCCGCCGCGCCATCGCGCGCGCGCCGGCTATGGCAATGGCTGTGGCCCACACCCGCCAGCCCGCTGATGCCGCTGGGCTGGGCACTAGCCATCATGATGTCGGTCATCGTGGTGCAACAAGCTCCGCTCGATGCCCCCGCGCCCGACGTCGTCCTTACGCGCGGCGGCGGCTCGTGTCCGCGCCTGGTCGTGGACCTGCCCGACACGCTGACCGCCAAACAGCTGCGCAACACCTTGTCCCAGTACGACGTGTCCATTGTGGACGGGCCTGACGCCGATGGCCGTTACGTGCTGAGCGCCGCGCGCGAGTCCTCATTGCAAGACGCCGCCCGCGCGCTGGGCGTGCTGTCCGCGACACCCGGCCCGGCCGGCGTGTGCCCCCGTCCATGAGGCTCGGCATGAAGACGAATCCGTTTCCGATTGCGATGCCCTTGCCCAAGCCTTTGACTATGCCTTTGTCGCGCCGGCGGCTGCTTGCCGCCATGTTGGGAGCGGGGTTGTTGCCGCTGCATGCTGGCGTAGCGGCCAACCCGGCTGCGGCCCCCGCGGCCCGTTCGTCTGCGCCCGCACCCACCGCCGCCAAACATCGCTACGCGCTTGTCGTCGGCAACGCCCGCTACGCGGTGCCGGCCAACGCGCTGGTCAACCCTGTCAACGACGCCCGCCTGATCGCCGAATCGCTGCGCAAGCGGCAATTCGACGTCACGCTGCTGACCGACCTGACCACCGCGCAAATGGAAGACGCCGTCGACGAATTCGCCACGCGCGCAAAAGACGCCGATCTGGCGCTGGTGTATTTCGCGGGCCATGCGGTGGCCGTGGACGATGTGAACTATCTGTTTGGCGTGGACCTGGCGTTGCCCCTGGGCGAAGTCCGCATCCGCACCGCGCAGCAAAGCTCGCTGAGCCTGAAGCGGGTGTCGCAAGCGCTGCGCCGCGCCGACGTGCGCGCCCGGCTGATGGTGCTGGACGCCTGCCGCACGAACCTGACTCGCGGCGCGCCCTCGGCCGGGCTGGTCCACACCGTGCCGGCAGGGGGTGAACTGATCGCCTTTTCCACGCAGCCCGGCGCCACGGCTGAAGATGGCTTTGGCCACGACGGCCCGCGCCATAGCCCCTACGCGTATTACTTCGCGCAGGGCTTGGACGACCTGCCCGCCTCTGCCCCGGTCGAGAATTTCTTCAAGCAGCTGACCGGCGATGTGCAGGTCGCCACCGCCTATCGGCAGATTCCGCACTACGCCAGCAGCCTGGTCGGCACGGTCACATTCACGACGCTGGCCGACGGCCAGACGCCCGCCGTGCCGGGCGGCAAGCCCGGGCAAGCCGGCCGCGGACCATCGCCCACGCTGGGCCGCGACTTGATCAAGGCGCGCATGAGCGCGTGGGAATTCGAAATTGAACGGGGCGCGAAGTATCTGGACGAGCCCCGGCTGGCCTCGCTGCAGGCGCGCGCCAAGGCCGGTGACGTGGTGGCCATGACGACGCTGGGCCTGATCGCCGAGAACGGCGAACACGTGGAGCAGGACTACAAGGTGGCGGCCCGCTGGTATCAACGCGCCGCCGACCAGGGCTTTGCCCCCGCGCAAACGTACCTGGGCGAATTGACCGGCATGGGCCGGGGCGTGCCCAAGAACTACAACGTGGCCGAGCGCCTTTTCCGCGAGGCCGCGGAAGCCGGCCACCGCCGCGCCGCGCTGGACCTGCTGGATGTGCGCGCGCGCATGGGTGAACCGATGGACCCGCGCGAATGGATGACCGTACTGCAAGACGCCGCGCTCAACCCCCTGGGCATGCCCGCGCCGGGCATGCCGCAGATACAGGGGCTGCCCGATATGCCATGGATGCGCGCGCCGGTCATGCGTGCGCCCGGCCGGCCCTGAGCTCGTCGGCGCGGCGCACTTCGGCTAGGATGGAGCACTTGTCCCGCCAAAGGAAACTGCCATGCCCTTGATAAAGCATCTGGCCTGCGCCGCCGCCCTGGCCTTGTCGCTGCCCTTGGCCGCGCACGCCGAATCCGTCATCCTGCACGCCGCCAGCGCCACCCCCGGCGCCGACCCGAACACAGGCGCCCGCGTCGTCGACGTGGCCTTGAAACCCGAGAGCCAAAAGGCCCTGGCCGACTTCACGCGCAACCGCGTCGGAAAACGCATTCAGCTGCGGTCAAACGGCGTGCTGCTCACGTCGGCCACCTTGCAAAGCCCGCTGGAGGGCGACAGCTTCCGCATCACGGCAGGCGAACACGGCTTTGCCGGCAAGAGCGCCGAAGACATCGCGCAAGGCATCATGAAAGACGGCGGGCTGACCGTGGACGACGAGAACACGGCCAAGTAAGGTTCCCCGCTTTTGGCGGCGGCTGCGGTTTGTGATTCGGCTCCGGATTCAGTTCGTGATGTCGAACAAGCCTGCCGCGCCCATGCCGCCGCCCACGCACATCGTCACCACCGCGTAGCGCACGCCGCGCCGGCGGCCTTCGATCGGCGCATGCCCCCGCCATCCGCCGTGCTGACCTTCCTGAAAGGCGTGAAGGAGAGCAATGCGTTGGACGGCGATGCCGTCATGAAGCAGATCCGCGGCATGAAGATCGACGACATGTTCGCCCGCAACGCCTACCTGCGTGAAGACGGCCGGCTGGTGCACGACATGTACCTCGTCGAAGTGAAGAAGCCGTCGGAATCCAAAGCGCGCTGGGACTGCTACAAAATCCTGTGCCCCATACCGGGCGAGAACGCGTTCCGCCCGCTGAACCAGGGCGGCTGCCCGCCGGTCGCGGCCAAGTAGGCGCCCAGGCTCGAGGCCTCCCCGATGCTCTCTGGCCGGCACCGTGCAAACGGCGCCGGCCATTTTCTTGTGGACGCAACGCATCATCGGCCAACTCGTTCAGCCATTTGTCATTAACCTTTCATTTTGGACTTCTAGCATTGCTCGTCCGATCAAGCCGCAGCCCTCGCGCCAGGAATCCCAATGAGCAAATCCATCTCCGACAAGACCGTCCGCAACCCCGGCCTGAACACGCCGTTCAGTGAAATCCTGGAAAAGAACCTGTCACGCCGCACGATGATGCGCGGCGGTCTGGCCGCCGCGTTCGCCACAATGACGAGCCTGGGCCTGGCCGGCTGTAACAGCAGCGATGACGATGACGACGCCGTCGGTGGTCCAAACCCCAACCCGAATCCGAATCCCGAAGTCCCCGGCACCGAACCCCCGGCCCCCATCAAGCTGGGCTTCGACTCCTTGCCCACCTCGATGACTGACGGCTGCGTGGTGCCCAACGGCTACGTCGCCCACGTCTTCGCGCCCTGGGGCACGCCGCTGAACGACAACGCCCAGCCGTGGGACCAGAACGGCAACAACAGCTCGAACGACCTGTTGAACGCCATGGGCATGCACCACGACGGCATGCACTTCTTCCCGATCGAAGGCAGCTCCACCGAAGGCCTGCTGGCGGTCAACCACGAATACATCGACGAGAACGCCTTGCACCCCAACGGCCCGACGCTCGTCGCCGGCAAGCGTCCCGCCGAAGAAGTGCGCAAGGAAATCAACGCGCACGGCGTGGCCATCGTCCACGTGCGCCGCGCAAACGGCCGCTGGACCATCGTCAACAACTCGCGCTACAACCGCCGCTTCACCTCGGCCACGGCCATGAAGCTGGCCGGCCCCGTGGGCGGCACGGACTGGGTCAAGACCCCGTTCTCGCCCAACGGCACGCAAGTGCGCGGCACGAACAACAACTGCGGCAACGGCTACACGCCGTGGGGCACCTACATCACCGCCGAAGAGAACTGGGCGGCCTGCTTCGTGAATACCGGCACGCGGCCGGCGCACCAGCGCCGCGTCGGCGTGTCGGCAGGCCCCGCCGGCCGCTACCGTTGGGAAACCGCTACTGGCGACGCCACGGAAGTGCTGGGCGAATTCGCGCGCTTCAACGTCACGGAAACCGGCGCCAGCGCCACGCAAGATTGGCGCAATGAAGTCAATGGCTTCGGCTACCTGGTCGAGATCGACCCTTACGATCCGACCAGCATCGCCACCAAGCGCACGTCGATGGGCCGCTTCGCCCACGAAGGCTGCGCCTACAGCAAGCCCGAAGCCGGCAAGCCGCTGGCCTTCTACAGCGGCGACGATTCGCGCTTCGAATACGTCTACCGCTTCGTGTCGGAAGCCGTGTGGGACCCGAAGGACGCCGACCGCACCGACCGCCTGGCCGTCGGCGCCAAATACCTGGACCGCGGCACGCTATACGTCGCCCGCTTCAACGCGGACGGCACGGGCGAATGGCTGGCGCTGACCGGCGCCACCCAAGGCACCGGCGGGCGCACGCTGGCTGATGAATTCGGCAGCCTGGATGCCATCCTGATCAACACCCGCGGCGCGGCCGATTTCGTGGGCGCTACCCCGATGGACCGCCCCGAGTGGACGGCCACGCACCCCACCAACGGCGACATCTACCTGACGCTGACCAACAACACCAGCCGCAATGCCGCGACCGGCACCAACCCGCCCAACCCGCGCCTGAACAACGTCAACGGCCACATCATCCGCTGGCACGACGAAGCCGGCTCGACCAAGTTCGAATGGGACATCTTCGTCTTCGGTTCGGACGCCGGCGCCGACGCCGACACCAACCGCTCGGGCCTGACCGCGCTGAACCAGCTGGCCAGCCCCGACGGCCTGGGCTTCGACAGCCGCGGCATCCTGTGGATCCAGACCGACAACGGCATCGATGGCGGCCGCAACAACAACGTGGCCCGCGCCACCAACGACCAGATGCTGGCCGTGATTCCCGGATCGCTCGCCGACAGCACCGGCACGGGCCCGGCCGTCAACGCCTCCAACCAGGCCGACCTGCGCCGCTTCTTCGTCGGCCCCAACGAAGCCGAAATCACCGGCTTCGCCATCACGCCCGACCACACCAGCGTCTTCCTGAACATCCAGCACCCGGTGAACTGGCCGGCCTACGGCACGGACGACGCCACCGTCGCCTCCACGGCCACGGTACGCCCGCGTTCATCGACGGTGGTGATCCAACGTGCGGACGGAGGACCGATCGGCGTTTGATGCCTGGGGTCAGCGCACCGCGAACCAGTCGCCGTACAGGCTGCCGTTCATGCCGCAAAAGGGCGGGCCGAACCCGTCGTCCTTGGCACCGGCGGGCGGCACTTCGCGGACCACCAGGACTGCGCCGCGGCGCGTCAGCGTAAGCACCCAGGGCGCACCATCCTGATAGGTGACGCTCAGGGTGTCGCCCGAGACGACCGCGCTGCCGCTCAAATCGCAGACCCAACGGCCGTTATAGGGCTGGGCCGAGTTGGCCGACACGAACAGCTTGCCGTCGGCGGCCTGCGTGATCTCGATTTCACCTTCGATGTTTTTCCACTTGCCGACAAAGCCGGCAGGCGGCTGCGGATTGATGGCCTTCAGGAACCGCAGGCGGTAATCCATGCTGGTGGTGATCTCTTTGATCGGCGTGCTGCCCGAGAAGGGTTCCGCATAGATCTTGTCGCGCACACCCAGGAAATAACGCTGGTCGGCGGTCAGCGATTTGGCCGCGTCGGCGTCCAGCTTGCCGCGCACTGCGTTGTATTGCTGCGCGATGGCCGCATCCTGGTCGGCCAGCCGGGAATTCCCGCAAATGGACTTCTCGACCGGCGTGGCGGCTTTGGCGCAGTTGAATGAGGGCGCAGCGGCCGCAGCGCTGCTCGCGATGGCCAACGATGCTGCAAGGACCAAATGACGGATCATGCTGTGAAGTTCTCTAGATGGTGGGGATGGTCGACAGCTTACTTGCCAGTGCCTATCGACAGCGGCACGCCCCAGATCGGATCCTCCATCCCCTGTTTGCCCAACGGCGTGATCTGCATGGGTTGCAAGGTGGACAGCAGTTGCCGGTGCGCATCGCTCAGGTCGCGCTGCGCGATGAGCTTCTGGGTAAAGTCCATGGGCGCCGGACGCGTGTAGACGGTGAAGTCCTCCAGCGGGCACTCGATCTTCTTCGGATCGACCGCGCGGCAGGCCGACTGCTTGTATTGATAGCTGGGCGTCCTCATGTGCACACGCTGGCTCAGCACAAACTGGCCGCCCTTGAGCGTGAAACTGCCCAGCGCCAGCTTCGGCTCAAGGCGCGACGCCACCTTGATCGCGGGAATGTCCCGCGAGTCCGTTTGCTCGTAGTAGCCGGCGCGAGAGCCCTGCGTGGTTTCGGTGTATTGCTCTTCGCCCCAGCTGACGCAGGCGCCCGTCCCGCGATGCACTGCGGTGCAGACCGTGCGCGTCTTAAGCTGGGTGCCGGTAGTGCCCTCGTGCCAATTGGTCTCTTTGTAGTATTCGCGATAGAGCTCCGGCGACAGATACGCGGTGCCTTTGGCGCCACGGCCCGACCCTGCGGGACCGCTGCGCGCGCCCACCTGGTCCAGCAAGGCGTTCAGCTTGTAATCGTCACCGCCCGTCAGCAGGTACTTGCCGGGAGGCAGGATATGCACCTCGAACGCCTTGAACAGATACGTGGCGTCCTTGTCGCGTTGCAGCGCATTGTTCTGGAACTTGCGGCCGAAGGTAATGTTCGGCATCTGTTCATGCGTGAAGATCACATTGCCGGTCCATTTCATCATGGATTCCGCGTCGTTCAGCGTGGCATGCGGCATCACGTCGGCGACCAGCACCACCGCCATGTTCGACTTCAACGCCTTGTCGATCAGGTCCAGCAGCTGCGCATAGCGCGGGTCATCCATGGTGCCCTCGCCGTATGAATTCTGCTGGGTCACGCATCCCGTCAAGGCCAGGGCAAGCGTCAGGGCGGAAAGGGCAACGCGCGGTCGCGGCAGCGTCATGGGATCGGTCCTTGGTTGGGGCGGAGTCGGATGCGTGACCGCGCATCCTACTGACTTGGAATGGCGCCGCAACCCCCAGATCGCGCGCAGAAACATGGTTCGGCCGGCCGCCTCGCTCACCTTTTGGCGTGCCCCCGCTTGGCTGCGCGGAGGGATGCCTGGCTGGGACCAAGCCGTGGCGCGGGCTGCGGTCGTGCCGGGGGGCCACGGACCGCAGCATGCGGGCGCCGACCACCCCATTGCCAGGGACGTAATTTATTGTTGCGAGTGTTTCGCACGCCCCGGCGATCAACGCTCCACGCGGGGGCCTATGGGGTGCCTGCGCCGCGCCTGCTGCGCTCCCTCACATCCGTTCACCCGGCAACTGGCTGGCCTGCCTGACCCAATCGCTGAATTGAACCTCGTCCAGGACATCGTCTTCCCGGATATCCAGGTAACGCGTGTCCTGGCTCTTGGACGCGCCCGGCGGCACGGGTTGCAGCGACTGCCCGCGGAAGAAGGCGACTTTGACGTATTTGGTGAAGCAATGAAGGCTGAGGAACCAGCCCTCGCCCTTCAAGCCGTAAAACGGCGAATTCCATTTGACGGCTTTATGCACGGCAGGAACGGTCTTCACGATCAGCGCGTCAAGCCGACGCCCCAGGTCGCGCTTCCAGCCCGGCATGGCCGCAATATAGGCTTGCACGGGGCCATCGCCCTCGCCTTTGGGAATTTGCGGGTTGCCGCCAGACAGCAGGACAGGTTCGGCAGGCTGAGCGCCGGGACGCTTCGCTGACTTGACGGCTCTCGCGGGATGTTTTTCTGCCACGGCATGACTCCGAACGCTGATAAGCGTCGAAAGTAAACCGAGGTCTCCTGAATGCCAAGTGGGCCATCAGCCGCGCCCGCGCGCACTCAAGCCGTCGTGGAGGGTTTCCTGCCGCGCCTTGACGTCCTTGACTACGATCGCGGCTCACGCCCGGTCTCAAGGCTTCGTCCTCGTGGCAAGCAATCCCCGCCAGTTCGCCCGCGTACCCGGCCTTCGTCTGGAGGATTGGACGGCCTGATTACCGGAAAACCAGCGTCGCGATGGGCGCATCGCCGATCCCACTGTCGCCAAACGCACACAAACCCCAAACGCAAAAAAGCCGGCCCGCTTGCGCGATACCGGCTTTCAGCTAAAAGTGTCGGGAAACACTTTCAAAAATTCGACCACATCAAGTGGTCGGGGCGAGAGGATTCGAACCTCCGACTCCTGCGTCCCGAACGCAGTGGTCTTCGAGGCCCGAACAAGATCGCCGAACTTTTGAATCGATACGTCTTCGGCTCCGCCCTGGCCCGATTCCAGGACGAAGTCCCGCAAGCGCTCTAAGCGCTTACGGTCAAACGGTCCCGCAAATATGCGAAAAAGTCGATTCATGTCAATATGTTATCATCATTTGCCAGATATTTGCGAATGTCGGTCGTACGTGACCCCCTCCCTTAACGCTTCCTGGGCGTAACGGCCGGCCACTGACATGGACCATACTCTCGCAACAGCTCCATACCCCTCCGCCCTCCCAGCGTCCGCCCGTCCGCCGATCGATGGCGTGAGTGAAACTGGACACACCGATGACGACAGTGGCGTCGACGAGAATCCGACATACGAGACCGTGATGCAGGCCTACCAGGCCTCGGGCAAGGACACGGAGAGATTCAGGTATAGCCGGCTGCAGCTTGACCGCTTCTTCAAGGGCCGCGCACTTCGCAGTCTGCGCCGTGCGACCGTCCAACGCTACATCACGCTCCGCCAAGCCGCTGGGGTAAGCCCGGCGACCATCAACCGCGAGCTGGATGACCTCAGCGCCGCGATCAACTGGTACAACTTCCTACACGAGCTCAACCTGCCCAACGCTCTGGTGGGCATGTCTCTGCCAGTTCCAGAAGGTAGGACACGCTGGATAACGAGGGGTGAAGCCCAGCGAATGATCTCGGTAGCCGAGGCCATGGCAGTGCGACCACACCTTCCGTCGTTTATCCAGTTGGCATTGCACACCGGGTGCCGCCGAAACGAATTGCTTAAACTCCGCCTGCAACGCGTTAGGACCGAGGAAGGTCTCATAACGCTTGAAAGCGAGGATACCAAGACCAAAAAGCATCGGATCATCCCGTTGAACGCGCCGGCGCTTGAGGCTCTCAATAAAATGGCCGCGTGGCGCGCGGAGCACTGCCCCACGTCGCCTTGGGTCTTCCCCTCTCCGCGGGACCACACGAAGCCCCTGAGCACCATTCAGAAGGGCTTCCGATCCCTCTGCACCAAAGCCAACATCGACGACTTCAGGATCCACGACCTTCGGCACACTTGCGCCTCTTGGTTGGTTATGGCTGGCGTGCCGCTGCTGGTCGTTCGAGACCTCCTTGGCCACTCCTCGATCGAGATGACCGAGCGATATGCACACCTGGCACCGAACCAGGTCTACGATGCCATGCGTCGACTTGAAGAGGCCTGGCATCGGAGCAGCGGGCCCATCGTCAATGCGTAACGCCGCCGCGAAGCTCTTCATTCTCGGGACTTGGCGCCAGCCCCACATGAATCGAAAACGGCAACGGACGGCCAGTGGCTGCAAGCGTGAGCAGTAGGTCAATCTGCTGCGCATCCTGGTCGTCCAGCACTTCCATCAGTTGCACGCAGCGCTGCACAATGTGCATTCGGCGCTGGAGCTTGCGATGCATCGCGTTCGCGACTTGGATGGTCCGCCGTGCTTCATCGGCATCGGCCGATAGAATCCTATCCAACTGCTCCCATTCGTGCTTGCGTAGAGGAATACGATCGGGCCGCTTTCGAACAGCGCCGATAGTTTTGCTTTGATCGAATGCTTCCTCAGGCGTCAGCGAGCTGCCCACAGCAAGCAGGCCCATCGCGATCGCGAATAGCCCCGATCGGTGCTGATTCCCCAACGCCATGGTCCGGCCGGGCCGACCGCTCTCTCTCTTCTCGCGAATGCGAAGGTCCACGAAACGCCCACCTGGCTGGCCCTCCAAGCACAAAAACACCTGACCCACGGCAACGCGCATAATCTCTTTCATTCGTTCATCCTGACCGCCACGAGGCGTGCATTTTTTGTCTTACAAATATTTCTTGAAGTACTTGGCCATGACCCACACGAGACCCGCTCCTCCGACAGCTACGGGAAAGAAGAACATGGCCAGAGACATTGGCGCGGGCACGATTAGCCATACGACAGCCACCATTGGAACGATGCCGCGATTGAGCAGACGCTTGGCGCGCGTATGACGCGTTGCTGATTCATGGCCACCGCATTCGCGCCGGACGTAGCGTGCAACAAGGCCATCAATTAGCGCGACAGCAAGAAGCAGAGCGAGGGCTGGCAACGCACTAAAGAGCAGCATGAGTCGCACGCCCAACAACTCCACGGCATGCATAGTCACCAATATGAGTTCTCGCCCCTCCCCACGCGTAGATCTTTGCAGAGCCCCTCCCAACAGGCTTGGAGCCGCAGGGTTCGCCTCACTGGACAAGGCGGTGGCCACACCCGGCCAACCGAACACAAGCGCACGCGAGACCCCGGCCACGTCGTTCGCAACCTGCTTATTTGGTGCTTGATCAAGGTAGTACTCGACCAGATCGCCCATGTACCTTGACGGCGCCTGCTCGCTCTGCAGACCTACCGCAACCGCAAGGGATGCCACGACTGAGAGGAACATGACGATGACAAGCCACACCGCAAGGTGAAGGGCAGCATGAATCGGCCAAAAGAATGCACGTACGGCATCCTCTCCCGCGGGTCTTTCTTTAGAAGCCACTTCCTGTCCCCTCCACGGTCACACTCGATACGGCGGCGCCTTCAGGACCGTGCGAGGATCTGCCCTCAAAATCCTGTATGCCTGCGACTCGGCCAGCGTCTGCGGCGTCCGTATACGCCTGGTAGGTCGACCGCATGCTCTTCACTACGTCCACCAAACCGGCCGGCATGAGCGGATCTGCATCTTTGCTCGCCAATGGCAAGCGCAGCTTCACCAACTGCCCCCCTTCGATAAGGGCAAAGGCTTGGCCTTTCGGCAACTGCACCAGGTCCGACGGATCGACCAACGCGACCTCCCGCGGCGAGTACTTGTCCTGCGTTCGCGAAGTGAAATCGGTTACGCCATCATCTGTTCCGTCGCCGGTCGCCGAGTCCAACTGACGCGTGTAAACCTGCACCTTAGGCAATTGATCTGTGAGAATTTCGGCCGTGGCCAGATTTTTCACCCGCATCATCACCAGAGTGTTGAAGTTTCCAAAAATTTGGTCAGCCTTGGCTTTTGAGCCTATCCTGGATTCGACGTCCGACCCCGTCTGCGTGTATGCCGTCACCTGGTAGCCGGCGCCGCCAGCCTTGTTCACCATGGGGATAAACTCGTCGCCGACAAGCTCATTGAACTCGTCCGCGTGGATGCACACGTTTCGCTTCTTTCCTGGTGCAGTCTGTCCGTAACCTGATCCAAACTTGTAGAGGCGCCCAGCCGTCGACGTAAGATCAGCGAACATCGAGTTCCCGACAGCGCCAGCGACCTCGAAGTCACTCAGCGCGTCCAAGCCGACATATACGATGCCCCCCGTGTCGATCACCTTTTGCCAATCGAACACCGTGCGCGGATCCGTAGGATCCGAATAGTCTGGAGATAGCAGCTTCGACACTGGGCCAGTCGTCAGCTTTTCCAGCAGCGGATACAGCGAAGACACGAGTTTCTCGAAGTACGACCGATCATTCGTCAAGACGCTTGCTAGGCCGTCCGCAATTTGATCGTGCCAGCCCTTGTCTCGAATTAGCTTGAGGATCTGCAACGGATACATCGCCCGACCAGTCTTCTGCGCCTGCGCCTGGAGCTGCTTGTCGGGCTCCGACATCTCATCACGCCAGCCGATATGTTCACGGTCAAGCCAGTACTCGAAGTACTTTAGGCAGAGGTCATCGATGTTGACTGCATTCTGGTAGATCACTTCATAGCTAGGCTTCATTCCAAGGGCCACCATGGCACGCGCCATGACGTTGATGTAGCGCCACACGAACTCCCTGAATGCTGCCGCCTGCCCTTCTGAGGGCAACTGTCCGGCAAGCCGGGTTGCCACTTCGGTAATACGGGAGAAGGTCGCAATGGGTGAGTACCTCGACGACGCGTCCGGATACCCCAGGTGGAAGAAGCGGAAGTCCTTCTCTCGCCCGGCACGACATGCCTCCGCGTACATTCGAAGGAGCAGTTCGACGTCACCCTTTGGATCAAAGACGACGACGACGTCGCCGCGTCGGATGTCCTGCGTCACCAGGAGCTCGCATAACCTGGTCTTTCCCACGCGCGTTGTTCCCAGCACCAGCGTATGCCCAACTCGCTCGCCAAGGTTTGACCACATATCCCGTTCATCTGGCTCAACGCCATGAATGGCTGGGTCTCCCCCGACGGGAGGTAGTGGTTTAGCCGGGTTCCACCAAACGTCTCGTCTGAGCTGATTTGCGAGCCATCCGGGGTGCTCGCGCTCCATCCGGCGGGCCCATTGATACAGCTCATTTCTCGCAGTCAGATGTTTGTACTGAGGCAGGCGCGCGATGTATAGGCGCTGCGTATGCTCTTGCGTCCAATAGAAGCCCTTCCCCAGGAACAGCTCTGTAGACGAGCATGGGATCTCGTCCGCCGCGAGCGAGTATGTCGGCAGACGACGCAGGTTGCGCTGGAAGCGAACAAGACGCCTTGCCTGTCGAGCCCTAATAGCCGCGAGCGATAGGAGCCCCGCGCTCAACATCCCTCCTGTTGCAGGAGTGACCAGGAATAGGCCTTGGAAAGTCCAGAGAGCGCCGACAGACGCAAGCGCGGCGATTGAGGAGACAGCTTCATATGGTCGCCGGAACAGATTTTCGTATGGGTGTGCCATTCTCAGGAGCTCGCGCCGGCAGGAGCCGGCTTCAACAATTGATTGGGCGATGGGACAGGTTGAAAGAACCGTTCGGGCCCTGGTACCAAGATGCCGGTTAACTGCTTTCCCCCGGGTCCGCTTACGTTGTAGCGATGCAGAAACGAGCCGGTGGCGCTCTTCTGCGCGTACTCGGATTTCTGAAATTGCTGTTGCAGGACACGCCACGGTTCCTTGGCAGTTCCGCCATCCGAACGCGCTGGCAAGTCAATCCTGGCCTCGAAATTTTCCGCGTAGTCCTTGAAGATCTTTGGGGAGACCAGCAACATGCCTTCCTCGCAGAAATGCACTGCTGCATTCGCCTCGTTGTAAGGCAGAGACCCCGTGCTTACCCCTGCCTGAATCCAAGCCATGAATCGCTCAACGTTTGCTTTACGGGCGGGCATAGCCGGCAGTGCCGCAGGAGCTGGCGCAGCCCTAACGCGCGGAGCCACTGGCGCACTCATCAGTTCGGGTGCTTCAATGTCAACGGGTTGCACCAGGTCTGGAAGAGCACTGTCGATCTCGTCCAGGTAGCCATCGTCCACCTCAAGTGGGACGTCAGCAGCCGAAAGCTGAACATCCTGCACCAACTCAACCGCGATTGGTTCACTCGCGGAAACTGCGAGATGCTCCTCTTGACAGGGGTCTGCACCAGGCGCCATCGAAGTTGCCAGCACTTCGTCACTCCGGGAGCCCTCCTCCGATTGTTGCGCGGCCGGTGGGATCTGTCCGTCCGGCGCTGCATCTGGCTCACGCATAGGGGCGCTCTCCGCGGTCGCCTTCGGCCCTGTACTGCTTACGTTCGCCTTTGCATCAACCACGATAATTGCACCAGCCGGCAAGGCTGCTGGATACAAAGCCGCATCTTCGAACAACAACGACAGGGGGAATTTAAGAACTGTGAGGCGTTGGTTCCAAGTACCGATGGCGATCTGTACGGTCCAAATAGCTGCACCAGCCTCGTTGGACATCGTTGCGCCATATTCCTGCCACGTATCGAACAGCCGCGAGTTGTCGTCTGGAATGCCGGCCGCACCTGGCCGTCGCTGCTCGGTTTGCGCCAGGTGATCTCGGACGAGCTTCGCAATGGATCCGGAAACGCACCAGAGCGATTCGCCATCACAGAAGCCCACTGCGCCAGCCCGATTCATGGAGACCGCACCTTCGGCCAGTACACGCCGAAGTCCCGCCATAAGGCGCTCGATCAACGGAACCGATCGAGCAGACGCAAAACGCGTTCGTGGGCCATTCGCTAGATTGGTCGCCACGGACTGCTTGTCCGCTCTGCCCACGAGCTCCGCTATCACCCCTTTACGCTGCTCCCCTCCGAGGTACTCGAAGAGCTCATCCATGAGCGGAGGGTGCTCCCCGATCCACGCTAACGCCTGGCCGGGGACCAGTGTCCGCAACAGAGGCAGGCCGAGCCGCTCGTGTTTGCGATAGTCTTTCTGCGATGGAAAGTCCACCGTGTACCATTCGCCTCCCTGCTCTCGCATCGTTCCCCCCAGCGGCACCCAAGGCTTGGAGTGTCCTGATGCGTCTTGAAGCTGGACCAACACGTCGGTTATCGGCTTTCCAATATCGTGCAGCAGGCTCGCGACGAGCACGGCATATGTGTATCGAGCCGCGAGGCGCGTCTGCTCCTCGGGCGCCACGCCCATGGGCAGTTTGTATGCATCGCGGAAATGCAGTGCATGCGCTGCGACCTCAAGTAAATGCACCAGCAGACCGCCAGGTTGCGCGTGGTGATGCGATTCGGACGCGGGGAGCAATTGGACAAACTCCGCAAAGGCTTCCAACAAGGGGCGCACGTCCTCGTCGAAGTTCTCCGGCGTGAATCCAATTCGCTGGCGGATCTGCTCCAGTAGAGGCGCCGTACCGGTTACGTCAAACAGTCGATGCGCGGGAAGCACCTCCAAGTGCCGCGCGCTGGGAGCTGCCCGCGGCGTTGGCTTGCGGTCAGGAGGCCCGACGTCTGCGGCTGACGGCCGAGGATTTTTCAGCCACCATAGTGCGCAGGCTGCCGCCCCAGCGCAGGCGAGCAACACAATGTCAGACTGGAAGATCAACACGGTCTGCGTTCTCAAGCTGGACCAAGGCAGCGGCCAGATAGCCCCTTACATAGCTGCGCCACGTATCCGCTCCGACATCCGTGGCGTATACGACAACAAGCTTGCCGCAAGCAGCCTGGAAATCGGTGAAGCGCTCGGCGAGCGGGTCCCACTGGCTGGTTGAATCGATGGTTGCCGCTCGCCAGCCCGTACAAGGCAGATCTACCAGCCACTCGACAAACGAGATAGGGCTGCTAAACGGTTCGCTGCGGCCCTTCAATTCCTGGCAAGCAATGTCGTAGAGTTCGACACCGCCTTCCCCGCCGGTTGCCGTCTGCCAGCCGTCAAAACGGCCAAGCCAGATCAAGGCGACGGCACGTTGCGGCCCACTGCACACTCGACTGAGCTCCCGGTGCATTTCCGCTTTAGCCTTATCTGGCGGCGGCATTGCCCCGGGCGGCCAAGTCGGGCGAGAGGAGGAATGCCGGAGGTAGTTCATGGGCGTGGGCAGCAGAGAAAATGCGACAAGCCTCGCCGCCACCACGCCCCAGGGTCAATGCGGAAACCTGCTCCGCCAGAAACGTAACAGCGTGCGACATATTGACAAATGCCGATCGGCTCGTCTGACCTCAAGCGACGAGGCACCACACCCGCGCCTTTCGGTTCCTCCTTTCGCCCTTTCCCTTCCCTTAGCCCTTTGCAGGGCCCTTACCCCTTAAGCATTTGCGCCTTTTGAGGGCACAGATTTGAGTGCCCGGCCTTTGGGTAGGCCCCTTCCCCTTGGAGGCATCTAGTTTCGTTCCTCACAACTCACGATACATTTGCGCGAATAATTATTGAAACCAGCTATGTCTGCCTTCACAGTCGGGACCTCTTGAGGGTCGTCTTCAGGCCAATAGCGGCGCGCGCATATCACGTACTGAGGCCAACAACAAGCGCCGACACGCCGTAACGTTTGGATTCTCTTTAATTCACCAAGTGCCAAATTTCGCATGTGAGGCGAAAGTTCAGCCGTCGGCATCCCTCGTTGCCGATCCGCTGGCTTACCCGCTGGGCTCGCAGCCCGGCGGGGCTTTTTCCTCCAAGGTGCGACGTGCAGTTCCAAACCCGGTATCGATTCGCCGCCGCGATAGCGCTGTGGGCAATGCTCCCGTCGCACGCGCATGCCGACTGCATCGCCGCCGCAGCGGCCTATCACCGAATTGACGTTCAACTGCTGCAAGCAATAGTCATGCAGGAATCCTCCGGCCGAGCGGAGGCAGTGAACTGCGCCAATGCAAACGCATCCTGCGACTACGGCCTAGCTCAGATCAACAGCGTCCATCTGGAACGCCTGCAACGCTTCGGCGTATCGAAGCAAGACCTCTTCAATCCATGCGTCTCAGCCTATGTCGGAGCTTGGATTCTCGCTGAGAACTTCGATCGCCTTGGCGTCACCTGGGACGCCGTGGGCGCCTACAACGCCTCAACGCCCGCCAAGCGCGCCGCATATGCAAACAAAATCCAGGCGAAGCTCAACGCAATTCGTGCCGGCACTCTTATCCCGGTTCGCGTCCCCTTTTCACCGCGAACACCGGCCGACCAGCCGGCGGGCAGGTCTCCTGTCGCCGGAGCGGGCACAGCCCTCGCAATTGAGACAGCGGACCCTTCGCTGATCGCGGCAGGCCAGGCCTCCTCGCAGCGTTCGCAGGAGCAGCATTGATGGATGCGTCGACCACTTACGCGGAAGACATCCTGAGGCAACACCTCAGCGTGATTGAACCGTACCTCACCTCCAACGAAGTGAATGAGGTGATGGTGAACGCCGCTGACGACATATGGGTGGAAGAGCGCGGTGTCATGCGCAAGGTAGATGCGGGCCTTAGCGAGGAGCAAGTCGACCGCGCAATTACGTTGATCGCGAGCAAGAACGGCAAGCCAAACTCCCCACTCCTAGACGCGCGCCTGCCCGGCCTTCGAATCGCTGCCGCGCGCAAGCCCATCGCTCTGCGGGGCTCGATGCTCTGCGTTCGTCGTTTCGCCGCGAAGCGCATCTCTCTGGACAGCTACGTCGAAAGCGGTGCGTTCGACGTTGTCACGCAAGACCCACTCGAAACCGCCGCTGCCGACCAAGAACAAGCGTCCTTAAAAAGCGCCCTGCGTCATGGCGGCGCCGCGCTACGAGATTTTTTCCAGTGGATCATCGAGCGGCGTCACAACATCGTCCTCAGCGGCTCTACCTCCGCCGGAAAGACAACACTTCTCAACGCTCTTTTGGACCTTGTTCCGAGCACAGACCGCGTCATCACGGTCGAGGACACGGCCGAGCTGCGCCTGGCCGTACCCAACCATGTTGGCCTTGAAGCCAACCAAGCGCTCGGGATCAGCGTGCGTGACCTGGTCAGGCTCAGCCTTCGATGCAGGCCGGACCGGATTGTGCTTGGCGAGGTCCGCGGCGCAGAAGCTTTCGATCTCCTGGACGCTCTGAATACGGGCCACCCAGGTAGCCAGGTATCCCTGCACGCCGACTCCAGTGCTATGGCCCTGGCCCGCTTGGAGTCGATGCTGAGAATGGCACCAGAAACCCAAAACTGGCCTCTGCAGGACCTTCGCAGACAGATCGCAGCCACGTTCAGATTCGTCGTTCATGCCCAGCGCGTCGGGTCATCCAGAGGCCCCCGCGAGATCAGGGAAATCTTGGGCGTCGACTCAAATGGGTTGTACCAAACCCGCTTGTTGTTTTCCAAAATCCAACTCCAGGACCAACACTATGATTAGTCATCAATTGCACCAACTCCAGCAATGGATCCGTGGTCGTAGCCTCGCTACACGTACGGATAGGCTGCTCCTCGTAGCCTACGCGACGCTCGCGCTCCTCGCTCCAACCCCGGCTTTCGCACAGAGCATTTTTGGGGGCCGGCTTTGCTCCGGCTTCCAGGCGGTGGTTAACAACGAGCTGATCTCCGTTGTAGTGCTCGTCGCCTGCGTCGGCGCGATCTTGATGTGGTTGCTCGATGATGGCCAATCGAAGGTGAAAGTTTTCGCTCTCCGCCTGGCTGGCGGCATCGCATCCATCTTCGGTATCGCCACGGTGGTCGCGCTCGTGTCCGGGCGAAACCTGATGTGCTCTATCGGCGTCTGACGCAGCCATGGACGAGCGAGATCCGATCGATGAACTTGAGGTGGAGGTCGATAAGGCCCTCATCGAGAAACGCCGCATTATTGGGCTCGATCGGCGGGCGGCGGCGGCATTCTTGCTTTTGGCGCCTATGGTCGTGCTCATAAGCCGCAGCCTATGGATGGCCCTCATCGGCATCCCGATGTACCTAGGCATCCGGTACGTGATGCGCAAGGACCCGGACAAGATTGACGTGTACCAGGCATACAAGGCGCAACACGACCACTACGTTCCCCGCGCCACACGCGCCCAGAAGCGCAACAAGCGCCCGTTCGGCTTTGGCAGAGATTTCCCATGCTAGTGACTGAGAAAAATGGCTACACGCTCGACGCCGGCACACTAGGCGAGCTCGAATCAGCGCGCGTGAGAGGCTTGGCATCCACGGCAGAACTCCTCCCCTGGATGTTCCGCTACAACGAACAGATCGTCGTCAACAAGGATTCCGCGTTGATGGCTTGCTTCGAGTACACGGGACCCGACACCGACAGTCAATCGGCGGCGCAGTTGCTGAGCCTCATGCACCAGGCTGAGCATGCATTCCAGGTCGCGAGCAGAAATCCGCTGACTTTCTGGTTTATCACGCACCGCCGACGGAGCGACCCGTATGCGCCCGCGGTCATGCCTGACCCCTACTCTCAGATCGTCGAAGACGAGCGCAGTAATGCGTTCAAGACCAAGTCGAACTACACGAATCGGCATTATCTCGCCATCGCCCTGAGCGCTTCTGCGGGTCTAGACCGCATCGCCGGCCGCTTCTTTCACGCGATGGCGCACGAGAAGGTAGGTCCCCTTCGTGCTGCGATCCACGCGCTGCGTGGAATTTGGTCTGACCAGGCAGACTTCGCATACACCTCCGTTGAGCTGGCGGCAGCCGTCAAAGACTTTGAGGAGCAACTGACTCGGATGCGGGCGAGCCTGCCTGCCCTTACGCTCACGCGACTCGTCGGGGATGAGCTCGGCGCATTCCTTGCATCCTGCGCCGCGCCTGCCGCGCCCCGTCGGAGTGCAGTAGCCATGGTGGACTTCCTCGATGAGTCGATGTCCCACGGCGAAGTTATCCCCGCAGAGGACTACATCCTTTTCAAAGCTGAAGGCCGGAAGCGAATCGGTGTTGTCACCTCGATACCCGCCGCGCACCAGTTTTATCCTTCCCGCATCCGCCCGCATGCACTGGATGACCTCCTCAAGGTTCCTGGTGAGCTGACGATCAGCCACGTTTATCGGATCCAAGACGCCAACGCCAGCGCGAAAATGATTGACCAGATGGGTTCGTACCATAGAACGAACGCGCTGGATCTGCGAGCGCTTGCTGCCGTTGCCGCAAACTCAGGCGATCCGAACTATGCACCGCGCGAAGACAGAGGACGAGTTGAAGCAGCGGACGAAGCGGAGGACCTGAAAAAGGGCGTTAGCCGCGGGAAGGCCTCCTATGGCCAATACACGCTGAGCATCACATCGCTATCCGCACCGTTCCAAAGCGACCTGGTTGAAGATTGGGACAGCGCTATGGACCAGGTCAGAACAACGGCCGGAAAGGTCGGTGACGCCCTGATCGGCGCAAAGTTCTTGCCTCTGGTCGAAACACTGGGCGCAATTTCTAGTTGGACGGCCACAATCCCCGGCGCATGGCGCGACATCGCACGATGGGCACCGCTACGCGCCGCTGTCGTCGCTCGCGCTGTACCTCTTCGCACCGTCTCGCAAGGCTCAAAGGAAAATCGCCATCTTTCGAACACGATGAAGCGGCCGTCTCCGGCCCTGGCTGGCCTGCCGACCGATTACGGCACGCCATACTTCTGGACCGGCTTCTATCACGATATCGGGCACACACTGGTGTCGGGGGAAACTGGCTTAGGGAAGACCACGATCGTCAACCTGGGCTGGACCCTCTTTCGGAAGTACCTCGGCTCCGACGTTTTCATCTTCGACCGAACCTTCTCAAGTCGTATCCCAATAATGATGCAAGGCGGCGTCTATTGCGATCCTGAAGACGCTAGCACCAATCGGCTGACGGTGAACCCCCTCTCACTTATTGGCGAAGTCCGGCACCTGAAGTTTGTCAAGGACTGGATCTGCACGCTCGCCGAGCGTCGCGGGTACCTCGCAACAAGCAACGACAGGGAAGAACTAGAAAAGGCGCTTCTGGCAACCCGCCAACTCCAGCGTAAGGACTGGAGGCTGCACGCAGTCTACGTGCAGCTCCCTGTCGGTTCCTTCCAGCATGCTCTGGCAGAGTGGGTCGGCGATGCCTTGAATGCGCGTTGGTTCGACAACGGCTTGGACATCTTCGATGAAATCGCGGCTGGACGAGCTGCCGCTGTTCTCGGCATCGAGATGGGAAAGCTCCTGGCGCAGCCGGACGTCCTCATCCCATATCTCATCTATTGCTTCTATCGCATTCAAGATCGGATTGAAAGTCGTCGCAACTCTGGACTGATTGCCCCGACGTTCATCGGCCTGCCGGAGGTATGGGGTTTTCTGGAGGAGCCGATCTTTGCAAGGAAGCTGGCCGAGTGGATCGATACCCTCCGCAAGCTATTGGGCTGCGTCTGGATGGACGCCCAGTCGCCGGAGCGGTACATCAACTCGCCGATATATGCGTCGATTCGGGACAACGTCCCGAACCGCATCATCCTGCCGTACCCGGCCGCCAAAACTTCGCCATCTCTGCGCAAGGCGTTTACGGAGCTCGGCCTAAATCCGCAACAAATCGACCAACTTGCCGAGGGCATTCCAAAGCAAGACTACTTTCTTACGCAGAAGGATGGCTTCATGCGGAAGGTTGCCTTGAAGTTGGATACACGCACACTGGCGGTCCTGCGGAGCGAACTGGACGCCCAAGCGCTGTTTGACCACTATCGCGCGTCCGACCGCGAGGACTGGCGCGACGCATACTTCCGAGAGGTGGTCCGTGCATCAAATCCGTAAATCGACAGCCCGCGCGCTTCTGGCGCTGCTCCTTATTGTCGAAGCGCCTGCATTCTCGGCACCATTCCAGCTCCCCGACACTTCCGACTATGAACCAGGTGGATCGGAGTGGGGATGCGGAGTGCTGCTATGTCTTGCCGGCATAAAGCCCCCTAGCCAATGCAGTGGCTACCTCAACCGGCTCTGGCGCGTCCTGAATGCAGTTCCGCCCGGACCGTTCCCTACGTGCGCAATGGCGGGCGCAAACAACTACGCAAAGAAGTCGCGCGAGCCATACGACCTTTGCCCGGCCGGCCACGAGCCAGCGCGGCGAGGTCAAGTGGTCGCTCAAGGGACGCCGACAGGCGAAACAAAGCGATTCAGGCCGAAATTCCGGCTTCAGGGGACCTATGCCACTTCGGAGCCCGACAGCAATGAGAGTGGCTCGCCCGGTCAACGCGCATGCGTCAGCGGATACGTCGGCCACTACGAGGTCTGCGATAACTGCGGCCCGGGCGGAGACGCCGGTGGCGGTACGCCCACTACCGTGCACGTGTTCAGCAGCGTGGTGTGGCTGCCCTATAAGGGCCCGCGTGCCATCGACGTCATCATCGACGGCGCGCTCTACAACCGTGTTCACTACTGAGGTACGACTATGCACTCGCCCAAACGCAGGACCGTCATTCGCGCCCTTACGGCGATCGCCATGAGTTGCTTCGCCATTGCCCCCAAAGCGTCCGGCATTCCGACCTTCGACGGCGCCAACTTCGCGCAACAGCTTTTGAGCGTGATGAACCAAACCCAGCAGCTCACGCAGCAGACCACGATGGTTCAACAAAACCTGGCGAACTTACAACGGCTTGGCGGAAATGTGCTCAGCCTGGCTGACCAGGCGTATAGCGGTCAGGGAGTCTCCATGCGCGACCTCGTTTCCAGTGTTTCCGATCTCTACCAAGCGGGCAAGCAGTTACAAGGGATGTACGACGCTGCGAGCGCCGAGATGAAGTCTCTCAACATGACCCCTGAGCGTTGGGGTACGGCCTTCGTCCACTTGGCTCAGACCAAGGGCGGGGTGTACCGCAAACAGCTCGACCAGGACTTCGCGACCATGGAGACCTTCGCGTCGCGTGCTGCAAATCTACGCCAGTTGTCCCGCCAGATTCCCGGCATTGAGGGCAACGTCCAAGGCCTGCAGCTCCTCAATCAGCAGTCCAGCGTCTTGGCCGGCGAACTCCTGGAGATGCGCAGTCTCATGCAGCGCCAGGTCGTGCTTGATCTCCAGGACCGCGCCACGAAAGAGGACCTCAACAAGCTTTCTGTTGAAGGCGCGCAACAGCGGTACGACGCGGTCACCAAAGAAGCCGCGAACAAGCGCTCCGCCATCGGAAAGATGAAAAGCCTCGAATTTGGCCTCTAGACATGACAGGTAAGCCTCTCCGTCGAGTACTACTCGCCCTTTGCCGCAGCCGTCGCGAGCTCCGAATCGTATGCAAGGAGCGGCGCAGGTACAGGGTGGAGCTTGCTGCGCGTGGCCGACTTGAGCACAAGCCGCTACGCGCGGCAGCGAAGTCTCTGCGGCTGTCGTTGGCGATCGCCATCGTGCAGGTCGACAGCGCGTCCCCCAACGCGCTAGCCGGCTTTGTCGCAGTGATTTTCACATCCGCCGCCCTCTTCGCGCTTGATGCAGGTGCTCGCGCGCTCGGCTGGCATCTCGGAGGCTGACATGGACGTCGCAGCCCTATTCAATCAGGCGTTCTCGGCCGTCAACACGGCCGGCTTTGCCCTGGCCGACATTTTTAAAGAGGAGGGGCTGATCCTCCTATCCGTTGGAGCCTCGGGTACGGCTCTCTGGCTTCTGCTCCGTGATTATTTCCTCGCCAGCGACACCGTCAAGTTCCTCGTCAGCCTCTTCAATCTGATCCTGAGGATGGGTGTGGTTTTGGTGATCGTGCAGAGCATGAATGGCGTTCCGCGAGATATGTTCGTTACCGCGACCAAGGAAGCGTCGACCAAGATTACTCAGGGCTCGGCAAATCCGGTCGAGATTCTCAAGTTGACGATGGACACCATCTCGCTCATCGCCGATGGCAAGCGCAAGGAATCGGAAAAGTCCCTCTACTGCAAGATGCATGGAGGGTGGTCACTGAATCCTCTGGACTGGATCATCGACTCACGCCCCGCCGAATGCGTCAACAAAGATCAGATTGGGTTCTTCGAGATTCTCAAGAACTTGCCCCTCATCCTTGTGATCTTTTTATGCCAAATCTTGGCAATCATCGCGATGGTGCTGATGTCGATCGCGTTCATTGTCGTCTTGCAGATGTCCTATGTCATGCTGCAGCTCGGTCTCGCCCTCGGGCCGCTGCTAGTCGGCCTATCGATCATCCCCGCTGTTTCCTTCTTGTTCGACGGCTGGTTGCGATTCATGATCGCTGCCTCGCTGCAGCAGCTTGTCGCGTGGTTTGTCGCTGTGCTCATAACGAAGGGTGTTGTCCCGACACTGGTCAGCTTTTACGACAAGATCGACAGCCGGAAGGAGGCGGATCTCTACTTCGCGTCCAATGAAATTGCGATGATCGCGATCGCCCTTTTAGGATTCATCGCTGCATACATGATGTGGCAAGTACCAGGCCTTGCACAGGCGCTCGTTGCGGGGGGCAGCGCAAACGCGCAAAGTTTCGGACGAGGGATGGTGGGCCGCGGCATGGCCGCAAAAATCTTGCGCAGCGGAGGCAAGCGATGACCTCCTCAACCCTCGCGCACTTCCCGCGCCCACTCCTCTTCCCATTCTTTGTCGAAGCGGTCAGCGTAGCTCTCGCCGACACCGTCGTCGCGACCCGCCGCAGCGAAGCCCTTCAGAAAAGCGCGCGCCAAGATCGCAAGCGCGGCGAATCCCAACAGTCCGCTCATCTCTTATCTCCGGCAGATGCATTTGCAGGGCAATCCATCCCGGCCAAACAAAGCGGTGTCATCTGCTTAATGGCCTCCCGCTTCGCCACGCTCGACTGTTCAATCGACGTTGCTGCGGTGGATCCCCGCGACTTCTGCAACGCATACACAGCCACGCCGATCGCAATCGCGGCGACGGCAACGAGCAAGCCGAACTTTGCTTTGGACATGGTGGACACCCCATACGATTTTTGTTCGATGGGCCCGAGTCTATCAAACGCCAACTCGGACCACTCTGGTATGGAGGGCCTCCGCAAGGGCGCCCTGCCCGCTGGTGTGGCCAACGATTGCCACGGGCAAAGGTCGAGCCTACGGCTTGAGTTTATCCCTTCCTACGGACTTTCTTCAAGCGGTAACTGCATCCGCGCCGTCGACGCGTGCGCGTCCACGCATCCTCTCCAACGCTGAGCCTAACCATGCCCCTCAACTTCAAGGGCCGCTTCATGCGCCGTCGCCGTCCAGATCTCCGCCCAACAGACACTTCCCAGCCGCCCGTCCAAACCGCGGAGGACCCGTCGTTCGACGCGCACATCCTCCCATTGACCCAACGCGCGCATCGTCTCTACTACGCGGTGTTCCAGCGTCCATTGCAACAAGCCGACCGCTCCGCGCTAGTCGCCTTCGCGTTCTTCCTCGTCGCCCTGGTCGAGGGCATTGCCCTATATCAGTTGGTGCCACTCAAGCAGCAGACCCCCTATTTCGTCGAGTGGGACGCCCGCTCGGGCGCGGTCTGGATTTCCGACCGTGTTGCCGAGCGATTCACGCCGGAAACCGCCAATAAGACGTTCTTTCTGCGCCAATGGGCCACCTGGCTACTTACCATCAAACCGAACCCGTCGGACTCAATCGACGTTGACATCCCGAAAGCAACTCGCTGGACCATTGGCACAGCGACAGATCAGCTCACCGACTACTTCGCCAAGGTCGATCCGATCGGCGTCCGCATAGCGGATCAGCCTGGACTCACGCGTGAAGTCACCGAGAACTCCACCACCTACAGCGTGGACGGTAAACAGGCCTACATGCTTCTCACCCTGCAAGAGCGCGTCAATGGCAAGGAATTCGGAGAGCCGAAAACCAAGCTTCTGACAATCCGATTCCTCCTTTCTACCGATAAGCAAGCGATCGATGAGCAGCGTTCCAACCCGCTTGGCGTCAAGATCGAGTGGTGGACCCTCACGGACTACTTCGGCCCCACGAGCGTTCGAATTCAGGGAGCACAGTAATGCGTCAGGCCATTTCCCTACTTGCAGCGGTAATCGCCGTGCTCTGCGTAGGCGTCCCGGCGCACGCGCAGGAGAGCGACGTCCGAGCAGAGGTCGCGCAGGCGCAGAAGCGTGCCGGAACGGGCCCGAACGCTGCAGTTCCGATGCCGTTGGATGCGCGGTTGGTCACTTTCAACTTCGATCGCGACTATGACTACCCCGTCTTAATGCGGCCTTTCACGATGGTTCATCTGGAATTCGCCGCCGGCGAGATCCTCAAGGGCTATTACGCGTCGGATACCAGCGCCAGCCGTTGGACGTTCAAGCCGGCCCGAACGAAGCGCGATCTTTTTGTCATGTCGAAGGGCGACAACCTGCTCAACACCGCGACGATCATTACGAACCTCCGCACCTATCAAGTCACCTTCGTCTCAGCATCCAAAGGCTCGTATTACAAGCGCGTCAACTGGGCTGCGGACCCCGATCAGGATTCCGCAGTAGCCGGCCTGGACACCTTCGGAGGCAATGGTCCGATGCCCGCCAGCCCGAACGGTCCAATGGGCAGCGCAGAATGGGACGCTCCGGCCCCAGCCGTCCGCTCTGGCTCATCGTCGCGTGCCCACCAGGGTGGGCGCCCGGCCGACATCGTCGACATTTCGAAGGCGAACTTTGATTACCGGGTGGAAGGTAGCGCGCCGTTCAAGCCCGCCATGGTTTTCGATGATGGGAAGTTCACCTGGATACAGCTCCCAGCCGACGTACAGGAGATTCCCGCCATCTTCGCGCTGGGAGCGGACGGAACGGCAGAGCTAGTCAACTTTACGGTTCGCCGCAATTACTTTGTGGTCCAGCGACTTTTCCCCGATGGGGCACTGCTGAAGCTTCGAAAAGATGAGGTCCGCATCTTTAACCGGCGCGGCAAAGCGTGCGGGCTCTTCGGCTGCGGCGTGTCTGGTGTCAAGAATCTCAACAGCGCGACATACCCATGAGTGCCGCTCCCTCCCCTTCCAGCAGTCCTTCGCCCCAACGCCGTACTGCGGTGTCGCGAGGACTGATCAAGATCGTCCTAATCACGTTCATCGCCGTCGTTCTCGGCTTCGTTCTCGTGCGACGGCTCGCTGGAATAGCGCCGGAATCCGCCGCCGAGGCCCGCGCTAGGAAGGAAGAGCAGGAGCGCGCCGCCAAGGAAGCAGGAAATCCATTCGCAGTGCAGCGGCTGATTGCCGACCAGCTACGCGACCGTCTCAGTCGGAACGAAGAGGCCGCGCCCAAGCCGTCTAATGCGCTGCAGATCGCTGATCAAGCTCCGACTACGGAGCCAACTCGCACCGAGGCCGATGCCAGGCGGATAGAGGACCACCGCAACACAGTGACAATCGCGCAACAGGAGGATCTCTCCGCAGTGGAGATCGGTTTCTGGGAATCGCAGGACGCCGACGAACCTCAAACCACGATCGGGCGATCATCGCATCGCGACCCAGCCGGCGCGGAAGCAGCACTTCGTGACGTGTCTACCGTCGCTACAGCAGCCGGCATCGACACCTCCGGCTTTTCCGCCGGGGGTATACCTGGTGCGCAGCCGGCCGGTGACCCCGCCAACACGGTTGGCCAGGTCGTTGGACCGCAGGCCAGTGCCGGCCGACAGGCCGGCACTCCTGGCAACATAAAGCCGCCGTTGTTCGCCTCCGCAGCGCCATCCTCATACTACATCCGCGAAGGTTGGATCATCCCTGCTGTGATCCAGCAGTCCCTGAATACAGATGCCCCGGGCACGTTCCGCGCCATGGTGACGTCGGACGTCTACGACAGCCTACGTGGCGAGCACCTCCTCATAGAGAGAGGCACCGCGCTCACTGGCGAGGTGAGCACGGACATCGCTGAAGGCCAAAGCCGCATCCTCATGTCTGTCAACCGGATGGACTTCCCGAGCGGCGGCCGGGTGGCTCTAGGCGGCTGGGACATTTCCGATCGGACGGGCGCCGCAGGCATTGCTGCACAGGTTGACGACCACTTCTGGCAGCGCTTTGGAAGCGCCTTCGGCGTAGCTGCAGTGGCGGCGCTGGCAGGCCATTACGACAAGAGCCAGAACGTCACCATAAACGTGGGAAGTGGCGGCTCGAACAGCGGCAACGCCACTTCGACGCTGACAGGCACCGCGGGTCAAGCACTAAGCGACACCGTCCGTCAGATTCTCCAACGGAATCAGTCGATCAAGAGGACCCTCACGCTCGAACCTGCGGACAAGATAAACATCGTCGTCGCGCGAGATCTCGTGCTTGACCCCAACATAGTCAGGAGCTACTGAATGCAGAATCGCCTCACCCATCTAATAGTCATTGCATGGGCTGCGCTGATGCCGCCCATCGCCACCGCCGCCCAGCCCGAGTTCTCGGCCCCCGTGCCGGCCGTGTATGAATTCAACTGGAAGCAGGCCGGCGACAGCGGTATCTCTCCTGTGCAGATTTTTGACAACGGCAAGAGGGTGTATCTGCAGTTCGCACCCGGAACCGAGATCCCGGCCATTTTCGCCGACGCACCTGGCGGGCGAATTCTGCTCGCTTGGGAGGCGCAGTCTCCATACATTGTCGTGCCTCATATGGAAGCCCGCCTCGCTTTCAGACTCGGTAAGCGAGAAGCGGTAGCGTGGCGCGCTGGGATTCCGCCTGAAGGCAGCTACACGGGACTGGCCACGCCGGCTCGACAGACGGGCAGCGCCGCGGTCCCTGCCACGAGAGAGCAGTTGGCATTTCGTCGCACTGCCGCTGACGCCGCTGCCGGGCCTGACCCGTCGTACAAGCCAATCGTTGCACCCGCCCCTGCGTTGCAGGCGACCGCACAGCCCCTCGTCGCCTCGATGCCAGACGGCTCCAGTCTGGCCGCGTTCATGGGAGTCGCCTTAGGCGGACCCATCGCGGAGCCAAAAACGGGAGACAGCCGCTCCGGAGCTGACGTCATTGCGCCAGGTGGCGCCACTCTCGCACCCGTCACGACCGTCGATGTCACCGCGGCCACAAGCACCGCTCCGCCCGTTCCGCCGCCACCCCCCGTCCAGGAGTGGCACGCCGAGACGGGTAAGACCGTTCAACAGACGCTCGACGGCTGGGCCCAAGCGGCAGGGTGGCAGCCCGTCAAGTGGCACCCCGATTTCGACTACATCATCGAAGTCCCGGTCACGCTCCGAGGCGAATTTTGGGATGCGGCCAATGACCTGCTAGCTGCGTATGACGTCGCCAAAAGGAAATTCAATGGCCTCGCCTATCGGGACAACAAAGTACTGGAAGTGATGGAGAGGAAATGATGAGAAAAGCAATTGTGATCGCGATCGCATTCGCGACGACCCTGTCTGGCTGCGCTCTGCAGCGCATTAAGGATACCGAGGCGCGCGTGGACGATGCCTACGGCGAGCACGCCGCCAGCGCAGCCAGCATGCGAAAGACCCGAGATCGCGCAGTGGAGGTAATCGATCGCCCGTGGGTATCGAAGACGCCAATTACGCGGCCGTCTGCGGCCGCATATCCCGCACCCCTTCAATGCCCAATCACATTTGTCCCTGCCGCTGCGATCAGCGTATTTGAGTTTGGACAAACGGTGACGGCGTTGTGCGGAGTGCCCGTCAGGATCACCCCTGATGCCATCACAGCGCTGAGCGGTGGTGCACGCACCGCCGCCAGGACGCCTGATATGACCCCACCGACGGGATCCGGGGGGCCGATCCCCCCAGGCGGGGTCGGCGCCCTCAGCGCAGGCTCATCGCTGCCCTCGATGTCCGCACGAGACACAACGATCTCCGGCATTCGTTGGGACGGCAAGCCCCTACCGGGGCTGCTCGATGCCGTGACCTCACGACTGGGCTTGAGCTGGACTTTCCGTGATGGCGCCGTCCAGATCCACTACCTGGACACCCGAGTCTTTCGCATATACGCAATCCAGTCCAAGACCAACATGCAGTCTGTCGTGCAATCTGGCACCCAGCTTGCATCATCCGGCACTAGCGGTCAGGGTGCCGCCGGCGCCACGTCTTCCTCAGGCTCAGGCGGGAGCACCGTGTCAGGCGGCTCCACACAGACGACGATGGTTTCGATTGAATCGAACTTGGCGGAGGATGTGGACCGGATGATCAAAAGCATGCTCACTCCAGGTCTGGGCCAATCGAGCTTGTCCGTCAGCACTGGGACCGTGGCGGTCACGGACACGCCGGACGTGCTCAGCCGCATCGCGGCCTATCTCAAAACAGAGAACCGAAACATCACGCGACAGGCCCTTTTCAACATCACCGTGGCAGTCGTGCAGCGGACAGAGACAGATGACCAAGGCCTCGACTTGACTGCTGTGTACAAGTCGCTGAACGGCAACTACGGAATCACTGTCGCCAATGCCTTCACCGCAGCCTCTAGCGCGGGCTCGGCCTCAATCGGAATCTTGGACACCGCAACCGGCACAGCCGGCCAGTTCGCTGGCTCAAAAGCCATTCTCCGCGCGCTGTCGAGCCAAGGTCGCGTATCGATCGTGACACAGCCCTCGGTCACGACCCTCAACTATCAGCCTGTCCCAGTCCAGGTAGCAAAGCAGACCAGCTATCTTGCTGCAGTATCCAACACCGCCACGGCTCAAGTTGGCTCAACCTCGGCGCTCACACCGGGGACCGTCACGACCGGCTTCTCCATGGATCTTCTCCCGTTCATGATCGACAGCGACCAGATGCTGCTGCAGTTCACGATGAACCTCTCAACAGATCCTCGCCTGCGCACGGTCACGAGCGGCGACAACTCCATTGAAGTCCCGGAGGTGGACAGCCGAATCTTCTCCCAACGTGTACGCCTCCGATCAGGTCAGACGCTGATTCTCTCCGGCTTCGAGCAGAACGTCGACCGCGGGAACAGGAGCGGGATGTTCAGCCCATCAAACTGGCTCACGGGCGGTGGGGGCTCCACGAACAATCGACGCGAGGTGGTCGTGATTCTAATCACCCCTATCGTCTTGGATGATGACTCCGAGATTCACGAGTCTGGCGGCAGCGCTGGCGACTACAGAGCAACAGCGAGCTGAGCCTATGGGTCCGAAACAACCAGAACCCGGCCGGGTGATAGTGATCTCGGCCGGCGGAAAGTCCCTCGTTTCCGGTCTGTACTGGCAGACACTTTCGCAACCCCAAAAGGTCATGAAAGAGGCGCGCGAGATCGGCAAGCGAGACGGTATGGACATCGTCGCTATTCGCCGACTGCCCACAATCATCCAGGCCGGCTTTGTGCGCAAGCAAGCGGGAGTTCAGAAAGGCATGTTCAGCCTCGCCTCGATCGTGGCGGACCTGCTGCTGCGTAAAGAGGGGCAGTCCACGCTCGACCCCCTTATTGCGGCCTTCGCGGTCGGAGATGGGCGATTCGCCATTGTCGCGTTCAAGGATGGCGGCGTGGTGCCTGACTCGGACGTTGTTTTCGACACTCTGGCTCAGGCACAGGACGCAGTGCGCGCTCTTTACGCGCTGCTCTCTTCCAAGGGGAAGGAAGTCACCGTCTACGCCCCATCCGAGCTCGACTTTGGCGGTGATGCATCTGTCACGCTGGAGGTACTCTCCCGAGCTGCCACGCGCGATCACAAGCTAAAGCCGCTTCGCTTCGGGCTGAGTCGCCGCGAATGGCTTCTCCTGGCCCTTTCGGTGGCGGCGATCATCGCGCTCACCATCGTCTATATGGTCTGGCGCCAGCACGAACGCGAGCGCGAAGAACGCCTTGAACGGCTCCGCCAGGCCGAGCTGGAGCGCGTTCGGAAAGATAGTGGCCAGGACGTTCGGCCTGCCGCTTTGGTACATCCATGGACGACTACGCCCCCCGTGCCCGCGATGATTTCGCACTGCATAGCAGCCGCGAGATCGACACCACTGGATGTCGCTGCATGGGAACTCCGCGCGCAAAACTGCACGCCGAGTTCATACGAGGCGGCATATGCGCGGCGGCCCGGCGCCACGGTCATGGAGTTCAGAGCAGCAGCGGCAGCGGTGTTTCCCCCGGGATACGCCGTGTCGATCCAGGCGGACGCCGACCAAGCGACAGTGCGCGTCATGTCCAAAGCGCCTGCGGGAGGCGACGACGAGATGCTGGAGATCGGACACAGGGTGGATAGCCTTGTCTCCCACCTCCAGAAGCAGCTTATTCCGATCAAGGTCGCGCCAAAGGCTCCGCCTACTCACAGCACCCCCAACGAGCAGGTAGGCGAGCCCGCCCCGGACTGGAGCACTGCGACCTTCGAAATCGTCAGTGATTGGCCTGCCGCCTCCGTCTTCGCCGGTTTTGACACGCGCGGCGTGCGGCTGCTGGAGCAGTCTACGTCCCTCAAGGAGAGAAAGCTCTCCTACACGCTTAAAGGAGAGATCTATGGAAAGTAAGAACGTATTTGGCCTAGCGGCGTTCGTCGCTCTGATGCTCGGACCTGTCTCCCACGCGGTCGGGCAAGTCGCGCGCTCGCCCGACTCTGGCCCCGCAACCGCGAGCACCCTCGCAGACCTCGCCGAAATCCAGCTACGCAGGCTCACTTATGAAGCGCTGACCGGAATGAATGAAGCAAAACTGGCCTACGAAAAGACGTCTCGCGTCGAAGATCGCAGTGCGACCGGCGTTCCTACGGTTCGGTCTGTACAAGGGATTGGAGGGAAGCTATCCGCCATTTTGGTGTACGCGGGCGGCGCGCAGGCCACAGCTCGCGCAGGCGAGGACATCCCCGGAGGCTATCGCGTGAAATCAATTTCCGTAGACAGGGTGGTCCTTACGCGGAACGGTCAAGACCTACGCCTGGGCTTCTCGGCGGAAGCCCCCCAAAGCGTTACCGAGGGCTCTGTTCGCCTGACGTCTCCCTTCCCCGGGGCCGCGGTTCCATTCCAGCCTGGAAGGTAAACATAAATGGACACCACCATCCATGCCCCCAACTCGCCCGAAGGCCAGAACGAGACACTCGCCCCGCCCATGGCGCCTGCACGCCGAGTTCAGAATCTCAGCGCTGTCGGCGGGGACTGGCAGGCGCCTGAGTACGTAATCGACCGCGTCGTGCTGGCCGACGACGGCGTCCTGTACGTGGACGAAGAGCACAGCGACGATATGCGTGTGATGTCATACATATCGCGCCTTCGCCTCAACCGAGTAAGTTTCGAACTGCGGACGGTCAGTCACACCGAGATCAAACGCCTACAGCAGTCCGCGAAGGACGGCGCTGCGCTCTCCATGGCCGAAGGCCTCGGAAACACCAAGACCGCCCAGCAAGAACAGATCAATCGAATGATCTCCGAGGCAGCGAGCCTGGGCGCGAGCGACATTCACTTTCTTCCCGACGTCGATAAGACGTATGTGAAATACCGAATCAACGGCATTCCGGAGAGTCGATTCACCCTGGACCGCGCCGTGGCGGAGGACCTAATCTCCACGCTCTACACGTCGATGTGCGAGAAGCCCGACAACTACGAGCCGTCCCGAAAGCAGAACGCTCGACTCATGGAGCGCTACGCCCGCCAGTCGGGATTGTTTGTTTGCCGGATTGCGACTGGCCCAGCGGCACGCGGTCGAAAGCTCGTCATCCGTCTCTATCCCGATACCGGAGACTCGCCGAAGTCCATGGCGGAGCTCGGCTACCTGCCCGAACAATGTGCCCAAATTCGATCATTCGGCCGCAAGACGTCCGGAATCGTATTGGTGACAGGGACCACTGGCTCGGGCAAGTCCACCACACTGAACCACTACCTGAAGCAAGCGTTGCTGCAAGCAGAAGGGGAGCTCATCGTCGCGACGGCCGAAGACCCCGTCGAGCAGCCCATTCGGGTGGTCACCGTCCGCAATGGCGCCGAGGCCGTCTACGTGGCAGTTCAGGAACCGATTATCCCGGCAGGCACCAGCGAAGAAGACGTTGAAGCAGCGTGGGTCGATGCCATCGATCACATGCTGAGGTCAGATCCGGACTCGATTCTGATCGGCGAGATTCGTGGGAAGGCCTCGGTGAGAGCTGCTATCCGCGCAGCGCTAACCGGCCACCCTACCCTTGCAACGCTGCACGTCAAGGATGCTATGAGCGCTTTTGACAGGCTCGAAGATTCCGGCGTGCCACGCAATTTGCTCACCGATCCAACCCTGTTCATCGGCATCATCAACCAGGCCCTAGTTCCGGTCCTATGTCGGCATTGCAGCAAGCCGTTCGCCAAAGCGGAGGGCGAACTTGAGCCGGGGCTTCGCGACCGGGTTAGGCGAGTCTGCGACGTATCGGGCGTTCGGATTCGAGGCGAGGGCTGCTCGCATTGCCGCCGCGGCCTGGTCGGACGTACCGTCTGCGCCGAAGTGGTGTCCCCGACCCCCTCACTGATGTCGGTCTACCGTAAGAACGGGACGTTCGCTGCGCAGAAATATTGGGTGCAGGAGATGGGTGGCGTAACCCAGTGCGGGCATCTGATCCGATTGATCGAAGCAGGCCGCGTGGATCCGGATCTCGGCGAGCTTATGGTTCGGCCGCTAGACAGCGACGACTGGCTCGCTGAAGGCATAGGGCCGCGCAAGGCCAGGCGCACGCGCCGCGCCCAGCGGACACTCTTCAACCGCCGGAGCTCTCGTCATGGCAAAGCTTAGCTCGCGTCGCCGCATAGTGATCTACCGAACCCTCTACGCCATGGCGCGATCGAAGGTTCCGGTCTTCGACGCCCTTGTCGACATTCAGAAGGCGCATAGCCGCAATGGTCGCCGCCCGAAGGCGACTATCGCGGTCTTCGCACACGAGGTGCTAGTGCGCCTTTCCAGCGGGATGAGCGGCGATCGGTTTTCCGAGGCACTCGAAGGTTGGCTTCCGGGCACCGAGATCTCTATGCTCGCTTCAGCCCAGAAAGCGGGGGACATCGCCACCGGGTGCGAAGACGCCATAAAGCACATCAAGCGCCAGGCACGTGTCCGCGCCGCAATTATTAGCGCTGTCGCGTACCCGGCAGTGATTCTAACTATGGCCGCCGTGCTACTGGCTTTTGTCTCCTTCAAGGTGGTCCCAGTTTTCGCCAGAGGCTCGGATCCAACAACTTGGACGGGGTACACCGCCTTTGTCTACTGGATGAGCGAAACCATCCGGCATTTCGGCATTTTCATCCTGGCCGGCCTTGTCGCGGTTGGCTTTGCGATCCGTTGGTCGCTGCCCAACTGGACCGGATCAATGAGGCTGGCGTTCGAACGCATTCCCCCATGGTCCACGTACAAGACCATGCAGGGCGCGGTTTTTTTTTCCAATCTCGCAATCCTGCTTAATGCCGGTGCGGATTTGCTGCAAACCATGGTGCATATCCATAAGCACGCGAGCCCCTGGCTGCAACAGCGCCTGCAAGACACTATGTATGGCCTCAGTATGGGCAAAAACCTTGGCGTCGCGCTAGACCTGGCAGGTCACAAGTTCCCGGACGAAGAATCGATCGCGTACATCACCACAATCGCCTCGCGCGAGGGATTCGCCTATGCGCTGTCTGAGTTTGCTGCCAACTCGGCAGAGAACGCCGCGCTGCGGCTTGAGGCGTCGGGCAAGGTCATCTTCTTCCTGGGCTTGATTGGCGTAACCGCACTCGCCGCCGTGATTTTCTTCGGACTATTCGGACTTCAGACCGCCGCGATGGGCGATCGAGTTTTCTAACTGCGCGCCGAAGGCGCGTTGCACAACTACTCCCGTTTATTGGAGCATCACATGACCCTTAACATCGACCCTTCCTGCACCGCTGCACCAGCCGATCGCGAGTCGCTATCCGACGGCGCTTCGCAGAAGGTCACTGGCTATGCGCTTCCTCACGCCGGCACGCCGGTAGCTCGCCAAGCAGGAGCCTCCGTCGCCGATTTCCTGGCGTGGATGCTGCTTGCCGTTATCGTGGCCAGCGCCATCTTTGGAGGCTACTACGTCCTCAATAAGGACACCGAGAACAACACGGAAGCTCAGAACATCGCCCAGCTCGTCAAGGGGGCCAAGCTCCTCCGAGACATGAATGGGTACGCCAATGTCACAACTGCGGCGCTACAAGCCGCCGGCGCGATTCCGAGCAACATGGTCGGCGCGACGACGGGCACGCTGTATCACAGTTGGGATGGCGAGGTGACTGTCGTTGGATCGGCCACCCAGTTCGTGATTACCTACCGGGCTGTCCCCAGCAGCAATTGCATCCCTCTGCGCGCCAACCTCTCCCGGACGGCTCAGTTCGTCAGCATGACCAATTGCCCAACCACCGGCAATGTTGACCTTGTAATGACTGCACGCTGATGGACAACACACCCGTTACCTTGGAGGAGGCAACCAGCCTCCTCGACCTGAGATTTGTCGATATGATCATCGGGCCCGACTACGCCGAGCTTCGTGAACTGGAGGGAAGTCAATCGCTCTCAGACAAGGTCCCGGGCCACCTGCAGGCGGACGTCAATCTGCTGCGTCAGCAATGCAGGCAGGCACTGCGGACACTGACGAAGTCGGAGTTCACCGCCACCCTAGGCGAGGAGAAGTTCAGGGTGACGCAGCTCTTCGACGTGGACTCGCAGGACATATTCATCCTGGCCCGCGCGGATGTGAAGACACGACCGCTGAGATCGCTCGGTATGGCGGACCGGCTATTCAACCATTTGATACAGCCGAAGCTGAGTGGCCTAGTCGTCGTGTCGGGAGGAATGCGCCACGGAAAGACGTCCACCGCTGATGCGATCTTCATCGACCGGCTTGAACGGCATGGTGGGCTTGGCATCGCGTTGGCTGATCCGCCTGAAACATCGTTGAATGGCATGCACGGGAGGGGCCGCGCGATTCAAATCGAGGTGGCACGCGAGCATGGCGGTTACCAAGAGCAGCTTATGCGAGGGCTGCGTTCTCGCGCGAACATCTTCTATCTTGGGGAGACCCGCGACCCGTCCTCCGCAATCGAGGTCGTCCGTGTAAGCGGCAACGGATGGCCCGTCCTCACCACACTGCACGCAGACAGTCCGGAGCTCACTTTCACCAAACTGCAATCGCTATGCGCTGGCTCGGGCGCATCGGTTGAGTCGTTCAACGCCATGCTGGCTGACAACATCAGCGCGGTGATTCACCAACAGCTTGAAACAGTCAAAACAGGCACTGGGATTGCCAAGCGCCTGCAAATCAACTGGCTGGTGTTGGATGGCAAAGAGGACACTGCCATCCGGGCCAAGATCCGCAAAGGCGACTTCGCCGGACTGAACACAGAAATTGCAGCGCAGAAAGCCGCTGCCATCTTCGGGAACAGATTATGAACCGACGCTACCAATTGACCGCTTCAAGGCGAAAGCAGGCGGGCTTCACAATGGTCGAGGGCATGCTGGTGCTCCTTCTCTTCGCGATAGGCCTGGGAGCATGGCTCTGGAACCAGACCGACTACATGGCCACGCTCACAAGCCGCCAAGCGGCATTTCATCAAAAACAGGTGGGCAACGCCGCTGCGGCATACGTCAAAAACAACTATGCATCTCTTCTGGCTGCTACCGCCGGCGGTCCTGTCACGATCTCACTGGACACGATCCGCAACGCTGGGAACCTGCCCGCCGCCCTGCCCGCGCTCAATCCTTACGGCCAGGCCTATACGCTCGCAGTACGCCGCGTAACGCAGGGTGGCCAGAACATTCTCGAAGCACTCCTGGTGACAGGTGGCGGCGACATTCCGGAACAAGACCTGCGTCGTACCGCTGCATTGCTGGAGGGAGGCGGGTTCGTTCTCGCGCGCCAGCCCGCCATAGCTCAAGGCTCAATGGGAAGCTGGCAGGTGCCGGTTTCCGGCTTCGGACTGGCATTGCCCGGCGGCAACTTGGCCACCGCGCTGTTCTTCAACAGCGCCGGCCAGGTTACGGACTATCTCTATCGAAATTCGGTCGCTGGGAGGCCAGAGGTCAACCGGATGAACACGAGTATCGACATGAATGGCAATGACC
Organism: uncultured Achromobacter sp.; assembly: GCA_963530045.1. GTDB lineage: Bacteria > Pseudomonadota > Gammaproteobacteria > Burkholderiales > Burkholderiaceae_B > Achromobacter. The sequence goes on from CAUSDE010000004.1 coordinate 178,337, forward strand.
TCAATAACACACGCACCGTTCGCACTCAGACCGTGGAGGCCTCCGGCAATATCAATACTAAGAGCGCACTGGTAATACAGAACGCTGACGGATCTACCCGTAGCGGCTGGTATACAGCAGGCAACGATGGCTGGCTTCGCGTTCTAAATGACAATCATGTGGTCACTGCAGGCGAAGTCCGCGGCGGGGCACTACGTTCGATGGGCCAAACCTATTCTCACGGACGCCTCAACGCCTACGAATACGTGTACGTCGGCGGGGTCGCCAACGAAGGCTGGGCATGCGAAGCAAACGGCCTGGTGGCCAGGACGGGAATCGGTGAACCCCTATCCTGCCAGGCCGGAGTGTGGCGAAAGTCTGGCGGAGGACAATTTCGCTGCGAGTACTACTTCGCGGGACGTGCCGATAATTACCTCCCTACGGACAACTCTTGGTGCCCGGCCGGCATGATCGTAACCAGCGTAACCAGCGCAGGCAGGAACCAGAATTTCTACAACGTCATGGGAAAGAGCCTGTACGCGGGCAACGTCGGGCACGGCTACACGTGCTGCGGGATCTCTTGACCACCTCCGGCGGCGACCCCGTCCCAAAGGACGCACAGCTATGAGCATACTGATGATTCCGCTGCTGGCGCTGTTCATCCTAATTGCATCTCTGGCCTCCACGTCGGAGCAGACTACGTTGGATATGCAGCAGCAGCACGAGGCGGTCGTGTCCGGAGGCAGTCTGCGCATCTACGCGAATTCAGTAGCCAGGTTTGCAAAATCTAACCCAACGTTTTCTGGATCAGCCCCGTCCACGGCGCTCGACCTTCCGACCTGGTTCAGCCCACAGTTCGGCACGGGCAATGTCGTTGTGGGTGGCACCGCCTACATCTACTTTCTTCCAGGCGGACGCGCGGTAGATCTATACCGGATGTTCCCGGACGACGAGGATGGCCTGCCGATTCTCTTTGGCGTCGCCAGGAGCGGTATTCTGAGCTCGCCTTCTGGCGGGGCGGCAGTCCTTTCGTTGCCGCCCGGTGTGCCCGACGGGGCGATTGTGTACGTCCTTTAACCGCAAGGCCAACAAAAACCCCCGTCCGGCGGTGCCGGGCGGGGGTTGGAGCGCTTCATGCGCTAAGGTTGCGAGCGTTACGGGCCGCTGCTGGCCTGGGATAGCGGATAGGGTTGGCGCCCGAGTAAGCTTGACTATAGGCTTGCCACAGACGACGAAGTCGCCTCTGGCAAGCCTACTCGGGCCAAGTGTGCCCTGCCCTGGACAGAGCCGGGATCGGAAGAGAGAGCCGCGGCCGGTTCAGGGCCGCGACGGGTAGCTCAATTTCGATCGAGGAACGCCAATTCACCGAATCGACTGAGGGTGGAGGACACTGCTTTTTTCATCTGGCCTGTTCAGCAGCCTAACCAGATATTCGGGATGCGCCTTTTTGAGTGCGGCGCGCACTGAACAACCTGCGAAGTCTTCTTCAATATGCACCACCGGCGCACATTGAAGAAAACTCCACGTGTGTGGAGTTTCCGGGGTTGGCTAGGACTCAGTTGTCATCCGTGCCAGTTCGAACGCCATCGGCCGAAGCCTCGGGTTCAACGTACTGATAAACCATCACGCCATCAACTTTCGCCATGTGGATCTTCAGTAAGCGGCCCTTGAGGACCACCCCTGTTTGACCGGCACGGGTGCCGCTCGTGATCTTGTAGGTGTCGATGTACGGATCGCCGATGGTCACGGACGCCAGGACCTTGCGGCTGGAGTCGTTCGCGGCTTCTTGAAGCTTTTCGCTCATGACCTTGATGGCGTCTTTGCCGACGACCTTTACGTCGCAATTGAGCCAGGTGAGTGAATCCGCACTGCCTTCCTGCGCCTCACCGTGAAAGATGCTGATGCTGCACGCAAGGAACGGAGCACCTTTCTTGGGCTTAACTTCGCGAACACGACGAACATAGCCGAGGCCACGAAGATGAGCATCGAAGTACTTGGGGGTGTTTGCTTGAGCCATGACGGATCTCCTAAAGAAAAGGGGAACCGCCGCCCCATTCGGGGAGGAAAGTTCCCCGATGGGCTGAAAAGACACTCCTGGTCGCTAGGACCTGCGGTCACCGAATGGTGGAGCCAAACCGCAGTGCTACAAAAGATTCCGACATAAGCTGTCGGACGGCTTTCTAGCCGACATCTTACGTTTCGGCGATGAAGAAATCAATGGAATTTCCTGCAGCACCACACCAATTTTCGAGAGAGAGGAAAGTCCCTCACTCCGGACTCGGAGCCTTAAAGGAAAGTATGGTCGCGGGAGCTCGGCGCGGCAGCAAGTCTCGGCACGGGTCGACCGACGTCAGTTCCGCCGCCGGCACCGTTTCGACAGCGCGCACTTCGCACCCTTCGCTGTCCAGCGTCACTGTTTCGACTTCTCGGCTATCCCCACATTCAGCGAGGATTGACACGTCACCAAGACGTTCGTGTCTTGCCTGAGTTCCAGCACGGCACTTGCTTGCCCAGGGAGAAATAATGTTCATTGCGAGTTCCTTCATCGAGGTTGTTCACCTGTGGGCGGCAGTGGCCCCAGCCGGAGATCGTTATAGCCGACAGGCCGCGCTGGCACTGGCCCGCCTTGTTGTAGGACCGGAGCTGCAGCGCCGTTTTGAACCTCCGAAGCACTCCAGTCGAGGTTGGATTCAACTTCGTCGCCGTCGCCCTCGTCGCCAGAGGCGGTTGGTGGGCTTTGGACGGGTATGTGGTCGGAGTCGGACCCTGCCGCTGCGAGAACAGACGATCGAACGACATCAACGCGGCCTGCAGGCAGCAGCACGGAGAAGCGGTCCGGCCTGCCAGGTACAAAAACGTAGTTGCCTCGCACCTCGGCATCTCCCCGAGCCCCTCCTGGCAGTTCAATTGGCACCGACCGCAGCTTCGACGGCAACGGCTGGTCCAGGACCAGAATGATTTTTCCATGGTCACCAAATGCGCGTACCGCAACGTGGCCGCCGTCCGAACTGACCGTGTAGTCGAAGTCCAATCCCTCCGGCGCGACATGCAGGGCACCGGAGGTTGTCGCGCAACCAGACAGTGCGATCACCGCGACCAGGCCGAGCCCCGCAAACACCGATCGTGTCACGTACTTCGGGATTGAAAATACGGAGTTCAAGTTTATTCCTAAGCCACGGCAAAACAGGACGCTGCCACCGCAGCACCGCAACCATCATAGAGCGGCGGCAAGCTCCAAAAAAGCTCGGTAGCCCTCTTGCCAAACCGTTGAGATTGTGTGTAGGATTCCGCCCAGTATGCCCGTCAGAGCTCATCTGGCATCTTTTGCAGTGCTGCGGTTTGGCTCCACCATTCGGTGACCGCAGGTCCTAGCGACCAGGAGTGTCTTTTCAGCCCATCGGGGAACTTTCCTCCCCGAATGGGGCGGCGGTTCCCCTTTTTCATTCAGGAGAACCGACATGAGTTCAACGTTCAGCGTTGCAAGCCTTTCTATCGCCTTTGGCATCTGCGTCGGCGCCATTGTCTGGGGGGCTATTTCCCTGGCACCGCGGGCCTACGTGGCCGTGCGCGCATGCGCCCACGGCTTCACGCATAGCCGAGGCAACACCCGACGTGCGGCTATTGTCACCTCGATCGCGGTGACCGGCCTTCTCGCCGGATGTGCAAATCAGAGCGCCTCAGGCGGCGTGTACAGCTACCAGCAAGCTCAGCAGGTGCAGCAGGTCCAATCGGGGACGGTCATTTCGGCACGACCAATCACCATTCAGGCCGGCTACAACTCCGGGGCAGGCATGGCAGCAGGTTCCGCACTAGGCGGATTGGCGGGCAGCGCCATCGGAAACCACAAGGGGTCCTATGTCGCGGCAGCCATAGGCGCGCTCATCGGCGGTATCGCCGGCAATTCTGTCGAACGCAAGGTGTCCGAAGCCGCTGGCATCGAAGTCGTTGTACGACTCGATAGTGGTCAAACCCAAGCAATCGCGCAGGAGGCTGACATCCCGCTCAAGCCTGGCCAACGGGTCCAAGTCCTGAGCGGTGCCGGCGCAGTTCGCGTCATCCCGATTTAAACCCAAGCAGTGGCGCCCATTGGACGCCCTGCTCCTTCCCCTACCGGGCCCACGCCCGAACGGGCGAGTGGGCTCTTCTTCGGAGCTTGCGATGAGCAATCATTTCTTCAAAACCCTGCACAACGGCCATGCCATCACGGTCAATCTAGGCTGGGACCGCCCCATGGGCCATTTCTTCCTGGTCATACCGAAGCCGGTCGAGCTTCTTGACACTGATCCGGATGCAGACGACGACGGCGAATTCGGCGGCGACTTCCTTTATTCAAATCTTTACGAGCGAAATCCCTTTGGGTTGGACCTCGATTACTTCCGCGGAGTCTTGCATCGACTCGGCATTACCCTTCCCGAGAGCATGTACGTCGAGGTGCTTGCGGATCGTCGCAATAACGTGGGCAACCGCCTCGTCACACACCAGGCGGATGGCACGTTCTCCGAACATCCGATCTAAGACTGCTGTTCTCATTGACCCATCGGGGCCTCCCGATTGGGGGGCCTCCCTCTTAAAGGCCCAACTATGCCTCACCACTCAAACCGAGAAAGAATGACAAACGTTGAGTGCGTCACGGACTTAATGGAGTTCTCCTCCTATGGCCCGCTCGCTCAAATGTTTGTCGTAGACGCGCTCCTCAAGCACGCGACGAGCGTCGCGAAGTTCAGCGACGAAGATCTCCAAAACTGGCCTGAGAATCATCTCATCCACCCCCATTCATGGAGAGGTGTTGCGCAAGAAATCAAAACGAAACTTGAGCAGCACCTCAACCCCGACGCATCTTCGGAAGTGACGTAAAAATTCTGGAAACTGCCACAGGAACCGCGAATTCGTAGGGCCTGACGCAATCCAGTCCATCCCTCGCGCGGGTTTGCATTCCCGCGCAGCCCCTCTCATTCATCTTGGCCCCTAAGGGGCCGCTTTTTTTTCTGGAGCAACACCCAGATAAAAAAACCCGGCCCGCGGGAGGTCAACAAGATACGAGGCGGCCACCGCCACATAAAACTAGGTGAGCTGCAAACCGCAATCGGTGAATTCAAAATCAAGGACAAGATCTTGGAGCAGTTTCAGTCGGGCTCCTACCCCGGCGAGTTTCTAATCTCGAAGATCTATCCGCACTCATACACGTGGTACGGGAAGATCACAATTGAGATTCGCGCCATGCTCGCGGACGTGATGCTAGACAGCGACGACCCTGGCGACTCGGAGATTGCCACTCAGGCGACCGAGCCCGATCCAGCGGATGAAGAACGCAGTTCCCCATCGATCGCTACGCAGAGCGAGGCCGCAACTCCAAAGGTCTTGTCGGCGGAAGAGGCCCCTCCTCCTCCCGCAGCGAGCGCTCCACTTGCGACCGCCGAGCAGCCCACGGCGTCAAGCGTGCCCTTCGAGGACAGCGAGCTCTTGGAAGTCTTCGGCGCTGAGCTTACGGAGCTGATCAAAGCCCGGCAGCCAGTAAAGCTAGATCCGTCGGTCGACCGCGCGCTGTTCCGGTCGCAGCGCGATTGGCTCGGGAAGCGACTCAACTACAGCTTCCGTGCTGCATCTCAAACCTGGCACGTCAAATAACACCAATCCCTCGATGCGCAGGTCCGGCTTCAGCCGGCCCGCGCTTCAAACCTCCACTACAGGCAGAACCCCATGGCACTTATCTTTCCTAGGCTCGCGCAGAACTTCATTCGCAACGGCTATTTTCCAACCGACGAGGAGACACTGAAGCGAGTTTGCTCCGCCCTTGAGCTGCTCGATCCTGATGCGGGGGCAAGGCTCTATGACCCCTGCTGCGGAGAAGGAAGCGCCCTTAACTGGGTGGCTTCCGCTCTGGACGCGTTTCATGCCTCAAAGTCCACAGTGACGTATGGCGTCGAATTTGACCGGAGCCGCGCCTGGCACGCAAAGGAGCTCCTCTCGTCAGCACTTCACGCTGATGTCCACGATGTGTTTGTATCAGCGCGGTCTATGAGCCTCCTGTTCTTAAATCCCCCTTATGGAGCCGTGGTGGCCGACAAGGGGCACACTGGCGACCGGCACTATGACCGCTTGGAAAAGGTCTTCTACCAGGCCGCGGTGCCATCGCTCGCTTTCGGCGGCGTGCTGGTCTTGATCGTCCCACACTATGTGATGGACAAGCAATTTGCGACCATGATCTCCCGGAACTTTGAAGGGGTGCGGGCCCACTTGGCGCCTGAGCAGGAGTTTCGGCAGCTTGTCGTCTTCGGTGTAAAGAGGCGTTCCGACTCACCTGACCCCAATGTTGTGAAAAGGTTGGTCGAAATTGGGCAAGGAGCACTTCCGTCCGAGCTACCCGCTGAATGGACCACTGCACCCTATCTTGTGCCGCACGTTGCCGGTCAGCTCGCATTTCTGTCCACGAAAATCGACGCCGAACAGTTACGTGACGAGCTTCAACGCATAGCACCTTCGACTTTATGGCCGCAGCTCGGACGCTTCTTTTCGACCGGTGAAGTCACTCATCGACGCCCGCTCTGCAACCTCTCTGACTGGCATCTTGCGCTTGCGCTCGCGGCCGGACAGATAAGTGGCGTAGTGGAGGGCGACGACGGGACCAAGCTGCTTATCCGGGGAGACACGATCAAGGTCAAAGTCCAGGAAGTTCAGCTTGAAGAAGCCAGCAATGGCGATGTTCGCACCACGATCGTGATGCGCGACAAGTTCGTACCGACCATCGTCGGAATCGACTTCACGCCAGGAGCGCGCTTGGGCCGTCTGGTCAACATCCGGTGACTCAAGCCTTATTGAAACAGCCCCTCGCGTTCGCGAGGGCGCTGCCCTAAGCGTATCTCCATGCACTTAGGCCAGCGTTCCACGAAGCCCAGCGTTACTGGGCCGTCGCCGGCGTAACCGGCATCCTTTTGGTTCGGCTCCATGGGCTTTTGCCCAGGCCAAGGTCCTCCAGACCTGGAGTGTTTTCTTAACCCTTGCGGGCAACCTCCCGCAGGGTGCCCGCTGTCGCTTGGATATGACCAATGACAACGCCCTCAAATTTCATCGTAACTTTCGAAGTCGCGTATCGGCATCTCATAAAGGTCGGCGTAGAAGCGCCGAACGATCTAGCCGCATTGCAGCAACCCGAAGCGGCTTTCGGGAATGCCACACTATGGGCAGAAGATTCCCCGCAAAAACTCCTTCATGATGACTTCCATGAGGATGGGGAATGCGTGAACCGATACGTTACCTATTTGGGAAGCGCCCCGCTTCCGTCTCCGGACGCAAGCGTTCAGGAATTTGAGCTCCATTCGAGGGCCCGAAGCCTTCTTCAGTTCTGCCGCATGGTTTCTGATGCCGCACCTTCATTAACCGAGCAAGTCGTCGATCTCGACCGCCTGCTTGAGGTAAGGCTGTCTGCACGCTCGATTCAGCAGATTCGCGAGCTGTTGCCGTACTTGGCTTCTATCGAGCTCGCATCCTAACTGTGACCCGTTGCGATTGATCTAAATTCTGGAGCGCATCTATGATGTTCCGCATTCGCGAACTGCAAGATCTATTTGTAGACGCCTGCGTGAGGTTTCCTAACGGAGACCTTGCTTTTCTGTCGTTCTATGGCCGTGATGGGTCCGCGCAGCAGCTCTTCGCATCGCTGCAACTTGGCGTTCAAGAGGGAGGCCTGCGTCAATTGACACTGATGACGACCTCATCAGCCGTTGAAACCGTAGTCTCTGTCGGAGATGTGAAGCGGCTCGAAAAGCATTCGGGCAGACTGCCTAAGCAAACTCTCTTCGGCGGGCTCCTGCACTGCTGGATCTATGACCCCGCATTGTTGAAGCCGTCCCGAGCTACGCGTAGTGGCTGGGTGCTACGCGACGTTGGTGGCGACGAGCCACCGGGCGCTGCTGCAGACCTGGTATGGGACCTGATCAAGCAGGTCTCTGACGTCCCACTTTTGGATCACTGGCGGGACTTCCTTTTAGGAGAACTAAGCACAGACCTACTGGCCGACTTGAATGATGAGGCCTGCCGGCCTGTCGGAAGGATTAGTCCCACTTTCGTACGTCTTCCCACGGACTTTTCGAGGCGAATTTCTTCTTACGTCCGCAATGGACATCTGACACTTCACCCTAGCGCTTAACAGCGTCTTCTCTTCCCTTCCGGGACACCTTCCCGGAAGGGGAGTTGGTGTCTCTCAATCCCCTTTTCTTGGAGCACCATTATGAACGCGATCGTTGACGACGAAGTTGTCGCATTGGAAGAAGCCCAGCTTGATGAAACCGATCACATCCCCCTTCCGGAGTTCATCAGCAAATTTGGCGCTGGCCTGTTGCAGGCCGTCCGAGCGCAGAACCCCCCTATATTTGACGAAGCCCACCGCCCCGACTGGGACGGGATCATAGACTCTCTCTCTCGCACACCGTTCCCGGCTCAACGGCGCGTCGTGCACGCCTTGACCACGCTGCTGACGCAGCATGCGCCAGCCGGCGTCATCAACGCTGAAATGGGCACGGGAAAGACTCTTATGGGCATTCTCGTGGCCACGCTCCTCCATCACGCCGGTTTCCCGAGAACTTTAGTACTTGCACCGCCTCATTTGGTCTACAAATGGCGGCGGGAGATTCGTGCAACGGTACCGAACGCACAAGTCTGGATCCTCAACGGTCCAGACACGCTTCGGAAGCTGCTTCAGCTCAGGACCATGCGAGGTCGACCTGCTGCACCGCAGTTCTTCATCTTGGGCCGCGTTCGGATGCGGATGGGGTTCGATTGGCGCCCTGCCTTCGCAACACGGCCGGTCCTCTTCGACTCGGAACTCGGTCGCGTTTGCAGAAGTGCCGCTTGCTGCCCCCGATGCGGTCAGTTCGTGTGCGACGAGGATGGTGTACCGCTCACACCGACGCTGGCTACGGCGGCCTTGAACGAGCGGCGCACCGCGTGCAATTGCGGCGAGCGCCTTTGGACGCTCGTTCCGAAGCGTGCGACGCCCATGAGCTACCGGGACATGGTCAAAAATGCACTCGTTCAAATGCCCACGGTAGGCCCCCGCACTGCGGACGGCTTGCTTTCTCGCTTCGGCGAGGAAATGCTCGGCGACATGCTGCAGGACAACGTCTACGAGTTCATCAACTTGATGGACGATGAAGGCGACTTAGTCTTTTCAGATCGCCAGGCCAAGCGCATGGAACGGGCACTCGCCTATACCGAAGTGTCTTTCGGACAAGGCGGATTCCAACCGACTGAGTTCATCAAACGGTATCTTCCGCAAGGCTACTTTGGCTTGCTCATTGCAGACGAGGGCCACGAGTACAAGAACGAAGGTTCGGCTCAAGGCCAGGCGATGGGCGTGCTCGCGCGCAAGTGCTCAAAGGCGTTGGCATTGACCGGAACGCTGATGGGAGGCTACGCGGACGACCTATACCATCTCCTCTATCGCCTCCACCCGCGGATGATGATAGAGGACGGGTATAACTTCAACTCAAAGGGGTCGATGGCATCTGCGACGATGGCATTCATGCGTGAACACGGCGTCCTCATCGACATCCACAAGGAATCGAACTCGGGATCTCATCGAACGGCAAAGGGGGATAAGAGGACCATCTCCACCGTCAAAGGTCCGGGCTTTGGTCCGAAGGGGATCATGCGGTATGTGGTCCCATACACGGCGTTCTTGAAGCTGTCTCAGCTCGGTCAGGACGTGCTGCCGCCCTATCGCGAGAGCATGGTGGAAGTCGCTATGTCGCCCGACATGGAGGCGGCGTATCACTATCTGGAGCGCACGCTGGTTGACGAGTTGCGGCGGGCACTGCGTGCTGGTGACAAGTCGCTCATGGGAGTTGTTCTGAATGCACTTCTCGCTTGGCCAGAATGCTGCTTTCGGGCTGAGACGGTTCGGCATCCTCATACCAAGTCGCTGCTTGCTAGCCTTCCAGCGCTGTACGGCAACCAGGATGCGTCGCCTAAAGAGAACGCATTGCTGGAGCGCGTGCGACGGGAGACTGCAAAAGGCCGTCGTACGCTCGTTTACACGACGTACACGGGCACACGCGACACATCGGCCAGGCTAAAGGCACTCTTTGACCAGGCCGGCGTGCGCAGTGCCGTGCTTCGTTCCAGTGTGGCCGCGGAAAAGCGGGAGGACTGGGTAATGGAGCAAGTCGACCGAGGGATCGATGCGTTGATCTGCAACCCGGAGTTGGTCAAGACAGGCCTGGATATGTTGGAGTTTCCGACCATCTTGTTCATGCAGACCGGCTACAACGTCTACACACTGCAGCAGGCCGCAAGGCGTAGTTGGCGGATCGGGCAGACGCGAGACGTGGACGTGGATTTTCTTGGCTATCAGGGCACCGCCCAGATGCGCTGCCTGCAGCTCATGGCTCAGAAGATTGCAGTCTCTCAATCCACATCTGGCGATATGCCCGACTCAGGGCTCGATATCCTGAATCAGGGGGGTGACAGCATTGAAGTCGCCCTTGCGAAGCAGTTGGTTAACTGACTTCGGTGCTTTCTCTCAGGACAGGCTACCCCACACCCGGGGTGGCCTTTTTTTTGCAAGATGTAGCGCTACGCGCGCCGCCGCTCGCCAAGGACGTCCAGACACGCCCTTAGAACTCGCGCCGGCTCGATAGAGTTGATTTCGTCCGTTCCGTTGTCCGGAACCACATCCCGCGTGTACCTTCGCGCCCAGAACCATTCTGGATTCGGCTCATTGAAGATTCCGACATATGGAACGCACAGGCCTTGGGCGATATGCGACGGACCACAATCATTCGATACGACCAGGCGGGCATTGCGCATGAGCGCGGCGAGCTCTGCTGGCGGCCGACAGAACTCAATCTTGAAGTCGCTTCGGCCTAGGTATGCAATGTGCTCCCGCATTCTTCCTTCGTCGGGACCCAGAACGAAGGTGAACCCTGCAGATCCGGCGAAATGGTTTTGAAGAAGATCCGAGAGCGCCACGTAGTGGTCCAACGCCCATCGCTTGAAATCTCCGGCGCCACCGCCCGGTATGAAAACGATATCGGCCGGTGTGACCTTCCCGACGTGCGGCTTGGAGATCTCCAGAAATGCCTGACGCGCAGTTCGCTCAGGCTCATGCCCCTGATGCGTCGCGAGCAGGCGCAGATTTGCAAGCCCAATGTACTCATTGATGTCTTTTCGATGACTGTGGGTCCATACGCGATCGCCCAGCCGGCCATTCTCGAATCCCATGCGCAGCGCTGGCCGCCGAATAAGGTTAATCAGCGAGTAGCGCTCGCTAGAATGGTGAAGACTTAAGGAAGCGTGAGCTCGGCGTGGCAGCGCGCGCACTTGCGCCGCGAACGCATCCGCTTGGACGAACTCGTCCACCCACGGCAGGCTCGTGTAAAAGTGGCCAACTGCGTACCGGGACACTACACGGACGCGCTTTTCACGCCAAAATTTCTTCAGAAGGCTTAGCGCTGGAAAAGCTACGATTTGATCGCCGAACCTCGGCTGGCTCCTGACAAAAACCACAACATCAGACATAAACCGGACACCTAAACAAGTAGGCGGGGATTTATGGTCGTTTTCGGCACGACGCCGGCAATTTATCACGAGGCTGCACCGTGGCCCATAGGCTGTGCTGGCGCGAAGCGCTGCCAACAAAAAGCCCCCTTTCGGGGGCTGTTTGCAGCGAGCGCGCTTGTCGCGAGACGTCAGATCGCAGCGCTAGCGCCTGGGCTCGCCGCCGCGCGGATGCGCTCAACCTTCTGCAGCTCAGCGATGCCCGCGTCAAAAGCCGCGAGCAGTGTGCGCCGCGGCTTGCAGTCGTCGTAGCCGCGCACGACGATGGAACGCGCTTCGGTGAGCATCGCCAGGCGCTCCATGTCCGAATCGCCGCACACTGCGATCGGCCCTCCATAGTAGATATCGTCCAAGGCCCGCCCCTGCTCATCCCGGTGTTCCAATGGCCACCAATTGTCCAATTCGGAACGGGCAGCGCCCAGCTTCGAGTGGACTCGGCTGGAAAACCCGATGGCCGACAGGCCTCGCATTAGAGGGGCAAGTTGTAGATGTAGCTCAATTGGCATCGCTTTGGCCGGGCGCCAGCGCGACGGGATACCGGTTTGGCCACCATACGGCACCGCGCCGTTGTATTCGCCGTAAGACGGCCCCGGCCGCCGCCGGCGCGGCTTTGCATCCGCTTCGCGTTGAGGACTGACAAAATCGTCATTGCACCTGCCCGTCTCGTGTGGCCACGGGTGGGGCTCCACGACGGGGCGCAGATTGGCCAACGCGTCAGCAACACGCTGCAGCAGGGCGCCGTCCAGGCCAATCAGGAGAGGAATGCACTCGCCGGCGTAGTAGATGCCCTCCCACTTGGGCACCACCATTTTGCAGCCATTACTCTGCAGCCAGTGGGCGCGCTTGGCCTCCATGCGCTTGACCTCAGCCGCATACGGCTCGTCCAGGCACACATAGCTCCCGCTCACAGGGTCGAACCAGTCCGAGTTATGGTCTCTGCCGGGCATGCCGTTCAGCACGCTAGCGATGGCGTCGAACTTCTTGGTCGATACTGGTTGCAGGCCTGTCGCTTCCATGAAGCGCAAGCTGCGCTCCGCCTTCAGTAGAAGGTCCCGAGCCGCCTCTTGGTTGTCCACATTGGTCCGGTGTTCCAGATGATCGACGTATTCCATCCGGAAGCCGTAGAGCCCACGCGCGTGGCCGACGCGGTGCTTGGCCACGATTTCGGGCAATGGACGAGAGAGGTGCACACATAGCAGTTCTCGGCCATGCCTCAGCCCATTGGGCGTCTGATCGTCCTTGCGCGGACGCCGGGTGAACCAGTGCACGGAGATGTAGACGGGAAACCCGCGCGGTGCACTTGCGACGGGAAGCTGGCGCTTCGCGTGCACGAAGTTCTCGTAGCCAGCCTGGCGACTGGCAAGATTGAGAGCGTCTGTGTGGGTGATGTTTTGCTCGCGGCTAATTTTCTTGGCGAGCTGCTTGATGCCGTTCACTGAGAGCGGCTTAATGCTGGCGGTATTCATGCGCTTCGATCCTTAAGGCCCCGTTTACAGAGTCACCGTCGCTCTGAAAGGCCGGAAGGAAGGCATCGGCCAATAGAAGATCAAAGCACTGCTCTAGGAGCTTCGGAAGACGGCGTCCTGCGCGTGCCAGCGCAGATCGACTTTACTCCTCACGAATCGTTGAAGTCAATCAGGCCTGGCAGCGGGTGCGCTGGGACGGGGCACCTGTCGGCCAACCGGTAGAATCAGCTCCGTTCCTGTGTGGAGTTCCACACTTGCCGCCTACCGTGGCGCCATGCCTTTGCGTAGCTTACCGGGCCCCTCCAGCAGTTCACGAACCATCAGCTCCTGTTCAGCCACGCAAGGTTCCGCCGCGAGCGCTTCCCACCATTCATCGTAGACAGGGGCTAGAACGCCGGAAGGGCGTTTGAACCTCGCTCGACAACTGCTTCGTTCGCAGCACAAACGAGCGGTACCGCTTGACCTCCAGCAGCAGGGCGAGCACGTCTGCGTCGGAGATCTTGCCATCAGAGCCACGATGACGGTCCTGAATAGCGCGGAGCTCAGCGAGGGATAAAGGAGATCTGAACGGCATAGGCGAATACTGTATGTTTGCACAGTAAACCTATGTCGTCCTATCCCGCTAGCTAGAGCTGCGCCCTCTCTTGACGGGCCTGCACGGCAGCGGCCACAGCTTTGGCGGTGACTCGACACCGACTTGCCCTTACGTCTATTAGTCGCTATAGTGAAATTACGGCTCTAAGTCGCGTCTATTAGACGCATCCGATCGGAGCAAGACATGAACCAGAATCTCAGCCTGGCGGACACCATGAGGCCCACGTCGGAAGACCTCAAGAAATTGCGGGGGAAAACTCGCCGCACGCAAGCGCAAACGGCGGCCATTCTTGGCGTTGGCCTACGCCAAGTGCAACGTTGGGAGGCAGGTGAGCAGTCGATGCCGCCGGCAACGTGGCGCTTTTTACAGATGTGTGGCCACCGTTTGCCCTCGGACTTCCTCGTCCCGGAAGATGGCGCCACCCGATCTTGGGATCTCGACAGCGACACGATACGGGACACCATTGAGCAAGGTGATTTCGTCCACCTACAGCCTGTCGTTGGCCCGATGATCCAAGCCCGAGTGTGGCTGGACCGCGTGCATGACGGCCTGATCGACGAGGAGTCGTATGGCGGCTTTGTTATCGGATTCCCAGGGCACCCCGAAGCAGGCCAAGAATTCGGTGGCTTCTACATCGGCGAACGCATCACCTTCGCTAAGCGGAACGCCGTCCATGTGGAACAGCGCACACATACCACTGCAAGCGCGTCTAACCAGAAAATGTGACCAGATGAGGCATACTCGCCGCCTCGCACAACTCAAAACACGGAAAGAAAAATGGGGGCCAACTGGAACGAAGGAATGATGCGCTGGGCACCATATGTTGACGCCGAAGGCCGGTCCTTTCCGCTCAACCACTTGCATCCTTTCCGATACCAGTTGGAAACGACTGACGGCCGGACGGTAGAAATCCGTGTAGCTTTCGCGATGCACTGCTTCACGCACGGAAATGAGGTTACCGAGCATGCCCCGGATCTGTACCAGGATGAGCGCGAGGTCCGCAGGTTTTGCCATGACCGCTATGCTTTGTCCCCGCGCTTACCGCTCATTGTTCGCGAGCTGGCCAAACGCAAATGCGGCTATGCCAAGCATGAGAACTACGTCACCATCGACGTGGAGACCGCCGAAGGCTCTACCGGAAGCTATGGTGTCTTCTTCAACGTGCGGAGAATCAAGGACGCCGACGGTCTCGCAGTGCTCCTGACCATCCAGAGCGCCTACGAGCTGGACGCGGGAAAACAGCCGCCAATCCACGGCTCCATCAAGTTCACGCGTTTGATCGAACTGACGCTTGACGGAATCAAGCCGCGCCCGCCTCGAAAATAGTATGACCGGAAAAAGCGAAGGCCCCCGAAGGGGCCCCGTAGTCTGGCGTTCTGTTGCCTCCGCTTTTGGCGGAACCGCTTGCGCGGCAGTCAACGCTTTTGCCCGAAGGCTCACCAGCTATTGCGTTAGGGCTATTGTTGCTCAAATTTGAGCATCGCGCAACCCATCCTTCCCAGCCAGACCGGGTACGACGAAGAATTTGCCTCTGTACGTATCACTGTATATGTAACCAGTATCAACATTGGCGGAAATACAGCCTCTCAGGATCCACCGTCAAAAATTCCTCCTCTACCGCGCATGCCCGCGCCGCCATCGCTTGGGGCCGATAATCCCATTCCGGCTTTCCTGCGTCGTCAAATTCGACGATCGCAAAAGACCCGGCGGGCGCGAGGCCCCGCCCTTTTGGCCAATGCTCGATGATCGTGCTCAGGGCAGCCGCATTGGCAAGCACTTCCTCTCGAACAGGCTTGCGTTGCCACCACTTCCTTGCGGGCATGAGGTGCTGCAGCCCGACGTCGTCGTGCAACTGCACGATAGCTGCTTCGCGCACCTCTTCGATGGCATTCGTCACCGATGTCCCGTGATAGTCGTAAAGCTGCGCACAGACGATTACCAGGCTGTCATGTCGCACCCTGGCACGCAAAAAGCACGTGCCAACAGACATCAGGCCGGGGTATTGGAACCTGGGATACTCCTTGTCGATGCCCTGAAACTGCGAATTTCCGTCCATCCCTACATCTCCCTATATCCTGCTCCTATCGGAGACACGCCGGACCATGCGCGCGCCCTGAAGGAACAACGGCAAGATTCATGGGAAATAAAAGGACAACCTTGACCCGCCTGCCACTCACGCCCGCTAGTTCAGGTACGCGGACAGCCGGTAATTGGGGCTAATTCACCAACGGAGCTTGAAAAGGGGACTCGGATTGGATGTCGAAACCACTAAGGTTAGTGACTTTTTCGCCCTGCTAAAGGCTACATACATCTTGGACTTGGCGTACAGGGTCGATGTGAACTGCCCCTTGTCGCAGGCCATCAGCATCGCGTGGTCGCACTCCAGGCCCTTCGCCTTGTGAATGCTGCTGAGCACCTTTGGGGGTAATGACGGATGGGAATGGGAGCGCATACGCGACACCTCCGCAAATCCTTCGTCCGGATCTGCAAACTGACCAATGCGCACGGCATCCCGCAGTTCGGACCAGTGATCAATCTTCACTGTGTCAAAGCCTGCGGCGTTTTCCTTCACCAGCGCAGCAATTTTTGCGAGCGCGTTCGACACGCCCGTATGTGAGGGACTATTCAGGAGACATCGTGCGACCGCTTGGATGTTGGCCGGCTTTCCGGTGGTGGAGCGCGCCGCGCCGGTGCGAACTTCCTGCAAAAGTCGGTCACCGTGGCTGGACGAGCTGAATCCCGCTGCGACGCTGCCCATAAAAGTGATGACACCCTGCGCCAGTGCTTCCGGATCACCATGACCTGCGCGCAGTGTCTGTACGAGCGCCCCTAGCGCATTACGCGTATGACCTTCCCAAATTGGTACTGTACGAAACCAGAACGCCCGAAGTGCCGACACCAAGTCGTTCTGCGATGCGAGAATCATAAGCTGTGAGCTGCTTTTCAGCACCTTGTCGATCGGTGCTCTATGCTCCTTGGACAGTTTGTAGCCCGTACGCATCTGAGCCGTGTTGTTTCCGACAAGCACCCTAACTGATGGAGGCAGCGCTCCAGTCAGGTCTATTGGAATTCCGCGTTCCAAGCTCTCCCGCGCCTCGATGACCCAAGCCCCCAACAGAGGACAACCGGTCTGCCAGCGGTGGGGCGTGATCAGCTTCTCGCCTGCTCCCTGCGCCTTCAAAGCGTCCCAGCGGGCACGATCCTCGCGCGCGGCTTTGTCGGTCTTGGCGCCGTAAATCCGCTGCATGGGATCACCAAAGATCCGGACAACTGCTCCAGCAGACAGCAAGGACATGACAACACTGTGCTGATCGACACTCGTGTCCTGGTGCTCATCGCACACGATGACTGGATAGCGTTGGGCCAGTGCACGAGCCACCATTGGCTGATGCCGCAGAAATCCTGCGACCTTGGTTGCCATGATTTCAAAGCCTCGCCCGCCGTCCTGCCAAGCCCAGGAGGTCAGATCGCGTGGAAGACCAAGTGGCTCATGGTAAGCCAGTGCGATCTGCGCTATCAAGGCATCGATGGTCTTGATCTCGACGCGCGCCCCTGCCTTCTTCGTGCGTTCTGCGAAGACAGAGCACGCGGCGTGGGTGTGCGTCAGGATGAGCAAGCGGCCATCACCGATCGCCCCAACCACCTCCTGCGCGTACGCGGCGGCTTGGTATGTCTTGCCGCAGCCCGCCGCAGCTTCAATGATCACCAGCCGCTCGGGTGAGCGGAGAAGATTGGCAACGGCGTGGTCGCTCATAGATCGAGCTCTTGCAGAGCCTTGTGACCCACGGCTGTCAATACCGCGTTGATCAATGGAAGCAATTGCGGCTCTATTTTCTTCCAAGCGCCTAACGCGACCATTTTTTGGGCCAACTCTTGGCCACCGACAGTGGACTTGAACCATTGCTGGGAGTGCTTCTTCCAAGCCTTTTCTTGACCTGCAGGCGCACCATCCTTACTGCCGCTGGCGGCCGCTATTATCAAAGTACGCCACGTCTTTCCCGATGCTTTCAGCGCCGCATCTATCGTCTCCACGCTCTTGTCTTGAAGTCCGAGGCGCTCCGCCAAAGTCCGGAGTCGATAGCCATCCACCTCGCCTTCTGCATCCCTCAGCAGTGCGAGGAGATTTTCTTCAGGGACGGCGCCGATCACATGGTCCTCGGTGCAGCCCTTGGGCCACTGGTGCAATCGTCCTTTGAGCTTGTCCTTCAGCTTCTTCCACCGCTCTGGTGCGGTACCTTCGTCGTCAGCCAGGCCGGCAAATAGCAAACCGGAAGACGCGAGCGTCTCCAACAGATCCAAGGTCGCACCGTTTCCCTGACCATCGCAGACTCGCACCCCGTAATCAAGCGGGTTGCCCTTAAAGGCCCTCTCTAATAGATACTGCAAAAAGCCGACTTCGGTGGGTCCTTCTGCGATGACGGCCACACGCGCCAGGAATGTTTCAGGATCGCGCTTCTGCTGCGGCCCGATCTTGTCCCGAGGCAGCGCACCGATGGAGCCCGCGCTGTCCAGATACCAGAGGTGCGCGTCCTCGGCACACGAAATGGCGATAGGGCTATGCGTCGTGAGGAAAATCTGCCCGTGTTGGCCGGCCAGGATCTTGATGAGCTTGCGCAGACGGTACGGCTCAAGCCCGCGCTCGATCTCATCGATGAGCGTAATGCTAGCTTCCTTGTCCGTTGACGATGCGATTTCGAGCGCGGACATACGTCTGGTGCCAGCCCCCCAACTACTCAGAGGCAACGCCACGTCATTCTCGGTCGCCACTAGTCCGATGAGCGCGCCGATGGACAACCCCTGGCTGGTCGTGAGACCGAGTTTCAAATTGCTGGGAAGCGCGGCACCGGCCATACGCGCATCCAGCGATTCGATCGCCTTCTTACCCTTGTCATTGAGCGAATCGTGCAAATCGAGCCCTGCTACCTCCTTGCCGATGCGGGCCCGCAATGCGCTATCGGCCAACAACCGATCCAGCGCCGAGCCATAGACAAGCCGCAGATCGCGATCATTGCGCTCATCAGCACTCATTCGAACCGAGCCGATACGCCGGCGAACGGCTGACGAAAAATGGGCCAATTCTTCGTTGGGTTGCATGACCTCCCACGCGAGTTCCAATTCCGCGGTACCCCGTACCCGAACGCGATATACCGGCTCGCCGGGCGCGGCAAGGTCTCCTTCTTCGTCGGCTGACGGAGGTATCGCATTCTGCCCGTCCCACGCCCACGGCCAGGCGAAAGTGCTCTGCGAGCCGATCCCGGTCGTATCGGGTAGGGTCATGACGGCTTCGATGACGAACTCCTGCGCGTTGTCGCGCGCCCAGTAATCGGCCTCAGAGAGGACCGCAGTGTTCGACGGTGAAAGCAGCAATGCAATCGCTTCGAGGATGGTCGTTTTTCCGACGTCACCCCCACCCAGGATGACGTTCATTCCTTCCGCAGGCAGCCATGTTAGGGAGTGGATGCCCCTGAAGCGTTGAATAGTTAGTTTACGAATATGTGCTGTGTGGGCCATGTCATTATCAATTGCGGGCAATAAGAGCTAAGCCGGCAAGCCACTCTCTCACCTCATTCATGGAATGCGAGCTTCGAATACCCTCACAGGTTTACGATCACGCTCATTCCGCAACTGCAACAAAATGCTAAACGCACGTAGCTTAGCAGCACTCAACTCAATAAACAGTATTCGTATGAGCCGCCGTCGCGACAAGAAAAACCGAAGACCGCTTTCGGCCAGGAGCGGTCAGCCACCGCGGAGCCGCCGGCGACAGCTCCAGGCTGGTAAGAGTCATTCGCGTCCCGCCCGGTGAACTTCCGCTGTACCCGTCACTTGTCATTCGAATTACAGTGCCGTAAATGACAGCTTCCGCCGAGCAAATGTCGGAGGATGGAAGGTTTGGCCGGCGCGGTGATTCAAGGAGGCCCGTTGACTAGTTATCAAAGCGGGCTCCGCTGGCGCTATTCCGTGGCGCAAACCAGAGGCCTCCAAAGCCGCCTATTTGAAGGTTTTGACCAGGATATGCCATCCCTTAGGAGTTCTTCACGACAACCCCGAGGATATGAAGTTCAGTCTGAAGGTCTTTGGCTGCCGCTCCTCAAGGTGCAGTAGTTGAGGAATGCGCACGCATCGTCGAATTCCGACGGCGGTGCGAGCTGCGCTTTGTGGTTGAATCGGGCGCGACGCCCGTAGCGCGCGCCGCTCACCGCCTGGCGCAGCAGCTTGTGCGCCGTGTCCAGATGCCCATCTTGCGAGGAGATGAAGCCGATAGGCACCCACAACCCCTCGTTTCCAGGCGCGGGAAGATGGAACATCGCAACCATGAATGCTGTGGGGTACAGCAAGATTTCCACGCGTCCGGACATTATGCGGCCACCTGCTGGTTGCTGTCGGACGAAGTGCAGCTCTTGCAGATGTGGGACCCGTAAACTGTTGGTCACATCGGACTCCTCATCAGGATCCGCATTTGCGAACAGATAGATGTCGTCACATTGCCCGCCCGAGTGCAGCGCGGATGACAGTGCATTGACCGACTGCGCAAAAGCACCGCCCCGACCCCATAGGGCATAGTCGGGCACGAGCCACGCGAGCGAAGTCAGCAGCGCCCCGTGACGACGCTTGCCAAGGCGCCGGTCATTGAGCCGCTCAAGAATGCGTTCCCGGTTTCCCTGAAGGTATAGATTCCCAAACATAGGCTCCGCTCCTTCTGCGTAGCGCACCGATCTTCCGACTTGGACTTCTGCAAGATACCGCAGTAGATCAAATTTCTTGCCCGTGAGGTACTGGTTCAACAGCCTCAGATCAAAGGCCTCAATGAACGCGTCAAAGCCAGCAGCAGGCAACGACAACGTGCGAGGAATCGCCGCCGTGACCTGCTCGCTCACGAAGTGCAGCAATTCCGGGGGAGCAATTCGCTCGAATACCTCGTCCATGCGACGCTCAACGTGGCCGTCTTGATCTAGCTCGAAGGAAACCGGCACCTGAACGTAGTTGCGGCGCCTGCTTTCCACACTTTCGACCGAATAGACCCCGTAGGATCGTTCGCGTAGATCGGCGCGCAGCGATGCGATCTCAGGGTAGTGCCGACGGTAGGCCAGCCGCGCCCGCTCAACGCTATTGCCCAATGCGTCTTCGGCCGCATCTAGTTTGATGATGTTGTCGGACGCCATCTCGACCGGTGTGGATCGCAGAGGCGTAAACGAGACCAGATCAAACGTCACGGTGTCGCTCTTGAGTTCGACCTTGCTGAAACGAGGATGATCTCCGCCGGCCTCTTCGAACTTCTCGAGCGCAAAGGAGCTGAGAACGACCTGATCCTCGCTCACTTCCAACAGGCCCTGCTTGGCCAACGACTCAATCACCGCGCGCGCTTCAATGTCGTTGAATCCGAAATAGTCTCGCACTGCGGCCAACGAAACCCGCTCACAAACCTTGAGCAGACGCATCACGAACTCGGTGACAGCCGGCAACCGCTCATCCATCGCGATGTAGGCATCCACTCGAAAAGTCTCCACCGGCAGGCCAAAGGTCACCCGGTTGAATTCGAAAGAACCCGCCATCTAGGCCTCCATGAACTGGTTGGCCGCAATCACGGCAGCTCGGCCTTCATCGGCCATCGATTCGATCTTGCTCAGCACACGGCCAAGCGGTTGATTGGAATTTCTTCCCCGCCACATCTTGCACGCCCCGACAACGATCAACCGCTCCATCGCACGCGAGATGCCCACATTGATTCGATTGGGACGCCACATGAATCCGACCCGGCCGCTCGGATGGTTGCGCACCGTAGACAGGATGACGATCCTGTTTTCCTTGCCCTGGTAGCTGTCCACCGTATCGATCTTCACCAGATGCCGATGATCGCCGAGCCAGGCCGCTTCAGACTTCATCTGGTCGATGATCTCGCGCTGCTTGTCGTACATGCAGATGATTCCAATCGCGGGCTCCTGCGGTTTCAGGGCCGGCAGCAACTCGCTCATGAAATCGTCGGATTCAACGATCCGACGCAGGATCTGCATGACCACCTTGGCCTCTGCCTTGTTCCATGTTTCCGATCCGTCTTCAGATTGCTGATGATGGCCTCGACCTCCCAGTGTCGATATGTCCACCCAGGTCACCTGCTGGCTCAGTTCACTTGGCAAGTGCTCATAGTATTGGGGTGGCACACCGCGGCCCGTTTCCAGGCGCTCGTCGTAAAAGCAGGTGGAGACTAGATCGCCGATGTTGGGCGCCATGCGGTACTGGCTGAGTAGCGTCACGCCGACTTGGCGCCCATACTCGGAGTCGAAGACGCGTTCGAAGTCGCTTTGGAAGATCGCGCCTTCTTCGCCGCAGCCGAACTGCTGCACGACAGCGTCACGCACCTGCTCGGAGAACATGGGGGGCAACTGCTTGTGGTCGCCGACCAGCAACACGCGATGGCCGGCCTGCATCGCGACGGCCAGTTCACTCGAGGAGGCACGACCGGCCTCGTCGATGATGACCCAGTCGAACAAGTTCTGCGTGATGCCGGCACCGCGCGAACCGATGCCCACCAAGGTCCCGGCGACCACCGTGCGCGATTTGGCCAGGAACTCGGCAAAGTTCGCATCGGGCGAGCCCAACGTGGCGATCCAGTCTTCAGACAGACGAATCAGGCCCCGCAGTCGCTCCACCGCGTCCGCCGATCGCACCTCATGGCGTTCAACGATGCCCGATTCAAGCTTCGCCAGCAGTTGCGCCGGATCTGCAACTTCCGAGATGCCATACACGTCCGCGGCGATATCGAAGAAGGTCTCCGAGACAGCTCGTGCGCGCGCATCCAGCGAGGCCAATGTTTTCTCGTCCTCTCGGCCACTGCGCTGCTGCAAATGGCGCAAGCGCTTATACAGTGTGCCAAGCTGCTGGTGCAGCCCAAGCATGTCCTGCGCAAACGCCGGCGGCAGTCCAAGTGAGGCGGCCAAACGTATGACGCGCTCGAAGAGCTCGGCCTTAAAGCGATCCCGGTAGGCCTGCTCGATCGAGGCAGAATGCAGATGCCGGATGTCCTCCGAGACCACCGAATCCGGTCCGATGCGCACAGCGTCGAACACCAGGCCTTTGCTGCGGCAAAGCTCCTGGGCCTTCTCCAGGGCGTTGTTCACCGCCTCGTGGGCTTGACTCACCAGCAACACGCGGCGCACGCGCTCATGCGCCATCAGATGATGCAGCAACGCGGCGATGAACCAGGTCTTTCCGGTGCCCGGCGGTCCCTGTAGAAGGCTGATTGGGCCATGACCTAGGACACGGCGAAACGCTTCCCTCTGGCTCGGGTTGAGTTTCTTGTCTCCTTCCGAGTACCGATCGAGTTCGACCTCCGTAGGAACAGGGTAGGTCGCGGGTGTGGGGGGCACAGTCGGTGCCCCGTCGAAGTAGTCAATCAGACCGGGCACCACCGCCTTGTCGTCAAGGATGCGCTCGACCGCCGCGCGCCGACGGCTGTAGGAGCCCTTCTCCGCGGTGCTGACCAGCCGCAGCTTGTTGCCAATGCGCAGGTTTGCCTTCATGTAGAGGTGGTCGACTGCCAGTTCGGGGAAGTTGCCGAAGCTTGTCTCTCTCAAGTCGAGTTCGCCGCAGGCACGCCACGTCCCATCGTGCAACAGGCTCTCGACGACCACCTTGTCCAGGACACCAAACTCGAAGTCGTTGCCATCGATATGGAAGGGAATCAGAGCTTGAGAAGGCCGGGACGGGTTCCTACGATGGTTCCCTG
>CAUSDE010000005.1:0-186050 GCA_963530045.1 uncultured Achromobacter sp.
CCGTGAAGGCGGTCGTACCGTCGGCGCCGGCGTCGTCGCCAAGATCCTGAAGTAATTCGGATCACTTAAGCAGCAAACAATCAGCGAGGGCGCATCGTCGCCTTCGCCTCTCGTTCTTTAGGAAACGCCATGAAAAACCAAAAGATCCGTATCCGCTTGAAAGCCTTCGATTACAAGCTGATCGATCAATCGGCCGCTGAAATCGTCGACACCGCCAAGCGTACCGGCGCCGTCGTCCGCGGTCCGGTGCCGCTGCCCACGCGTATCCGTCGCTACGACGTTCTGCGTTCGCCGCACGTCAACAAGACGTCGCGTGACCAGTTCGAAATCCGTACCCATCAGCGCTTGATGGACATCGTTGATCCCACCGACAAGACCGTTGACGCGCTGATGCGTCTGGACCTGCCGGCCGGCGTCGACGTCGAAATCGCGCTGCAGTAAGGCGTACCGGGCCTGCTACCTTCGCCGGTAGGCTCGAAAAAATGGCCGTATTCCTTCGGGAGTGCGGCCATTTTGTTTTTTCAGCGGCGTTTGGCGGTGATCCGCCGCAGGCATGGCGTCCGTACTTTCGCGGCCCTGTCCGCAAGTTAGCGGGCGCTCACTGTCCCAGCAGGGACCTGTTTTCGAGGTCGCTGGCGGCGCCGTGCCACACTGTGGCAAAACTGCCGCTGGGCACACGCCCCAAGAGGGCTAAGTGCTTGTGCTGACTGGAAAAATCGTGCTAATATGCCAAGCTTGCCATTTTGTGGCAAGACTGACTATGGGAACGGGATGGCGGGATGGGCTAAAACCCAACTGATCCCCCCAAATTACTCCCCAACCCAGGTTGAACATAGTCGTAGGGCAAAGGCCGTTACCTTTTGCCCGATTAGCCCCGACCAATCGCAGTCGGGAATGGAGAAAACGATGTCGAATTCGACACCCACGCCCGCCGCTCACCGGCTGGGGCTGGTGGGTCGCAAGGTCGGCATGACCCGCATTTTTACCGAGGAAGGTGAATCCATCCCGGTGACCGTGCTGGACGTGTCGAACAACCGCGTGACCCAAGTTAAGTCGCAGGAAACCGACGGCTACGCCGCGATCCAAGTGACTTATGGCACTCGTCGTGCCTCGCGTGTGGTTCAGCCGCAAACGGGCCACTACGCCAAAGCCGGCGTTGAAGCCGGTAGCATCCTCAAAGAATTCCGCCTGGATCCCGCCCGCGCTGCTGAATTTGCAGCCGGTACCGTGATCGCCGTGGAATCCGTGTTCGAAGCCGGCCAACAGGTCGACGTGACGGGCACGACCATTGGTAAAGGCTTCGCCGGTACCATCAAGCGTCACCACTTCGGTTCGCAACGCGCTTCGCACGGTAACTCCCGTTCGCACCGCGTTCCCGGCTCGATTGGTCAAGCACAAGATCCGGGCCGTATTTTCCCGGGTAAGCGCATGGCTGGTCACCTGGGTGATGTCACCCGCACCGTTCAAAACCTCGACGTCGTTCGCGTTGACGTTGAGCGCGGCCTGCTGCTGGTCAAGGGCGCTGTCCCCGGCCACGCTGGCGCCGACATCGTCGTGCGCCCGGCCATCAAGGCCCCGGCCAAGAAGGGAGCGTAAGTAAATGGATCTCAAGCTCCTGAACGACCAAGGTCAGGCCGCTGCTACGTTCAGCGCGCCCGATACGATCTTCGGCCGTGACTTCAACGAAGCACTGATTCATCAGATCGTGGTGGCTTTCCAAGCCAATGCCCGTGCCGGCAACCGCGCTCAGAAGGATCGTGCCGAAGTTAAGCACTCGACCAAGAAGCCCTGGCGCCAGAAGGGTACCGGCCGCGCACGCGCTGGTATGACTTCGTCGCCGCTGTGGCGTGGCGGTGGTCGGATTTTCCCGAACTCGCCCGAAGAGAACTTCAGCCAGAAGGTCAACAAGAAGATGTACCGCGCCGGGATCCGTTCGATCTTGTCGCAACTGGCTCGTGAAGACCGTATCGCCGTTGTCGAATCGTTTGATCTGGAATCGCCCAAGACCAAGGCTGCTGCTGCAAAGCTGAAGAGCCTGGGCCTGGACTCGGTCCTGATCATCACCGACAGCGTTGATGAGAATGTTTACCTCGCCACCCGCAACCTGCCGCACGTTGCTGTTGTCGAGCCCCGTTATGCCGATCCGTTGTCGCTGGTCCACTACAAGAAAGTGCTGATCACCAAGCCGGCCATCGCTCAACTCGAGGAGATGCTGGGATGAACGCTGAACGCTTGATGCAAGTCATTCTGGCTCCGATCGTGACCGAAAAGGCCACGTTCGTCGCTGAGAAGAATCAGCAAGTCGCTTTCCGTGTCGTGGCTGACGCTACCAAGCCGGAAATCAAGGCTGCCGTCGAACTGCTCTTCAAGGTGCAGGTCGAGTCCGTGCAGGTCCTCAACCGTAAGGGCAAAGTCAAGCGCTTTGGCCGATTCGTTGGCCGTCGCCGTAATGAGCGCAAGGCTTACGTGTCGCTCAAGGACGGCCAGGAAATCGACTTTGCGGAGGTGAAGTAAATGGCCCTCGTAAAAGTTAAGCCGACTTCGGCCGGCCGCCGTGGCATGGTGAAGGTTGTCAGTCCCAACCTGCACAAGGGTGAGCCCTACGCGCCGCTGCTGGAAAAGAAGACCCGTGGTTCTGGCCGTAACAACAACGGTCACATCACGATCCGCCATCGTGGCGGCGGTCACAAGCAACACTACCGCTTGGTCGACTTCCGTCGTGACAAGGACGGTATCCCGGCGAAGGTTGAGCGTCTGGAATATGACCCCAACCGTACGGCGCACATCGCTCTGCTGTGCTACGCCGACGGCGAACGTCGTTACATCATCGCTCCGCGTGGTCTGGAAGTGGGTGCCACTGTGCTGTCGGGCATCGAAGCCCCGATCCGCGCCGGCAACACCCTGCCGATCCGCAACATCCCGGTGGGTACGACGATTCACTGCGTCGAAATGCTGCCTGGCAAGGGTGCTCAGATGGTCCGCTCGGCTGGCGCTTCCGCCGTCCTGCTGGCTCGCGAAGGCATCTACGCTCAGGTTCGTCTGCGCTCGGGTGAAGTCCGCCGTGTGCACATCGAATGCCGCGCCACCATTGGTGAAGTCGGTAACGAAGAACACAGCCTGCGCCAAATCGGCAAGGCCGGTGCAATGCGTTGGCGTGGTATCCGCCCGACGGTCCGTGGCGTTGCCATGAACCCGGTGGATCACCCGCACGGTGGCGGTGAAGGCCGTACCGGTGAAGCACGCGAACCGGTCAGCCCGTGGGGTACTCCGGCGAAGGGTTTCAAGACCCGTCGCAACAAGCGGACGAACAATATGATCGTCCAACGGCGCAAGCGCAAGTAAGAGGCGAACACTATGTCACGTTCGATCAAGAAAGGCCCGTTTGTCGATGCTCACCTGATCAAAAAGGTGGACACGGCCGTCGCGGGCAAAGACAAGAAGCCGATCAAGACCTGGTCGCGTCGTTCCACGATCCTGCCCGAGTTCATCGGTCTGACGATCGCTGTGCACAACGGCAAGCAGCATGTCCCCGTGTACATCAACGAGAACATGGTCGGTCACAAGCTGGGCGAGTTCGCGCTGACCCGTACGTTCAAGGGTCACGCTGCGGACAAGAAGGCGAAGAGGTAAGCGATGGAAACTACTGCCATTATCCGTGGGGTGCACATCTCGGCACAGAAGACCCGTCTGGTTGCGGACTTGATCCGTGGTCAGAAGGTCGGCCGTGCGCTGGAGATCCTCACCTTCTCGCCGAAGAAGGCTGCCGTCATCCTGAAGAAGGCTGTCGAGTCCGCCATCGCCAACGCCGAGCACAACGACGGCGCCGATATCGACGAACTGAAAGTCACCACGATTTTTGTGGACAAGGCTCAGTCGATGAAGCGCTTCTCCGCTCGCGCCAAGGGCCGCGGCAACCGTATCGAGAAGCAGACCTGCCATATCACGGTCAAGGTCGGAGCTTAAGGAGTCACGATGGGTCAGAAAATTCACCCCACTGGGTTCCGTCTCGCGGTCACCCGTAATTGGTCCTCGCGTTGGTTCGCCGACGACAAGGCCTTCGGCACGATGCTTGCCGAAGACATTCGCGTTCGCGAGTACCTGAAGAAGAAGCTCAAGAGCGCCTCCGTTGGTCGCGTGATCATCGAGCGTCCGGCCAAGAATGCCCGCATCACCGTCTACTCGGCTCGTCCGGGCGTGGTGATCGGCAAGCGCGGCGAAGACATCGAAAGCCTGAAGGCTGATCTGCAGCGTCTGATGGGCGTGCCCGTGCACGTCAACATCGAAGAAATCCGCAAGCCGGAAACCGATGCTCAACTGATCGCCGACTCGATCTCGCAACAGCTCGAGAAGCGCATCATGTTCCGTCGCGCAATGAAGCGCGCGATGCAGAACGCAATGCGTCTGGGTGCCCAAGGCATCAAGATCATGAGCGCCGGCCGTCTGAACGGTATCGAAATTGCCCGCACCGAGTGGTATCGCGAAGGCCGTGTGCCGCTGCACACCCTCAAGGCCAATATCGACTACGGCACCTCCGAAGCCCACACGACCTATGGCGTGATCGGCATCAAGGTCTGGGTCTACAAGGGCGACATGCTGGCTAACGGCGAATTGCCGCCGGAAACCGCTGCCCCGCGCGAAGAAGAACGTCGTCCGCGCCGCGCTCCGCGTGGTGATCGTCCGGACGGTGCTCGCACCGGTCGTCCGGGTGGTCGTGGTCGTGGTGGTCCCCGCAAGGCGGACGCTGCTCCGGCGCCTGAAGGAGAATAACCATGCTGCAACCCTCTCGCAGAAAGTATCGCAAAGAGCAGAAGGGCCGCAACACCGGTCTGGCGACCCGTGGTACCCACGTGTCGTTCGGCGAATTCGGTCTGAAGGCCACCGGCCGTGGCCGTCTGACCGCTCGCCAGATCGAAGCCGCTCGTCGTGCTATCAATCGTCACATCAAGCGTGGCGGCCGTATCTGGATTCGCATTTTCCCGGATAAGCCCATCTCGCAGAAGCCCGCCGAAGTCCGTATGGGTAACGGTAAGGGCAATCCTGAGTACTGGGTCGCTGAAATTCAGCCCGGCAAAGTGCTCTACGAAATGGAAGGTGTGAGCGAAGAGATCGCGCGTGAAGCTTTCCGCCTGGCCGCTGCCAAGCTGCCGATTTCGACCACGTTCGTCGCGCGTCATATCGGTGCTTAAGGAGTACTAACATGAAAGCTAGCGAACTCCGTTCGAAAGACGCCGCCGAGCTCGGCAAAGAGCTCGAAAGCCTGCTGAAGGCACAATTCGGTCTGCGTATGCAGAAGGCCACGCAGCAACTGGCCAACACCAGCCAGCTGCGCAACGTGCGTCGCGACATTGCGCGCGTTCGTACCTTGCTGACCGAGAAGGCAGGGAAATAAACATGAGCGAAACTCAAAACACCCAAGTGGCCAAGCGCCAGCGTACGCTGGTTGGCAAGGTCGTCAGCAACAAGATGGACAAGACTGTCGTTGTGCTCGTTGAGCGCCGCGTCAAGCACCCCATCTTCGGCAAGATCATCGTGCGCTCCGCGAAGTACAAGGCACACGACGAATCGAACCAATTCAACGAAGGCGATACGGTTGAAATCGCTGAAGGCCGTCCCATCTCGCGCTCGAAGTCGTGGCGTGTGGTGCGTCTGGTTGAAGCTGCACGTATCATCTAAGTAGTCATCGGAACGGTTCGCCGTTCTGATATAAAACGGCAAGGGCTAAACCCCTTGCCGTTTTTTTTCGTCTTTGAGATCTATGCCAATGCGGGTAAATGACATCGTGCGCAGCGCCCTGAAGGCAGGCATGCTTGGCGCGGCGCTATGCGCGGCCGCCGCTGCCACGGCGCAACGCGCCGATTCCGGCGCCGACGTCACGGCAGCCTCGCCGGTGGATGATCCGCGCGCGGGCAAGAACGTCTTGAACGCGGGGCCCGAGCCGCGCGTCAAGCTTCCCGCTGGATCGTCGGACCACGCCGCCATCTTCGGCACGGACAACGAGGACGAGCAGGCGTTGGCGTCGCAAGAGCAAGCGCTGCAGGCGCAGCGCAATCAACTGATGTTGCTTGAACGGCTGCTCAACCAGAAACCCGTGGATGCGGCGACGGCGCCGCCTGCCATGATGCCGTTGAACACCGGCTCCGCGATGAAGCCCCTCGCGCCGACCCCGGCCGGCTCGCAACTGGACCGCGGCAAGATCGATGAGATGCAGCGGCGTGTCGACGGTCTGCGGCGCGAAGCCGACACGCTACGCCAGAGCGGGCAGTAGGGCGGAAAGTAGGGCGGCGGATCGCGCCCTGGCGCCGCGCGTGGCTCCGCTCATGGGAATCAATGCCGCCGCGCCAGTTCGCGCAGCCGTCCCGCGATGCCTGTCGGGAAGTAATACACCGACACCACGAACAGGATGCCCAGCCATAGCAGCCAGCGGTCCGGCTCGAACAGCAAGGCCAGCGGCGCCACGCCGGAGACGGCATCGTGGATCACGTGCAGGCCGTCCTGCAGATAGCTCTGTGCAAACACGAAGAGGCTGGCGCCCACCACGGCGCCGTACATGGTGCCCATGCCACCGATTACCAGCATCAGCAGGATGTTCAGCATGATCTCGAACGACAGCGAGGTGTCCGGGCCGTTGTAGCGCAGCCAAAGCGCGTACATGGCGCCGGCCAGCGTGGCGAAGGCGGCCGCCAGCAGATTGGACAGGCTGCGGTACAGCACCGTGCGATACCCGATGGCTTCGGCGCGGAAGGGGTTCTCGCGAATGGCTTGCAGCACCCGGCCAAACGGCGAATTCACGATACGCAGCAGCATCAGGAACAGTACCGCGCAGACCGCGGCGATCAGGTAGTAGGTGATGATGCGGCCATCGACCGTGACGCCGAACAGCGGTTCTGACAGCGGCCGGAACGCCGGACGCAGTATCTGGGGCACCTTGAAATTCAGGCCGTCTTCGCCGCCGGTGAAGTCCGACAGCTGCGACACCAGCGTCTGGAACGCGGCCGCGACCGCCAGCGTGATCATGGCGTAGAAGATCGCGCGCACCCGCAGGCTGGCAAGCCCGATCAACAGGGCGAAGGCCAGCGATACGACTAATGCGCCACCGACGCCGGCGAATACCGCGGCCCAGCCTGGCTCCATCCGGATGCTGGCGATCGCCACGCCGTAGGCGCCGATGCCGAAGAACATGGTGTGCGCGAAGCTCACGATGCCCGTGTAGCCCAGCAGCAGGTCGTAACTGGCCACGAGGATCACGAACACCAGGATCTTGGCGGCGACTGCCAACGATTTGGGGCCGGGAAAGAGGAAGGGCGCCGCGGCAAGCAGGGCGACGACGGCAATCAGCGCGAGCGCCAGGAGGGTGCTGCGCGGCGGGTCGCCGGAGAGCAGGCGGAAAGACATGTCGGCGGCTCCTAGCGGTTCGTGACCGGATATACGCCTTGCGGACGCCACAACAGAATGGCGACCATCAGCGCGATATTCGAGAACAGGGCGGCTTTGGGTACGAGAAAGCCGGTGTAGTTGGCCATCAGGCCCACCAGCAGCGCCCCGATCAGGCAACCCACGGTCGAGCCCAGCCCGCCGATCATGATCACGATGAAGATCAGCACGTTCACCTGCGCGCCCAGCTGCGGCACCACCGACTGTTGATACATGCCCCACAGCACGCCGCCCAGCCCGGCGAGCATCGACCCGGCGACGAAGACTCCGACGAACAGGTGCCGGATGCGGTAGCCCAGGCTTTCCACCATTTCGCGGTCTTCCACGCCGGCGCGTATCAACAAACCCAGCTTGGTGCGGTTCAGCAGCCACAGCATGCCGCCCAGTACCAGGATGCCGACGGCCAGCGCCACGATCCGGAACTTCTCGATCGCCGCATCCCCCAGCAGGAATGCGCCGCGCAACGCCTCGGGCAGCGGCAGGGACAGCGTCTGCGGTCCCCAGATCATCTTGATGATCTCTTCACCGATAATCATGCCGCCCATGGTGATCAGGATCTGCTTCAGGTGCTGGCCATACACCGGCCGCACGATCACGCGTTCGAACGCCAGGCCCACGGCACCCGCCACCAGCATGCCCACGATCATGGCGGGCAGCACCGCAGCCAGGTTCATCCACAGGCTGCCTGTCTGGGTCCAGTCGGCCATGCCGCCAAGCACCGTCGCCGCCATGTAGGCGCCGATGGCGATGAAGAGGCCGTGCCCGAAGTTCAGGACGTCCATCAGGCCGAACACCAGCGTCATGCCCGAGGCCACGATGAAGATGATCATGCCCATCGCCAGGCCCGCGAGCGTCAGCGTGACCCAGGTTGAAAAGGAGCCCACCAGCGGCAACGCGATGGCGGCCAGCGCGGCGACGAGCAGCACGGGGCGCAGGTCCGCGCGGGTGCGGGGCAACGGGGTATCGATATCCAGGGTGCTCATTGATGGCTTCCCAACGACAGGCCAAGCAGGCGTGTCTGTAGTGCTTCGTCTTGCGCGAGCTCGCGCATGCTGCCCGCATGGACGACGCGGCCGTTGTCCATGATCGCGACATGATCGCCGACCTGCTGCGCGAAGTTGAAGTTCTGTTCGACCAGCAGGATGGTGGTGGATGCTTCCTTGAGTTCGAGGAAGGCATCGATCATGTTCTGGATGATGGCGGGCGCAAGCCCCTTGCTGGGCTCGTCGATCAGCAGCAGCCGGCGCGGCTCGATGATGGCGCGGGCCACCGCCAGCATCTGCTTCTGGCCGCCCGACAGCTTGCCGGCCGGATGCAGCCAGAATTTCTTGAGCGCAGGAAAAAAACCGAAGATCCATTCCAGCCGCGCGGTGTCGAGCTGGTCTGCGCTGCGCGCCTGCCGCGCGGCGAGCAAGATGTTCTCCTTCACGGACAAGTCCGCAAAGATGCCCATGTTCTCGGGCACGTAGGCCATGCCCATGCGCGCCATGTCGGGCGGCGATTTGCGTGCGCCGGGTCCACCGATGGGCGTGCCGTCAAACGTCACCTGGCCTTGCGAGGCCCGCCACAATCCCATGATCGTGCGCAGCGTGGTGGTTTTGCCGGCGCCGTTGCGGCCCAGCAGCATGGTGACGCCCGCGGATGGCACAGCCAGGTCGACGCCGTGCAGGATGTGGTACGCGCCGATGTGGGTATGCACCCCTTGCAGTTCCAGCAGCATCGGGGCGTTCATGCCGGGGTCTCCGTCGGGCTCATGCCCAGATAGGCCTGCTGCACGATGGGCGAGGCGATCACGGTGGCGGGGTCGCCGTCCGCCATCAACCGGCCGTTGTGCAGCACGACGATCCGGTCGGCCAGCTCGCGCACCACATCCATCTTGTGCTCCACCAGCAGGATCGTCTTGGTCAGGTCGCTCTTGATTTCGCGGATCAGTTCCAACACCACCGGCACGTCGTCCACGCTCATGCCGGCGGTCGGTTCATCGAACATGAACACTTGCGGCTCCAGCGCGATCAGCATCGCGATTTCCAGCTTGCGCTGGTCGCCATGCGGCAGGTCCGCGGCGGCGTGGTCGCGGCGCGCGGACAAGCGGGTGCGTTCGAGCAAGGCATCCGCGCGGGCCAAGAGCTGGCGATCGTCGTCCCAGGTGCGCCAGAAGCGGATCTGGCGCCAGCTCATGCCATGCTGGCGCGATTGCAGCGCCAAGCGCACGTTCTCATGCACCGACAAACGCGGGAACAACTGCGTCAGCTGGAACGCGCGGCCCAGGCCGGCGTGCATGCGTGCCGGCGCCGACAGCGAGGTCAGGTCCCGGCCATTCAGCCGCACCGACCCGGCGCTTGCGCGCAACTGGCCAGAGATCAAATTGAAGTAGGTGGTCTTGCCCGCGCCGTTGGGGCCGACGATGGCCGTCAGCGTGCCAGGCGCATAACTGCAGCTGACGTCATTGACGGCCACGTGCCCGCCGAAACGGATGGTGAGCGATTGGGTTTCCAACATCGCAGCGGTGTGCCTTCAGCGTTTGTTCTGAATCGGCACGCTCATCTGGTCGGGCGTGATTTCCTTGACCAGGTCCTGCACCGCCCATGGCACCGAGGGATCGTTCTTGATGCGGAAGTGGTACATGCTTTGCATGGCCTGGTGATCTTCGGGCCGGAACGTCATCTTGCCCTTGGGCGTGTCGAAGCTCATGCCCTCCATGGCCTTGATGAGCTTGTCCGTATCCGAATCGCCGGCGGTCTTGTTCAGGGCCGCCACGATGGCGATCCCGGACGACATGCCGCCCGCCGTGAAGAAGTCGGGCGGCTGGCCGTAGCGCTTCTGGTGTTCGGCGACCAGCCAGTCATTGATCGGATTCTTGGGAATGCCGTAGTAGTAATAGGTGGCGCCTTCCATGCCCGCCAGCGATTTCAGCGGCGTCATCGCGGCAAGCGTGTTGCCGCCCGTGGCGATTTCAATGCCGAAGCGCTTGGGGTCCAGATCAGCGATCTTGAACGGGTTGCCCGCGCCCGCCCACAGGATGAAAATGATCTTGCGGCCGGGCTTGTCTTTCAACGCATCGAACAGCCGCTGCGCGCCCGCCGTGAAATCGGTGGCGTTGGCGGGCAGGTATTCCTCGTGCACGATCTTGGCGTTCTTCAGCGCGCCCTTGAAGGCTTTCACGCCGTCGCGGCCGAAGGCATAGTCTTGCGCCAGCATGGCGATGGACGTGCCCGCCTGGTCGAACGCCACTGCGTTGGCGATGGCGTCCTGCGACGAATTGCGGCCAGTGCGGAAGATGTACTTGTTCCACTTTTCTCCCGTGATGGAGTCCGCCACGGCGGGTTCCACCAGCAAGATCTTTTCGTACTCTTCGGCAATCGGCAGCATGGCCAGCGCCACGCCGGACGAGGTCGGGCCGACGGCGATGTCGGCGTTGTCGTCCGCGTAGGCGGACGCCAGCTGCGCGCGGGCCACGTCGGGCTCGCCCTGGTTGTCCTTTTCAATCACGCGGATCTTGCGGCCCGCCACGGTCATCGTGCCTTGGGTGGCGTATTCCAGGCCCAGCATCAGGCCGTTCTGCGTCTGTTTGGCGTAGGCCTCCAGCGGCCCCGTCTTGTCATAGACGTGGGCGACGACGAAGTCTTTCGCCGCGGCCGCCGAATTCATGCAGAGGGCTGCCAGCGCGGCAAGCAGAATGCGATTCATGGATGTCTCCTGTTGTCAGCGGGCGAGGCCGGCCGCCGTGTGGTCATGCATGGGGTCCGGCGTGGCAAGGAACCGGCGGATGGCGTCGATCTGCGGCGCCACGTTCAGCGCAGGCGCATGGCCGCAATCGGGGAAGTCGATGCGCGTCGCGCGCGGTCCGCGCTGCGTCATCGCGTGCGCGACTTCGGGCAGCAGCAGATCGGACTCGGCGCCGCGCAGCAGCAGCACCGGCATGCGCAGCGAGTCGTAGCCGCGCCAGCGGTTGTAGTCGTCGGGGTGATGGCTGAACTGCCCCACGATGGCAGGGTCGTAGTGCGCGGTGACGCGGCCGTCCGGCAGACGGCGTACCGATGTCTCGGCCATCCGGCGCCATTGCTCGTCGCTTTGCCACCCATAGGGCTTGTAGGCGACGCGCAGCCAGGCTTCCAGTTCGGTGACGGTGTCGAACGCGGGCGGGTTGCCGGCGTACGCCAGGATGCGGTCGATGGCGGGCTGGGGCAGTTCGGGGCCGATGTCGTTGACGACCAGATGCGAGATCCGGCCGCAGAGCGTCGTGGCGGCGGCGTGCATGCCGGTGGCGCCACCCATCGACGTGCCGACCCAGCGCACGCGCGCAAGCGACAGGCTGTCCGCGAGGGAACGGGCCAGGCGCGCGTAGAAATCCAGTTGGTACTCGGCGACGGGGTCCGGGCTCCACTGCGACAGGCCGCGGCCGATCGTGTCGGGGCAGATGACGTGGTGGTCATCCGCCAGCGCGTTGGCCAGTTCGTCGAAGTCGCGGCCCGTGCGGGCCAGGCCGTGCCACATGATGACGGGGGGCGCGCCGGCGTCGCCCCATTCGGTCACGTGCAGCTCGCGGCCTTCGCAGCGCAGATAGCGCGAAGCCGGCGTGTGGCGGGCGGCCGTTGCGGGCGCGTGTGCCATGAGTCTCCTCCCGGGTTGTCCAGGTTGTGTGCTTATCGGGCTGACTATAGACTTGCGCCAAACGCATCCACAATGCGCCGCGCACCCCAGAGCAGGGTGAGTCAAGAAGTTGTAGACGCAAGATCAATTTGCGCTTCCCGCCGCGTACAGGAGACCGCGCCATGTCCGATACGGAATTCGCCATTTCGGCCAGCGCCGGCGCCGAGCGGCGCGAGCAATGGCGCGAGGCGCTGTCGGATGCGTTCGGTCCGTTCGAAGTCCATGGCGGCATGCCGGCGCATTTTGCCGGGCATGTGCGCTACGCGCGCCGCGCCAGCCTGCAGTTCAATGACCTGCACTATCAGGGACAGAAGCTGGAGCGCACGGCGGGCAACGTGTCGCGGCTGGACCAGGAGTTCTATACCTTCGGCCTGCCGCTGGCCGGTCCGTTGGCCGTGCGGCAGCAGGGCCGCGAGTTCCAGGTGGAGCCGGGCTGCGTGTACCTGATGAACCAGAGCCTGCCCTACCAGGCGACGGCGGTTGGGGCGTCGGGCTATCGCAGCCTGAGCGTGTCGTTCCCGCGCAGCGCGCTGTCGCAACGGGATTCCCGCATCGGCGCCTTCTACAAGCTGCGCGTCGACGACGGGTCACCGCGCGGCGCGATGCTGGCCAGCTATATGGACCACCTGTTCAAGGGCATGGAGGGCTGGTCCGACACCGAAGTGACGGAACTGGGCGAACGCCTGATCGACCTGATCGTGCTGTTCCTGGTGCAGTCGGGGCAGGGGCATGCGTCGGAATCCGATAGCAGCGTCACGGTGGCCCACCGACAGCGCGTGCTGGCCTATATCCGGCAGCATCTGGCCGACCCGGCGTTGTCGCCGCAGCAGGTGGCGCAGGGCTGCGGCGTGTCGGTGGCCTACCTGCACCGCATCCTGCGCGCAGGCGGCCTGTCGGCGGAGTCCTTCATCTTCGATCAGCGCCTGGACAAATGCCGCGACCTGTTGCTGAGCCCGCAGCATCGCCATCGCAGCATCGCCGAACTGGCGTACCAAGTGGGCTTTTCGCATCCCTCGCATTTCAGCCGCCTGTTCAAGCAGCGTTTCGGCATGACGCCGCGGGACATGCGGGCAAGTTCGTAGGGCGCGCCGGGATCCCGGCGGGGCATCAGCCCCCGTAGACCGTCGTCAATATCCACGCGGTCAGGTACAGGCCGGCACCGAATACGGCATGCGCGATCAGGCTGCGCAGGCGCGCCGTGTTCGGGCGCGGGGTCTTGCTGGCCGCGATGCCGGCGCCCATGCCCGGCTGGAGGATGAAGAAGGGCGCCGCCACGCTCAAGATGCCGAACAGCAGGGCGGGCGCCAGCGTGGGTTGCGCCGTCCAGGGCTCGCCCACGACGCCCAGCAGCATCGCGGCGAAGATGATGCCGATGCCGTAATGCGCGGCCCAGCCCAGCAACGCTTCGCCGCGCACGGGTTCGGCACGGGCGATGTTCTCGTGCCGGAAGCGGCCGCGGGGCAGATGTCCGATCCACCTGCCCACCATCGCGAAGTTCAGGGAAGGGATGCCGAAGCAGCGCTTGAGGAACAGCGCCCATACGTCCATCGCCAGCGTGGCGCCCGCGCCGATCAGCACGGCGCGTTGGAGGAATTCAAGCAGGGCTGGGGTCACGAGGCGGCATCCTTATTTAATACATTCAATTTATTGATTGAATGTTAGAGCGATGATATCGTGATGTCAATGAATCCGCCAGACAGCCCTCAACCTTCCCAGCGCTTCGACGCGCTTGCCGAGATCGCCAAGACCCTGGGGCAGGCCCATCGCCTGGCCTTGCTTGAGCACATCGCGCAGGGCGAACGCGCGGTCGAACGGCTGGCCGAACTGGCCGGGCTGTCTGTCGCCAATACGTCGCAGCATTTGCAGCACCTGCGCCGCGCCGGCTTCGTGCAGACCCGGCGCGACGGCAAGCGGGTGCTGTACCGGTTGGGGCCGGGCCCGATCGCGCCGCTCTTGGCCGCGTTGCGCGGCTATGCCGAGCATCAGCATGCAGAGATCCGGGAAGTCATCGCCGACAGCATCCATCAGCGTGACCGGCTGGATGGCATCTCCATTGAGGATCTGCTGGGCATGCTGGACAGCGGCGGCGTCGTGCTGCTGGACGTGCGGCCTCCTGATGAGTTCGCCCAAGGCCATTTGCCGGGCGCCATCAATATCCCGACCGAAGACCTGGAACACCGACTGGCCGACCTGCCCGCGGGCGCCGATGTCATCGCCTACTGTCGGGGGCCCTATTGCGTGCTGTCCACCGACGCCGTGGCGGCTTTGCGCGCGCATGGCGTGGCGGCGCGCCGGCTGGACGCCGGTTTCCCGGAGTGGAAGGCGGCGGGCCTGCAGGTGGAAGCCGCATCCGCATGAACCCCTGCGTCGTCCAGATAATAGAAAAGCCCCGCGACGCAATCGCGGGGCTTTTTTTGTACTGCGGGTACGCGGTCAGATGTGCGTGATGAATTTCGTGACCAGGTAGCCGTCGAACGTTTCCAGGCCGCCTTCGCTGCCAATGCCGCTGTCCTTGATGCCGCCGAAGGGCGTCTCGGCCAGCGCGCTGCCGAAGTGGTTGATGTTGACCATGCCGGCTTCCAGGCCGTTCGAGACCTTGGTCGCCGTCTTCAGCGAGTTCGTGAACACGTAGGACGACAGGCCAAAGGGCAGGCTGTTGGCGCGGCGCAGGACTTCGTCGGTGTCCTTGAAGCGCACGACCGGCGCGACCGGGCCGAAGGGCTCTTCGGTCATCAGCATGGAATCGTCGGGCAGATCCGTCACGACCGTGGGGGCGAAGAAGAAGCCCTTGCGGTCCAGCGGGCCGCCGCCGACCACGACCTTGCCGCCGTGCTTCTTGGCGTCGTCGATGAAGGCGCTCATGGCGGGCACGCGGCGTTCATGCGCCAGCGGGCCCATGTCGGTGCCGGCTTCCAGGCCGTCGCCGACCTTGATGTTCTTCAGCACGTCGGAGAAGCGCGCGAGGAATTGCTCGTAGGCGCCTTCCTGCACGTAGAAGCGGGTGGGCGACACGCAGACCTGGCCAGCGTTGCGGACTTTGAACTTGGCCAGCATTTCAGCGGCGCGCTCGACGTCGGCGTCATCGAACACCAGCACGGGCGAATGGCCGCCCAATTCCATCGTGACGCGCTTCATGTGCGCGCCGGCCAGCGCGGCCAGCTGCTTGCCCACCGGCACCGAACCGGTGAACGACACCTTGCGCACGATCGGCGAACGGATCAGGTAGTCGGAAATCTTGGCGGGTTCGCCCCAGACGATGTTCAGGCAGCCCTTGGGCAGGCCCGCGTCGTGGAACATGCGGGCAATCGCCATGACGGCGCTGGGCGAATCTTCCGGCCCCTTCAGCACCACCGTGCAACCGGCGCCGAGCGCGGCGGCGATCTTGCGGATGGCCTGGTTGTACGGGAAGTTCCAGGGCGTGAACGCGGCGCAGACGCCAATGGGCTCGCGCACGACGAACTGGCGCACGTCCGGGTTGCGGGGCGGCACGACGCGGCCATAGATGCGGCGGCATTCCTCGGCGTGCCAGTCGGCATGTTCGGCGCAGGCGGTCACTTCGCCCACGGCTTCGGCCAGCGGCTTGCCCTGGTCCAGGGTCATGTTGCGGCCGATTTCCTTGGCGCGCTCGCGCGACAGCGTGGCGACCTTGCGCAGGATGGCGGAGCGGTCCATGGGGGAAGACTTCTTCCAGGACTCGAACGCGCGCTGGGCGGCGGCTAGCGCGCGGTCCAGATCCGCTTCGGTGGCGTGAGGCAGCTGGCCAAGCACTTCCAGCGTGGCCGGGTTGATGACGTCCTGGGTGCGCCTACCCTCGCCGGAGATGAATTCGCCGTCGATATACAGCGCCAACTGTTCATACATGCCTGTCGTTCCTTGCGAAATAGGAGTGGAGTGCGACCGCAGCCGCCCGCGCCAGTCTAAACCAGCTTATGCGCGCCCGGGAGGGCCACTCGCGCGCGGAAACCTGGAGCCAATCGGGCCTCTCGGCCGCCGCGCCGCGCGCCTTGCCAGCCGGCGTCCGCATGGACACAATGGGGCATCTTTGGCAGCCATCACCGAACCCATCGTGCAATCCGTCGACGCGCGTCCCGCCGGCAAGTCCAGCCTCTACTCCCGCGTGTTGTTCCGCTTCATCGATTGGCTGCGCCACCGCATCGCCCAGGCGTCGCTGGTGGGTGACCGTCCCATTTTCCAGAACAGCCTGTTCCCATGGATCGCTGCCCTGGAAGCCCAGACGCCCGCCATCCGCGCCGAACTGACGGCACTGCTGGCGCAACGCCAGCAGTTGCCGGCCTTCCATGAGATCTCCCCCGATGTGGGCATGATCACCTCCGACGATCAATGGAAGACGTTTCTCTTCATGGGCTACGGCCTGCGTTCCGAGCGCAATCTGGCCAGCTGCCCGGCCACGGCCCGGGCGCTGGAGGGGATCCCGGGCATCCGTAGCGCGTTCTTCTCGATCCTCGAGGCCGGCAAGCGCATTCCGCTGCACACCGGGCCTTACAACGGCGTGCTGCGCCTGCACCTGGGGCTGGTCGTGCCCGAACCGGCGGACCGCTGCTGGATCGAGGTCGGGGGCGAGCGCTACAGCTGGCGGGAAGGGCGGGCCGTGGTGTTCGACGACCTTTATCCCCACCAGGTGCACAACGACACGGACGGCCTGCGGGCCGTGTTGTTCGTGGACTTTGAACGTCCCTGCCGGGTTCCGGTAAAATGGCTGAATCGCCTGGTGCTCAGGGCGGCCCCCTTCACGGACGAAATCCGTCGCGGCAAGGCCAACCATGATGCCTGGGAGAAGGGCTTTTACCGTCACAAATAAGGGGCGGATAGCTCGAAAACCGTCCCCTCATAGAGGGGGGCGTGGTGTTTTGTGCGTCATTCCAACAAAGTGCTTGCGCTCAAAGTTTAACCACGCTAGAATGATCAGCTTTCCCAGATTGTCGATCCAGTTAACCGAAAGTTGTTTCGAAGACTAGTCGGCGTGTTGGGGGAATACCCGCAGGATTTCAACCCAGGGTCGTTGCGTTGCCAACCAGTTGTAGAGATAGGGCGAAAGCTCAAAAGCTACAACACATAAAGCAGGGCGGCAGACCTGACGGGACCAAAACTGGCAGGAATTGCAGTGTTCCCTTATTGGGAAAACCGTATTTCCAGTTAAGTTGGAACAGGAAAAATCATGATCCAAATGCAGACCACGCTGGACGTGGCCGATAACACTGGTGCGCGTCATGTCATGTGCATTAAGGTGCTCGGTGGCTCCAAGCGCCGTTATGCCGGTATCGGCGACATCATCAAGGTGAGCGTCAAAGATGCGGCTCCGCGCGGACGCGTCAAGAAAGGCGAAATTTACAATGCCGTGGTGGTTCGTACCGCCAAGGGCGTGCGCCGTAAAGACGGTTCGCTGATTCGTTTCGGTGGCAATGCCGCCGTGTTGCTCAACGCCAAGCTGGAGCCCATCGGCACCCGCATCTTCGGACCCGTTACGCGTGAACTGCGTACCGAGAAGTTCATGAAGATCGTGTCGTTGGCCCCGGAAGTGCTGTAAGGAGCCCTACGATGAACAACATTCGTAAAGGCGACGAAGTCATCGTCCTGACCGGCCGCGACAAGAAGCGTCGCGGTACCGTGCTGGCTCGTGTTGATGCCGACCACGTTCTGGTCGAAGGCGTCAACATCGTCAAGAAGCACGTGAAAGCCAACCCGATGGCTAACAACCCGGGCGGGATTGTCGAAAAGACCATGCCGATCCACATCTCGAATGTGGCGCTCTTCAACCCCGCAACCGGTCGTGGCGACC
The DNA here is from genome assembly GCA_963530045.1 of uncultured Achromobacter sp. Classification (GTDB taxonomy): domain Bacteria; phylum Pseudomonadota; class Gammaproteobacteria; order Burkholderiales; family Burkholderiaceae_B; genus Achromobacter. Next base: position 17,879 of record CAUSDE010000005.1, read on the forward strand.
GCGTGGGCGTTCAAGAAGTCGAAGGTCGCAAGGTCCGCGTGTTCCGTTCCAATGGTGCCGTTGTCGGCGCCAAGGCGTAAGGGGCGATAGACATGTCTCGTTTGCAAGATTTCTACAAGAGCAAGGTCGCTGGCGACCTGCAGGCCAAGTTTGGCTACAAGAGCGTCATGGAAGTGCCGCGCATCACCAAGATCACCCTGAACATGGGTGTCTCGGAAGCCGTGTCCGATAAGAAGGTTATCGAACACGCGGTGTCGGACCTGACCAAGATTGCTGGCCAAAAGCCTGTCGTGACGAAGACCAAGAAGGCTATCGCCGGTTTCAAGATCCGCGAAAACTACCCGATTGGTTGCATGGTCACGCTGCGTGGTCAACGCATGTACGAATTCCTGGATCGCCTCGTTGCGGTCGCGCTGCCTCGCGTGCGCGACTTCCGTGGTATCTCGGGTCGTGCATTTGACGGCCGCGGCAACTACAACATCGGGGTGAAAGAGCAGATCATTTTCCCCGAAATCGAGTACGACAAGATCGACGCGCTGCGTGGGCTGAACATCAGCATCACCACCTCCGCGAAGACCGACGAAGAAGCCAAGGCGCTGTTGACGGCCTTCAGCTTCCCGTTCCGTAACTAAGGGGCTGATGACGTGGCAAAACTTTCCCTCATCAATCGCGACATCAAGCGCGCCAAGCTGGCTGACAAGTTCGCTGCCAAGCGCGCTGAGTTGAAGTCGATCATCGACGACCAGTCGAAGACCGACGAAGAACGTTACCAAGCTCGGCTCAAGCTGCAACAGCTGCCGCGCAATGCCAATCCGACGCGCCAACGTAACCGTTGCGTGGTCACCGGTCGTCCGCGCGGTGTGTTCCGCAAGTTCGGCCTGACGCGTCACAAACTGCGTGAAATGGCGATGAAGGGCGAAATCCCCGGCATCACCAAGGCCAGCTGGTAGGAGATACATTATGAGCATGAGCGATCCCATCGCCGATATGCTGACCCGCATTCGCAATGCGCAGCAAGTGGACAAAGTTACGGTGAGCATGCCCTCCTCGAAGCTGAAGGCGGCTATTGCCGCTGTGCTGAAAGACGAAGGCTACATCGACAGCTTTGAAATCAAGGGCACCCAGGCCAAGCCTGAGCTCGAGATCACCCTGAAGTACTACGCTGGCCGTCCGGTTATCGAGCGCATTGAACGCGTGTCGCGCCCCGGTCTGCGTATCTACAAGGGCCGTACCAGCATTCCTCAGGTCATGAACGGCCTGGGCGTGGCTATCGTTTCGACCTCGCGCGGCGTCATGACCGACCGTAAGGCTCGCGCCAACGGCGTCGGCGGCGAAGTGCTGTGCTACGTGGCCTAAGGAGAAATTCTAATGTCACGTATCGCTAAGTATCCGGTCGAACTGCCCAAGGGTGTCGAAGCTGACATCAAGCAGGATCAGATCACTGTCAAGGGCCCGCTGGGCACCCTGACCCAAGCCCTGACTGGCGACGTCACGGTTGCGTTGGACGAAGGCAAGCTCACGTTTGCCGCCGCCAACGAAACGCGTCACGCCAATGCCATGTCGGGTACCGTGCGCGCTCTGGTGGCCAATATGGTTACCGGCGTGAGCAAGGGCTTCGAGCGCAAGCTGACCCTGGTTGGCGTGGGTTACCGCGCCTCGATCCAAGGCGATGCCGTTAAGCTGCAGCTCGGTTTCTCGCACGACGTTTTGCATCAGTTGCCGGCCGGTATCAAGGCCGAATGCCCCACCCAGACGGAAATCGTCATCAAGGGCGCCAACAAGCAAGTCGTCGGTCAGATGGCCGCTGAAATCCGCGCGTACCGCGAACCCGAACCCTACAAGGGCAAGGGTGTGCGTTACTCGGACGAACGCGTCGTCATCAAAGAAACCAAGAAGAAATAACGGCGCACGCAAGGACGAATCATGGACAAAAAAGTTTCCCGTTTGCGTCGTGCGGTTCCGACCCGCCGGAAGATCAACGAGCTGCGCGTTCACCGCCTCTCGGTCTTCCGCTCGAACCAGCACATCTACGCCAACATCATTTCGCCGGAAGGCGATCGCGTTCTGGTCAGCGCCTCGACGGTGGAAGCCGAAGTGCGTGCGCAACTGGCCGGCCAAACCGGTCAGGGTGGCAACACTGCCGCTGCTACGCTGGTCGGCAAGCGCGTGGCCGAAAAGGCCAAGGCTGCCGGTATCGAACTGGTCGCTTTCGATCGCTCGGGCTTTCGTTACCATGGCCGCGTGAAAGCGCTGGCCGATGCCGCGCGTGAAGCCGGCCTGAAGTTCTAAGCGAGGATCTGTCAAATGGCTAAAGTACAAGGCAAGAACGCCGCGGAAAAAGAGAACGATGACGGCCTCCGCGAAAAGATGATCGCGGTCAACCGCGTGAGCAAAGTGGTCAAGGGTGGTCGCACCATGAGCTTTGCCGCGCTGACCGTGGTTGGCGATGGCGATGGTCGCGTCGGCATGGGTAAGGGCAAGGCGCGTGAAGTGCCGGTGTCCGTTCAGAAGGCAATGGAACAGGCCCGTCGCGGCATGTTCAAGGTTGCCCTGAAGAACGGCACGCTGCACCACACCGTGGTTGGCAAGCATGGCGCCGCTACCGTGCTGATCTCGCCGGCTGCTGAAGGTACTGGCGTTATCGCCGGCGGCCCGATGCGCGCTATTTTTGAAGTGATGGGTGTGCGTAACGTGGTTGCCAAGAGCCTGGGCTCGAGCAACCCCTACAACATGGTTCGCGCCACGTTGAACGGTCTGCGCGCTTCCCTGACCCCGGCCGATGTTGCTGCCAAGCGCGGCAAGTCGGTCGAAGAAATCCTGGGGTAAATCATGGCTCAGAAGCAGATCAAAGTGACCCTCGTGCGCTCGGTGATCGGTACCAAGCAATCGCACCGTGATACGGTTCGCGGTTTGGGCTTGGGTCGCATCAACAGCAGCCGCGTGCTGGTCGATACGCCCGAGGTGCGTGGGATGATCCGTAAGGTGGATTATCTCGTTTCCGTCTCGGAAGCCTAAGGAATCACCATGTCGGATATGCAACTTAATTCGCTGAAGCCCGCTGAGGGCAGCAAGCACGCCAAGCGCCGCGTCGGCCGTGGCATCGGTTCGGGTCTGGGTAAAACCGCCGGCCGTGGTCACAAGGGTCAGAAGTCGCGCTCGGGCGGTTTCCATAAGGTTGGCTTCGAAGGCGGTCAAATGCCGCTGCAGCGTCGTCTGCCCAAGCGTGGTTTCACCCCGCTCGGTCAACACCTGTATGCCGAAGTTCGTCTGTCGGACCTGCAAGCCCTGCCCATCGACGAAATCGATGTGCAAGTGCTGAAGGCGGCTGGCGTGATTGGCCAGGCGGTTCGTTACGCCAAGGTCATCAAGTCGGGTGAACTCTCGCGCAAGGTCGTGCTCAAGGGCATTACCGCGACGGCCGGTGCTCGCACCGCCATCGAAGCCGCGGGCGGCTCGCTTGCTTGATCACGAGGTGACGAGTGGCTAACGCGCAGGCATTGGGCAAAACCGGAGCACGGTACGGTGATTTGAAGCGCCGTCTTGTGTTCCTGGTGCTCGCCCTGGTGGTTTACCGTTTGGGTACACACATCCCCGTACCGGGTATTAATCCGGATGCGCTGGCGGACTTGTTCCGTCAGAACCAGGGCGGGATCCTGGGCCTGTTCAACATGTTCTCGGGTGGGGCGCTCTCGCGTTTCTCGATTTTTGCCCTGGGGATCATGCCGTACATTTCGGCATCCATCATCATGCAGTTGATGTCGGTGGTGGTGCCGTCGCTGGAAGCGCTCAAGAAAGAGGGCGAAGCCGGTCGTCGGAAGATTACCCAGTACACCCGCTACGGCACAGTCGTGCTGGCGCTGGTGCAAGCAGTGGGCATTTCGGTAGCGTTGGAGTCCCAACAGGGACTGGTGATCGATCCGGGTATGCTGTTTCGCTTCACGACCGTTGTGACTCTGGTCACCGGCACCATGTTCGTCATGTGGCTGGGTGAGCAGATTACGGAACGCGGTCTGGGCAACGGGATTTCCATCCTGATCTTCGCAGGTATCGTTGCGGGTCTGCCCGCGGCGCTGGCTGCACTGTTGGACCTGGTCCGCACCAACGCGATGTCCGTGCTTTCGGCACTGTTCATCGTGGCTCTGGTGGTGCTGGTTACCGCTTTTGTGGTGTTCGTGGAACGCGGACAGCGCAAGATCACGGTGAACTACGCCAAGCGTCAGGTCGGCAACAAGGTCTACGGTGGTCAAAGCTCGCATTTGCCGCTGAAGCTGAACATGGCAGGGGTGATTCCGCCGATCTTCGCATCGTCGATCATTCTGTTCCCGGCCACGATCACGAGCTGGTTCTCCAGCAGTGAGAACATGCGCTGGCTTAGCGACCTGGCTGCGGCCCTGTCGCCTCGTCAACCGCTCTACATCACGCTGTACTCCGTCGCGATTATTTTCTTCTGCTTTTTCTACACGGCTCTGGTGTTCAACAGCCGCGAAACGGCGGACAACCTGAAGAAGAGTGGTGCGTTTGTTCCGGGCATTCGTCCGGGAGAACAAACAGCGCGCTACATCGACAAGATCCTGATGCGTCTGACGCTCGCAGGTGCCTTGTACATCACTTTGGTGTGCCTGTTGCCTGAATTCTTGGTGATGCGCTGGAACGTTCCTTTCTACTTCGGTGGTACGTCTCTGTTGATTATTGTGGTGGTGACGATGGATTTCATGGCACAGGTTCAGGCCTACATGATGTCTCACCAGTACGACTCGTTGCTCAAGAAGGCCAACTTCAAGGGCGCGGGTTTGCCGATGCGGTAAGCAAAAGAATGTCCAAGGACGACGTCATTCAGATGCAAGGCGAGGTTCTTGAGAACCTCCCGAACGCGACATTTCGCGTCAAGCTCGAAAACGGCCACGTGGTGTTGGGCCATATTTCCGGCAAGATGCGTATGCATTACATCCGGATCCTGCCGGGTGACAAGGTCACAGTGGAGCTCACGCCCTATGATCTGACGCGAGCCAGGATAGTTTTCCGCTCCAAATGAGCGGAACCGGATTACGGAAAATTAGGAGTCAACCATGAAAGTAATGGCATCGGTTAAGCGGATCTGCCGCAACTGCAAAGTTATCAAACGTCACGGCGTGGTGCGTGTTATCTGCACCGACCCGCGTCACAAGCAGCGTCAAGGCTAACTCGGGTTAGCGACTACGCAACAGATTTATTCAAGGAATAGTCATGGCCCGTATTGCTGGCATTAACATCCCGCCGCAACAGCACGCCGAGATCGGACTGACCGCCATTTTTGGCATTGGTCGTACGCGCGCTCGCAAAATCTGCGAAGCGGCAAACGTACCCTTTGACAAAAAGGTCAAGGATCTGAACGACGCTGAATTGGAACGCGTCCGCGAACATGTTGGTTTGTTCACGGTTGAAGGCGACCTGCGTCGTGAAGTACAGCTCTCGATCAAGCGTTTGATCGACCTGGGAACCTACCGCGGTATGCGTCACAAGCGCGGTTTGCCCGTGCGCGGCCAGCGCACTCGCACCAACGCACGGACCCGTAAGGGCCCGCGTCGTGCAGCTGCGTCCCTGAAGAAATAATCGAGGAACAGGATTATGGCGAAAGCTTCCACCAGCGGCGCTTCGCGCGTGCGCAAAAAGGTTAAGAAGAACGTCTCGGACGGCATCGCGCACGTTCACGCTTCGTTCAACAACACCATCATCACCATCACCGACCGTCAGGGCAACGCACTGTCGTGGGCCACGTCGGGCGGTGCTGGTTTCAAGGGTTCGCGTAAGTCGACCCCGTTCGCCGCGCAGGTCGCTGCTGAAACGGCTGGCCGCGTCGCGCTGGAGTACGGCATCAAGACTCTGGAAGTGCGTATCAAGGGCCCCGGCCCCGGTCGCGAATCGTCTGTCCGTGCGCTGAACGCGCTGGGCATCAAGATTTCGTCCATCGCCGACATCACGCCCGTTCCGCACAACGGCTGCCGTCCGCCGAAGCGTCGTCGTATCTAAAGGGAATCCACATGGCACGTTATATTGGACCCAAATGCAAGCTCTCGCGCCGCGAGGGTACTGACCTGTTCCTGAAGAGCGCCCGTCGCTCGCTGGATTCCAAGTGCAAGCTGGATTCCAAGCCTGGCCAACACGGCCGCACTTCGGGTGCCCGCACTTCCGACTACGGCCTGCAGCTGCGCGAAAAGCAAAAGCTCAAGCGCATGTACGGCGTGCTGGAAAAGCAATTCCGCAAGTACTTCGCTGAAGCAGAGCGTCGCCGTGGCAACACCGGCGAAACCCTGATCCAGCTGCTGGAATCGCGCCTGGACAACGTCGTCTACCGCATGGGCTTTGGCTCGACGCGCGCCGAAGCTCGCCAGCTGGTGAGCCACCGCGCCATCGAACTGAACGGCCACACGGCTGACATCGCTTCGATGCTGGTCAAGGCTGGCGACGTCGTTTCGATCCGCGAAAAGGCCAAGAAGCAAGGCCGTATCAAGGAATCGCTCGACCTGGCCACCAGCATCGGCATCCCCCAATGGGTGGAAGTCGATTCGACCAAGCTGACCGGTACGTTCAAGTCGGTCCCCGATCGCGCTGACGTCGCTCGCGACATCAACGAATCGATGGTCGTCGAACTGTACTCGCGTTAATCAGGTCTCTGCCGGCGCCTCCTTCGCAGGTGTGCCGGCAAGAAGCTGGTCTCGCGACCCGTTTGCACGTTCCGCAGCAGCCCGCTTTCCGCCTTTTGGTGGGGCGGGCTTTGCGGTAAGTATCGGCCGGCGTTTTCGCGCCGCCCGAGTTTCATGTTTCACCCTGTCCATCAGCCTTATCGGTGTAACGAGCCGAGGGTATTGAAAAGGAACACAGTAAATGTCCACTCAAGGTTTCCTGAAGCCGCGCTCCATTGAAGTCGAACCGGTCGGCACGCACCATGCCAAGATCGTGATGGAGCCGTTCGAGCGTGGCTACGGTCATACGCTGGGCAACGCCCTGCGCCGCATCCTGCTGTCTTCGATGACCGGCTACGCGCCGACCGAAGTCCAGATGACGGGCGTGGTGCACGAATACTCGACCATCCCGGGCGTTCGCGAAGATGTCGTCGACATCCTGCTGAACCTGAAGGGCGTGGTCTTCAAGCTGCACAATCGCGACGAAGTGACCCTGGTTCTGCGCAAGACCGGCGCGGGCACCGTGCTGGCCAGCGACATCGAGCTGCCGCATGACGTCGAGATCATCAACCCCGGCCATGCCATCTGCAACCTGACGGACGCAGGCAAGCTGGAAATGCAGATCAAGGTTGAAAAGGGCCGCGGCTACGTGCCGGGCAACGTGCGCGCGCTGTCGGAAGACCGCACCCACACCATCGGCCGCATCGTTCTGGACGCTTCGTTCAGCCCGGTCCGCCGCGTGAGCTACGCGGTTGAAAGCGCCCGTGTGGAACAGCGCACCGACCTGGACAAGCTGGTGCTGGACATCGAAACCAACGGCGTCATCTCGCCCGAGGAAGCGGTGCGCCAGTCGGCTCGCATCCTGATGGACCAGATCTCGGTCTTCGCCGCCCTGGAAGGCGCTGGCGATTCGTACGAAGCCCCGGTCCGCGGCACGCCGCAGATCGACCCGGTGCTGCTGCGCCCGGTCGACGACCTGGAACTGACCGTGCGTTCGGCCAACTGCCTGAAGGCCGAAAACATCTACTACATCGGCGACCTGATCCAGCGTACCGAAAACGAGCTGCTCAAGACCCCGAACCTGGGTCGCAAGTCGCTCAACGAGATCAAGGAAGTCCTGGCTGCACGTGGTCTGACTCTGGGCATGAAGCTCGAGAACTGGCCGCCCCTGGGCCTGGAGCGTCCGTAAGTCTTAAGAGGGTGGCGCCCCGGAAACGGGGCGTTTCCCGCAGCGCCCGGCTTTGCCGCCGGGCCGTTTGCGAAATCGTCGTAAAATGCACCGTTTTCTACCGGACCGCGGCCTGATTGCAGGTTGATAGAAGAGCCGGCAACCCGATGGCGAACGCCATCTTTAGATTCAAAGGAAACTTATCATGCGTCACGGTAATGGCTTGCGTAAGCTCAACCGCACCAGCAGTCACCGTCTTGCCATGTTCCGCAACATGGCCGTTTCGTTGATCACCCACGAAGCCATCAAGACCACCCTGCCGAAGGCGAAAGAATTGCGCCGCGTCATCGAACCCCTGATCACGCTGGGCAAAGAGCCCACGCTGGCGAACAAGCGTCTGGCATTTGCCCGTCTGCGCGATCGCGATGCGGTGGTGAAGCTGTTCGCCGAAATCGGCCCGCGCTACGCGGCCCGTAACGGTGGCTACACCCGCGTGCTGAAGATGGGCTTCCGTCAAGGCGACAACGCTCCCATGGCTTTCATGGAACTGGTTGACCGTCCGGAAGTTGATGAAGCCGCTGCGGACAGCGCCGAGTAATCCTCGGTAGCTAGATAAGCGACAAGGGCGGGTCTTCGGACCCGCCCTTGTTTTATTTGCGCGCCCGCCACGGCGTTTGGATCACGAGGCGTGCAATTCCCCCCGCAGCTGCGCCGCGGTGGCCGCCAGGGCCTCCTGAGGGGGTTGGGGCGGCATCTTGAAGGTGAGGTCCTGCTGCTCGATGTATTGCGTGGACGTCACGTCCTGCGTGTGATGCATCGGAATGACGTGGGCGTGGGCGTGCGCCACGTGAATTCCGGTGAAGGCGAAGGCCACGCGTTCGACCGCATACAAGCGCTTCATGTGGCGCCCGAGCTTCTGCCCCAGATTCAGGATGTGGCCGGCGAGATCGGCGGGCATGTCCTCGTAGTAGGGGTAGTGCTGCTTCGGGATGATGAGGACGTGGCCCGGGCGCACCGGCTGGATGTCCAGGAAGGCCAGCAGGCGCTCGTCTTCGTGGATGATGTGCGCAGGGATCTCGTGCCGCGCGATGCGGCAGAACAGGCAGTTGTCGGACATGCGTGCCTCGGTGTAGACGGATGGCTGGGTGGCACGGCCGGCGCCGAGGGATCCGGGCGGCCGCCGCAATACCGATAAAATACCCCGAGTTACATCCCACACGGGTATCCCGAGGAGGCTCCATGTTGCGCGATGACGACGTCGTGCTGGTCATCAGCAATGCGCCCGACCTGCTGCTCGCGAAGCGCATCGCGCACGTGCTGGTCGAAGACGGTCTGGCGGCCTGCGTGAACCTTGGCGCGCCGGGCCTGTCCATCTACCTGTGGAACGGAGAGGTCGAAGGGGCGGAAGAAGTCCCCATCCACATCAAGACCACCTACGCGCGTCACCAGGCAGTGGTTCAGGCCCTGGCGCAGATGCATCCCTATGATGTGCCCGAAATCATCGTGCTGCCGGTCATCGGCGGCGCGGCGCCTTATCTGGATTGGGTGCGCGAGCAGACGGCCGTCACGCAGAACAAGAGAGACTGATGTTGCAACTTGCCGGTATTGTCGGCGCGCCGCGGCGCCCGATTCACGCCACCCGCGCTGCCCGCGCGGCCCATGCCCTGTTCAGGCAATGCCTGATGTTCCTGGCGATGGCGCTGCTGCTGATGGGCTGGCAGGCGGCGGCGCATGCCGAGGCCGAGTTCCTGGAGCCCGAAAAGGCCTTCGTGTTCAGCGCGCAGATGGCGGCGCCCGATACGCTGGAGCTGCGCTACAAGGTCGCGCCCGGCTATTACATGTACCGCGAGCGTTTCGGCATCACGATCAGCCCCATGGGTGCCACGACGCTGGGCGACGCCGTCTACCCCAAGGGCGAGGTCAAATACGACCCGACCTTCGAGAAGGACATGGAGGTCTTCCACCAGGACGTGGTGATCCGCGTGCCGGTCGGCGCCGGGGACCAGCCTTTCACCCTGACCCTGACCGGACAGGGCTGTGCGGATGCCGGCCTGTGCTATCCGCCGATGGACAGCAGTGTGAAACTGACGCCGGTGGCGGGTGGATACGCGCTGGCCGGCGGCGCATCCGCGTTGGCCCCGGCGTCGCAGGCCGCATCGTCGGGCGGCTTGAGCGCGCTGTTCAACGCCGGTGACACCGGCCTGGCTGACGCGCTGGGCGGCCTGGGCTGGGCCAAGACCGCGGGCGTGTTCCTGGTGCTGGGCCTGTTGCTGGCCTTCACGCCCTGCGTGCTGCCGATGATCCCCATCCTGTCTTCGATCGTGCTGGGCGGCGTGGCGCAGCCCCGGCCCACGCGCGGCCGCGGACTGGCGCTGGCGGCGACCTATGTGCTGGGCATGTCGGTGGTCTACACCGCGCTGGGTGTCGCCGCCGGCCTGAGCGGCGCGGGCTTGGCCGCCTGGCTGCAGACGCCGTGGATCCTGACGTTGTTCGCCATTCTGCTGGCCGTGCTGGCGCTGGCGATGTTCGATGCGTTCACCTTCCAGATGCCGTCGGGCATCCAGGCGAAGCTGGCGGAGCGTTCGTCGCGCATTCCCGGCGGGCGCTATACCGGTGCGCTCGTGATGGGCGCCTTGTCCGCGCTGATCGTCGGACCTTGCGTGGCCGCGCCGTTGGCGGGCGCGTTGCTGTATATCTCGCAAACGGGCGACGTGGTCCTGGGCGGGTCGGCGCTGTTCGCCATGGCCTGGGGCATGGGCGTGCCGCTGTTGATCGTGGGCGCGTCTTCCGGCGCGCTGCTGCCCAAGGCGGGCCCCTGGATGGATGGCGTGAAGCGCCTGTTCGGCATGTTGCTGCTGGCGACCGCCTGGTGGATGCTGATCCCCGTGGTGCCGACCTGGGTGCAGATGACGGGCTGGGCGTTCCTGGCGGTGGTGTCGGCCGTGATGTTGCGGGCGTTCGACGCCCTGCCGGCGGGCGCAGGCGCCGCGCGCATGTTCGGCAAGGGGCTGGGCTTGCTGCTGGCGCTGGCGGCGGCTGCCTGGCTGGTCGGCGCGGCCAGCGGCGGCCGCGATGTGCTGCAACCGTTGTCGCATCTGGCGTCTCGCGGCGGTGCGCCTTCGGGCCCCGCGGCCGCAAGCGGCGAAGTCCATTTCACTCGCGTGCGCAACAACGCCGAACTGGACGCGCTGCTGGCGCAGAGCCGCCAGCCGGTGATGCTGGATTTCTACGCTGACTGGTGCGTGTCGTGCCGCGAGATGGAACGCTTCACCTTTACCGATCCGGGCGTGGCGCAACGCATGTCGGGCATGCTGCTGGTGCAGGCGGACGTGACGGCGAACAACGCCGACGACCGCGCGCTGCTCAAGCGCTTCCGCCTGTTCGGCCCGCCGGGGATCATGTTCTTCGAGCCGGGCGGCAAGGAATTGCCGGAGGCCCGCGTGGTGGGTTTCCAGGACGCCAAGCGCTTCACGGAATCGCTGGACAAGGTGCTGGTGCGCTGACGCCTGGGCGTATACCATGGCTGCTGCGCCGCGTGGGCGGCGCACTCCACTCCCTTCAGGCCGGCGCCCGTGACGTCCCCAACAGTTGATGCAAGCCAGGACCGGCAAGGTCTTATCTATGTTCAATTGATGTTCGTCATGGCCACATGGGGCCTGAACATCGTCTCCATCAAGTACCTGACGCAGCACATGGACATCCAGGCGCTGGCCGCCGTGCGGATCGTTGTTGCGTTCATCACCGTCACCCTCATCATCAAGGCCCGCCGCGGCCGCATCCCCAAGCTGGGCCGCGTCGAGCTGGGCTGGGTGGCGCTGGCGGGCTTCCTGGTGGTGTACGCGCACCAGGTGGCGCTGGTGTCGGGGCTGCGGTTTTCGTCTGCGGCCAACGGCACGCTGATCATGGCCACCAGCCCCTTGCTGTCGGCGCTGCTGGCCGCCATCTTCTATCGCGAAAAACTGACGCTGGTGCGCATCTCCGGCGCCATGCTGGGCCTGTTGGGCGTGGGCATGGTGGTCGCGGGCAGCGGCGCGCAGATCGGCTTGACGGGTTGGGGCGACGCCGTCGTGTTCGTGGCCGTCCTGGTGTTCGTGTTCGGCGGCCTGGTCATCCAGCGCATGTCGCGCACGATGGATCCATTGGGCATGCTTTGGTACATGTACCTGGCAGGCGGGCTGATGCTGGTGGTGCATGCAGCGATGACGCCGGCGTCATATCAGACCGACACCTGGCAGATGACGTGGTGGCCGTGGCTGGTGCTGATGTTCTCCGCAGTCGTGGCGTCAGGCGTCAGCAACATCATCTGGAACGCCGGCATCGCGCGTCTGGGCATCAGCCGCGCGGCGCTGTTCGTGAACTGGCTGCCGATATTCGGGCTGCTGTTCGCTTCCCTGTTCCTGGACGAACACGTCACCCTGACGCACGTCGTGGGACTGGCCTGCGTGCTGGGTGGAACCTGGTTGGGATTGCGTCGCGTGGCGCCTGCCGTGCCGCGCAACGGGCGGGCATAAGGCAAAGAGAAGACGCCTTGCGGGCTGGCCGGATACGCCCGGCCCGCAAGGCGTTGCGCGATCAGCGCTGGGCTTTGAGCAGCTTGGCCGCTTCGATCGCGAAGTACGTCAGGATGCCGTCGGCGCCGGCGCGCTTGAACGCCAGCAGCGCTTCCGTCATGACCTTGTCGTGGTCCAGCCAGCCATTGGCGGCGGCGGCCTTGATCATCGCGTATTCACCGCTGACCTGGTAGGCGAAGGTGGGCACGCGGAACGTGTCCTTGACGCGGCGCAGCACGTCCAGGTACGGCATGCCCGGCTTGACCATGACCATGTCGGCGCCTTCCTGCAAGTCGGCGGCCACTTCGCGCAGCGCTTCGTCGAGGTTGCCCGGATCCATCTGGTAAGCCATTTTGTTCGACTTGCCCAGGTTGGTGGCCGAACCCACGGCGTCGCGGAACGGGCCGTAGAACGCGCTGGCGTATTTGGCGGAGTACGCCATGATCTGCGTGTGGATATGGCCGTTGGCCTCCAGCGCGCGGCGCACGGCGCCGATGCGGCCGTCCATCATGTCGCTGGGGGCGACCATGTCGACGCCGGCGGCGGCCTGGGTCAGCGCCTGCTTGACCAGGATCTCGACGGTCAGTTCGTTGATGACGTAGCCGTCTTCGTCGATGACGCCGTCCTGGCCGTGGCTGGTGTAGGGATCCAGCGCCACGTCGCACAGGATGCCGAGTTCCGGAAAACGCTTTTTCAGTTCGCCGACCACGCGCGGAATCAGGCCGCGCGGGTTGGTCGCTTCAATGCCGTCGGGGGTCTTCAGCGACGCGTCGATGACGGGAAAGAGCGCCAACACCGGGATGCCCAGTTTCACGCACTCTTCGGCCACCGGCAGCAGCGTGTCCAGCGAATAGCGGACCACGCCGGGCAGCGACGGCACGGCTTGCTGCAAGCCCGTGCCTTCGGCCACGAAGACGGGATAGATCAGGTCATTGACCGTCAGCGCGTTTTCGCGCACCAGGCGGCGGGTGAAGTCGTCGCGACGCAGGCGGCGCGGGCGGGAAACCGGAAACTCGGGGGTGATGATCTGCGGGTTCATGGTACGACCTTGGGAGAAATCCAATTTTCGATGTGGGCGCCGGCTTCTTCCAGACCGATGCGCTCGGGCGCCGAGAAAGGAATGGTGTGCAGGGCGCCGATATCCGCCAGGTCCTTGCGGACCGAGAAGACGGTGCGCATGCGCTGGCCGTAAGGCAGCTTGTCTGCCTTGGTCAGCAGCGCCAGCACGGGGCGTCCGGTGGGGGCGATGAAGTTGGCCAGGCGGCGGTCCAGTTCGGTGACGCCGCGGCGGATGTCGATCAGCAGCACGATGCCGGCCAGCGACTCGCGGTCACGCAGGTAGCCGCCGAGGATGTCGGCCCATTTTTCTTTCTCGTTGCGGGCGACCGAGGCATAGCCGTAGCCGGGCAAGTCAACGAGAAAACCGATGTGGCCTTCCGGATCCAGCGGGTCGGGCAAGCCGAACATGTTGATCAAGCGCGTGCGGCCGGGCGTCTTGCTCGAGAAGGCAAGACGACGCTGGTTGCACAGCACGTTGATGGCCGTGGATTTGCCGGCGTTCGAGCGGCCGACAAAGCAGACCTCGGGAGCGCCGGCGGCCGGCAACTGGTCGAGGCGAGCTGCGGAGGTGAGGAAGGAGGCGCGATGTAGGAGGGACACGGATGGGCTTTGGATACGGTTGGTTTCGAGCCCTATTGTATAATCCGGCGTTTGCAACAGTGGTCCCCGTGCGCGGAGCCGTCTTTTTTGCTTACTCTTTGGGTTGCCGACGGCAGCCTGGAAGGCAGAATGGGCAAATCAGGTTCGAGACGGTTTTCCAAGGTGAGCGGGGCAGGCGTGGGCGCCTTTTTGCGCCTTGATCGATGTGATCGTCGAGGTCTTCATGAAGCGTGTGCTGTCCCGGATGTTGGTTGCGAGCGGGCTGTTGCTCGGCGCCTCCGCCTTATCGACCCCCAGTTTCGCCGCTGACGGCGCTGCGGGCCCGGCCAAGCCAGATGCCGCCAAGGGCGGTCAGCTGTTTGACCAAGGCGACGCCTCAAGAGGCATCATTGCCTGTGCGTCCTGTCATGGCGCGGCGGGCAACAGCACCATCCCGGTGAACCCCAACCTGGCCGCGCAACCCCACGAATACCTGGCCAAGCAATTGGCCGATTTCCAGGTCAAGCAGGGCGCCAAGCTGCCCGTGCGCAACGGCGCCGGCGGCAACCCGACCCCGATGACGGCCATGGCGCAGAACCTGACGCCGGCCGACATGCAGAACATTGCGCTGTACCTGGCGCAGCAACCGCTCAAAGAGCCCGCCACGGCAGGCCAGGAGAAGTTGGTTGATCTGGGTCAAAAGATCTGGCGCGGCGGTTTGCCGGAACGCAATGTCCCGGCGTGCGCGGCGTGCCACTCTGCCAATGGCGCGGGCTTGCCCGGGCAATACCCCCGCTTGTCGGGACAGTTCCCCATGTATATCGAAGAGCAGCTCAAGCTGTTCCGCAGCGGCGACCGCAAGAACGACATCATGTTCGCCATCGCGGACCGCATGTCGGACGCCGACATCAAGGCGGTGTCGGACTACGCGGCTGGCCTGCGGTAGGCTTGACGCCTGCACCACGCGCGGCTGGTCCGCGTTCATGCAACTTGGGCATGACGGAACCTGTTTCCGTCGTGCGCTGTCTATGAGGGGGGTAGCCGATAGCGCGGCCCCCCTTTTTTCATGAATTCAACACGAACCCATACCCGTCCCTCTCTGCGCAGCCTGCCTCGCGACTTCTTCGAACTGCTCGGTTCGATGCGTTTCGCCGTCAGCCTGCTGATGTTCATCTGCGTGGCGAGCCTGGTCGGGACCGTGTTGCAGCAGAATCGCTCGTCGAACAACTACATCGACCAGTTCGGGCCGTTCTGGTTCGAGGTGTTCGACAAGTTCTCGATCTGGCACGTCTACAACAGCTGGTGGTTCCTGGTGATCATGGGATTCCTGGTCGTATCGACCTCGGTCTGCCTGATCCGCAACGCGCCCAAGATGCTGCGCGACGCGCGTTCGTTCCGCGAACACGTACGGGCCAGCAGCCTGCGGGGCTTTCCCCACCGCGTGGAGACCGAAGCGCCCACCGATGTGCCGCAGACCGCGGCCGGCCTGAAGTCACTGCTGGAACGCATGGGCTACGCGGTGCGGCAACGCACGGACAACGATGGCGTGATGCTGGCGGCCAAGAAAGGCAGCGCCAACCGGTTGGGCTATGTGTTCGCGCATGCGGCGATGGTCATCATCTGCATCGGCGGCCTGCTGGACAGCGAGCTGCCCGTGCGGCTGCAAGTCCTGCTGGGCGGCAAGAAACCCATCGTCGAGAACATGCTGATCTCGGAAGTGCCGGAAAGCGGCCGCCTCTCGGTCGACAACCCGAGCTTTCGCGCCAGCGTGCTGGTGCCTGAAGGCGGCCAGGCCAGCACGGCGGTCGTGATGGTGGGCGACGGCGCCCTGGTGCAGCCGATGCCCTTCACGTTAAAGCTCAAGAAGTTCGTCGTCGATTACTACTCGACCGGCATGCCCAGCCGTTTTCTCAGCGAGGTCGAAGTCACCGACCCCGACACCGGCAAGACGTTTGATTCCACCATCGAAGTCAACGAACCGCTGCGCTTCAAGGGCATGACCGTCTACCAGTCCAGTTTCGACGACGGCGGCAGCACGGTGGTGCTGAAGGGTTACCCGTTGGTAGGTTCTGGCGATGCGACGTTCGCCGTTGACGGCACGGTGGGCAAGACCGCCGAAGTAACCGCTCACACAGCAAGCGGGCCGCGCAGCATGGGCGTCGAGATCACGGCGATGCGCCCCATCAACGTGGAAGACCTGACGCGCGGCGAGCCCAAGGGCCCGGACCGCAGCTTTGCCGAGCACGTGGCGTCGGTATCGGGCAGCGCGGCGGGCAAGAAGAACGAGAACCTGCGCAACGTGGGGCCCAGCGTCGAATACAAGCTGATCGACGATGCGGGCCAGGCCCACGAATTCCAGAACTACATGCTGCCCATGGAACTGGACGGCGCCAGCGTGTTCCTGGCTGGCGTGCGCAACAATGCGTCGGAGCCGTTCCGCTATCTGCGCATTCCCGCCGACGACGACAGTTCGATTGCCGAATTCATGCGCTTGCGCGCGACACTGGCCGACCCGGCGGCGCGCCAGGAGGCGGCCCGCCGCTTCGCCGAGCGCAACAGCCCGTCGGGCGCCGACCGTCAGCCCTTGCAGACGGCCGCCGAGCGCGCGCTGGAGACCTTCGCGACAGGGGGCCTGCAAGCCGTGGCCGCTTTCCTGCAGGCCAATACGCCCGCCGCCGACCTGGAGCGCGCGGCCGACGTGGTGATCCGGCTGATCGGCGCCAGCATGAACGAATTGCGCGCCATCGAACGCGAGCGCGCAGGCCTGCCCGCCGTGGCGGTCGAAGGGCCCGAGGGCGAGCGTGCGGCGGTATGGTCGCGCCTGGCGGTGGCTGCGCTGTCGGACCTGACGGTGTATCCGGCGCCGGTCTTCCTGTCGCTGGCGGATTTCAATCACGTGCAGGCCAGCGTGTTCCAGGTCAGCCGCACGCCGGGCAAGAATACCGTCTACCTGGGCAGCCTGTTGCTGGTCCTGGGGGTGTTCTCGATGTTCTATATTCGAGATCGCCGCGTCTGGATCTGGGTCAAGCCGCATGAGGGCGGAAGCAGCGTCATGGCGGCCATGACGTCCCAGAAGCGTACACTCGACTTCAATCAAGAGTTCGAACGCTTCAAGCAGGCGCTGCTGCGCCAGAAGAGGTCTTAAGGTTTATTTATGTCGACTACGACCACTACGCATCCCTCGTCGCCGAAAGCGCTGAACGCGTCGCCGGACCCGCTCTGGCAGGATAGCCTGTCGGAAACCGGCGATAGCCGCGCCCGGCGCGGCAAGCCCGATTGGACCGACGTCGTCTTTTTCCTGCTGCTGTCGGTAGGCGCCGCCTTCGCGCTGACCCGCCACGGCAACGCGATGGACTATTACGAGAAGATCATCCTGTGCGGCACCGTGCCCGCGCTGGCGTGGCTGGGCTGGCTGTGGCGCCCGCTGCGCCACCTGATGATCGCCTGTGCGATCGCGGCCGGGCTGGCGCTGATGCTGTATGGCAATGACCTGGCTCGCGCCGAGCAGGTGTTCTTCCTGAAGTACCTGTTCTCGTCCCAGTCCGCCATTCTGTGGATGTGCGCGCTGTTCGCGTTGGCGATGGTCTGCTACTGGATCGGCGTGTTCAGCCCGACGGCGGCATGGCTGGGCACGGCGCTGACCTGGGGCGCGGTGTTCGCCGGCGTCACGGGGCTGCTGGTGCGCTGGCGCGAAGGCCATCTGATGGGGCCCGATCTGGGCCACATCCCGGTCAGCAACCTGTACGAAGTGTTCGTGCTGTTCTCGCTGATCACCGCGCTGTTCTACCTGTACTACGAACGCAAATACGCCACGCGCGCGCTTGGCGGCTTCGTGCTGCTGGTGGTGACGTCGGCCGTGGTCTTCCTGCTGTGGTATTCGTTCACGCGAGACGCGGGGCAGATCCAGCCGCTGGTGCCGGCGTTGAAGAGCTGGTGGATGAAGCTGCACGTGCCGGCCAACTTCATCGGCTACGGCACGTTCTCGCTGGCGGCGATGGTGGGCTTTGCGTATCTGATCAAGCAGCACGGGCAGACGACATCGTGGGCAAAGCTCACGCCGCTGTTCATTCTGGGCGTGCTGTTGTGCGCTGAACCGATGGTGTTCCGCACCGACGGCCTGTCGGCGACCTGGATGCTGTACTTCGGCATCGGCGCCGTGATCGTGGGCGCCATCCTGCTGGGCCGCCGCCGCATCGCCGCCGCGTTGCCGTCGCTGGAAGTGCTGGACGACATCATGTATCGCGCCATCGCGATCGGCTTCGCGTTCTTCACGGTGGCGACGATCCTGGGCGCGTTGTGGGCCGCCGACGCCTGGGGCGCGTACTGGCAGTGGGACCCCAAGGAGACCTGGGCGCTGATCGTCTGGCTGAACTACGCGGCCTGGCTGCACATGCGCCTGATCAAGGGCCTGCGCGGCACCATGGCGGCCTACTGGGCGCTGATGGGCCTGCTGATCACGGGCTTCGCCTTCCTGGGCGTGAACATGTTCCTGTCGGGCCTGCATTCCTACGGGGAACTGTGACGGCGCGGCAGTGCCGAGAAAAAAGGCCCCTTGCGAGGGGCCTTTTTTTGCGCCTACGGCAGCGTGGATTCGCCGCGCAGCAGGTCGTCCAGCGTTTCCCGCTGGCGCACGACGTAGTAGTTGTCGCCGTCGACCATGACTTCGGCCGCGCGGGCGCGCGTGTTGTAGTTGCTGGCCATCGCCATGCTGTAGGCGCCGGCGGATTCGACGGCCAGCACGTCGCCTTGCTGGATCGCCAGGGGGCGTTGCCGAGCCAGCCAGTCGGCGCTTTCGCATACCGGGCCGACGATGTCGTAGGGGGTCTGGTCGCCCGCGCGCGGGCGCAGGGCCCGCACGCCGTGGAACGCGTCGTACAGCGCCGGGCGCAGCAGGTCGTTCATGGCGGCGTCGACGATGGCGAAGTTGCGCGCTTCGGCATGCTTCAGGTACTGGACCGTGGTGAGCAGCACCCCGGCGTTGCCGACCAGCGAGCGGCCGGGTTCCAGCACCAGATGCAGATGGCCGTGGCCGCGCGCGTTCAGGCGTTCGAAGACGCGGTCCAGCAAGGCTTTGGGCGACGGGGGCGTTTCGTCCGTGTAGCGGATGCCCAGGCCGCCGCCCAGGTCCAGATGCGCGATCCGGATGCCTTCCTGGTCGAGCGTGTCGATCAGGTCCAGCAGCTTTTCCAGCGCATCGAAATAGGGACTGATGTCGGTCAGCTGCGAGCCGATATGGCAGTCCACGCCGACGATGTCCAGCGCCGGCAAGGATTGCGCGGTGCGATAGGCTTCCAGCGCGGCATCGATGGCGATGCCGAACTTGTTTTCCTTCAGGCCGGTGGAGATATACGGGTGCGTCTGCGCGTCGACGTCGGGGTTGACGCGTAGCGACACGGGGGCGCGCAGCCCCATGTTTTCCGCCACTTCCGACAACCGGTGCAGTTCGGCCACGGATTCGACGTTGAAGCACTTCACCTGGACGGTGAGCGCGTCGCGCATTTCCCAAGCCTGCTTGCCCACGCCAGAAAACACGATTTTCGAGGGGTCGGCGCCCGCCGCCAGCGCGCGTTTGAGTTCGCCGCCGGACACGATGTCGAAGCCCGCGCCAAGGCGCACGAATTCTTTCAGTACCGCCAGGTTGGCGTTGGCCTTCATGCCGTAGCAGACCAGCACCGGGCGTTGCCCGACGGCGCTGCGGTAGGTTTCCCAGGCGGCTTTCAGCGCGGCGCGCGAATAGACGTACAGCGGTGTGCCTAGCCCATGCGCCAGATGGTCCAGGGGCACATCCTCGGCGTACAGTACGTTATTGCGGTACTGGAAGTAGGGATGGCCGGCCAGGTCTGGCTGCACGGGATAGGCGGGCGTCATGGGATGGTCGGCGCCGGTGGAATCTGCTGCGTGGGCTGCGACGGGGTGCGCGCCGGCGGCTTGCCGTCAGGCGTCGGCATATACAAAGGCCCCTTGTACCCGCAGGCCGCAACCATGCCGGAGGCCAAGAGCGTGGCTACAATGCGAAGAGCCATGCGGCTGAATGCCAATTGGAACACTGGGAACTCCGTAATTCTTGCAGGCTCGATTATGACCGAAACCGAATTTCTTGCGTTGATCGACCAGGTGCTGGACAGCATCGAAAGCCAGGCCGATGACTGGGCGGCTTCGCTCGACGTCGACGTCGAAACCAGCCGCAGCGGTAATGTGCTGACGATGGTGTTCGAAGACAATACCCACGTCGTGGTGAACAGCCAGGCCGCCATGCAGGAGCTGTGGGTGGCCGCGCGCAGCGGCGGCTTCCACTACCGTTACGACGGCCAACACTGGAACGATACCCGAGGCGGCCCGCAATTGCCCGACGCTTTGTCCCAGATCTGCTCCGCCGCGGCGGGCGTCCCCGTGACGCTGAAGCTGTAAACCCGACCGCCCCAAAAAAAACCGGCCTACCAAGGCCGGTTTTTTTCATCGCCGGGCCGTCCCCACGATGCAAACGCCCCCTTTGAGGGGGCCGCCAACCCGCGTAACGGGTGCGGCGTGGGGGCGTTATCTTTTAGAACGGGATCTTCTGCGACCAGGGGGCGGCGTTCTGCGAACCCACGCCTGGTGCAACCTTGATCTTCGTGTCTTCGTTGCTGCTGCCCAGGCCGTGCAGGAATTCACCCAGCGTGTCGGCTTCCGCGAGCCCCAGGCGGGCGACCGCTTGTCCGGGCGGGAACTCCGAGAAGTAGAACTCGCCGTTCTCGACGATGATGCCGTCGGGGCGGGCACGCGGCTTTTCTTCCGGCACGCCCTTGAGCACGTCCTGCATGTAGTCGACCCAGATCGGCATGGCGACGCCGCCGCCGGTTTCGCGCGAGCCCAGCGACTTGGGCTGGTCGAAGCCCAGCCACGAGGTCGCGACCAGGTTCGGCGTGTAGCCCGAGAACCAGGCGTCAACGGATTCGTTGGTGGTGCCCGTCTTGCCGGCGATGTCGTTGCGCTTGAGCAGTGCCCGGGCGCGCGCCGCGGTGCCGTAGGTAGCCACGCCGCGCAGGATGTCGTCCATGATCCAGGCGGTGCGCGGGTCGATGGCGCGCGCGGCCGCGTCGCCGGCCACGACCGGCTTGGATTGCATGATGACCTTGCCATTGCTGTCGGTGACGCGGTCGATCAGGTAGGGCGTGACGCGGTAGCCGCCGTTGGCGAACACCGAGAACGCGCCGGCCAGCTGCAGGGGCGTGACCGAGCCCGCGCCCAGCGCCAGCGGCAGCACGGCCGGCTGGCGGGCCTTGTCAAAGCCGAAGCGGGTCAGGTAGTCCTGCGCGTACTGCGGGCCGATGGCCTGCAGGATGCGGATCGACACCATGTTCTTCGACTTGTACAGGCCCTGGCGCAAGGTCAGCATGGGCTCGTACTGGTTGCCGTAGTTCTTGGGGTTCCAGGCCTTGGAGCCGGTTTGCGCCGCGGTCAGTTCGAACGGCTGGTCGGAAATCTGCGTGGCGGGCGTCAGGCCGCGTTCCAGCGAGGCCGCGTAGATGAAGGGCTTGATGTTCGAGCCCGGCTGGCGCCAGGCCTGCGTCACGCGGTTGAAATTGCCGCGGTAGAAGTCGAAGCCGCCCACCATGGCGCGGATGGCGCCGTCCTGCGGCGCCAGCGCCACGAAGGCCGCCTGCACCGAAGGCAGGTTGATGATTTCCCAGTTGTCGCCGAACTTGCGGATGTAGACGACGGAGCCGCGCTTGATGCGCTGTTCGGGCTTGGCCTTGTCGTTCAAGGCACGCGCCACCACGCCCAGCACCTTCTTGTCGGTGACGGTGATGATTTCGCGCGAGCTGCGCGCCAGCTTCACTTCGGTGGGGCTGGCCGACAGGACCAGTGCGGTCAGCAGGTCGCCGCTGTCGCTGAACTTGTCGAACACGCCGTCCAGGAACTCATCCAGGGCGGCCGGGTTGTTCTCGGTGCCCGGGGGCAGGTCCAGCTGCTCTTCGGGGCCGGGGTAGGGCGCGCGGCGCGTGTATTCCAGCACGCCCTCGCGCACGGCGCGGTAGGCCGCTTCCTGGTCCTTGGACTGCACGGTGGTGTAGATGTTGATGCCGCGCGAATAGACGTTGTCCTGGTACACGTTGTACAGGAGCTGGCGGGCCAGTTCGGCCACGTATTCGCCGTGGATGGAATAGCCGCCGGCCGGCGTGCCTTCCGCCGACTTCATGACGATCTGCTGCGCCATCGCCTGCTTGTATTCGGGCTCGGTCAGGTAGCCCAGCGATTGCATGCGGCCCAGCACGTAGCGCTGGCGCAGTTCGGCGCGGGGGCGGTTCGAAATCGGGTTGAAGCGCGACGGGGCCTTGGGGATGCCGGCCAGCATGGCGGCTTCGGCCGGCGTCACTTCCGACAGCGGCTTGCCGAAGTAGGTGCGCGAGGCGGCGGCGAAACCGTAGGCGCGGTGGCCCAGGTAGATCTGGTTCATGTAGAGCTCCAGGATCTGGTCCTTGGTGAGCTCGGATTCGATCTTGAAGGTCAGCAGCAGTTCGTAGAACTTGCGCGAATAGGTCTTTTCCGACGACAGGTAGAAGTTGCGCGCCACCTGCATCGTGATCGTGCTGGCGCCTTGCGTCTTCGACATGTTGATCAGGTTGGTCAGGCCCGCCCGCGCCACGCCCATCCAGTCGATCCCGCCGTGCTGGTAAAAACGGTCGTCTTCGGCCGCCAGCACCGCGGACTTCATGACGTCCGGGATTTCATTGAAACGCAGCACGTTGCGGCGTTCTTCGCCGAATTCGCCAATCAGGACGCGGTCCGCCGTGTAGACGCGCAGCGGCACCCGAGGGCGATAGTCCGTCATGGCGTTCAGGTCCGGCAGGTTCGGCCAGGCCAGCGCCAACGCCATCCCCGCCAGCAGTACGCCGCACAGGAACAGGCCGGCACAGAAGATGCCGGCTTTCACGAAGAATCGCAGTATCGGGGAGCCGCTCTTGGCGGGCTTGTCTTTCTTGGAGGAATTCTGGGGCTTGCTCATCGCGGCGATTTTACGGGTATCTCCGGTCCCGGCTTAGCGCAGGGGATCGGTTTCTGTAACAAGATAGTTCAATGTGGTGCGCGGGCAACTGGCGGCAGATGTGATAATGCCGTCATGAACTTTTCCGCCAACTCATGTCCGGAGGCTGATCCGGACCCAGCGCCCTCCGACGAGGGGACTGAAAACCTGCCTTGCGCCTTGGAGTGCACAGGCAAGACTGTGTCGTTGCCGCACGACCTGCCCGTCTTCCTGGTCGGGATGATGGGAGCGGGCAAGACGACCATCGGCCGGAGCCTGGCGCGTGCGTTGGGACGCGAGTTTATGGATCTGGATCATGAGCTCGAGGCGCGTTGCGGCGTGCGGGTGCCGGTAATCTTCGAAATCGAGGGCGAAACCGGTTTTCGTCGCCGAGAGTCCGCCGCCTTGGAAGAGTGTACCCAACGGCGCAACATTATTCTTGCCACCGGCGGGGGCGCGATCCTTGCGGCCGAAAACCGCCAGCGGCTGCATGAACGCGGGATCGTCGTCTATTTGAGGGCCAGCGTGGACGAATTGTTCCGCAGGACCTGCCGCGACCGCAACCGCCCCTTGCTGGCCACCGCCGACCCCCGCGGCACCCTGCGGGACCTGATGACCCTGCGCGAACCCCTCTACAAGGAAGTCGCCGATCTGGTGGTGGAAACGGGCTCCACGCCCATCCACACCCTGGTCAAGGCGCTGCTGCCGCAATTACAAGCCTTTGAGAAGCGTATATGAACGTTGTTGACGTCGACACCCCGGGCGGAAGCTATCCGATCCATATCGGTCCCGGCCGCATCGATGCCCTGGACCAATGCATCCCCGCCGACGCCACCGCGATCGCGGTTGTCACCAACCCCACGGTGGCGGCGCTGTACGGCGAGCGCGCCGAGGCGGCGCTGGCCCGCAGCGGCAAGCGCGTGCTGCGCATCGAACTGCCCGACGGCGAGGCCTACAAGGACTGGCAATCGCTGAACCTGATCTTCGACGCCTTGCTGACCCATCGCCTGGACCGCCGCTGCGTGCTGGTGGCGCTGGGCGGCGGCGTGATCGGCGACATGACGGGGTTCGCGGCCGCGGTGTACATGCGCGGCGTGCGCTTCCTGCAGGTGCCTACGACACTACTGGCCCAGGTGGACTCGTCGGTGGGCGGCAAGACGGCCGTCAACCATCCGCTGGGCAAGAACATGATCGGCGCGTTCTACCAGCCGGTGGCGGTGGAAATCGACACGGACGTGCTCAATACCTTGCCGGCGCGCGAAGTGTCCGCCGGCCTGGCCGAAGTGATCAAGTACGGCCTGATCCTGGATCCGGCCTTCTGGGCCTGGTGCGAGGATAACGTCCAGGCGTTGCGCGACCTGGAACCGGAGGCCATCGCCTACGCCATCCGCCGTTCGTGCGAACTGAAGGCGCAGGTAGTGGGCAAGGACGAACGCGAGTCCGGCCTGCGCGCCATCCTGAACCTGGGCCACACCTTTGGCCACGCGATCGAATCCGGCCTGGGCTATGGCGCCTGGCTGCATGGCGAGGCCGTGGGCTGCGGCATGGTGCAGGCGGCCGAATTGTCGGCGGACGTGGCCGGTTTCGACCGCGCCGACGTCGAGCGCGTGCGTGCGCTGGTGGCGGCTATCGGCTGCCCGGTGGTGGCGCCCGACCTGGGGGCGGACCGCTGGCTGGACCTGATGCAGGTGGACAAGAAAACCGAGGGCGGTTCGATCCGCTACGTGCTCATGCCGCGCATCGGCGAAGCCTTCATGCAGGCCGCCCCGGACGACGCGGTGCGCGCCGTCCTGGCCCGCACCACCCAATAACCGAGACCGGAGACGGTGTTGCAGATGAAAGAACTGGCTTCCTACGCATCCGACCCGTCTCAATCGCGCGGCCGGACCTATGCCGAGCCGCCGCCGGAAAATCGGACCGAGTTTCAGCGGGACCGTGACCGCATCGTGCATTCGGGCGCCTTCCGGCGCCTGGAGTACAAGACGCAGGTCTTCGTGAACCACGAAGGCGACCTGTTCCGCACCCGCCTGACCCACAGCCTGGAAGTGGCGCAGATCGGGCGCACGCTGGCCCGCAGCCTGGGGCTGTCCGAAGACCTGACCGAAGCCATTTCGCTGGCGCACGACCTGGGCCACACGCCGTTCGGCCACGCGGGCCAGGACGAGCTGAACGCCTGCATGCGCGAACTGGCGCCCCAGGCCGGCGGCTTCGAGCACAACTTGCAGAGCTTGCGCGTGGTCGACGAGCTTGAGGAACGCTATGCGGACTTCAACGGCTTGAACCTGTGCTTCGAAACGCGGGAAGGCATTCTGAAGCATTGCTCGGCCGCGCACGCGAGGCAGCTGGGCGACGTGGGTGAACGCTTCCTGAACCGCACGCAGCCGTCTTTGGAAGCGCAGCTGGCCAACCTGGCCGACGAGGTGGCCTACAACAACCACGATATCGACGACGGCTTGCGCTCGGGCCTGATCACCGTGGAACAGCTGCAAGAAGTCTCGATCTTCGAGCGCCACCACGCCTACGTGATGGAGCGCTATCCGGGGCTGGCCTCGCGCCGCGCCGTGGCGGAAACCATCCGCCGCATGATCAACACGCTGATCGTGGACCTGACGCAGACCTCGCTTGCGCGTATCCGCGATGCGGCGCCGGCCAGCGCCGACGATGTGCGCCGCGCGCCGCCGCTGGCGGGCTTTTCGGACGATATCCGCCGCGAGGCCGATGCGCTGAAGAAATTCCTGTTCGACAACCTGTATCGGCACTACCAGGTGCTGCGCATGACCACGAAAGCGCGCCGCATCGTGCGCGAACTGTTCGCGGCCTTTCTGGAAGACCCGCGCCTGTTGCCGCCGGACTATCGCCGCCCGGCGTTCAATGAGCAGGCCCGCGCGATCGCCGACTACATCGCTGGCATGACCGACCGCTACGCCATCCGCGAACACAAGCGTCTGTTCGAGATGGCGTAAGGCGGCCGCGTCAGCGCGTCAGGTAGCGCTGGGTCAGCAGCACCCAATACGCCGCGCCCACGGGCAGGCTGTGGTCGTTGAAGTCATAGCCCGGGTTGTGGACCATGCAGGCGCCGTGTCCACTGTTGAAGCCGTCCGCCGACCCGTCGCCGTTACCCACAAGCAGGTAGGACCCGGGCACGTCTTCCAGCATGAAGGCGAAGTCTTCGCTGCCGGTCAGCGGCCGGGTCTGCGGATCCACCTTGTCGGCCCCCACAAGTTCCACGGCCACTTGCCGCGCGAAATCCGTTTCCGCCGGCGTGTTCACCAGGACGGGATAGCCGCGGCCGTAGTCGATCGTGGCCTTCACTTGATAGCTGGCCGCCTGATTGTGGACAAGCTCGGTGATGCGCGCCTGAAGCGTGTCGCGCACGCCGCGGTCTAGCGCGCGGACGCTGAGCTTGAGCGTCGCGGTCTGGGGAATGACGTTGTTGGCGCGGCCGGCATTGAACGCGCCGACGGTGATCACCGCCATGTGCAGCGGATCGATATTGCGGGCGACGATGCTCTGCAGCCCCATCACGATGGCGGCGCCCGCCACGACGGGGTCGGCGGCGCGTTGCGGCACGGCGCCGTGCCCGCCCACGCCTTCCAGCACGATGGTCACGTTGTCGGAAGAGGCCATCGTCGGGCCGTCGCGCAGCAGCAGGTGGCCTTGCGGGTGGCCCGGCATATTGTGCATGGCGAAGATGGCGTCGCAGGGATACTTCGTAAACAGCCCGTCGTCCATCATGCGCTTGGCGCCGCCCAGGCCTTCTTCGGCGGGCTGGAAGATCAGGTTGAGCGTGCCGTCGAACTCGCCGTGCCGGGCAAGGTAGTGCGCCGCCGCCAGCAGCATGGCCGTGTGACCGTCATGGCCGCACGCATGCATGACGCCTTCGTTGCGGCTGGCGTGGTCCAGGCCCGTGGCCTCCTGAATGGGCAAGGCGTCCATATCGGCGCGCAATCCCAGGCGCTTGTTGCCGTCGCCGCGGCGCAGCTGCCCGACTACGCCGGTGCCGCCCAGCCCGCGCGCCACCTCATAGCCCCATTGCGTCAGGCATTGCGCCACCAGGTCGCTGGTGCGGAATTCCTGGAAGCCAAGTTCGGGATGGCGGTGGATGTCCCGCCGGATCGAAACGAATTCGTCGGCCTGGGCGGTCAGGGTCTGCAGGATCGGATGCATGTCGGCGTGTTCCTTGTGTGGGGTGGCGGTGGTCATGGCTTTGCCGCGCCGTCTACGCGGTTGGCGATCTCTCGGAAGCGGCCGGTTTCGGCGCGGTACATCGCTTCTGCCGCATCCGCGCCCATCGGATCAGAGACCAGGATGTTCTGAAATTCCAGCCCGCGCTTGACTGCCGGGTCCTGCATGGCGTCGTTGAGCGCGGCATGCAGCCGCAGGACCACGTCTTCCGGGGTGTCGCGTTTGACGAAATAGCCGGTCCAGGTGGTGAAGTTGAAACCCTTCAACAGTTGGCCCTCGTTGACCGAGGGAACGGCTGTCAGGGACGGGAGTTGGCTGCGCTGCGCATCAAGCGTGGCGACCAGCTTGATGCGGCCCTGTTCGGCCAAGGCCATCTGTTGCTGCGACAGCGGCAGGATGGCCAGATCGACCTGGCCGCCGCCGATGTCCTGCATGAGCGGTGCGCCGCCCTTATAGGGCACGTGGACCATGTTGGCGCCGATGGTATGGGCCAGGTGTTCGCCCAGCACATGGTAGAGGGAGCCCACGCCCACGCTGCCGAAGGTGAGCGACTGCGACGCCGAGCGCGAACGCGCCAGCGCGACCAGTTCGTCGGCGCTGTCGGCTGGCAGGTCGCTGCGCGCCACGATCACCAGCGGCGCCGTGCCGATCATCTGCACCAGCCGGAAGTCCTCGCTCTTGAGTTTGACCGCGGGGTTGGCGATGGGCGACAGGATCAGTTCATTGGGCGAGCCCTGGAACAGGTAGTAGCCATCAGACTTGGCCCCCAGCACTTTCTGCGCGCCCAACGCGCCGCTGACGCCGCCCAGGTTTTCGACCAGCACGGGCTGGCCCAGCGTCTTGGACACGGGAGGGGCCACCAGACGGGCAATGGCGTCGGAAGTGCCGCCGGCCGGGTAGGGCACCATCATCATGACGGGCCGGCTGGGATAGTCGGCGGCCTGGGCGCCCGGCGCCCACAGCAACGCCGCGCCCGCCGCCAGCGCACAGGCCGCAAGGTGCAGGCGTTTGGAAAGCATGCTCACGAGATTCCCCTTGTGATGTGGTTGTGATCCGCATGCTAGGGACAGCCCTCGCTAGTTGTCTAACGAATTGTTATTCTGGAAGCTAGAAAAAAAACTCATAGTGGGACATGAATCTGAAGCAGCTTGAACATCTGTTGGCCGTCGCCGACGCGGGCTCGTTCAGCCGCGCGGCCGAACGCCTGCATCTGACGCAGTCGGCGTTGAGCCGCAGCGTCCGGCTGCTGGAGGAAGACCTGGGCGCGCTGCTGCTGGACCGCATGGGAAAGCGCACCGAATTGACGCCGTTGGGCCTGACCGTGGCCGACCGCGCCCGGCGCATCCTGTTCGAATCGGCCGAGTTGCGCCGCAGCGCCGAATTGCTGAGCCACGGGGACCAGGGGGCAATCAACATCGGCCTGGGCTCGGGGCCCGGCGCGATGCTGATGACGCCCTTGCTGACGCACGTTGCCCAGCGCTATCCGCAGTTGCATCTGGAGCTGATGCGCGGGCCGCTGGAGGCGCATCTGGCGCTGTTGCGCGAGCGGCGCCTGGATGCGCTGGTGGTCGATACCCGCGGCATCGCGCCATCGGCCGATCTGCGCATCGAACCCGTGTCGCAGATGCGCGCGGGCTTCATTTGCCGCCTTGGCCATCCCCTGGCCCGCCAAGCGCGCCCGCCGCGATTCGCGGACATCGCGGCTTATCCCCTGGCGTCCACCTTTCTGGCGGCCGACACCGAACGCATCCTGATCGAGCATTTCGGCCTCGAACCAGATCCCCGCACGTCGGTGCGCCTGCGTTGCGACGAGATCGGCAGCCTGCTTGACGCGGTGCGCGTGTCCGACGCGGTGTTCCTGGGCATTGTGGGCGCAGCCCGTGCCGGCATCGCCGCCGGCGAGCTGATGGAGTTGCCTAGCGATCCGCCACTGCGCAGCCACGCGCTATTCGCACTGGTGACTTTGACTGGACGGACCGAAGCGCCCGCGATGGCGCTGCTGCGCGAATTCATGGCGCAGCGGCTGCACGATTGAACGGACCGGCGGCGCTCTTCAGCGATGCTTGCGGTAGGGCTCGTCTTCGGGAACGAAGGTGGCCTCGGCGCGCGCGTCACGCATCCATTCCTGCATGGCGGGCAGCGCCAGCACCGCGTCCATGTAGTCGCGCACCGGGCCGGAGGCGGCAATGCCATAGGTGGTGAAGCGCGACACCACGGGCGCGAAGAAGGCGTCCGCAATCGAGAAGGCCCCGAACAGGAACGGGCCGCCCTGGCCGAATTCGGCGCGCGTGTCGCGCCAGATGGCGTGCAGGCGCGAGATGTCCTGCCGGGCCGCTTCGGGCAGGTCGATGCCGGGCAGATGCGCTTCGATGTTCATCGGCATGGCCTGGCGCATCGCGGAAAAGCCGCTGTGCATCTGCGCGGCCAGCGAACGGGCGCGGGCGCGCGCCTTCGCGTCTTGCGGCCAGAGGTTCGCTTCAGGGCGTTGTTCGGCCACGTACTCGCAGATGGCCAGGGAATCCCAGACGGCGAAGTCCCCGTCAAGCAGCACGGGCACCAGCCCTGCGGGCGACACCGCGCCCACCTGGCGCGTGAACGCTTCCGTGAAAAACCCGAGCTTTTGCTCGGTAAAGGCCACGCCCGTGGCGCGCAGGGCGATCCAGGGGCGCAAGGACCACGAGGAGTAGTTCTTGTTGGCGATGATCAGGGTGTACATGCCGCTTTTCCTTCCGCAGGGGTTGCCAGGTTGTCCGCTACAACGTGCTGGTTCATCGTCCGGCATTGCGGCGCAGCAGCTTGCCCAGGTACTGCCCGGTATGGCTGGCCTGGGTGGCCGCGACATCTTCCGGCGTGCCTTGCGCCACCACGTAGCCGCCGCCGTCGCCGCCTTCCGGACCCATGTCGATCAGCCAATCGGCCGTCTTGATGACGTCCAGGTTGTGTTCGATGATGAGGACGGTGTTGCCGCTGTCGACCAGCTGGTTCAGCACCTGCAACAGTAGCTCGATATCGCGGAAATGCAAGCCGGTCGTGGGCTCGTCCAGGATGTACAGCGTGCGGCCGGTGCTGCGGCGCGACAGTTCTTGAGACAGCTTCACGCGTTGCGCTTCGCCGCCTGACAGCGTGGTCGCGCTTTGGCCCAGACGAATATAGGACAGACCGACATCGATCAAGGTGTGCAGCTTGCGGGAAATCGCCGGCACGGACTCGAAATACTCCAGCGCCTGCTCAACCGTCAGGTCCAGCACTTCGCTGATATTGCGGCCGCGGTAGCGGATTTCCAGCGTTTCGCGGTTGTAGCGCTTGCCGTGGCAGACGTCGCACGGCACGTACATGTCGGGCAGGAAGTGCATTTCGACCTTGACCACGCCATCGCCCTGGCACGCCTCGCAACGGCCGCCCTTGACGTTGAAGCTGAAGCGGCCGGGGTCGTAGCCGCGCGTGCGCGCTTCCGGCACGCCGGCGAAGAGCTCGCGGATGGGCGTGAACAGGCCGGTATAGGTGGCGGGGTTGCTGCGCGGCGTGCGGCCGATGGGGCTTTGGTCCACGCTGATGATCTTGTCGAAGTTCTCCAGCCCCTGCATGGACACGTAGGGGGCGGGTTCGCTTTGCGCATGGTGCAGCTGGCGCGACACCGCGACCGCAAGGGTGTCGTTGATGAGCGTGGACTTGCCGGATCCCGACACGCCCGTCACGCACACCAGCCGGCCCGCCGGAAGGCGCAGTTCCACGTCCTTCAGATTGTTGCCGCTGGCGCCCGTCAGGGTGAGCCAGGGGAGCTCGTCGTTGACCGGGCGGCGCGGAGGAATCGCGATTTCGCGCGCGCCGCTCAGGTACTGGCCCGTCAACGAATTCGGGTCGCGCTGCACGGTGTCGGGATCGCCTTGCGAGACGACTTCGCCACCGTGCTCGCCCGCGCCCGGTCCCATGTCCACGACCCAATCGGCCATGCGGATCATGTCTTCGTCGTGCTCGACGACGATGACGCTGTTGCCGAGGTCGCGCAGGTGCTGCAAGGTGCCGATCAGGCGGTCGTTGTCGCGCTGGTGCAGGCCGATGGAGGGTTCGTCCAGCACATACATCACGCCGGTCAGGCCCGAGCCGATCTGGCTGGCCAGCCGGATGCGCTGCGCCTCGCCGCCCGAGATCGTGTCGGCGCTGCGGTCCAGCGACAGGTAGTTCAGGCCGACGTTGTTCAGGAAGCTGAGCCGCGCTTCGATTTCGCGCACGATGCGTTGCGCGATCTCTTGCTTGGCGCCCGTCAGGTTCAGGTCACGGAACCAGGCCAGGCAGCTGGATAGCGGCATGGCCTCGACTTCGTAGATGGCTTGGCCGTGGCGTTCGCCGCCGCGCGGGTCGTGGCCGATCAGCACGTTGCGCGCCTCTGGGCGCAGGCGCGAGCCCGCGCAGTCCGGGCAGGTCTTGATATTGCGGTATTTGCCGAGCTCTTCGCGCACCGTCGCCGAATCCGTTTCGCGCCAGCGGCGCTCCAGGTTCGGGATGACACCTTCGAACGTATGGCGCTTGACGGTGCTGCGGCCCTTCTCGTTCAGGTACAGGAACGAGATCTCTTCTTCGCCCGAGCCGTAGAGCACCTTGTCGCGCAGCGCTTCGGGCAGGTCTTCGAAGGGGGCTTCGATGTCGAATTCGTAATGCGCCGCCAGGCTCGTCAAGAGCGAATGCGTGAACGCGTTGCGGCGGTCCCAGCCGCGGATCGCGCCGGCGGCCAGGCTGAGCTCCGGGAAGGCGACGACGCGCTTGGGGTCGAAGAAGCCCACCTGGCCGATGCCGTCGCAGCTGGGGCAGGCGCCCATCGGGTTGTTGAAGCTGAAGAGCCGCGGCTCCAGTTCGGGCAGGCTGTGGCTACACACCGGGCAGGCGTAGCGGCTGGAGAAGACCTGCTCGCGTTCGCTGTCCATGTCCAGCGCGAGCGCCCGGCCGTCGGCCAGTTGCAGGGCGGTTTCGAAGCTTTCCGCCAGGCGCTGCTTGCTTTCGGGCTTGATGCGCAGCCGGTCGATCACAACGTCGATATCGTGCTTTTCGGTCTTTTTCAACGGCGCCATGCCGTCGATTTCCACCAGTTGCCCGTCGACGCGCAGGCGCACGTAGCCCTGCGCCTGCAGGCTGGCGCATTCGTCTTCGAAGCTGCCTTTCTTGCCGCGTGCGATGGGCGCCAGCACGGCCAGCCGCGTCTCGGGCGTCCAGCCCAGCACCGCGTCGACCATCTGGCTGACGCTTTGTGCTTGCAGCGGCAGGCCGTGGTCCGGGCAGTAGGGCGTGCCCACGCGCGCATACAGCAGGCGCAGATAGTCGTGGATCTCGGTGATGGTGCCGACGGTGGAGCGCGGGTTGTGCCCCGCGGCCTTCTGCTCGATCGAAATGGCCGGGGAAAGGCCTTCGATCAAGTCCACGTCCGGCTTGTCCATCAGCTGGAGGAATTGGCGGGCATACGCGGACAGGCTTTCCACGTAACGTCGTTGGCCCTCCGCGTACAGCGTATCGAACGCCAGCGAAGACTTGCCCGAACCGGACAAGCCGGTAACGACCACCAGTTTGTGGCGCGGCAGGTCCAGCGAGACGTTCTTGAGGTTGTGGGTGCGTGCACCCCGAATGCGTATCGCGTCCATCGGGCTCTTTTAAGCGGTTTCAAAGGCCAACTTGGTACTATAGCGCGCCGAATCCCCCCGCGTTCAGGGTAGTCCGCCAAGTTGGACTGAACCGGAGCCGGCGCGGCACCGCTAGATCAGACCGTGAGCGTGTGACATCCACGCGCGCCCGCCCTTGTCATTGTTGAAATTTCCGCATGCCGGCAGATACCAGACTGAAATTGACCCCTTCCGAGCGCCGCGCCAGCATTGCGCTGGCCGGCCTGTTCGCCGCGCGGATGCTGGGGCTGTTCCTGTTGCTGCCGGTTTTCGCCGTGGCGGCCGCCGGCCTGCCGGGCGGCAACGACCCGGCCCGCGTCGGCCTGGCGCTGGGCATGTACGGGCTGACCCAGGCATTCATGCAGATCCCCTTCGGGCTGGCTTCCGACCGCTGGGGTCGCCGCCCGGTCGTGTTGTTCGGCCTGCTGCTGTTCGTGGTGGGCAGCGTCGTCTGTGCCCAGGCGACGGACGTCTACTGGATCACCATCGGGCGCGCCATCCAGGGCGCGGGCGCTATTTCCGCCGCCGTCACCGCCTGGCTGGCGGATGCCACCCGCGACGAGGTGCGTACGCGCGCCATGGCCATGGTGGGCGGGTCGATCGGCCTGTCGTTCGCAGTGTCGCTCGTCCTGTCGCCTGTGCTGGTGGGCTGGTGGGGGTTGTCCGGCCTGTTCTGGACCATCGCCTGTCTGGGCGTCATTTGCCTGGGCGTGGCGCGCTTTGTGGTGCCGGTGGTGCCGCGCACGCAGGCCCGCAGCATGCAGGCCGCCCGCCCGCGGGAAGTCCTGACCCACCGTGACCTGCTGCGCCTGAATTTCGGCGTGTTCGTGCTGCATTTGATCCAGGTGTCGCTGTTTGTCGTCGTGCCCGCCTTGCTGGCCAAGGTCGGCGGCCTGGACGCGCGCGAGCTCTGGAAAGTCTATCTGCCCGTCATTTTGGTGTCGTTCGTGCTGATGGTGCCGGTCGTGTTCATCGCTGAGAAGCGCCGCGCCCATCGGGGCGCCTTGCGCGCGGCCGTGGCGGGGCTGGTGGTGGTGTGCGCCTTGCTGCCTGCGGCCAGCCACGGGTTCTACACGCTGGCCATCGCGCTGACGGGCTTTTTCGTGGCATTTAATGTGCTGGAAGCCTTGCAGCCGTCGCTGGTGTCGCGCGTGGCCCCGCAGGCGTACAAGGGCCTGGCACTGGGCTTCTACAACACGGCCCAGGCGGCCGGGCTGTTTGCGGGCGGCGCACTGGGCGGGTGGCTGGCGTCGCATTCCGGCGCAAGCGCTGTTTTTGTCGGCGCCGCCGTCCTGTCGGCGATCTGGCTGGCCGTGACCTGGGCGCTTCGGCCCCTGGCGTAAACCCGCGCAGGGGATGCGTCCCCGACTGCGCGGAAAAGTCGCCGATTGTGTCGCGTACGGGCGCCAACTGCCCTGAATTCGTTTTCCGGGCTGGACGGATTTGTCACGAATCGCGTTTGGCGCGGCAGGCCCTTTTCGTCGATAATACGTACCAAACTAGGGCTTCACCCGGCGTCGCCGGTCATCGTTGCGGTGACCGGCGTGTTTCATGAAGCCGGTCTTCAACATCGCTTTTTATGTTGTTGCCGGCGCGCTCGCGGCAACGCACAGGCGCAGGCTGTCAACAACAGAGGGACATCGGCATGGCATCGGTTAACAAAGTCATTCTCGTGGGCAATCTGGGGCGCGACCCGGAAGTCCGCTACAGCCCGGACGGGGCGGCAATCTGCAACATGTCGATTGCCACCACCTCGTCCTGGAAGGACAAGGCCAGCGGCGAAAAGCGCGAAGAAACCGAATGGCACCGCGTCGTCATGTACAACCGCCTGGCCGAAATCGCCGGCGAATACCTGAAGAAGGGCCGCTCGGTCTACATCGAAGGCCGCCTGAAGACGCGTAAGTGGCAAGACAAGGACACCGGCGCTGACCGTTACAGCACCGAAGTCGTTGCCGACCAGATGCAAATGCTGGGCGGCCGCGAAGACGGCGGTGGCGGTGGTGCCAGCTACGGTGGTGGCGGCGGCTACGACGACGCCCCGTCGCGTCCGCAGCAGCAGCGCGCCCCGGCGCAACGCCCGGCGCCCCAACAGCGTCCGGCCCCCGCAGCGGCTCCGGCCAGCAGCGGCGCCAACCTGGCGGACATGGACGACGATATTCCGTTCTAAAGCGGACTCGCGTTTTGTGGAGAAAGCCCGCCTTCCTGGAAGGCGGGCTTTTTTCTGGCTGCCGTATGGCGCCCGGCCGCTCAGGCCCCGGCTCGAATGCCGTCGGATAGCTTCCGCACTTCGTCCAGCGCCGCGTCGATCCCGCCCGTTGCCAACACGTCCACCAGCCGCGTGCCGACGGCGACCAGGTCGGCATGGCGGCTGACGGCGCGCGCCTGCTCGGCGGACCGTACGCCGAACCCGGCGGCGATAGGCAGCGGCGTCCGGGCTCTTACGCGTTGCAGGGACTGGGCGATGGCGTCATCGGACGGCAAGGCGCCGCCCGTGGTTCCCGCCAGCATGACGTGATAGACGAAGCCGCTTGCGCCGCGCAACACGGCATCCAACCTGGCGGCGGGCGTCGTCGGGGCCGTCATCCGGATGATGTCGATGCCGTGGGCTTGCGCCTGCCGGCCGATCTCGCCGGCGTGGTCCGGCGACAGGTCCACGATGATCAGCCCATCCACGCCAGCCCGGCCCGCGTCGGCCATGAAGGCTGCCACGCCGACCTGCAGCAAGGGGTTCAGATACCCCATCAGCACGATCGGGGTTTGCGGATCCTGCTGCCTGAACGCTCGAACCAGATCGAGGGTCCGCCGCATCGTCTGGCCGGCGCGGATCGCCCGGTCATTGGCCAATTGAAGGACGGGACCGTCCGCCACGGGGTCACTGAACGGCATGCCGAGTTCGATCACGTCGGCGCCGGCGGCGGGCAGGCGACGCAAGAGGCGCAGGCATTCGTCGTACGACGGGTCGCCCGCGGTGAAATACGCGGCCAGTCCCGCTCGGCCGGCGGCCCGCAGCGTGGCGAGCTTATGTTCCAGACGGCTCATGTCGATGCTCCGGAAAATTGCAGGACGGTGTTCAGGTCCTTGTCGCCGCGTCCGCTCAAGCAGACCACGATGGTCTTGTCCGCATCCAGGCGCGGCGCAAGCTGTCGGGCATAGGCCAAGGCATGCGCACTTTCCAAGGCAGGGATGATCCCTTGCTTCTGCGTCAGCCAACGGTAGGCGTCGACGGCTTCGTCGTCAGTCACCGAGACATAGTTCACCCGGCCCGTGTCGTGCAGCAGGGCGTGCTCCGGCCCGACACCCGGGTAGTCCAACCCCGCCGAAATCGAATGCGCGTTCGTGATCTGGCCGTCTTGATCCTGCAGGAAGTAGCTGCAACAGCCGTGCAGCACACCCATCCGGCCCGCGCCGATGCTGGCTGCGTGATGCGCGGTATGGACGCCATGTCCGGCGGCTTCGACGCCGTACAGCCGGACTTCGGCATCATCCAGGAACGGATGGAATAGGCCGATCGCGTTGGAGCCGCCGCCGACGCACGCGATCATCGCGTCAGGCAAGCGGCCTGTCTTCTCCAGGATTTGCGCGCGGGTCTCTTCGCCGATCACCTTTTGGAATTCCCGGACGATCCAGGGGTAGGGATGCGGTCCTGCGCCCGTCCCCAGCAGGTAGTACGTGTCGTCCGGGTGGGCGATCCAGTCGCGGATGGCCGCATTCATCGCGTCCTTCAGCGTTGCGCCTCCCTCCGGTACGGCCCGCACTTCTGCGCCCAGCATCTTCATGCGGGCCACGTTGGTGGCTTGGCGTTCGACATCGACCGCACCCATGAAGATCACGCATTTCAGGCCGTACAACGCGCAGACCGTGGCCGTCGCCACCCCGTGCTGGCCGGCGCCGGTCTCCGCGATGATCCGCGTCTTGCCCATTCGCCTGGCCAGCAGGATCTGGCCCAGGCAGTTGTTGATCTTGTGGGCGCCGGTGTGGTTCAGGTCTTCCCGCTTCAGGAAGACGCGGGCGCCGCCAAGGGATTCAGTGATCGCGCGGGCATAGAGAAGGGGGCTGGGCCGGCCGACGTAGTCGGCCAGCATCGACCGGTATTCGTTCCAGAATGCGCCGTCGTCCAGAACGTCGCGGTAGGTCCGCTCCAGGTCGTCAAGCGCCGGGATCAAGGTCTCGGGCATGTACCGGCCGCCGTATTGGCCGAATTGCCCAAGGGTGTCGGGGGATGCGGGGTGGGAAGCAAGAGACATGGCGTTAGCCCGTTGAACACGTTGCATCTATGGTATCGAGACGATTTCCTGTGATAAATCATAGATTTCTTGCCTGTGATTATTAGATTTTCTAATATTTAAGGCATGCGTACCCTTCCTCCCATGAACGCGCTGCGTGTCTTCGACAGCGCCGCCCGGCACTTGAACCTGTCTCTTGCCGCCGACGAGCTGCGGGTGTCGCACAGCGCGGTCAGCCAGCAGATCCGGCAGCTGGAAACCTGGTTGGGCGGCAAGCTGTTCGACCGCCATTCGGGGGGCGTGCGGCTGACCGCGGCGGGCCACGACCTGATGCGCGCCTGCCAGCCGGCCTTCGACATGCTCGAACAGCGCTGCGTCGCGCTGCGCGGCAGAACGGGATCCGCCGATGTGGTCATCGGCGCCCCGGCCAGTTTGCTGTCCAACTGGATCATTCCAAGGCTCGAGCACTTCGAGAGCGAGCATCCCGACATCCAGGTCAGGCTGCAAACGGCAACCGATATCGCGTTGTTGGAACGTGGGGTTATTGACGTGCTGATCGTTGCCGAGGTGCACGCGTCCACGACGATCGGCGCCTTGCGGTTGTTCCCCGAGGCGATCGGGCCGGTCTGCGCGCGCGAGCTGGCGCATCGGGTCGCCATGCCGGCCGACATGTTGCGCATGCCGCTGCTGCAGACGTCTTCGCGGCCCCGAGCGTGGGAGCAGTGGGCCGCCGCATGCGGATTGGCAGAGGCCCCGGCGCTGGCGCCGCCCAAGCATCAGTTCGATCAACTGGGCCACATGCTGGACGCCGCGGCAGTAGGTCGGGGCATCGGCATTGCGCCGGAAATGCTGGTGCAGGCCGATATCCAGGCAGGCAGGCTTGTCGCGCCCCTCGGGTTCAAAGAAACGGGAGGATGGTTTAGCCTGTACTTCCGCGCGGACGCCAGTGCCGCCGTGGCAGACCTGAAGCGCTGGTTGAAGACCGAGGCGGCATCGGAAGCCGCTTGCCCTCCATGACCCAGAACATCTACGACACGCCCGAATTCTTCGAAGGCTACAGCCAGATGGCGCGTTCGGTGCACGGTCTGGACGGCGCGCCAGAATGGCCGGCATTGCGTGCGCTGTTGCCGGACGTGCGCGGCAACCGGGTGGTGGATCTGGGCTGCGGCTTCGGCTGGTTCTGCCGCTGGGCCGACGAGCAAGGCGCGGCCGAGGTAGTGGGCATCGACGTGTCCCAAAACATGTTGGATCGGGCTCGGGCGACGACCCAGGCGCCCCGGATTTCCTATGTGCACGCCGACCTGGAGCGCTTGCAGTTGCCCTGGGGCCGCTTCGAGCTGGCCTACAGTTCGCTGGCTCTGCACTACATCGAGCATCTGGCAGACCTGTTCGCCACCATCCATCGCGCGCTGGTGCCGGGCGGGCGCTTCGTGTTTTCGGCGGAGCATCCGATTTACACCGCGCCTGCTCGGCCGGGCTTTGCGGAGGATGCGGCCGGCCAGCGGATCTGGCCGTTGAACCAATATGCCTTGGAAGGCCCGCGCACGACCGACTGGCTGGCCAAGGGCGTGATCAAGCAGCATCGGACGCTGGGCACCTACCTGAATCTGATGATCGACGCGGGCTTCGCCATCCGGCATGTGGAGGAATGGGCGCCGACGGCCGAGCAACTCGCGGCGCAGCCGGCGCTGGTTCAAGAGCAGGACCGGCCGATGATGGTGCTGGTTGCCGCCAGCCGATAAGCGGATGTTGCCGCTGGGCATCATGAAATATCTGGTTTCACAATGCCGGCTTGCGCTATCTATCTAGTAGTAGGTAAGATTCATCCATCGACGCAGCACACCAAGCAAGCCGCTGACGCCGGAATCAGAAATACAGTAGGACAGCTTTTTTATTTCCCTAGTTATCTACCTATAAGTAGATAGTTTAAACCGAAACCCGCATCGAATCCGTTATCTGGAGATCAACCATGAAGACCCTCATATCCGCCCTGATCCTGTCCGCTTCCTTCATCGGCGCCGCCCAAGCCGGCGAGCTGGACTATCCGCCCGCCCTGAACACCGAAAGCACGGTCACCCGCGCTCAAGTGCAGCAAGAATTGGCGGCTGCCCGCGCCAATGGTGAGCTCGTGTCCGGCGAAGAAGGCTACGCCGCTACCGCGTTTGCCGCCGTCGGCAACGACAAGACCCGTGCCCAAGTGAAGCAGGAACTGGCCGCTGCCCGCGCCCAAGGCCTGACCGAAAGCGGCGAACTGGACTACCCGCCCGTTCAAGGCTGAGTTTTTTGAAGTCTTATTTTTGAGGCCGTATCTATCTAGCGATAGATAGCTTTCATCCTAACACCCTGATGCATTGATCCTTACTGGAGATCAACCATGAAGACCCTCGTATCCGCCCTGATCCTGTCCGCTTCCTTCATCGGCGCCGCCCAAGCCGGCGAGCTGGACTATCCGCCCGCCCTGAATACCGAAAGCACGGTCACCCGCGCCCAGGTGCAGCAAGAGTTGGCCGCTGCCCGCGCCAATGGTGAACTCGTGTTCGGTGAAGAAGGCTACGCCGCTACCGCGTTCGCCGCCGTCGGCAACGATAAGACCCGTGCCCAGGTGAAGCAGGAATTGGCCGCCGCCCGCGCCCAAGGCCTGACCGAAAGCGGTGAACTGGACTACCCGCCCGTGCAAGGCTAAGCAGGATGCCGGCACATGCGGACCCCGGGGGGCGGGATGTTTCCCGGCCGGGGTCCGCACGGGCGTTTTGGACCGCACCTAGGGCGGCCCCCGATGACGAACCGACCTATTAGTAGGTAATATTCAGCCATGGACACTCCGACCCCCAACACCACTCGAGACCTGCTGCTGGCCCACGCCGAGAAGCTGATCCGCACGCGCGGCTGCAATGGTTTCAGCTACCGCGACCTGGCGGAGCATGTGGGCGTGAAGACGTCCAGCATCCACTATTATTTTCCCGGCAAGGACGACCTGCTCTATGAAGCGGTCGAGGCGTACAGCGCACGCGCGCTGGGCACGGTGCGCGCCATCGACACCACGCAGCCCGCGCAGGCGCAGCTGGAGCAATACCTGTCGATGATGGAATCGCGCGCCTGCGGCGCCGGTGAGCTCTGTCTGGGCGGCATGCTGGCCGCCGACATCATGAGCTTGTCCGATCGCGTGCGCGGCGCTCTGCAGGGCTTTTTCCGTGCGCATGAAGCGTGGCTGGCCCGCGTGCTGGCCGAAGGCGCTGCGCAGGGCACGTTGAAATTCTCCGGCACGGCCGACGCCGCGGGCCGGGCCGTATTCGCCACGGTGCAAGGCTGCCTGCTGGTGGCGCGCCTGTTCCAGCAGCCGCCTGCGTTGTGCGAGGCGATCAGCGCCTTGTATGTGGAATGCGATAAGGTGAACGGCAACCAGGCGGCGCAGCCCGCCGTGGACGCATAGCGAAGACGCGCTCCGATCACCGCGATAAACCGTACGGCCGCCTGGCTCCCGCAGGCGGCCGTTGCTTTTGGCGGGCTCAGGCATGCAGCGCCCGCGCCATGTCCACGCTGGTGCGCTCCTGCATGCCCAGATCGCGCATGCGTTGCAGGAAGGTGGCTTGCGCGTCGGTGAAACCGGCAACGGGGCTCATGCAATCGGTCAGGAGCACGATGCGCGACAGATTGCCGCCGGGCAGGTGTTCGGCCAGGTGTTCCACCGTGGCGCGCACGCAATGGCTGCCGGCTTCTCCGCCAATGATGATCAGGTCCGAGCGGTCCAGCGACCCCAGCAGGCTGCGGTTGAGCTGGCTGCGGGGATCATCGGGATCTGGCACTTCGGCCATCAGCGCACTGTAGTGTTCCGTCCAGGGGTTCGTGCCTTTGGGCACCTTGCGCACGATGAACTGGTCCGCGTCTTCCCAGCGGCTGTACGCCGCGCGCACGTCCGCATGCACGTTGTGCCCCCAGGTACCGATCTCGCAGTGCACTGGCCACACCATCAGCGTGTAGCGGCCGCGCGCCTCCAGTTCGTCCAGATAGGTGAGGGTGCGCGGCAGGTCGTCGATGTGGCGCGGGTGGAAGGCGCCGGCGCGCACTTCTGCGGCGGTGATCGGCGTGAATGGCGCGACGGGCTGGCCGTCGCCTGTGCGCCAGAACGTGGGGTGCGCGACATCCAGCCGGTGGTGCGAATCCAGCGTCACCGTGATGGAAGTCAGCGCATGCGCGGTGGCATCTATGAAGCGCGCCAGCCGTTGCATGTCGGCGTGGGCGCCCGCCACCGGCAGCGCGGGCTGGCAGGGGTTTCCGGTCAACGGGTCCGTGGGCAGATAGGCCTCGGGCAGGTCACAGAAATCGTTCTGCGGATCGACGATCAGTAAGTGGACGGAACGCGGCATGGCTGGATTCGATTGGGCTATCCCGGAATATAGACCGGGATGCCGCTTGTTCACTAGAACAGCACAAGGTGTTCGGCGCAGTCGGGCAATTGGCGCAGCAGCGCGCGCCATTGCCGCCACAGGTGGGCCAGGGCGCCGGCGGCGATGGCTGCGATCAGAATCCACATGGCAAGCTCCGAATATAAATTCGCACGGTCGTGCGAAATTAGGGTCAAGAAACGCCGGCCTACGCCGGCGCGGTTCAGTTATTCAACGTAGGTGAAGCTGCGGTAGGTCGAGATCAGCCGCTCATACGCCGCCCGCACACGCGCGGGCGCCTTGGGGTCCCGCAGGAAGCGGGCGTCGTGCATCAAACCGATCATCAGGCTATAGACCTCGAACACCAGTTGCTCGGGGTCGGTGTCCGGCCGCACGTGGCCCGCTTCCAACGCCTGGTTGACGGTGCGGACCATGGCCGCGCGCCAGCGCCGCAGATTGTCTTCCAGCACGGCGCGCAGCGGCGATTCCACATCGTCGTATTCGAAGGCGCCGGCGACATAGATGCAGCCGGTAAGCAGTTCGACGTTGCTGGCGCGGTCCACCCATAGCGAGACGAGCGCGTTCAGCCGGGGCAGCCCACGGGGATGCGCCATGGCCGGCGTGAAGACGGCGGCCACGAAGCGGCGGTCGTATTCGTCCAACACCGCTTGCTGCAAGGCTTCAAGCGACCCCACGCGTGAGAACACGCCGCTCTTGCTGATGCCCAGATGCTTGGCCACCTGGCCGAGAGACAGGCTTTCCATGCCTTGCGCGGCGGCCATGTCCACGGCCGCGTCCACAATGGCCGCGAAAGTCAGTTCGCTCTTCTCGGTTTTGGCTGTCATGAACGTGAATTTAGCACGACCGTGCGAAATAACGGGATTAATTAATCGGGGCAGGATCGGCAGCCGAAAAAAAACGGACCGCCGAGGCGGTCCGTTTCGATGGCAGAGCGGCGTGGTGCCGTCAGGCGGCCGCGGCCTTGAATTGCAGGCGGTACTTGTGCAGCAGCGGTTCGGTGTAGCCGTTGGGCTGGGTCAGCCCTTCGAACACCAGCGCGCACGCCGCCTTGAATGCCAGCGAGGTGTCGAAGTGGCCGGCCATGGGCTGGTAGGCTGCATCGCCGGCGTTCTGGCCGTCGACGACCTTGGCCATGCGCTTGAACGTTTCCATGACCTGGTCCTGGTTGGTCACGCCGTGGCGAATCCAGTTGGCGATGTGCTGGCTGGAGATGCGCAGCGTGGCGCGGTCTTCCATCAGGCCCACGTTGTGGATGTCGGGCACCTTCGAGCAGCCCACGCCCTGATCGATCCAGCGCACCACATAGCCCAGAATGCCCTGGACGTTGTTGTCCAGTTCTTGCTGGATGTCGGCCGCGGACCACTTGGAGCGGTCGCCCACCGGCACGGTCAGCAGGCCGCCCAGCAGCTCGTCGCGGACGTCGGCCAGCTTGGTGCGTTCCAGCTCTTTCTGGACCGCCTGCACGTCGACCTGATGGTAGTGCAGCGCGTGCAGCGTGGCCGCCGTGGGCGAGGGAACCCAGGCGGTATTGGCGCCGGCCTTGGGATGCGCGATCTTCTGTTCCAGCATGGCGGCCATCAGGTCCGGCATGGCCCACATGCCCTTGCCGATCTGGGCGCGGCCGCGCAGGCCGCTGTCCAGGCCGACCAGCACGTTGTTGCGTTCGTAGGCGGTGATCCAGGCAGTGGACTTCATGTCGCCCTTGCGCAGCATCGGGCCGGCTTCCATGCTGGAGTGCATTTCGTCGCCCGTGCGGTCCAAAAATCCCGTGTTGATGAAGGCCACGCGCGAGGCGGCCGCGCCGATGCACGCCTTCAGGTTGATGCTGGTGCGGCGCTCTTCGTCCATGATGCCCATCTTCAAGGTGTTGCGCGGCACCTTGATCAGGTCTTCGACGCGGTCGAAGAGTTCGCTGGCGAATGCGGCTTCAACGGGGCCGTGCATCTTTGGCTTCACGATGTAGACGGAACCGGTGCGCGAATTCAGCTTGTTCTTGCGGTCTTGCAGCGCAGCCAGGCTCGTGACCACGGCGTCCAGGATGCCTTCGGGGATCTCCAGGCCGTCGCGGTCCAGGATGGCCGGGTTGGTCATCAGGTGCCCGACGTTACGCACGAACATCAGCGAACGGCCGTGCAGGGTCAGCGAGGAGCCGTCCGGGCGCGTATAGACGCGGTCGGCGTTGAGCTTGCGCGTGAAGGTCTTGCCGCCCTTGGTGACGGCTTCGGTCAGGTCGCCCTTCATCAGGCCGAGCCAATTGCGGTAGATGTGGACCTTGTCGTCCGCATCGACTGCGGCGACCGAGTCTTCGCAATCCATGATGGTGGTCAGCGCCGCCTCGACCAGCACATCCTTGACGCCGGCGGCGTCCGTGCTGCCGATGGCATTGGCGCGGTCGATCTGGACTTCGAAGTGCAGCCCGTTGTTCTTGAGCAGGATGGCGGTGGGCGCGGAGGCCTCGCCCTGGTAGCCGGCGAATTGCGAGCCGGACTTCAGGCCGGTGACGCCGTCGGCCAGCGCCACGCGCAGTTGGCCGCCTTCGACCGTATAGCCGCGGGCGTCGGCGTGCGAACCTTGGGCAAGCGGCGCGGCGGAATCCAGGAAAGCGCGGGCGCGCGCGATGACGGCGGCGCCGCGGTCGGCGTTGTAGCCCTTGCCGGTATCGCCCGGGGTGGCGGGAATGGCGTCGGTGCCGTAGAGCGCGTCATACAGGCTGCCCCAGCGCGCGTTGGCGGCGTTCAGCGCGTAGCGCGAGTTCGACATCGGCACGACGAGCTGCGGGCCGGCCTGCTGCGAGATTTCGGTGTCGACGTTGTCGGTCGTGGCTTGCACGCTGGCCGGCTGCGGCAGCAGGTAGCCGATGCCTTCCAGGAACTTGCGGTAGGCGGCGGGGTCGGCGATGGGGCCGGGATGGGCGCGGTGCCAGGTATCCAGTTCGGCTTGCAGGCGGTCGCGTTCTGCCAGCAGCGCGCGGTTCTTCGGGCCCAGATCGTGGACCAGGGCGGCAAAGCCTTGCCAGAAGCCGTCGACATCCAGGCCGGTGCCGGGCAGGGCTTCCCGTTCGATGAATTGGTTGAGATTGGCCGCCACTTGCAGGCCGTGGTGCTGGATGCGTTCAGTCATGCGGATCTCTAGCGTAAAAAGGGCTGGCCGACGCCGGGCGCCGGGCGAATCTGTCCTGACATCATCGTTCGCACCTGCGGCAATGTCCATATCAAAACCAGCTGGTCATACCAGTTTATTTTTACGCGCTCCGGCAAGGTGGCTATTTTTATGGTTTTATATCAGCTACTTACAGAGGTAGGGCCAAGCGGCTGG
Organism: uncultured Achromobacter sp.; assembly: GCA_963530045.1. GTDB lineage: Bacteria > Pseudomonadota > Gammaproteobacteria > Burkholderiales > Burkholderiaceae_B > Achromobacter. The sequence continues at coordinate 62,669 of CAUSDE010000005.1, forward strand.
AACCGGAAGAACGCTTGGTCATACCACTGGTCCGGAGAGTGCATGTACGCGGAAACCGAAGAAAAACCCCGTCAGGTGGCGGACGAGGTCGCTGAACGGATAGAACGCCTGATCCTGGACGGCGTGCTCAAGGCGGGGCAGGCCCTGCCGTCCGAACGGCGCTTGACCGAAAAGCTGGGCGTGTCGCGCACGGCGTTGCGCGAAGGGCTCAAGCTGTTGCGGGCGCGCGAGATCATCCATACGGCGCAAGGCAAGGGATCGTTCGTGGCCCACATCTCGAAGGTGGATGCCGGGCCGCTGATGCACCTGTTCAACTCGCAGCCGCGCACCCTGTACGACCTGCTGGAAGTGCGTTCGCTGCTGGAGGCGGAATCCGCGCGACTGGCGGCCATCCGCGGCACCGAGGCGGATTTCATCATGATCCGCCGCCGCTATGACGAGATGGTCAGCGCGCAAGGCACCGCCACCGACACGGCCACGCACGCGCATCTGGATCACGCGTTCCATCTGGCCATTTGCGAGGCTTCGCACAATCCGGTGCTGGTGCACACCCTGCAGTCGCTGACGGACTTGCTGCTGGGGTCGGTGTTCGCGTGCGTGAACAACCTCTATCACCGCGAACCCGAAAAACGCCAGATCGACCGCCAGCACACGCGTCTGTTCAATGCCGTGACGGGCCGCCAGCCCGAATTGGCGCGCAAGGCCGCCGCCGACCATGTCGACAGCGTGCGCCAGAGCCTGGCCGAGATCGAACAGGAAGAGCAGCGCCTGGTGCGCGCGACGCTACGCCTGGAAGGCTGGACGTAGCGTCCGCGCCGCGGCGGGAAAGTCCCGGCGCTTAACGGTCGGCCGTGGCGCAGCCAGCCAACGCCAGCGGCTTGCCCGCGTAGATACGGCCGAAGCGGTTGTTCAGCAACGCGTCCAGGTCGATGGCTTCCTGGCCCACGAATCCCTGCTGCGGCAACGCGCCTTGCGCCACCAGATCCAGCGCGGCGCAGATGCCTGCGGCCGTCGACAACTGGATGGCGCTCAAGCGATGACCGTCCACGTCCGCGCCGAACACGCGGATCGGGTACGACTCTTCTTCCAGGCGCCCGTGGCGGTGGCCCGATGCCGAGGCCTGGATCACGATCACATCCTGTTCCGTGGTGGGAATGGCCGACTCGAAAATGTCCTTGAGCAGATCGCGGCGGTCGCGCAGGCGCAGGTCATTGAGCAGCAGCTTCATGATGTTGCAATGGCCGGGATAGCGCACCGACTTGTAGTCCACGTTGCGCGCGCGGCCCAACAAGGTGGCGGGCAGGGTGCCCAGGCCGCCCGAGGTGTTGAAGGCTTCGTATTCCACGCCGTCCAGCGCGAAGGTCTCATAGCCCTCCAACGCGGGCACGCTGGTCAATTGCCCATCGACGATGGCTTCGCACGGGTTGCAGTATTCGTTGATCAGCCCTTCGGTGCTCCACGTCAGGTTGTAGCGCAGGCTGTTGGACGGATAGCGCGGCAGGGCGCCGACGCGCATGCGCAGATCCAGCAAGGTGTCGAAGCGTCGCGCCAGCGCGTTGCCGACAATGCCGATGAAACCGGGCGCCAGGCCGCATTGCGGCATCAGCACGCTGCGCGCGTTCTCCGCCAGCGCCTGGATGGCATGGGTGCTGGCGACGTCTTCGGTCAGGTCGAAGTAATGCACGCCGGCTTTCGCGCACAGGCCGGCCACTGCGGTGGCGCGATGGAACGGCAGGGCGTTGACCACGGCATAGGCGCCTTCGATCGCACGCGCCACCGAAGCGTCGTCGCTGATCTGGCGCGTCTCGCAGCCCAGTTCGGCCAGGACGGCCAGGCGGGCGGGGTCCTGGTCGGCAACCAGCACGGAATAATCGCCGCTGCGTTCCAGCATCAGGGCGATGGCGAAACCGATTTTTCCGGCGCCCAGCAGAACGATGGGACGGTTGAGGGTGGACATGGTGCGACTCCTGCGATGAGGGGGGATGGGTTGGCCTCATCCTATGCGGGAGCGCTGTCGATTTGTAGATCTGAAAGTGTCGTAACGGCTTAAGTTAACGTCGTTATGACTTAATACGATGTCGAAACGTCAAAAACAAAGCCCTCCGGCTTGAGGCCGAAGGGCTTTCGAGGGGTGATCACAGGGCCTTTGGCGGCCCGGGGATCAGCTGCCCATGGGGGGGTAGTCCATGTTGCCGAAGGTGACCAGGCCTTCTGCCTTGGCTTGCGCCAGTTGCGATTGCACCTGGGCGCGGGTCAGCGACGTGGCGGCTTCAGCGGAAGCGACGGGCGGGTAGTCCAGGTTGCCGAAGGTGACTTCGCCAGCGGTCTTGGCTTGCGCCAGTTCGGCTTGCACTTGTTGCGAGGTCAGACTGGACTTCTGGGCGATGGCGGCGGGGTAGCCCTCTTCGCCAAACGTGTATTGGCCCGAAACCTTGGCTTGTTGCAGTTCGGCTTGAACCTGGGCGCGCGAGGGGCCTTGGTCGGCTTCAGCGGCTTGGGCGCCAGCAGCCAGAACGGACATGGACAGCATCAATGCGGTAGCAAGGGTTTTCATAGCAGACCTCCGGTGTCTTGTGAGCTTGGGATCCGAACCTCTGGCCTCATTGCTGGGGGTTCGCTTGCTGTGTCCCGATGAGATGCATTCTGTGCTCAAACAACCCTGGGATAAACCCTTATTACCTGAAAACATCTTTCCAAAATCTGTACTAATCGATTTGGATTCTTCCAAATGACACCATAGGTGGCGATATTTCCATTTGATGACGCAATAGGTGGTGGTCCGGATGGGGCCGCGCGACGCCGTCGGGGGAGCAAAAAAGACGCAGCCCCGGGACGGGCCCGAGGCTGGCAGGGGAAACGGCCTGGCGATGCAGGCGTTAGCGGTTCAGTTCAACCAGCGCGGCGTTGTATTCGGACTGGGCTTCTTCCAGCTTGCGTTGCGCTTTGTCGATCTTGTCCTGTTTGCCCTTGGCGCGCGCTTCCTTCAGTTCCTGCTCGCGTTCGGAGACCTTGGATTGCTTGTCGCGCACGTCGGCCTCGCGCTGCGACTGCAGGCGGCTGTCGGTGCAGTGGGCTTTGGCTTCCGCCAGGGCCTTGCGCAGGCCGGCTTCGCGGCGGGTGTTGTTCTGCGCCTGGGCGGCGGCGATGTCGTTCTCGATCTCGCAGAACTTGGCCGCGCAACCGCGCTGCGCCGAGCAGTCGGTGGCGGCTTGCGCGGGCAACACGCCGAACAGGGCGCATGCGGCCGCGGCGGCGGTCAGGGATTTGATCAAAGAGGGCATGCGGTGTCTCCGTAAGCGTGGCGGGGACACCATGATCGCGCGATCGGGCGTTGCCGGCAATGCGCGGGGTCAACCGCGCCGCCGCCGGCAACGGTTCAAGGGATCAGCGTGCCGGCGAGCGCGGCCACCACCAGCAGCGCGCCCAGCCACAGGTTGGCGCGGAACAGCATGAAATTGCGGTCGGGGCGCTGGATGTCGAACACCTTCAATTGCCACGCCAGATGCACCGCAACGGCGGCCATGCCGACCTGATACGCCCATGACAGGCCCATGGCGTAGCCGCCCCAGGCCCACAGCGCGACGGTGGCGACATAGAAGCCGCCGATCCACAGCTTGCCCTGGTCGCCAAAGCGCATGGCGGTGGAATGCAGCCCCAGGCTGCGGTCGTCGCGCACGTCGACGTAGGCGTAGATGCTGTCGTAACCCACCTGCCAGAGCACCGCGCCGAACCACATGGCCACGGCGGCCAGCGGCACGTGGTTCTGCGTGTCGGACCAGGCCATGAGCATCCCCCAGTTAAAGCAGATGCCCAGCACCACCTGCGGCCAGTAGGTGACGCGCTTGCACAGCGGGTAGATGAAGACGAAGGGCAGTACCGCCACGGCCAGCCAGCGGCTCATTTCGTTCAGGAAGAACAGCAGCGATCCGCACACCACCAATTGGCCCAGCAGGAACCACACGGCGTTCTTCATCGTCAGCTGGCCGCTGGTCAACGGCCGAAAGCGCGTGCGTTCGACGTGCTTGTCGAAGTTGCGGTCGCACATGTCGTTGACGGTGCAGCCGATGCCGCGCATCAGCAGGGCGCCCAGCGAGAAGACGATCAGCCGCTGCAAGTCGGGCACGCCGCCCGCGCTCTGGACGAGCGCGGCGATGGCCGGCAGCAGCGTCAGCCACGTGCCGATGGGGCGGTCCAGGCGGCATAGGCGGGCGTAGGGCCGCCATGACTTGGGCAGCCAGCGTTCGACCCAGTCGGTGAAGACGATGTCGCTCAAGTCGACGGGAGTTTGTTGCGGAGCGCTCACTGTCACGGTCGGAAAATGGTCAGGAAAGCCGACAGCATAAAACAACGGCCGGGCATTCCGCCCGGCCGCCCCAATATTCCGCCGTGCCGAGTGCCCCTACGAGGCACTTCCCCCATAAGCCACCATTGCAACGTAAGCGGGGCCGCACGGATCCGGCTCCGCCGGTCCGTAGCGGCGCCCCCTGGGGGGAGGCGCCGCAGGCGCTTCGGGGGGGGCTACACCTCCCCTTTCAGCAGCTTGCCCAGGATGGCGATGCCGGTGCGGATCTTGTCTTCCGGCACGGTGGCGAAGCTCAGGCGCAGGGTGTTGGCGCGGGCGGCGCCGCTGTAGAACGGGGCGCCCGGCACGAAGGCCACGTTCTGCGCGATCGCCTTCTCCAGCAGCTTGGTGCTGTCGATGTGCTCGGGCAGCGTCAGCCAGATGAACATGCCGCCTTCCGGCTTGGTCCAGGTGACGGTGGACGGGAATTCGCGCTTGATGGCTTCCAGCATGCAGCTGCCCTGGGCGCGGTAGATTTCGCGTACGTTGGGCAGGTGCTCTTCCAGGAAGCCGTCCTTGACGATTTCATACACGGCCATCTGCGTCAGCGTGGGCGTGTGCAGGTCGGTAGCTTGCTTGGCCTGCACCAGCTTGTTGATCAGCGGACGCGCAGCGGCGATGTAGCCCAGGCGCAGGCCCGGGGCCAGCACCTTCGAGAACGTGCCCAGGCGCACCACGTTGGCGCCGTGCTCGGCGGCCAGCGCGATCAGGCCCGGCTGCGGTTCGCCGGCGTAGCGCAGTTCGCCGTAGGGATCGTCTTCGACGATGGTCAGGTTCAGTTCGGCGGCGCGTTTGACCAGCGCGATGCGGCGCTCCAGGTTCAGCGTGCGGCCCGTGGGGTTCTGGAAGTTGGGCAGCGCATACAGGAAGCGCGCGCCGTCGGCCAGTTCAGGGGTGATGGCTTCCGGGATCAGGCCGCCTTCGTCGGTGGGCACCGGCACGAACTTGGGCTGATAAAGGCTGAAGGACTGCAGCGCGCCCAGGTAGCTGGGGTCTTCGACGAGGACCTTGCTGTCCTTGTCGATCAGTACCTTGCCCAGCAGGTCCAGCGCTTGCTGCGAACCCGAGACAATCAGGATCTGGTCGGCGGCGACATTGGCGCCGGCGCGGTTCAGGTCGTCGGCAACCCATTGGCGCAGCGGCGCATAGCCTTCGGTCGGGCCGTATTGCAGGGCCGCGCGGCCGTTGGTGGCCAATACCTTGTCGAATGCAGCACGTACCACTTCTACCGGGAAGCCGCCGGGCGCCGGCAGGCCGCCAGCGAACGAAATGACTTCGGGGCGCTCGGTGACCTTGAGGATCTCGCGGATGGCGGAGCTGGTAAGTTGCTGAGCGCGTTCCGAGAAGGAAAACGCAGGTTCGAAAGGCTTGTCCATGGATTGCTTCTTGATCAAGAAGGGTAAAAGGGAGAGGCTTGTGAGGGGGACTGCGGTAAAAAACTATTGTCCCATACGGTAGCAGCCCGGCCCCTTTAACGCGCGGAACCCCTAAAATCACCTGCATCGATAACCGCCTGTACAGTTACATTTGACGCCATGTTTGAAGCTGCCCCGATCGTCGCCGATTCCAAAGCCGCCCTGTACGCCGAGCTGGCCCTCCAGGCCCGCGCCCTGCTGGAAGGCGAACCCGACCGCATCGCCAACGCCGCCAACCTGAGCGCGCTGGCCTACCAGGCCCTGCCCGACCTGAACTGGGCGGGCTTTTATTTCTTCGACGGCACCGAGCTCGTGCTGGGGCCGTTCCAGGGCAAGCCGGCCTGCGTGCGCATTCCGCTCGACCGCGGCGTGTGCGGCGCGGCCGCCAGCCAGCGTCAGACCCAGCTGGTGCCGGACGTGCACGCGTTTCCGGGCCATATCGCCTGCGATGCCGCCTCGCGTTCCGAAATTGTCGTGCCGCTGGTGCATCAGGGCGAACTGATCGGGGTGTGGGACGTGGACAGCCCCGTGCCCGGCCGCTTCGACGAAGACGACCGCCAGGGCATGCAGGCGCTGTGCGCCGTGTTCCTGGCCAGCCTGGGCTGAACGAGCGGTGCGTTTGCGGCCGTTGACACGGCGGCGGGCGCCCGGTAGATTTCTGCATCCGTCGCTTATCGCGCGTTCCATTCATTCATGATTCATCAGGCCTTCCAATCCGCTTCCTGCATCCGCGCCCTGGGCGTGGTGCTGGCTGCTGCCGGCCTGAAATCCAAAAAACAGCCGCTCATCTGACCGGAGCATGCTGTTCCGTCAGATGGGCGACGGAACAGCGGCCTCCTGGCGGCGCATTGGCGCCTCCGCGCGCACCCCCTGATATCCCGAGCACTTCTGTACGGCACCCACCACGGTCCGCTTACATCGAAGGAGTGTTCCCATGTCATCGCAATCTTCACTTTTCCAGGGCGTCTGGGTACCGCTGGTGACGCCGTTTTCCGGCGGCGCCGTGGACGGGGGCGCCTTGCGCCGCCTGGTGCGCCACTATGCCGCCGCCGGCGTGGACGGGCTGGTCGTGTGCGGCAGCACGGGCGAAGCCGCGTCGCTGGATGACGCCGAGCAGCTGGCCGTGCTGGACGCGGTGCTCAACGAGGCCGGCCGCCTGCCTGTCGTCATGGGCCTGGCCGGCAACCACCAGGGCCACGTCATGCAGCGCCTGTCCGCATTCGGCACCCGGCCGCTGGCCGGCATCCTGGCGCCCGCGCCGTACTACGTGCGCGCCGGCCAGGAGGGCGCCGCCGCGTATTTCCGCTGCCTGGCCGACGCGTCGCGCTTTCCCCTGGTGCTCTACGACATTCCCTACCGCACCGGCACGACGCTGGACACGGCGACCCTGCTGGCGCTGGCCGCGCATCCGAACATCGCCGCCATCAAGGACTGCGGCGGGTCGCTGGAGAAGACGCTTGCGTTGATCGCCGACGGCCAGATGAACGTGCTGGCGGGCGAAGACCTGCAGTCGCTGTCGACGCTGTGCCTGGGCGGCACCGGCATGATCGCCGCCGCGGCGCACATCCGGCCCGATCTGTTCGTGGCCATGCACCAGGCCGTGCGCGCGCAGCAACTGGACCTGGCCCGCCGGCTGTTCCAGGCGTTGGTGCCGGTGATCCAGCTGGCGTTCGCCGAGCCGAATCCGGGCCCGCTGAAGGCGCAACTCGGGCGTCAGGGGTTGCTGAGCGAGGAACTGCGCCTGCCGATGCCGGCTGCGAGCGCGGCTTTGGCGGCGCGCATGGATGCGGCGGTTGCGGGCTTGAACCGCCTATATCCCTGCCAGTAGCCGGAAGTTAGGCCGTTGCCGGGGCGCCGTCAGCCAGCTTTGTGGTGCCCGGATTCATTTTGTAATAAATGGCTTACCGGGATGCTGACGGATTGCTTATGATGCGGCCATTCTCAGGGTGAAACCAAACGTTTATGGCCCAAGCTTTTGAAGCCTTGTCCGCCTGGCAGGTAATGCTGGCGGGGCTGCTGTTTTTTGGCGGCATCTATCTGGTCTTCGGCGCGGCGACCTGGCTGCTCACGCAGCACGTGTTGCCGGCGCTGGGCATGGGACGGCCGCTGGACCCGCGGCCGCTGGCGCCGGGCCAGCTGCGGCGCGAGTTCGCCCAGTCGGGGCTGTCCATCCTGTTATTCGGCACGGGCATGATCTTCCCGTGGGGCCTGCTGCAACTGGGCTGGGCGCACCTGGACCCGGACCCCAGCTGGCAGAAGGTCGTGGTCGAGATCCTGGTGCTGGTGGCCTGGAACGACGTGCATTTCTGGGTCAACCACCGGCTGCTCCACACCAAGCCGCTGCGCCGCTTTCATCTGCCGCATCACCGTTCGGTTGTGACGACGCCGTTCTCCACCTACAGCTTTCATCCCATCGAAGCCCTGATGCTGGGCAACGTGATCCTGCTGCCCATGCTGCTGCATGATTTCAGTTTCTGGGCGTTGGCGTCGGTGCCGCTGTTCAGCCTGTTCTTCAATTGCATCGGGCACGCCAATTACGACTTCTTCCCCAAGGTGTCGTATGCGCACTGGTTCGCCGCCAGCCGCCGGCATCATCTGCACCATGCCTGCTACAACGGCAATTACGGTTTCCAGTTCACGTTCATGGACCGCCTGTTCCGCACCCGGCTCAACGCCGAGGCGGCGGCCCCGCAGCTGGACGCGTTCCAGCGTCGAGAATCGCTTGGCGGACGGGCGTAGTCCAACGCTTCGGCTGCCGTCGCTGCGCAACGGACGCGACTGGCAAAGCCTGGCTTATCTGGCGGCGCTGCCCGCGTTGGCGGCGTGGCAATGGGTCTACGGATTCTGGTGGCCGCTGTACGCGCTGATGCTGTTTTTGACGCTGGGCATCGGCGTCATCCATCACAACCACACGCACATCAGGATGTGGCGCGGGCGCTGGACCAACCGCGCCACCGATTTCTGGATCACGCTGCTGCAGGGGCATCCCACGTTCGTGTTCTACCCCGCGCATGTGGCCAATCACCACCGCTTCAAGCACGGTGCGCGCGACGTGGCGCGCACCTACCGCTTCGGCGGCGACACGAACCACCTGTGGGGTTACCTGATCCATCCGCTTCAGGCCGGCTGGGTGCTGTACCCGCTGTTCTTCGCGTGGCTCGCCCGCTTGCGCCGCCATTGGCCGGGCGCATGGCGCTACTGCATGGCGCAGTACGGGGTGTGGCTGGGCTTGTGGGGTGGCCTGATGGCGGTGAACCCCGTGAAGGCGCTGGTGTTCGTGATCGTGCCGCAGCTGCATGGGCTGCACTGGCTGCTGGCCACGAACTACCTGCAGCACGCGCACGCCGACGGGGGGCCGCGGGCGGTCGCCGGGCTGAACTACGCACGCAATTTCGAAGGGCTGGTCAACCCGCTCCTGTTCAACATCGGCCTGCACACCGCGCACCACGAGCATCCGCGCGCGCACTGGTCCGACCTGACCCGGCTGCACCGCGAGCACTATCGCCAACACGTCGATCCCGCGCTGAACGAAAAGGGCCTTACGCCCTACATGTTCCGCGTCTTCGTGCTGGGCACCTTCGTGCCGCGATTGCGCAGCCGTTCCCGCATGGCGCCCGAGCACATCCGCTAGCGCCGCATCCACACTCCCACTAGAGACCCGCCACATGCCTATCGCGTTCAATCGTGTCTACCTGGAGAGCGCCGGCTATTTCATGCCGGGCGAGCCCGTGTCCAACGACGCCATGGACAGCTACATCGCGCCATTGAACCGGATGTCCAGCCGCATCAAGAGCCGCATCCTGGCCGAGAACGGCATCAAGCACCGCTACTACGCCATCGACCCCGAGGGCGCCACCGTATTCACCAACGCCCAACTGGCCGCCAACGCGATCCGGGACTGCCTGCGGCGCAACGACAGCGACCTGTCCGCCGTGTCGCTGCTGACCAGCGGCTCGTCGGGCGGCGACGCGTTGATGCCGGGCTTTTCGAACATGATCCAGGGCGAACTGGCCGCGCAGCCGATGGAGACGCTGTCGGTGCATGGCATCTGCGCCGCCGGCGTGTCGGCGATCCAGGCGGCCGCGCAAGGCGTGGAAATGGGCGGACACGCCAGCGCCCTGGCCGTGGCCAGCGAACTGCCGTCGCGGCTCTTCAAGCGTTCGCGCTTCGCGGCGCGTGGCTACGACGCGGATTTCGATGCGCACTTCCTGCGCTGGATGCTGTCGGACGGCGCGGGCGCGCTGCTGTTGGGCAATACCGGCCGCGCGCTGCCTGGCGCGTCCAATGGCGTGCGGCTCAAGCTGAAGTGGGTGCACCAGCGATCGTTCTCGGGCGACTATCCGGTGTGCATGCAGCTGGGGCTGTCGGCCGACCGGCAGAAGGGCCACCTGGACTATCCGTCCTGGAACGAGGCCGAGGCCGACGGCGCGCTGTCCTTGCGCCAGGACATCCGGCTCTTGCCGCACCTGTTCGACATCGGCATCCACGAGTACGCGAAGCTGGTGCGCGACGGTTGGCTGGACCCGGATCAGGTGGACCATTTCCTGTGCCACTACTCGTCCGAAAAGTTCATTCCGGTGGTCGAAGACCTGATGGAGAAAGCGGGGCTGGTGATTCCGCGCGAGCGCTGGTTCAGCAACCTGGCGTGGCGCGGCAACACCGGCGCGGCATCCATTCTCATCATGCTTGCGGAATTCCTGGAGACGCGCGAGGTCAAGCCGGGCGAGCAGATATTCTGCTACATCCCCGAGTCCGGCCGCTTCATGGCCGCCTACATGCTGCTGGAGGCTGAAGCCGTGCATGCGCCGCGCGAAGTCGCGGGCGCGGCGGCAGGAGCCGCACCGGCCGTGGCGCGCGATGACGCGCAAAGCGGCGACGCCGACGCGATCGCGCCACCGCATGACCCCGACATGGCGCCGCAAGGGCTGGGCCAGTTGCTGACCGAGTTGGCGGCCATTTGGCACGACTACCGTTCGCGCGTCTGGCGCACACCGGTGGTACGCCGTTTACGTAACCGCCAGTTCCAGACGCCGGACTACCTGAACTGGATGGAAAACTGGATTCCGCAGGTGCGCGAAGGCAGCAAGTGGATGCGCGAAGGCGCGGCTTCGCTGTCCGAGCAGTACGCGCCGCTGGCCGCGCTGATCGACATGCATGCCGGCGAAGAGCAGAACGATTTCCAGATCCTGTTCCAGGACTACCGCAACGCGGGCGGCACGGCGGACAGCATCGACGCGTTGCGCCGCAACCCGGGCGGCGAGGCGTTGAACGCCTATCTGCACAGCCTGGCCGCCACGCGCGACCCCATCGGCCTGTTGGGCGCGATCTACATCATCGAAGGCACGGGCCAGCGCATCGTGCCTGCGCTGTTGCCGCTGCTGAAGGCCAGCCTGACGCTGCCGCCCGACGCCTTCCGCTTCCTGGAGTACCATGGCCACAACGACGAGCACCATCTGGCGCGCTGGCTGTCGGCGGTGGAGCTGGCGCTGGACTGCGACGAGGACGGCCGCGCCGAGCAACGCATCGTGGATACCGCGCGCCGCACGGCCGCGTTGTACCTGATGCAATTCCATCACGTGATGGAGGGCGAGACGGCATGAGCAAGGAACCCGAATTCCTGACCCGCGCGCACGATCCGGCCGACCCCAGCCCCTGGCTGGCCTTGTACCTGGATCGCAGCACGCCCTTGCCGGACAAGGTGAAGAAGGCCTGGCTGACGGATTCCAGCTGCGCGTCGCGCCAGTACCTGCTGCCGTTCCTGCGGCCGCTGGCACGCGCCTTCATCATCCTGATCCAGGTGGTCAAGACGTTCCTGCCGCGCCGCTGGTCGCATTCGAAGCTGCTGCACCGCATCCTGGCGTGGGGGCTCAAGCGCTTCGTGTCGCCCGAGGCCAACTGGCTGATCCTGCGGCACTTCCATCTGGGCGCGCAGGCGTTGGCATTCATCGCCGCGAATTCGCCCGTGCCGATCGCGACGCACCCGCTTGAACCGCTGGAAATCGACGACCTGAAGGACGAGCTTTTCGTCAAACACGACCTGAACCTGTTCAACTTCGTCATCCGGCTGAACCAGGCGCTGCGCGAGGCGGGCGTGGAAATGCATGCGCCCGCGTCCGTCGATTTCTCGATGATCAAGGACCCGCCGCTCAAGCTGGAAGACATGCCGCAGGGCAGGCTGAATTTCCTGGACCTGCAAAGCGCCATCGAACTGTTCACGCCGCTCTACCAGCTGATGCTGACCGACAACGATTTCTGGCGCGCGGCCAATTCCCTGCAGCTGGACGAAACCATCGGCATCTATGCGGCCAAGCTGCTGGGCGCGCCGCAGCATCTGATCCTGGTCAACAACAGCCATCCGCTGGTGCCCATGTCGACGTTGCGCGCAGGCTACCGCCTGGTGCTGCACGGCCTGTCGACCGAGATGCTGCATAGCCTCCTGATGGAGATGAAGGCCGCGCAGCAGGGGGCCGAGCCGCCGGCGCCGATCGCGTAGGCGCGCAGCGGGCCGCAAGCGCCGGTTTGCGCCAGGGCGACTTGGTGTAGACCCTGCGTTACACGGAAAAACGCCTGCGTTATATTGCGACCCTTGTTCGGCGAGCCGCGCCGGACCGCGTTCGCATCGCGTGATTCTCCGTTGCGTGAGTCTTTCTTTCCGGAAGTCCCTCTTATGCCGCAGCCCATTGAAGTCATCGCCACCGTCTTGTTCGCCGTGGCGGTCCTTCATACCTTTTCGGTTCCCGTTTTCGCGCGCCTGGCGCATCGCGGCGGCCCGCATGCGGGGTTCTGGCATCTGTTCTCGGAAGTCGAGGCCGTCTTCGGCGTATGGGCCTTTGCGCTGATCGTGACGATGGCGGCGCTGTCGGGGCCTGCCACCGCGGTCAACTACATGGACACGCGCAACTTCACGGAGCCGCTGTTCGTCTTCGTGATCATGGTGGTGGCGGCCAGCCGGCCGATCCTGGAACTGGTGGGGCTGCTGGTGCGCATCGTGGCGCGCGTGCTGCCCCTGCCGCGGGAGCTGGCCACGTTTTTCGTCGTGATGGCGCTGGTGCCGCTGGGCGGCTCGTTCATCACCGAGCCGGCCGCCATGACGTTGGCGGCCATCCTGCTGCGCGACGCGTACTTCCGCACCAGCGGACGCGCCGGATTCAAATACATGACCTTGGGCGTGCTGTTCGTGAACGTGTCGATCGGCGGCGTGCTGACGTCCTACGCGGCGCCGCCGGTGCTGATGGTGGCGTCCACCTTCGGCTGGGATTCGACCTTCATGGTGCAGCACTTCGGCTGGCGGGCCGCCGTCGCCGTCTGCCTGAATGCGGCCTTGCTGACCTTCATCTGCCGCAAGGCGCTGATGGAGCGCTCGGTGGGCACGGGCGGCGGCGTGGACGCGCCGGAGGGGGCGGATTCACGTCCCCCGGTGCCGGCCATCGTCATTCTCGTGCACCTCGCCTTCCTGGTGGCCGTGGTGCTGACCGCGCATCATCCGGCGATCTTTCTGGGCCTGCTGATGATGTTCATCGGTTTCTCGGAAGCCTACAAACGCCACCAGAACCGCCTGCTGATCAAGGAAGGCCTGATGGTCGGCTTCTTCCTGGCCGGGCTGGTGGTGCTGGGCGGACTGCAGAAATGGTGGTTGCAGGACCTGCTGGGCGGGCTGGAGCCATTCGTGCTGTTCTGGGGCGCCACGGCGCTGACGGCCATCACCGACAACGCGGCGCTGACTTACCTGGGGTCGCTGGTGGAAGGCACCAACGAGGCGTGGCGCTACATGCTGGTGGCCGGCGCCGTGACGGGCGGCGGGTTGACCGTGATCGCCAATGCGCCCAATCCGGCGGGTTTCGCCATCCTGAAGAACCACTTCCCGGACGGCAGCATTTCGTCCGGCCGGCTGTTCCTGTCCGCCCTGGGGCCGACCCTGGTGGCAGCCGCCATGTTCCTGCTTCCCGTCTAGGGCGACGGCGCCGCCACGCCTGGGGAGGGCCCCCGGGACGGCGCTTGCCGCCCGCCCGGCGGGCCGGACACCGACGGTTCATGAAAAACCGCTAAAATTCAAGACTTTCCCCGTATTTTTTCCGGCCTCGCCCACCCGCCGCCCCGGACGTTCCCGTCCGGCGACTGACGGCTTTTGATTTGCCGGGCCCGCGCCTGGGAGCCCTTGATGCCCATCTACGCTTATAAGTGCAGCGCCTGCGGCCATGCCAAAGACGTTCTGCAGAAGATTTCCGATGCGCCGCTTTCGGTTTGCCCCGAATGCGGCCAAAGCACGTTTTCCAAGCAGGTGACCGCGGCTGGATTCCAGCTCAAGGGCTCCGGCTGGTACGTCACCGATTTCCGTGGCAACGGCAATGGCGGCGGCAGCGCGGCCAGCACGCCCGCGCCCGCTGAAAGCGCCGCGCCCGCTGCAGCACCGGCTACGCCGGCCCCTGCCGCAGCGCCGGCTGCCGCATCACCGGCCGCCGGATCGTCTACCGCGTAGATCGCACGCCATGCGGATGCGTCTCATCAAAAAGTACTTCATCACCGGCCTGCTGATCTGGGTTCCCCTGGTCATCACGGTGTGGGTGCTGGGGCTGCTGGTCGCCACCCTTGAAGGGTTCGTGCCTGGCTTCCTGTCGTCCGAATCGCTGTTCGGCATCGACATTCCCGGCTTCCGCTTCGTCCTGGTCATCGTGGTGGTGCTGATGACGGGCGTGTTTGCGGCAAACCTGATCGGCCGTACCATGGTGGACCAGTGGGAAAACCTGCTGGGCCGCATTCCGCTGGTGCGTTCGATCTACAACTCGGTCAAGCAGGTCAGCGATACCGTGCTTGCCCCGAACGGCCAGGCGTTTCGCCGCGCGGTGCTCGTGCAGTACCCGCGGGCGGGCTCCTGGACCATTGCTTTTGTCACCGGCACGCCCAGCGGTGAAGTGGCCAGCCTGTTGCCCGGCGACCACATCAGCGTGTATGTGCCGACGACGCCGAACCCCACGTCCGGCTTTTTCCTGATGGTGCCTCGCGCTGACGCGATCGACCTTCAGATGAGCGTGGACGCGGCATTGAAGTACATCGTTTCCATGGGCGTTGTCGCCCCGGCCCAGGCGCCCGCGCCCGTGGACCGGCCGGCACCGCTCTCTCCGGCGCCTGGCGTGCAAGACGCGCCTCGCGCCGATTCGTAACCCTTACGCTCAAACTAAGCACACAACGGAGTCATCCCGCATGCGTACCTGCTACACCGGCCAGGTTTGCCGTGACCATCTCGGCCAGACCGTCACCCTGTACGGCTGGGTGAACCGCCGCCGCGACCACGGCGGGGTCATCTTCATCGACTTGCGCGACCGCGCGGGCCTGGCCCAGATCGTGTTCGATCCGGACAACGCCGCCTTCGCCACCGCCGAACGCCTGCGCAACGAATTCTGCGTGCGCGTCACCGGCCTGGTGCGCGAGCGTCCGGCCGGCACCGCCAACAGCGAACTGGCTTCGGGTGAAATCGAAGTGCTGTGCAAGGAAGTCGAGATCCTGAACGCATCGGTCACGCCGCCGTTCCAGCTGGACGACGACAACCTGTCGGAAACGACCCGCCTGACGCACCGCGTGCTGGACCTGCGCCGTCCGCAGATGCAGCGCAACCTGATGCTGCGCTACCGCGTGTCGATCGAAACGCGCAAGTTCCTGGACCAGTTGGGCTTCATCGACATCGAAACGCCGATGCTGGCCAAGAGCACGCCGGAAGGCGCGCGCGACTACCTGGTGCCCTCGCGTGTGAACGCCGGCCACTTCTTCGCGCTGCCGCAATCGCCGCAGCTGTTCAAGCAGATGCTGATGGTGTCGGGCTTTGACCGCTACTACCAGATCACCAAGTGCTTCCGCGACGAAGACCTGCGCGCCGACCGTCAGCCCGAATTCACCCAGATCGACTGCGAAACCTCGTTCCTGAACGAATTCGAGATCCGTGAAATCTTCGAAAACCTGATCCGCCACGTCTTCAAGGTGGTGCAGGGCGTTGACCTGGCCCAGCCGTTCCCGATCATGCCGTGGACGGAAGCGATGCGCCGTTACGGTTCGGACAAGCCGGACCTGCGCGTGAAGCTCGAATTCACCGACATCACCGACGTGATGCGTGACGTGGACTTCAAGGTGTTCGCCGCCGCCGCCACGGCGCCCGGCAGCCGCGTGGTCGCCCTGCGCGTGCCCGGCGGCGCGGAAATGTCGCGTAGCGAAATCGATGCCTACACGCAATTCGTCGGCATCTACGGCGCCAAGGGCCTGGCCTACATCAAGGTCAACGAAGTGGCCAAGGGCCGTGACGGCCTGCAATCGCCCATCGTCAAGAACCTGCACGACGCGGCGCTGGCTGAACTGGTCAAGCGCACCGGCGCGCAAGACGGCGACATCATTTTCTTCGGCGCGGATCGCGAGAAGGTCGTCAACGACGCCATCGGCGCGTTGCGCGTGAAGATCGGCCACAGCGAATTCGGCAAGAAGACCGGCCTGTTCGAAGCCGGTTGGCAGCCGCTGTGGGTGGTCGACTTCCCGATGTTCGAATACGACGAGGAAGACGGCCGCTACACCGCCGCCCACCACCCGTTCACCAGCCCGAAGGACGGCCACGAAGACTTCCTGGAAACCGATCCCAGCAAGGCGTTCGCCAAGGCTTACGACATGGTGCTGAACGGTTGGGAAATCGGCGGCGGCTCGGTCCGTATCCACCGCGAAGAAGTCCAGAGCAAGGTGTTCCGCGCGCTGAAGATCGGCGCCGAGGAAGCCCGCGAGAAGTTTGGCTACCTGCTGGACGCGCTGCAGTACGGCGCGCCGCCGCACGGCGGCATCGCCTTCGGCCTGGACCGCATCGTCACGATGATGACCGGCGCCGAATCGATCCGCGACGTGATCGCCTTCCCGAAGACGCAGCGCGCGCAGGATCTGCTGACGCAAGCGCCGTCGGAAGTCGATGAAAAGCAACTGCGCGAATTGCACATTCGCCTGCGTAACGTCGAAACGAAGTAACCCCCCCGAGGCGCCGGGGGCGCCTCCCCCCCAGGGGGGCGCCTCGCGGGACCGGCGGAGCCGGATCCTCGGCGGCCCGGCTCGCCAGGTTACTTGCTTGCGGGGTGTTGAGTTCTTGAGTGCCAACCTTTGCGGCGAGTGTTTTGTTGCGGCTAGATGTTGATGAATTGGAGTAATCTGGCAGACGCCGCCTTGTTGGCGGTGCTTGCCGGGGCCGCTCTTGGGCCTGGCTAGTGGTTCCTCTGCTTTCAAAGGCGCCATCGCTTTTATGTCGCTCATCCGTGTCGTCAGCTACAACATTCACAAGGGCCGTTCGGCATTGGGCCGGCGCGATTCCCTGAATGAACTGCGCTTAGGGCTCTACGGCCTGCGCCCCGATCTGGTCTTCCTGCAGGAAGTCCAAGGTCGCAACGAGCAGAAATCCCTGCTCGACGCCCAACACGAATCCCTTGCCGCCGCTTTGCGGCTGGATGTGGCCTATGGCCGCAACGCCATCCGCCACGCGACGGACCATGGCAACGCGCTGCTGTCGCGCTATCCCATTCTTGACCATGAAAACCTGGACATCTCCGACCATCGATTGGAGCAACGCGGCCTGCTGCATGCGCGCGTCGAGCTCGATGGCCGCGCGGTGCATTGCTTCGTGGTGCACTTGGGCTTGTTCGCCGGCAGCCGCACCCGCCAGGTCCTGGCGTTGACTGAACGCATCCGGCGCATGGTGCCCGACGGCGAGCCTATCCTGATCGCAGGCGACTTCAACGATTGGAACGACCGCCTGGCGCCGCTGTTCGTGCAGCAGCTGGGGCTGTATGAGGTGTTCTCGCATGCGCCGCGCAGCCATGGCGGCGAACTGCCGCGCCTGCGCGACTCGGTCAAACGGCTGAGCAATGCGCTGCGGGGCTTGCCCAACAGCGGCCTGTCCGTCATGGAACGCAACAATCAGCTGGGCATGGAGGGCAGCTCGCGCCTGCTGCTGCCGCCGCCCCGGACCTTTCCGGCCGTGTTCCCCTGGTTCCGCCTGGACCGCATCTACCAGCGCGGCTTCGCCGTGCGCAGTGCACGTGTGCTGCGCGGCCGCGAATGGGCGCGGCTATCCGATCACTCTCCGTTGCTGGCCGAACTGGAACTCCCGTGAAGGCCGAGCAGGTCAAGCTGGAATGGACCGACGGCAACAGCATCCGCCTGTTGCAGAACGGTGCCGACTTCTTTCCCGCGCTGTGCGCGGCCATCGATGCCGCCCGGTTCAGCGTGCATCTGGAAACCTACATCTTCATGCTGGACCGCACCGGGTCCCGGGTGCTGGAATGCCTGACCGCGGCGGCCCGGCGCGGCGTGAAGGTGCGCGTCGTGCTCGATGGTTTCGGCAGTGCGATGAACGTCGACGCCGTCCGCGCAGGACTGCTTGAAGCCGGCGCGCAATGCCGCATATTCCGGCCCGAACCGCGGTGGTTCGCGCGCCTGATCCCGTCGCGCAGCCGTTTGCGACGGCTGCATCGGAAGGTCACCATCGTGGATGGGCGCATCGCGTTCATCGGCGGCATCAACGTCATCGACGACTACGACGACCTGGATCCCACGGACGGCATTTCGGCGCCGCGTTTCGACTTCGCCGTGCAGGTGGAAGGGCCGCTGGTCACCGATGCGGCCTATGCGCAAGACCTGCTGTGGGTGCGCCTGAACTGGGCGCGCCTGCGGCGCCATCCGCGCGACTGGAGCCGCATGCGGCTGACCAAACCGCACCATGCCCCGGTGGCTCCCTGCGGCACGCTGCGCGCGGCGCTGGTGTTGCGCGACAACCTGCGCTACCGGCAGACGTTCGAACGCGCCTACCTGTACGGCATCACGCAGGCGCGCCGCGACATCCTCATCGCCAACGCGTATTTCTTTCCCGGGCGCCAGTTCCGCCGCGCGTTGGCAAAAGCCGCCGCACGCGGCGTGCGGGTGCGGCTGCTGCTGCAAGGCAAGGTCGAGTACCGCATGCAGTACCACGCCACCCGCTCGCTGTACGACCAGCTGCTGCGCGACGGCATCGAGATCTACGAATACATGCCAAGCTACCTGCACGCCAAGGTCGCGGTGATCGACAACGTGGCCACGGTGGGCTCGTCCAACCTGGATCCGTTCAGCCTGCTGCTGGCGCGCGAGGCCAACGTCGTCGTGGACGACCAGCCTTTCGCCTGGGACTTGCAGGAACGCCTGGAGACGGCCATCCGCGACGGCGGCCACTTCATCCGTCCGCTGGAATACCAGCGCCGGGGCTGGGTGCGGCGCTGGGTGGACGCGGCGTCCTACACGCTGCTGCGCATCGGCGTGGCGCTGACGGGCACGTCGGACAAGTACTGAGCGCGCGGCTCGAGCGCGAGGTTCATGCGCGCCGCTTGATCAGGCCCAGCGCCAGCGCGGTGCCCACCAGGATGATGGCGGCGCCCACCGCGATCGAGGGCGTGATGCGCTCGTCCAGGAACCACGCGCCCCACACCACGCCGAAGATCGGCACCAGGAAGGTCACGCTGACGGCGCCGGTAGGGCCGACGTTGGCAATCAGGCGGAAGAAGATGATGTAGGCCGCGCCGGTGCACACGACGGCCAGCAGGATCGTGGAGATCCACGCCGCCATCGAAGCCGGCGCTTCAGGCCAGGCGGAGATGGCCAGGGGCAGCAGCACGAGCGAGGCCGCGATCATGCTGCCGGTGGCGCTGGCCAGGGCGTCCACGCCGGTGAGGAAGCGCTTGGTCCAATTCGCGGCGATGCCGTAGAAAACCGGCGCCGACACGGCGGCCAGCACCGCCGGCCCGGTGCCGCCCGCCTGGAAGTTCAGCTTGTCCCACACCAGCACGATGATGCCCAGGAATCCGATCATCAGGCCCAGGGAACGCATCCACGGCAGCCTGTCTTTCAGCCACAGCCAGCCGACGACCGCGCCCCAGACGGGGGTGACCGCGTTGGCCACCGAAAGGAAGCCGGCGCCCAACGATTGCGCCGCGTAGGCATAGAGCAGGAAGGGCACGGCGGCGTTCAGGGTACCGACTACCAGCAACGCCTTCCAGTGCCGGGCGATCACGGGCAGCTTGCCGCGCCACAGGGCGGCGGGCAGCAGGAACAGCGCGGCCAGGCCGACACGAAGCTCGATCAGCGCGATCGGACCGAAATCGCCGACCGCGACGCGCATGAACAGGAAGGAGCCGCCCCAGACCGCCGCAAGCAGCAGCAGGTCCAGCAGATTGCGTTGACGCATGGTTTGTCTCGGGTTTGCCTTTAGGGGCGTGTCTGGGCTTGCGCCTATTTCCGGCTGGTGACCAGATTCTTCATCTTGACCCGGTGCGCCAGGAGCGCACAGGCCAATGAAAGGACGATACATAGGACGAGCCCGGCCCGCACTCCGTTTAGTACCGTGCTGTGGGAAATGATGATGCCCACCACTGCCGTGCCCAAGGCGCTGCCAATGGCGCGGGTGGTCTGCACCAGCGCCGAGGCCACGCCCACGTCGCGCCGTTCGCTCAGCATCTGCATGAAGAGCGTCAGGTTGGGCAACAGGAAGCCCAGCGCGCAGCCATTGACGAAGAAGGCGGCCAGGATCCACCAGGCGGAGGTGCCTGGAGAAATCAGCAGCACCATCAGCGTGCCGCCCGCCAGCAGCAAGCCGCCGAACACCATCAGGCGCTGCGGCTCGGTCTGTTTGGGGAACAGCCGCCCGTTGACGATGCTGCCGACCGAGATCGCCGCGACCAACGGCGTCAGCAGCAGGCCGGCCTCGCTGGGCGTGTAGCCCAGCACCTGCTGCAGCAGCAAGGGACTGTAGAAGATCAGCACGAACATCACCGCGCCGACCATCATCGCGGCCAGGTTCAGCAGCTGGGAATCGCCGCCGGCCAGGACGCGCAGCGGAAAGATCGGCGATTTCACGCGGCGTTCGGTGGGGACGAGGATGGCGATGGCGGCCACGCCGACCAGCGCCAGGATGCCCCCCAGCAGCGGGTGCGCGTGTTCGCCCCGCGCAAAAGCCAGCTCCAGGGCCGCCAACGGCGCGCCGACGGCCAGCACCAGCAGGATGGCGCCCAGCCAGTCGATCCGGCGGCTGCCGTCGTGGATGGGGCGGATGCGGGGGAAGTAATGCGCCAGCAGGAAGAAGGCGCCGGCCGCCGCGATGGGAGAAATGAAGAACGCCGCGCGCCAGCCCAGCGCCTGCGTGGCCGCGCCGCCCAGCACCGGGCCGATGCCGCTGGCCATGGCGAAGGCGGCGGACACCAACGCCATCCAGCGCACGCGCTGCTTGGCGTCGGGGAACAGGTCGGCGGGCGCCGCGAAGGCGGTGGCGATCATCATGCCGCCGCCGATCCCTTGCAAGGTCCGGAACACGATCAGCTGGGTCATGGACTGCGCCAGGCCACAGGCGATGGACCCCAGCGCGATGATCAGCACGGAGACCAGCATCAGCGGCTTGCGGCCGAACATGTCGCCCAGCCGGCCGAAGATCAGGATGGAGGCGGCGGTTGCCAGCAGATAGCCGGTACCGACCCAGGCATAGAGAGCCATGCCGTTCAGCGCTTCGGCCACGCGCGGCAGCGTGGTGCTGATGATGGTGGAATCCAGCGCGGCCAGCACCACGGTCGCCGACACCCCCGCCATGGCCATCAAAAGATCCCTGCGGGAGTGGGCGGGGTCGGTGGCTGGCGGGGTCGGTGATGGCGGCGGCGTCATGCCGCCTAGGATATCACCGGCCCACTAGGGTTTTCACTTGTAGAACGAGTGGTAACCCCAGAACACCGCGACGACAAGCAGCACCAGTACCCACGACCAGCGCGAATTGGACAATCCGCGGGGTTCGGGTTCGGGGGGAGGGGGCGGCGGCGCCAGGCGGGGTTGCTTGGCCATGTGGTCGATGAAGGCCGCGAAGAACTTCTGGATGATCTTGTCGCCCGCTTTCAGCAGCAGGCCTTCGCCGCATTCGGCCAGCTTGCCGCCCGCCATGCCAGCCACGGTATAGGCCACGCGGGTGCCCTGGTCTTTGGTGCTGAGGTTGACCTGGGCGGTGCCGATGGCCAGGCAGGCGGCGCGGCCTTTGCCTTCGAACACCAGGGTGCAGCTGTCGGGGGCGTTGACGTCAGAGAGCAGGATCTCGCCCTCGTAGTCGGTATCGATTCCGGCGATATTGGCGCGCAGGGTGACGGCATATTCGGTTGGGCTGCGCATCGCGACTTCCACGCAGCCCGGTATGCATTTCTGCAACACTCTCGGGTCGGTCAACGCATCCCATGTCTGGTGCTGCGTCGAAGGAATCCATTGGGCATCGGCAATGCGCATGGCAGTCTCCTTGGAAGAGTTATATGCACATTCTCGTCCCAATCCGCCCGTTTGGCTACCGGGGCCAGGAAGGGCCCCGCCCCTGCGGCTTACCTGCCCGCCGTCAGCACCGAAATCCAGTGTTGCGTCGACAGGTCGTGCGTCGAGCTGCCTGTTTGCCCGTGCAGTTCCTGCAGGATGCCGCTGGCCATCTTCTTGCCGGCTTCGACGCCCCACTGGTCAAAGGGGTTGATGCCCCAGATCAGCGCCTGGACGAAGATCTTGTGCTCGTAGAGCGCCAGTAGCGCGCCCAGCGCGTAAGGCGTCAGCCTGGGCAGCACGATCAGCGTCGACGGCCGGCCGCCTTGATGCTTGCGGTGACGGGACAGCCAGTCGGCCGTGTCCGAAGCCATGCCCTGAGCCAGCAGGCCGGCGCGGTCCGCGTCGGCCGAGGTGCCCTGCAGCAGCGTCTGGCGTTGCGCGAGGCAATTGGCCAGCAGCATGGCGTGCTCTTCTGTCCACTGGTGATCGGCTTCGCGGCACATGATGAAGTCCACCGCCGCCCCGTCCGTGCCCTGATGCAGCCATTGGAAGAACGTGTGCTGGCCATCGGTGCCGGGCATGCCCCAGACCGAGGGGCCGGTGGGCACGCCCACGGGATTGCCGGCCATGTCCACGGACTTTCCCAGCGATTCCATGTCCAGCTGCTGGAGGTACGGCGCCAGGAATTGCAGCCGGGCGTCGTAGGCGGCAATGCTGAGCGACCCATAGCCCAGCACGCTGCGATTGGCGACGCCGGCCAGCGCGAGTTGGGCGGGAGCGTTCTCGGCGATGGGGGCCTGGGCGAAGTGGGCGTCCATGGCGGCGGCGCCTGCCCGGATGCCTTCGATGACGTCGATGCCGACTGCCATGGCGACGGGCAGCCCGACCGCCGACCACAAGGAGTACCGGCCGCCGACCCAATCCCAGAACTCAAAGACCTGGCTGGCCGGGACACCTAGCGCGCGTGCCGCGTTGGGCCGGGCGGTAATGGCGACCACCTGCTCGTACGGTCGTTCAATGCCTGCCTGCGTGAGCCAGTCCACGGCGCGCCGCAGGTTGGCAAGGGTCTCTGTCGTCGTGAAGGACTTCGACGTCACGACGATGAGGGTGTCTTTGGCATCCAGCCCCAGGATCGCGTCTTCCAGCGCGTGCCCATCAATATTGGCGACGAACTTCAACGTCCGGCGCGCGCCGCTGCCGCTGCACGCGTCCGTGGCCAGCCGCACGCCCCAGTCGCTGCCGCCTATCCCGATATGGATGACGGCCTTCCATTTGCCTTGTGCATCCGCCTGCCGCACGAAATCGCGCACGCGCTGGTGCTCGCGCGCGACGGCGTCGATCGGTTCGGGCGCACGCAGCATGGTGTGCCAGGCTGCGCGGTCTTCGGTCTTGTTGACGTGTTCGCCGGCCAGCAGCGCCTTGCGCGCCTGGTCAAAACCGCGTGCGGTGAGCAGGGCGGCGGCAGCTTTCCGCGCAGTCGGGGAGGTGACGTGGGCGCTCAGGTCGATGGTAAGGCCGGCGGCCTCCACCAGACGGAGCTCGTCGGTGCAGAAAGAGGCTTCCTGCACGGCGAGTCTGAATGCCTGCCATTCTGGCAGTTGCGGCAGATTCACGTGGGCAGCGGGGTCTAAGGGCAGCATGTTTTTGTGAATACGTCTTGATACTGAAGCGTGGCGGCCAGATGGGCCCCGGGCAGGGGCCGGCGGAGTTCGCCTTTTCGCAAAACCGCGAGTTTAGCTGGTCGTCCGTGCTTCATGGAGACCCTTTTTATTTTGCAAGCCGCGTTTCCATTCTTTTTCAAAACTGTCCATATTGTTTTCATGTCTTGTCGACGTCTGACGCTACAATCCCGCCAATTCTCTTCCCGGCGCATGTTTTCATGTTGTACGTTCTAGTAGCGTTTCTGGTTTCGCTTATCTCCACCTTGCTGATCGTTCGCTACCGCTCTTGGCATGATGGCCTAACGGCTGATCACGATTTGGATGGTGTGCAGAAGTATCACTCGGCTCCGGTTCCCCGCATCGGGGGGCTTTCGCTGCTGATCGCCAGTGGGGTCACGTGCGCCCTGGTCGCTGTGCGCGAGCCCGATGTCCTGCCGAATATGGTCTTGCTGCTGGCGGCGGCCATGCCCGCCTTCCTGGGCGGTTTCGCCGAAGACCTCACCAAGCAGGTCCGGGTGCTGGTGCGGCTTGGTTTGGCGATATTGTCGGGAGCGGTCGCGTATTATCTTCTTGGCGCGGCGGTAACGCGTGTCGACATTATCGGAATAGATTGGCTGCTGCAGTTCGGTATTATTTCCCTGATTTTTACTTCAGTGGCGATTGGCGGTGCAGCCAATGCCATCAATATTATCGACGGATATAACGGTTTGGCGGCCGTGGTCTCCGCAATGATTCTGGCGGGCTTTGCCTATGTTTCGTTTTATCTGGGCGACCGGTTCTTGTTGATTGTGGCCCTTAGCACGCTGGGAGGCGTAATCGGCTTCCTGGTCTGGAATTATCCGCACGGACATATATTCCTGGGTGATGGGGGGGCTTACTTCCTGGGGTTCATCATCGGCGAGCTCTCGGTGCTGATGCTGGCGCGGCACCCCGAAGTGTCGGCCTGGTTTCCGTTGCTTCTCTGTATTTACCCCGTATTCGAGACCCTGTTTTCCATCTATCGGAAAAAATGGCTTCGCGGCCGCTCTCCCGGCGCGCCGGATGGCGTGCACCTGCACATGCTGATCTACAAGCGCCTGGTGCGTTGGGCGATCGGCTCGCGGGAAATGCGTCACCAGACGCAGCGCAATTCCATGACGTCGCCCTATTTGTGGCTGCTGTCGTCGCTGGCGGTTATCCCCGCCGTGCTCTTTTGGCAGCAGCCCTATCTCTTGATGTTTTTCACGGCCGTATTTTCCACGACCTACGTGGTGCTTTACCGCCGACTGGTGCTGTTTCGCATGCCGAAATGGATGATCGTGAAGAAGAAAAAACGCCATTGAGGCGACGCTCCCTCCACACCACTATTCTTTGACATTTGAGGGTATTGGCTAGCTGCCTGGGGGCATCGCTGTGAAAGGCAATGTTGTTGTACAGTGCGGGCTGCGTTGAACGGCGCTTGCCACCAGCGGGTCAAGGGCGGCGCCAAGCACGAATCCTTACTCATGCCCACACGAATTCTCATTGTTCGCACGTCCTCTTTGGGCGACCTCGTCCACATGCTGCCGGCTATCACCGACATAGCCCGGCACGTGCCTGACGCACAGATCGATTGGGTCGTCGAGGAAGCGTTTGCCGAGATCCCTTCGTGGCATCCGGCCGTCAATGAAATCATCAAAGTGGCGCATCGCCGCTGGCGCAAGTCCTGGTGGTCATCGCAGGTGCGCGTCGAACGCAAGGCGTTGAAAGAGCGCTTGCGCTCCACCCAATACGATATCGTCCTGGACATGCAGGCCCTGCTGAAGTCCGCCTGGCTGGTGCGCCAGGCGCGCGGCGTGCGGCACGGGCTGGATTGGCGTTCGGCGCGCGAGCCGCTGGCTTCACTGTTCTATAACGTGCGCCATCGCGTGGAATTCTGGCAGCCCGCCGTGATCCGCCAGCGCAAGCTGGCGGGGCTGACCTTCGGCTATCAACCGGCGGGCCTGCCCGATTTCGGCCTACAGTCTTTCGTGCGCCAAGCGGGCCAAGCCGGCCAGGCGGCCACCCCCGTGCATGACGTGGGCAGCGACGGGCTGAACGCCACCGAATTGCCGCGCCTGCACCATCTGGACACCGATCGCGGCTACGCCGTGATCATGCCGTCGGCCAGCCGCGACGATAAATTGTGGCCCGAAGAGGACTGGCGGGCGGTCTTTCGCCGTTTGCGCGAAGCCGGCTGCACCTTGAAACTGCTGGCGGGAAATGAATCTGAAGCCCAGCGCGCGGGCCTGCTGGTGGCCGGCATGGACGGGGCCGAGGTGATGCCCCGCATGGATCTGAGCTCGGTGGCCCGCTTGCTGGCGGGTTCCCGCCTGATGGTGGGCCTGGATAGCGGCCTGACCCATTTGTCCGCCGCCTTGGGCCGACCCACGATCGGCATCTACCGCGCTTCCACGCCCGTGCGCACGCCGCTCGTCGGTTCGAACTACACCGCCAGCCTGGGCGACCGCGGCGCCTCACCGTCGCGCGAGGCCGTGATGGCGGCGGTGGAGCAGGCATTGGCCGCCCAGTGACATGAACCGCGGCGTCTACTCTCTGGCGCTCAGGGCACTGTCACCGCTGGTCTGGCTGTGGATGGCCCGTCGGGCCAGGCGGGCTGGCGGCGAATGGGGAATCTTCTCCCCGGAACGGTTCGGTCATGCCGTAGCGCCGCCTCCGGCGGCAGCCGACACCCTGACCTTTCCGTCCTGGACGGCGCCCGTCTGGGTGCATGCCGTGAGCCTGGGCGAGACCCGCGCCGCCCAACCGTTGCTGCAGGCGTTGCTGGACCGCGGCCTGCCCGTGTTGTTGACGCACATGACGGCGACCGGCCGCGCCGAGGGCCAGCGCCTGTTTCCCAAGGCCATCGCCTGCGGACAATTGCGCCAGACGTGGCTGCCCTATGACTTTCCCGGTGCGACGCGGCGCTTCATGCATAGCCATCAGCCTCGTTGCGGACTGCTGATCGAACGCGAGATCTGGCCCAATCTGCTGGCCGCGGCCCGGCGCGCGCACGTGCCGATGGCGCTGGTCAGCGCCCGGTTCTCGGCCTCGTCGCTGCGCCAGGCGGGCCGGATGGGCAGCGTGATGCGCGAAGCGCTGGCGGGCCTGGACCAGGTGCTGGCGCAAACCGCCGAAGATGCGGCCAGGCTGGCGCAGGCGGGGGCCTCTGCGCCCATTGTCACGGGCAATCTGAAATTCGATTTGGCCCTGCCGGCTCCGCAGGTGCAGGCAGGGCGCGCATGGCGGGCGCAGGTGGGCCGGCCCGTTCTGGCCGTGGCCAGCACCCGGGAGGGCGAGGACAGCGGTTTCATCGCCGCGATCAAACGGCATGCCGCTGTGCCACGGACGCCGGACGCCCCGTTGTTTCTGTTGATTCCCCGGCATCCCCAGCGTTTCGACGAGGCAGCCCGCCAATTGGCGGAGGCGGGGCTGG
Organism: uncultured Achromobacter sp.; assembly: GCA_963530045.1. Lineage (GTDB taxonomy): Bacteria > Pseudomonadota > Gammaproteobacteria > Burkholderiales > Burkholderiaceae_B > Achromobacter. The sequence continues at coordinate 89,828 of CAUSDE010000005.1, forward strand.
TGTTCATGCGGCGCTCTGAAGGCGCCGAACCCGATCCGGACACCGTGGTGGTGCTGGGCGATACGCTGGGCGAGATGGCGTTCTATTACGCGGCGTCGGACGTGGCCATCGTCGCGGGCAGTTTCGCGCCGCTGGGCGGGCAGAACCTGATCGAGGCCTGCGCGGCGGGCGTGCCGGTCATCGTCGGGCCGCATACGTTCAATTTCAAGCAGGCGGCGGAAGACGCGATTGCGGCGGGCGCAGCCTTGCGCGTGCCGGATACCGGGCAGGCGGTGGACAGCGCGATGGCGCTGCTTGCGGACGCGCCGCGTCGGCAGGCAGCGAGTCAGGCGGCGCGCGCCTGGTTCGATTCGCATGCAGGCGCCACTCAGCGGACCTTGGACGCGTTGGCGCCCTGGCTGGCGTGATCGGGCGGCTTGAGCGGGCTCTTGCCAGGGAAAGCGCCTAGGGCGTTTTGCGGGGCACCAGTGTGACCGCGCCGGGGTTCAGCTCCTGGCTGAATCGGCGGGTGTCGCGGCCCTCGTCTTCGGGCCGTATGCCAATCCAGCCCTGGCCCAGCGCCCCTATCCACAGATTGGCCAGCAGGATCAGGATGAAAAGCACTCGCATGGCGGGCCTCGCTCAGGCGTTGGCGTCCAGGGTGGCGCGCGCGACCGCGGCCAGGCCGTCCAGGACGGGGTGATCCAGGTAGACGGGCACCGGCGCGGCGCCGAACGCGCCGCCGGCATCGGCCAGCAAGCGCTCGATTTCCTGGTGCACTTCCGGCCAGCCGCCGCCCGCGGCGTAGATCTGCGGGGTCTGGCCATAGCGCTGGCGGCCGGCCAGCCATTGGCGCACGACCGCGCCGGCCTGGGCCGCGGCGATGCCCGAGGCGATGGCCTCATGGGTGTCGACGGGGTAGGCAACGACCTGGCCGTCGGCGATGGGCAGATTGGCGGTGCCGTGGGCGAGCGACGTGCGCATCATGGCCGGGCCGGGCAGGATCAGGCCGCCGGCGAAGACGTTGTCGGGGCCGACGGTGTCGATGGTGGTGGCCGTGCCGAAGCTGGCCAGCAGGAAGGGCGGATGCGCGCCGGGCAGGCGCGACAGCACGCCCAGCAGCGAGGCCCAGCGGTCCGCGCCCAGTTGCGTCGGCACGCGGTAGTTGTTGACGAGTCCCAAGGTGCTGGCCTGCGAAGGCGACCAGGTGACCGCGCAGCCGTGTTTTTGCAGGATGGCGGAAATGGCGGCGCCGCGGGCTTCGCCCGCCACGTTCACGCCCACCGCGCGCACCGGGCGGCGCGGCAGCGCGGCCAGCCAGCGGTCCAGCGCATCCAGGTCCAGGCCGTCGAACGCGACTGCCGCCGGCTCGCGCGGCATGTCGGGGTTGCTGGCATCCAGCCAACCTACCTTGAGACGGCTGTTGCCGGAATCGATGAGAATAATCATGCTTGGCGTCGAATCGAAATTTCGCCGACCGAAATCGGGGTGGCGCCCTCGGGCGTGCGCACCAGCAGGCGGCCTTGCTCGTCGACGCCGCTGGCGGCCCCGCTAAGCAGGATATCGCCTTTCTCCAGCACGTTGATCTGGCGGCCCGCCAGGGCGTCCACCTGGTCGAAACGCTGCTGGAACGCCGAGAAACCGTTGCGCTCCAGCGTCTGGACGGCTTCGTGCCAGGCGGTGGCGCTGGCGCAGATCAGGTCGGCGGCGGTGGCCAGACGGGGCGATTGGGCCTGAACCTGCGTCCAGTCGGCGACTTCGCGGTCCAGCGTCCGGGACAGCTCGGCCGCGTCGCTCAGGTTCACGCCCATGCCGATGACGACGGTGTATCCGGCCTCGCGGCCGCCAGGATTGCGGGTGGTCTCCACCAGCACGCCCGCCAGTTTGGCGTCATGCCATTGGACGTCGTTGGGCCATTTCATGCACAGGCCGCGGGCTTCGGGGCCGGCGACAGCGCGCAGTGCCTCGCAGGCGGCGACCCCGGCCAGCGGGGACAGCGCCGGCAACTGCGCAGCCGGCAGGTGCACGTCGAACGCGCAGGAAAACATCAGGGTGGAGCCCGAGCGGTTCTGCCAGGGGCGGCCGGCGCGGCCGCGGCCGGTCTCCTGCAGATGGGTGCCCAGCAGCCAGGGTTTGCCGGCGCCGGCGCCCGAACGGGCGCGGGCCAGCAGGTCGGCGTTGGTCGACCCGGTGCTGCCTGTCCAGGCGATGTCTTGGAATACGGGCAGGCGCGAGCCTAGCTCCCGGGCCAGGGCTTCCGGCGCGGGCAGGTCGATAGGGCGGACGTGATCGGACATGGCGGCGATTGTAGGGCACGCGGCCCCCCTCACGCGGCCTTTCGGCCTTCAAGCGTTTATGATTGGCGATACATTTTGCATCGGTCCCCCGTCTACATGCCGCAAACCGCTTCACCCGCGTCCGCCGCCGTGCCATTCCGCCAGGACGGCAACGCCTGCCACGTCGCGGGCGATTGGAGCGTCCTGGCCCTGGCCGAGGCGGGCGAAGTCGAACGCCGGCGCTCGGCATTGGCCCGCGCCGTCCAGGACGGCGTGCGCTGGGATCTGCACGGCATCAGCCGGCTCGACACCATCGGCGCCTTGCTCATCTGGCAGGCCTGGGGCGAAAAGCTGCCCGAACGGGTGCGCTGGTCGGCCGGCCAGCAAGACGTTTTCAACGCGCTGGCCATGAACAAGGGCGGCGCCCGCGCGCCCGAGCCCAAAGCCGAATCCTGGGGCTGGGTGCGCGCCCTGGGCGGTGCGATCTTCCGGGCCGCTGAAAACGGCCGGGCGCTGCTGGTCATGCTGGGCCAGTTGGTGCTGGATTTCGGCGGCATGCTGCGCCGCCCGGGCCTCGGTCCCTGGCGCGAGATCTCGGCGCAGGTGTACCGCACGGGCGCGCAGGCGCTGGGCATCACGGCGCTGGTCGGATTCCTGATCGGGGTGGTGCTGTCCTACCTGTCTGCGCAGCAACTGCAGATGATCGGCGCCGACCGCTTCATCGTGCGGCTCCTTGGGGTGTCGATCGTGCGCGAACTGGGGCCCGTGCTGGCAGCCATCCTGGTGGCGGGCCGGTCGGGGTCGGCCATCACGGCCCAGATCGGCGTCATGCGTGTGACGCAGGAACTGGACGCGATGCTGGTCATGGGCATCTCGCACGGCCAGCGGCTGATCCTGCCGCGCGTGCTGGCGTTGGCCGTGACGATGCCGCTGCTGGTGCTGTGGACGGACGCCATGGCGATCCTGGGCGGAATGCTGGCCGCCCAGATGCAGCTCGGCGTATCGGCGCAATGGTTCCTGACATCGCTGCCGGACGCCATCTCCCTGACCAATTATTGGATCGGCATCCTGAAGGGCGTGACCTTCGGCATCCTGATCGCGCTGATCGCGTGCCATTTCGGCCTGCGCATCCAGCCCAACACGGAAAGCCTGGGCCGCGGCACCACCACCTCGGTCGTGACCTCGATCACCGGCGTGATCCTGCTGGATGCGTTGTACGCCATCATCTTCAGTTCGGTGGGCATCTGATGAACGGCGCCGCCCAGCACCGGTTATTCACCGACGACAGCGTCACCGTCGAACCCGTCATCTCGGTGCGCGGATTGCGTACCGCCTTCGGCGACCACGTGGTCCACGACAACCTGGACCTGACCGTCTTCCCGGGTGAAATCCTGGTGCTGGTGGGCGGATCGGGCACCGGAAAAACGGTGCTGCTGCGCCAGATCATCGGCCTGGACCAGCCCGCTGCCGGCATCGTGAAGGTGCTGGGGCATTCCCTGTTTGAGCTGTCGCCCGCCGAACGCAGGCGCCTGTCCTACCGCTGGGGCATGCTGTTCCAGGCGGGGGCGCTGTTCTCGGCGTTGTCGGTGTTCGACAATGTGGCCCTGCCGCTGCGCGAACTGCGCACGGTGCCGGAAGACCTGGTGCGCGACGTCGTCATGTGCCGGTTGGCGATGGTGGGCCTGTCAGCGCAGGACGCCGGCAAGCGGCCGTCGGACCTGTCCGGCGGCATGGTCAAGCGCGTCGCGCTGGCGCGCGCGCTGTCGCTCGACCCCGAACTGGTGTTCCTGGACGAGCCCACTGCCGGCCTGGACCCGTTGCGGTCGGACGAATTCGTGGACCTGGTGCGCAGCCTGCACCGGCAGTTGGGATTTACCGTCGTCATGGTGACGCACGATCTGGACACGCTGCTGGCGTTGGCCACGCGTGTCGCCGTGCTGGCGGACAAGCGGGTGATCGTGTGCGACACGGTGCCGGAAGTACTGAAGGTCGACCACCCGTTCATTCACACATTCTTCCTGGGCGAACGCGGTTTGCGCGCGCTTGGGGATCTGGCGCCGAAGGGATTGCATCATGGAAAACCGTAGTCATGCGCTCATGGCCGGGATCTTTACGCTGGTCTTGCTTGCCGCCGCCGCGTTGGTGGCCGTCTGGATCGGTCGCGACCGGACCAAGCTGCAAACGTACGAAATCGTGTCGGCCACGGCGGTCAGCGGACTGAATCCACAGTCGGCCGTGCGCTATCAGGGCGTGCCGGTGGGCAAGGTGCAGTCGCTGGCGCTGAACCCCGACAAGCCGGGGCAGGTGCGCATCCGCATCGGCGTGGCGCCGAACACGCCGATCACCGAGTCGACTTGGGCAGAACTGGGCGTGCAGGGCGTGACCGGCATGGCCAACGTTGAACTGCGCGATGACGGCACGTCGCTCAAGCGGCTGGCGTCGTCGGCCGAGCATCCCGCCGCCATTCCGTTGCGTCCGGGTTTCCTGGACCGCATCGAGCAGCGCGGCGGCAAACTGATCTCGAACGTGGAAGAAGCCACCGAGCAGCTGCGCCGCGTGTTGAGCGAACAGAACGTGCAGGCGCTGACCGCCAGCCTGCAGAACGCGACCGACATCACGCAGTCGCTGCGCGACGCCAGCCGCGATCTTGGACCCACGTTGGCCAAGCTCGGGCCGTTGATGGATTCCTTGGGCAACACGTCGCGCCAGGCGGATCGCGCCGCGCGCGAGATCGCCGACCTGGCGCAGCAGTCGCGGCAGGCCCTGGCGCGATTGAATGCGCCGGACGGTCCCTTGTCGGTGGCCACGCGCAGCCTGAACGACATCGCCCTGGCCGCCGCGCGGCTGGATGGCGAGACCCTGCCCGCCGTGACCAACATGGCCGCCAACGTCAGCGCCGCCGCGCGCGGAGCGACCACCACCCTGCGGCGTGTGGACAGCACGCCGCAATCGTTCTTGTTCGGCCCGGCGCCTGTCGCGCCCGGACCCGGCGAGGCCGGATTCGCCGGCTTCGGGAGACAGCCCAAATGAAGATGCGCCACGCCGTTTTGATCCTGACCCTGACCGTGACCACGACCCTGGCGGGTTGCGGCATTGGCCGCGTCGGGGCGCCGCCCTCCGTGTTCGATCTGGGCCTGGACGCCACGCCCGTGCCGGCGTTGCCGGCGCGCGCGCCCATCGCGCTGAACCTGCAGGCCGTGCCGGTGCTGTCGGACACCAGCGTGATCTGGCGGGTGGGCGACAGCGCCGCACCCAAGGCCTACGCGACGTACCGCTGGGCCTCGTCGCCGTCCGAACTGGTGCGCCAGCGCATCACGGACCGCTTGTCGCGCCAGGGGGCGGTGCTGGCTGATCGCGTCAACCTCCAGATGCCGCAGTTGCAGCTGTCCTTGATGCAGTTCGAGCAGGTGTACGCCGAAGACGGCCAGTCCAGCGAAGGCCGCATCCTGCTGCAGGCGGTGCTGGTCAACGGCCGCGCCGTGGTCGACCAGAAACGCATCCAGGTGCGGGTGCCAGCGGGCACGCAGGATGCCGCAGGCGGTGTCGCGGCATTGCGGCAGGCCACCGACGAGGCTGCCGACCAGCTGGCGCAATGGCTGGCCAGCGTTCCCGCCACGCCCGCCGCCACGCCCCGGCCGGGCGGTTAACATCGATTTCTTTTTCGCACGCTGAGTCCTGCCATGTCCGCACGTACTGATACCCACGCCTTTGCCGGGGCCGCCGGCCGCATCGATTGCGCCGTCGACTGGCCTGCCGGCACGCCACGCGGCTGGGCCCTGGTCTTGCACCCGCATCCGCTGCAAGGCGGCGCGCGCGAGAACAAGGTGGTCACCACGCTTTCGCGCGCTTGCGTGCAGCACGGCCTGGTGGCGGTGCGCCCCAACTTCCGTGGCGTGGGCCTGTCGGAAGGCGCGTTCGACAAATCGGTCGGTGAAACGCAGGACATGCTTGCCGTCGTGGCGCAGATGCGTGAACTGCACCCTGAATTGGCCGAGGCCCCGTGGGTGCTGGCCGGATTTTCCTTCGGCACAGCGGTCGCCGCACAGACCTATGCGGCGCTGGCCGAGGCTGGCGACGCGGTGTTGCCGGCGGCGCTGATGCTGATGGGGCCGGCCGTGAACCGCTTCCAGTCGCATGAAGTGCAGGTACCTGACGATACGCTGATGGTGCATGGCGAAGAAGACGAAGTCGTGCCGTTGTCCGAAGCCATGGACTGGGCGCGGCCACGTTCGATTCCGGTGGTGGTGGTGCCGGGGGCGTCGCACTTTTTCCACGGCAAGCTGCTGGTGCTGCGCCAGCTGGTGCAGGCCCGCCTGAAGGTCGCCCTGGACTGAGCGATCGTTGCGGCGGGGCCGCAGGTTGCATCAGGTTGCATGATTTAAATGCCTGCGGAACCCTGCGCGAGGCGGACCGGTCCAATGGGCTGCCTATAATTGTCAGCCATTAGCCCCGCGCCGGCGGGCGTCTTTCCTGGACCCACGTTGCCGATGAAGAATTTGCCTTACTCCGCTCAATCCCCCGTTGTCTTGACCCGCCGCTTGCTGTCTGGCGCGGTGCTGTCGGCGATGCTCGCGGCCTCGATGCCGGTCTGGGCGCAACAGGCTCCCGCCGCCGCGCCCGCCGCGGCAGGCGCCACGGCGCCGGCCCCGACGGCTTCGGGTGCGGTGCCGGTGGGTGACGTGTCGTCCGTGCCGGCGCCCACCATCGCGGCCAAGGCCTGGATCGTGATCGACGTGAACAGCGGCCAGACGCTGGCCGCCTCCAACCCCGACATGAAGGTCGAGCCGGCCTCGCTGACCAAGATCATGACGGCCTACGTCGTGTTCAACGCACTGGATGAAAAGCGCCTGACGCTGGAGCAGACCGTGCCCGTGTCCGAGCACGCCTGGCGTACCGGCGGCTCGCGCATGTTCATCGAACCGCGCAAGCCCGTCACCGTCGACGAGCTGAACCAGGGCATGATCGTGCAGTCGGGCAACGACGCCTCCGTGGCGCTGGCCGAGGCCGTGGGCGGCAGCGAAGCCGCCTTCGCGTCGCTGATGAACCAGGAAGCCGAGCGCCTGGGCATGAAGAACACGCACTTCATGAACGCGACCGGTCTGCCCGACCCGCAGCACATGACGTCCACGCGCGACCTGGCCACCTTGTCGTCGCACCTGATCACCGACCACCCGGACTTCTTCCACTACTACAAGCAGAAGAGCTACACCTACAACAAGATCACTCAGCCCAACCGCAACCGCCTGCTGTGGGCCGATCCGTCGGTGGACGGCATGAAGACCGGCCATACCGACTCGGCCGGCTACTGCCTGGTGTCGACCGCCGTGCGCGGCGACCGCCGCATCCTGGTGGTCGTGGTGGGCACGGACAGCGAGGCCACGCGCGCCGAAGAAAGCCTGAAGCTGCTGAACTGGAGCTTCCAGAACTTCGACACCGTCAAGCTGTTCGACAAGAGCCAGCCGGGCATCGATGCGCGCGTCTGGGAAGGCACGGCTGAAAACGTCAAGCTGGGCCCGCCCAACCCGGTGTCGATCGCCGTGCCGCGCGGCAAGGCCGGCGACCTGAAGCCGGTGGCGCAGCGCACGGATCCGCTGATCGCCCCGCTGGCCAAGGGCCAGCAGGTCGGCACGCTGCAGTTCACGCTGGATGGCAAGGTGCTGCGCACCGAACCGCTGGTGGTGCAGGACGCCGTAGAACGCGCCGGCTTCTTCGGCCGCATGGTCGACACCGTCAAGCGCTGGTTCCAGTAAGCGGGCGCGCCACGGGCGCGGTCGCGGGTGTATGCTGGCAGCGGGCGTTTCGTGCGCGAAACGCCCGTTTTCCATTCTGGGACGGACCGGGCGGTTCGTCCTTCGCTATTTGACAGGAGTGCCTCATGATTCCGGGCGTGCCGGGCGAAAGCCAGGTGTATCTCAACGGTGAGTTCCTGCGTGTGGACGAGGCCAAGGTCTCCGTCCTTGACCGCGGCTTCATTTTTGGCGACGGCATCTACGAAGTCGTCCCCGTGTACCAGGGCAACGCGTTCCGCATGGCGGAGCACCTGAACCGGCTGGACCGCAGCCTGGCCGCCTTGCGCATCGCACAGCCTTTCGACCGCGAAGGCTGGGTCAACCTGATCGAGCAGTTGCTGGCGCGCACGAACCTTGAGACCTGCATCGTGTACCTGCAAGTGACGCGCGGCGTCGCCCGTCGCGACCACCAGTTCCCGGCCACGCCGGTCACGCCCACCGTGTTCGGCATGATTTCGCCGTGGGCGCCGCCGTCGGCCGCGCAGCGCGCGCAAGGCCTGACCGCCATCAGCATTCCCGACGAGCGCTGGCTGCACTGCGAGATCAAGTCGGTGTCGCTGCTGGGCAACGTGCTGGCCAAGCAGCAGGCCGTGGACGCCGACGCAGACGAAGTCGTGCAGTTCCGTGACGACTACCTGACCGAAGGGTCGTCCACCAACATCTGGGTGGTTTCGGGCGGCAAGCTGTTGGCTCCGCCGAAGAACAACCTGATCCTGGAAGGCATCCGCTATGGCCTGATGGGCGAGCTGGCGGCCGAGGCGGGTGTGCCCTTCGAGGCGCGCCGCATCACGCGGCAAGAGGTGGAATCCGCCGACGAACTGATGCTGTCGTCGGCCACCAAGGAAGTGCTGCCGATCGTGTCGCTGGACGGCAAACCCGTGGGATCCGGCAAGCCCGGCCCCGTTTTCGAGCAATTGCGTGCGGGTTATGATGCCCGCATCGCCGCGCTGTAGACCGTTGTTCCGGGCGGCCCTCCGGGCCGTCCAGCATCCAGCGGACACTTGCCAACGCACCGTTTGCCCCCATATAAGAACATTCAGGGGCAACACCCACTCTAGGCAAATCATGCATATTCCGCCCGAAGAATCGCTTATCGAATATCCCAGTGACTTCCCCATCAAGGTCATGGGCAAGCACCATCCCGAATTCGCGCAGACGCTGACCGAAGTCGTGCTGAAGTTCGACCCGGGTTTCGACGCCGCCACGGTCGAGATGCGCCCCAGCAAGGGCGGCAACTACATGGGCCTGACCTTCACCGTGCGCGCGACCTCGCGCGAACAGTTGGACAGCCTCTACCAGGCGCTGCACGGCCACCCGATGGTGTCCATCGTTCTGTAAGCAGGATCGCCGTGATCAAGTGGCTCGCGCGGCCGGCGGACTATCTGCCGGTCTGGCAGGAAATGCAGGCGTACACCAACCAGCGCGGCGCCGATACGCCTGACGAGATCTGGCTGTGTGAGCACGCGCCGGTCTACACCCTGGGCCAGGCCGGCCTGCCGCAGCACGTGCTCAACCCCGGCAATATTCCCATCGTCCACTGCGACCGCGGCGGCCAGGTGACCTATCACGGGCCTGGCCAGGTAATGGCATATGCGTTGTTCGACCTGCGCCGCGTGGACATGTACGTGAAGGAATACGTCAACCTGCTGGAGAGCGCCGTCATCGACACGCTGACCCAGCAGGGCGTCGACGGCGCTTGCCGCAAGCCCGGCGCGCCGGGCGTATACGTGCCCGACCCTGATGGCGGCGAATTGGCCAAGATCGCCGCGTTGGGCATCAAGATCCGCAACGGGCGGGCCTATCACGGCGTGTCGCTGAACGTGGCGATGGACCTGTCGCCCTTTTTGGGCATCAACCCCTGTGGCTACGAAGGGCTGCGCACCGTCGACATGGCGGCCTGTGGCGTGCAGCGCACGCCTGTCGACGTGGGCGATGCGCTGGCGCAGAATCTGGCGGCTGCCTGGCGCCGCGCAAGGAACCCGACATGAAGACATTCAGCGCAGCGGACGTCGCCGCGACGTCCCCGGAACAGCTGGCGCGCCTGCGCGAGGGGCCTGCGGAAGAATACGCCGCCTGGATCCGGGCGGCCGCCGAACTCGGTCTGGTCGAAGCGCAAACCATCTACGGGCAGATGCTGCTGGACGGCGTGGGCGTTGAGCGCCAGCCTGAAGACGGTTTGGCGTGGTTCAAACGCGCCGCCAATGCCGATCACCCGATGGCCATCAACATGGTGGGCCGCTGCTACGAGAACGGCTGGGGCGTGCCGCAGGACGATACGGTGGCCGCCTACTGGTTCCGGCTGGCCGCCGACCGCGGGCTGGATTGGGGCATGTACAACTACGCCCACATGCTGCGCAGCGGCCGGGGCGGGGTCACGCAGAACAAGGCTGCGGCGCTGGCCTTGTACCAGCAGGCGGCGCAGACCGGCCACGTGAAGTCGATCGGCGTAGTCGGACGCTTCTATGAAGCGGGCGACGTGGTCGAGCAAGACCTGGAACGCGCCTTCGACTGCTACCAGCGTTGCGCCGAAGGCGGCGACTTCCGGGGCATGTTCCACCTGGGACGCCTGCTGTTGCTGCGTGGCAAGAAGGAAGAAGCGGTGCAGTGGCTCGTCCGCGTGCCGGAAACGTCGACCCCGGCGTTTCTGAAAGAAGCCAACGCCATGCTGCAGGACTGCGGATTTCCAGCGCTGTACGAGGTGTGACGAAGCGCGCCGCGGCGGCCGCTGCCTGATGGGTGGCGCGCGCTGGTCATACCGTGTTTTCGCACGGTCTCTTGCGCGACATCCATCCTACGTGCTCAATCGAGTTTCGAACACCGCTTCCAGCGTGTCGCCCTGACCGACGCCGCGAACGCCGGCCAACCGATCCAGCAGCAGTTGCGCCGCCCGCCTGCCCAGGTCGGCGGCATCCACGCCCAGCGTCGTCAGGCCTTGCGCCCATTGCGCCGCGCTGCCATCGTCCGTGAACCCCAGCACCGCCAGGTCTTGCGGCACGTGCAGGTCGCGGTTGTGTGCTTCGGAGACCGCGGCGGCGGCCAGCAGGTCGGATGTGCAGAAGACCGCGTCGAAGATCGTATTGGTCGCCAGCAGCCGCAGGAAAGCCATGCGGCCGTCGTTCATCTGCTGCACTTCGGGCTGCACGATATCGGCGACCCGGTCCAGGCCCAGCGCGGCGGCCGAACTGAGGAAACCGTCGCGCCGCGCCCGCTCCCACGGATTGTCGGCGCTGATGCAGGCCACCATGGCATGGCGCTTTTCGGCCAGATGGCGCGCCGCCGCGCGTCCGGCTTCCTCGTTGTCGACCACGACGGCGCTGTCCAGCGGTCGGGCCGAGGCGCTCCAGGTTTCCACCACCGGTATTTCCAGCGCGGCCAGGCCGGCCCGCAGGGCGGGTTCGTCCAGCGGGCCGACGACCAGCGCGGCGGCAGGGCGCAGGACGGCCAATTGGGGCAGCATGGCGGCGTCATGCCAGGGGCCCGCGGCCAGGTAATAGCCGGCGGGTGCCAGGCGTTCGGCGCAGGCCTGAATGGCGCGGGCGGCGGGTCCGGCATCCAGGCGAGGCGCGATGAGCGCGAGGGGGCGCAACGTAGGCAGGGAAGACATGGGGAATTCAGGGGATTCGTCAGGCGTGACGATAACCCAGACGGGCAGGCGGCGCCCTGGGGCAGGCACCGTTCGCGGCGGATCCCGGCGCGGGGGGGTAAAATGCCTCTTTTGTCTCAGACCGGGCCCTCTTGCGCCCTGGTTTCGAAGGTGCCCAATGTCTACGCTCGCCGAGTCTCCTGTTCCCTCGAACGAATCCGCCGCCGCGCCCGCGGACTCGGCCTACGATCCGACGCAAAAGCAGAAATCGCAGGCCAAGACGGCACGCATCCCCATCAAGATCGTCCCCGCCGAACGCTTGAAGAAGCCCGAGTGGATCCGCGTGAAGGCCGCCGCGCCCGGCTCGCGCTTCTACGACATCAAGCGCATCCTGCGCGAGCACAATCTGCACACGGTATGCGAAGAAGCGTCCTGCCCGAACATCGGCGAATGCTTCGGCAAGGGCACGGCCACGTTCATGATCATGGGCGACAAGTGCACGCGCCGCTGCCCGTTCTGTGATGTGGGCCATGGGCGCCCCGACCCGCTGGACACCAAAGAACCCGAGAACCTGGCGCGCACCATCGCCGCGTTGAAGCTGTCTTACGTCGTGATCACGTCGGTCGACCGCGACGACCTGCGCGACGGCGGCGCCGCCCACTTCGTGGATTGCATCACGCACATTCGCGAGCTGTCGCCCACCACCCGCATCGAGGTGCTGGTGCCTGACTTCCGCGGCCGCCTGGACCGGGCGCTGGCGATCCTGAACGCCGGCCCGCCGGACGTCATGAACCACAACCTGGAAACCGTGCCGCGCCTGTACAAGCAGGCCCGCCCGGGTTCGGACTACCTGCACTCGTTGAAGCTGCTGGCCGAATTCAAGAAGCTGCACCCGGAAGTGCCCACCAAGTCCGGCCTGATGCTGGGCCTGGGCGAGACGGACGAAGAAATCCTGCAAGTCATGCGCGACATGCGCGAGCACAATGTGGACATGCTGACGATCGGGCAATACCTGCAACCGTCGGAGCACCACCTGCCCGTGCTGCGCTACGTGCACCCGGACACGTTCGCGATGTTCGAGCGTGAAGCCTATGCAATGGGGTTCTCGCACGCGGCCGTCGGCGCGATGGTGCGTTCGTCGTATCACGCGGACGAGCAGGCGCATGCGGCTGGGGTGAATTAAGGCGGCAGAGCGCTGAATCACGAAAAAGGGGCTGCATTGGCAGCCCCTTTTTCGTGAGTTGACGCCGCCTCGGACCGCTTGGACGTGGCGTCCGGATATTTGCCCATTACTGGTTGAATAGGGTTTTCCTAGTTGCGTTTTAGGTGCATTTCAGCCTGAATGCACGCTTTGGCGTTAACATGCAGGGCCTTTTGCCGGGGCAGACGAATCCGTCCTCCAAGGTATGCCGCCAACCCGGTCGGCCGTTTCATCCTTGATGCTTTCCAGGCATACGAAGAAGCCGTCCTGTTTTATATCCAAAGTTCAAGTTTTTTAGCAAAGTATTGATAATGTGGCGCGGCTTATTTGCCTATCCATATGGTTTTAAATGGACTGTGTGTAGGAGTTATTTTTGAGCTTTTCCCCGCCGCTGATAATCGATCTGGATGGCACCCTGATCAAGACCGATATGCTGCATGAGTCGGCATTGCGTGCTCTGCGCGATAGGCCTGGAAGCGTGTTGTGCGTACCTAAATGGTTAGCGCAGGGCAAGGCCGTGCTCAAACAGCGTTTGGCAAGCTCGTTGGTATTTGATCCGGAGTCGCTGCCTTATAACGAAGAACTGTTGAATTGGTTAAAACAACAGAAAAAAGAAGGGCGGACTCTCATCCTGTGCACTGCGTCGGATCGTTCGATCGCTGAAGCCATCGGCGCACACTTGGGCATTTTCGACGAGGTGATGGCAAGCGACGGGAACATCAATCTTTCGGGCTCCCATAAAGCCGATTCGCTCGAGTCGCGGTTTGGCCGTGGTGGATTCGATTATGCGGGAAATTCATCTGTTGATCTTGCAGTTTGGCGTAAGGCTCGTCGGGCCATTGTGGTCAATGCAAAGGCCGACCTGCCAGCCAAGGCAGCGGAGTGCTGCGAAGTCGAAACGGTGTTCCCGCCCGTAAAGCACGGCGTGAGGGTATGGCGCCGAGTGCTGCGCATGCATCAATGGATGAAGAACGTGCTGTTGTTCGTCCCTTTCATCGCCGGGCATCAACTAAGCGATATGGACACTTGGTTGTCCTTGATCGTTGCTTTCATTTCGTTCAGCCTGTGTGCGTCGGCAGTCTATATTGCCAACGATCTCTTCGACTTGGAGAGTGACCGCCAGCATACGCGCAAGCGGACCCGCCCTTTTGCGAGTGGCGCGGTCCCGATCTGGCACGGGGTGTTGCTGGCGCCGTTGCTGTTGGCGTCGAGCTACCTGCTTGCTTTCTTTGTAGGGGGGGCGTTCATTCCCTGGTTGACAGCCTATTTCCTGTTGACCTGCGCATATTCATGGGGCCTGAAGCGGCTCATGCTCGTGGATTGCCTGGTGTTGGCGATCTTATATACCCTGCGGATTATCGCCGGCGCTGCCGCAGCGGGGTTGATTCTGTCCTTCTGGTTGCTCGCCTTTTCCGTCTTCCTCTTCTTGTCGCTTGCCTTCGTGAAACGGTATGCAGAGCTGGAGGTCCAGATTCTTAGCGGAAAGAAAAAGGTGCATGGACGCGGTTATTACACGTCTGATGCTCCTTTGATACAGACTTTGGGTATTACCGCCGGCTATGCGTCGGTACTGGTGTTGGCGTTGTATTTGAACAGTGCCCAAGTGCTGACGCTCTATCAGATGCCCGAGATAGTATGGGGTGCCGTCCCTGTCATGCTCTTTTGGGTAAGCTGGATGTGGATGCAGGCGCACCGGGGAAATATGCACGACGATCCGCTGGTATTCGCGGTGAAGGACAAAGCCAGCTTGTGCGCTGGCGTGGTCTTTGTCGCAGTATTGACGCTGGGCACGGTGATGCAGCCATGGTGACGGTTTCGTCCTGGGGGCGCCTGGATAGGCGCCCCCATGTCGTCTACGACTTGTCCGATCGCTCGCGTATCGCGCAGCAACTTGGACAAACTACGCCGGGTATCGCATTCGGCATGGGACGTAGCTATGGCGACGCCTGCCTCAATCCCGATGGCGCCCTATGGAGAATGTCGGGTCTGGACCGATTCCTATCGTTTGACGAATCTACAGGTCGTGTCTATTGCGAGGCGGGGGTGCTGCTGCAAGATATCCAGCAATTGGCGGTGCCGCGAGGTTGGATGCTGCCCGTCACCCCTGGTACGCAGATCGTTACCGTAGGCGGCGCGATTGCGAATGAAGTCCATGGCAAGAACCATCACATTTTGGGAACGTTTGGCCACCACGTCGTTCGCCTGGTCCTCCAACGCACAGATGGCGAGCGCATAGAGTGTTCGCCTCAGGCCAACGAAGATTGGTTCGCCGCGACCATAGGTGGATTGGGCCTGACGGGGGTGATTCTGGCTGCAGAGCTACAGTTGCGGCGCGTGGCTGGCCCCTGGCTGGTCACGGAGACGCAGGCGTACCGCACGCTTGACGAGTTTTTTGTCTTGGCGGATGGTGCCGAGCATGATTGGGAGTACACCGTCGCGTGGATCGACTGCCTATCCAAAGAGGGTAAAGGGCTATTCATGCGCGGCAATCATATCGATGGCGGGGTGCGTCCCGACCCGGCGGTCCGAGCAAGAAAAATGCCGTTCACGCCGCCGATTTCACTTGTCAATCGATTATCGCTACGGCCATTCAATTGGGCATACTTCAATTTGAAGAAGAATGCCGGAAGAGAAGTCGTGCATTACGCGCCGTTCTTTTATCCCCTGGATAATTTGCTTGAATGGAACCGCATGTACGGTCCCGCCGGATTTTATCAGTATCAGAGTGTCGTGCCGCGATCAGTGGGGCGTGATGCGATCGGTGCCATGCTGCGTGAGATCTCGCGCTCTGGAGAAGGCTCATTCCTGGCCGTATTGAAGACGTTTGGCAGCCAGCCATCCGTAGGTATGCTGGGTTTTCCGCAGCCCGGGGTTACGTTGGCTTTGGATTTTCAGAATAAAGGCCCGGCGACGCATCGTCTTTTCTCACGCCTGGATTCGATTGTGGCGGAGGCAGGTGGGCGAATTTATCCGGCGAAGGATGCGCGCATGCCGAGGGCGCTGTTTGAAGCGGGGTATCCCGCATTAACCAAATTTCTGTCCTACCGTGATCCGGGCGTGAGTTCCGCGCTCTCGCGACGGCTGATGGGGAATTAAAAGTGTCGATTAAAAAGAAACGTATCGTCATCGTGGGCGCTACCTCGTCAATTGCCGAGCATTGCGCGCGGGCATGGGTTGCGAATGCAGAGGTAGACCTGACGCTGATTGGCCGTGACCAGGAAAAACTCGATGGGGTCGCTGCTGATCTGCGGATCCGAAGCCCCCGATCCGATGTGCGGACGGTAATTGGCGATTTCGTCAATCCGACGAGGATCGAGGAGCAGGTCGACGCCATCACGGCAGAAGGGACGGTCGATCTCGTACTGATCGCGCACGGCAATTTGCCGGATCAAGCTGCATGCCAGACGACTCTCAGCGTTTGCGAGCAGGCCCTTCATGTCAATGCGGTTTCCCCAGTGATGTATGCCGAAGCGTTTGTGCGTGGCATGGAGCAGGTAGATCACGGTACCTTGGCTGTGATTGGCTCGGTAGCAGGTGATCGGGGCCGCAAGTCGAATTATGTCTATGGAGCAGCGAAAGGCCTTGTCGAACGTTATGCGCAAGGACTACAGCACCGATTAGCCAAAACGCGAGTCAAGGTCGTCTTGATCAAGCCTGGTCCAACGCAAACGCCGATGACCGTTGCGATGGGCGCCGCCTATGCGCGCATGGCTCGGGTCGAGGACGTGGCTGGCACTATCGCCGCAGGAATCGCTGCAGGCAAGCCTGTCGTCTATGCACCGGGAAAGTGGGCTGTAATCATGCTGGTTATCCGCAACCTGCCCCGCTTCGTCTTCAACAAGATGGATATTTGATTCCCGACCGCCATGTGGAAGAACCAGCGTTTGAATATTTTGGCTGGCCTGTTCGCGGTCGTCATGACTGTATTGGCCGTTATCGGGGCGATCCGCATGTATTCGCCCATTCCTCATTGGGATATGTGGGATGGCACGCTGCAATTCTATCTGGACACCCAGGATGGCATTGCGTCTGCTTGGTGGCGACAGCATAACGAGCACCGAGTATTGCTATCCAGGGTGCTTTTCTGGCTGGATTATAGGTACTTCGGCGGAGTCAGCGTTTTTCTGATCATCATGAACTACGTGATCGTCGCGGCGGCGATCTGGGTGTTCTGGATCGTGTTGCGCGATACCGACAATGGCGGTCGCAGCGCGGCTTCCAGGAAGGCGCTGGCGTTGTTTATCGCCGGGGCACTGTTCTTCTGGTCTCAAGACAACAATCTGGCATGGGGATTCCAGAGCCAGTTCTTTCTCGCCCAACTGCTGCCGATGTGCGGGCTGGTATGGCTTGGCCGTTCGGTTCAGCGCGAGGACAACGCAGCCGACTTTGCATTGGCTTGTCTGTTTGGCGTATTGGCGACGGGTACGATGGCCAACGGGGTATTGGCCTTGCCCCTCATGGTCATATGTGCGGTGGTGCTTCGCCTGAGTGCGCTGCGCATCGTCCTGTTGGCGGCGCTTGCAGCGCTATGCCTGACGGCCTATTTCGCCACCTACGTGCCGCCGCCTTTCCATGGCCACCTTTCGGATGCCCTGCGGGATCAGCCGTTCAGACTCATCGTCTATACGATGATGTACCTCGGCAGCCCGTTTTACTTCATGGCGGGCAAAGGGGTGGTCGGAATGGGTGTGGCCGCGGTTGCCGGGTCTGTGCTGGCTGTGTGCTCGGCATGGCTTTCGCTACGCCTCGTGCGCAATGCCAGGCAGGCATCCCTATCCATCGCACTGCTGTTCTTCATCCTCTATATCGGTGGCTCCGCCTTCGGCACCGCTGGCGGACGACTTATTTTTGGAATGGAATCAGCGACCTCCTCCCGCTATACGACGCCGGCGCTGATGGCATGGTTGGCGTTCACCGTCATTCTCTACCTGAACAGCGGATTGTCGCGCAGCGCACGAAGCGCGAAAGCCGCGGTCTTGGTTTTCGCCGTGGCCGCTGTTTTGATGCTCAGCTACCAAGTGCGTGCCGCAAGAGGGACGCCGAAATGCTGCAGAACAGGGAGATCGCGGCCTTGGCGTTGGAGTTGGGAATCAAAGACCAGGAATACATTGGGCTGGTCTATCCCAAGATGGAAGAGCCGCTCTCAATGGCGAGGGCCGCGCAGGCAAGGGAGTTGACCGTGTTCGGAAGGTTCCCCTATCGCGGGTTAAAGGCCGGCCTGGGGGCTGAAGTCGCGTCGGAAGCCCTGCCTGCATGCTTGGGTCATCTGGAAAAGACCACTGTCCTGCCCGAAGATACGGGCTATTTGAGGGTTTCCGGATGGATATTCAACGATCAGGCCGGTGCCTCGCCGAAGTTGGTGAAGATCGTGGAAAACAACTCTGTTGTTGGCTTTGCGTTGACGGGAAACTCTCGCGCAGGTCTGGCTTCCTCGATATCTAAATCCGCGGTCAAGGCTGGCTTTGTCGGTTATCTGAAACGCGATGGCAAGGATGTTTCGATTAGGGCAGTAGGTGTGGATGTGCCGTGCCAGCTGGATCTGGGAAAGATCTCGCCTGCCCAAATTGGCGTCAAGTAATCATTAGTCCAAAAAGATGGGCGTGGTGTTTGGCATCTGGTGGCGGATAGCCTTTTCAATAGTGCCAACCCTATTATTCGGTAATTGAAATCATGAAGAAAGAAGCGAAAATTGTGCTGCCCGGTGGGGCTGGTTTGGTGGGGCAGAATCTGGTGGCACGCCTGCAGCAACGGGGTTACACGAATATTGTCGTTCTGGATAAGCATGAAGCGAATCTGGCCATTCTTCGCAAGACCCAGCCGTCGATCACTGCCGAGTATGCTGACCTGGCCAAAAGCGGCGTATGGGAGCGGCATTTCGAAAATGCCGATTCCGTAGTGATGTTGCAGGCGCAAATTGGCGGGATTAACTATTCCGAGTTTGAGAATAATAATGTCGTGTCGACGAAAAATATTCTTGATCAGGTGAAGAAGTATGATGTGCCTTATCTTGTGCACATCAGCTCTTCAGTTGTGGAGTCCGTCGCAGACGATTTCTACACGCGGTCGAAGAAGGAGCAGGAACAGCTGGTTCTGGAGAGTGGCATTCCGTGCCCGATCCTCCGTCCGACGCTCATGTTCGGCTGGTTCGACCGTAAACACCTGGGGTGGCTCTCGCGCTTCATGCAGCGCGTTCCAGTGTTCCCGATACCAGGGAATGGGAAGTTCATGCGGCAACCGCTTTATGCGGGGGATTTCGCCGATATCATAATAAGCTGCATCGAGTCGCGTATTTCTCCCCAGATATTCAATATAACTGGCCGGGAAAAGATTGACTACATTGATATCATCCGGGCTATCAAGTCTTCTACGGGTGCTAAGGCGACACTGCTCAAGATTCCATATGGGCTGTTCTATCTCCTTCTGAAGATATACGCCTTGTTCGACCGTGATCCGCCGTTTACTGCAGCACAACTCAAGGCATTGGTGGCACATGACGAGTTTGAGGTCATAGACTGGCCGGCGATATTCAATGTGACGCCGACGCCGTTTGCCAAGGCGGTCGACGAGACGTTCCATCATCCGGTGTACAGCAAAGTGGTTCTGGAGTTTTGAATATCATGGGCCAACGAATTGCAGTCTTGGGCGCGGGGCCAATGGGGCTTGCCGTCGCGTATCAGCTTGCTTTGGACGGGCATCAGCCCGTGGTGTTTGAGGCGGATGACCGCGTCGGAGGCATGACCGCCACGTTCGATTTCAATGGACTTGATATCGAACGCTATTACCATTTCCACTGCACTTCCGACACAGCGTTTCTGCAGGTGTTGGAAGAGTTGGGTCTGGCCGGGAAGATGCGCTGGGTCGAAACCAAGATGGGCTATTGGTATCAGGACCGTTTGCAGCCTTGGGGAAATCCCATCGCACTGTTGAAGTTCAAGGGGCTGAGCCTGGTGGCTAAAGTCCGTTATGGCCTGCATGCCTTCCTGTCGGTCAAGCGCGATGATTGGAAGCCACTGGATCGGGTGGAGGCCACGGGGTGGATACGCCGATGGGTCGGTGCCGAGGCCTATGAAGTCTTATGGCGCCGATTGTTCGACTATAAGTTCTACGACTACACCGATAATCTATCCGCCGCTTGGATATGGAGCCGCATCCGGCGTATCGGCCGTTCGCGCTACAGCCTGTTCCGCGAGAAGCTCGGCTATCTAGAAGGGGGCTCGTCGACGCTGTTGCAAGGCTTGGCCGATGCTATTCGCAACAACGGCGGGCAGATCCGCCTGAAATCCCCGGCCAGCAAGGTCGTAATCGAAGACGGCCAGGTCCGTGGGGTGATGGTCGGAGGGGAAATGGAGGCCTTTGACAAAGTTGTGAGCACGGTGCCGCTCCCATACGTCTCACGGCTGATGCCCGACCTGCCGCAGACCATTTTGGACAAGTTCAATAATAAGAAGAACATTGCCGTGGTTTGCGTGATCGCAAAGCTGAAGAAGCCCGTGACGGAAAACTTCTGGCTCAACATCAATGATCCTGAGATGGATATTCCTGGTCTGGTGGAATACACAAATCTGCGGCCGTTGGGCGAGCATGTCGTCTATGTTCCTTTTTACATGCCCGGCGAGCACCCGAAGTATTCCGAGTCCGACGAGGTCTTCATAGGCAAAGTTAAGCGCTATCTGAAGAAAATCAATCCGGCCTTATTGGATAGCGATTTCCTCGATATCCGTGCGAGCCGCTATCGCTACGCCCAGCCAATCTGTGAGCCCGGCTACATGGATGGGGTGCCGGACGCCAAACTCCCAATCGACGGTCTGTGGGCGGCTGATACTTCCTATTACTATCCTGAGGATCGGGGAATTTCCGAAAGTATTGGCTTCGGCAGGAACATGGCAAAGCGGGTGGTGAAGCAGTAGGCCATGAAAATTTTCCTGAACAAGCAATTTACGCTGTTCGTCGTGACAGGTGGGATCGCTGCCGCGGCGAACTTCGGTTCGCGCATTCTCTTTAACCGCTGGATGGATTTCTCCTCGGCGGTGATCCTTGCCTACATTACCGGGATGGTCGTCGCTTTTCTGCTGGCGAAGGCTTTCGTGTTCCGGGAAAGTACGCAATCCACGAATAAGTCGATCCTCTTCTTTATCGTCGTCAATGTGTTTGCGGTGCTGCAGACGTGGCTGATAAGCATGGGACTTGCCGTGTATGTTCTTCCGGCAATGGGCGTAAAAGTCTTTGTGCACGAAATGGCACATGCGGCCGGTATCGTCGCGCCGGTTTTTACAAGCTATCTGGGGCATAAGCACTTTTCCTTTCGTTGAAAAGCGCCTTTTATTGAATTTGAATTCGAGTATATAAATATAATGATTCAGCCCTCTGAGCTCATTGCCACGCAATCGTTCAAGCGCTCGGTGCCGCAGCAAGTGATTGTGTTGGTGGCTTTGGTGCTGACTTGCCTTGCGTTCATTCCGTTTTCTCCTTGGATGCCCCGGGCGGGTTTGGACCCTTCTTGGTGTTATGCGATCAATGAAGCCGTAGAGCGCGGGCTGGTGTTTGGCCGTGACATGATCTTCACATTCGGTCCCATGGGATCTGTCTACTCGACGGCGTATGGACCAGGTACGGATTTTCAGATGCTGTGGGGCAGTGGTCTCTATGTGATCGGTTTTGCCATCACCGTTCATCTGAGCGCACCCGTCAAGCGGCAGTGGTGGGCGGTTTTGCTTCCGGTCCTGTTGTGCCTGCTCTTCACCCGCGATGTGCTCTTTCTGGTGCTTCCGTTTTTCCTGCTCCTGGCCGTGACGCGTGTGACCGCGCATCCAAATTCCCGCTATTACCTCCGGGCGACACCGGGTGTTGTGCTGGCTCTCGCAGTGGCGACTTATGCGATGGGGCTGGGACCCCTCGTGAAGGGGAGTTTCTCTGGAGTTGTATTACCGGTTGGCGGGTTGACGTTCTTGATGTTGTGGAGCTCCCAAAAGAGAGCCGCTTTGGGTTTCGCTGCGCTGCTGCTGCTCTCGGTCTGCCTCAACTGGATCGGTGCGGGCCAGGACTTGAAAGATCTTCCTCAGTTCTTTTTGGCACAGGGACCGATCATTTCGGGATATACCAATGCCATGTCTCAAGGCGGGCCCGTCGACGCGGTGGTATACATCCTGTTGGCATCGGCATTGGTACTTGGGCTCTTTTCGCACGCGCTCTTGCGGGCATTCGGCTCACGCGCCTGGATGCTTGTGCTGGGCATGGCGTTTACGCTCTTCGTGGCGTTCAAAGCAGGCTTCGTACGGCAGGATGGGCATGTCTTAGTGACGATCGGCGTGCTGCTGATGTTGAGCTACGGAATGTCGCTCTATGCGAACGTGATCGCCGTTATCGCCACGTGGGGTGCGATGGTAACGGTGTGGTGTCTGATCGCGCCTGGCAACTTCGATCGCACGCCACGATTTGTTTGGAACGAAGTGGCTGCTCATTGGGTGAATACCATATCGGGCATTCATCAACGAATTGCGCATCCTGAGCGCTTTCTCGAACAGTACGAAGAGGCGAAGGAAAAGATTCGCCTGGATCATCCATTGCCACTTACGACGGGGACCGTGGATTTGTATCCCACCGAATTGTCCACGATCTTTGCCCATGACATGAACTGGTCTGGACGACCGATTCCCCAAAGCTATTCCGTATACGACACCAGTCTGGACGATAAGAACGTTGCCCATCTGCGGGGGGCCAATGGGCCCGACACGGTGTTTTTCTCGTTTTCCCCGATTGATGGCCGTCTGCCGGCTATCGAGGACGCAGGCAGCGTGCTTGAGCTGCTGGCAGGATATACGGTGTCGGCAATCGAGTCGCCGTACCTCGTACTGAAGAAGCGAATGGGAGAGCGCGGAGCCTCGCTTGACCTTGATCACCAGAAAGCGGTATCTGGCGAGTTCGGTAAGGCTATTGAATTGGATCCCACGCGACCGGTATGGATGCAGGCGGACATCCAGCCTACGCTGTTGGGCAAGCTGGTAGCGGGCGTGTTCCGTTTGCCTCAGTTGCAGATAGAACTGACGTTTGACAACGGGGCTGTGATTCGCAAGCGGGTCATTCCCAAAATCACGTCGGCCGGCTTCATCGTGGCACCCTATCTCGCCGTGGCTGAGGATTTTGCTGCGCTTGCCGCGGGTGTGGATCTTGGCGTGAAGGTCAAATCGGTGCGCTTTTTCTCAGAGCAAAAGTATCTTTGGAAAAATAACTTCGAGGTCCGGCTAACGCCTATCGACGTCGTGCCTCAGAAGAACGCCCGGGATCAGTTGTTCAAGCGGGCCGCGGACTCGTCCGACCTGCCGTTGGAGGGGATGACACAGAATTCGGCCCAGTGCGTGGTGGACGACGTAAACGGGCACGCGTTGTTGCCAGGCACCAGAGTGCGTACCGTCGATGGCCTGATGAGGCTGCGCGGATGGACTGCGCCCATCGGCGGTGAGGATGTTCAACCTATCCAGGCCTGGATCATTGTGCAGGGTGCCGATGGCAGAGAACGCTTTTTCAAAGCTGGAACGGAGAAACGTCCCGATGTCGCTGCCTATTTCAAGCGTCCCGGCCTGATGACGTCCGGCTTTGACTTGGGCATGGACATTTCAGACCTGCCTGGTCCGAAAAAGCTCTACATAAAGTCGGTTTCAGGCGGTGAGGTCTACACATGCCCGCTCATCATGGCGATAGATGACTAGTTGAAAGGCCGGCCTGGTGGCATGTCACCGGGCCGGCGGACCTTTTGGCCAGGGCGTTGGCGGTACACCCGCCCAAACAGTGGCTATCGGGTCAAACGGCGCAAGGTATCGGCAATCCAACGCAGGGGCGCGGTCATGCGCCAGCTAGTCGATAGCTGCAGCGACTTATTGGAGCGTTCGGCATCTTCTGCCCGTTGCTCTGCCTGTTGCCACGCACCTTGAAGTTCGCGGATGGATTGCCCCAGGCGCTCGATCTCGTTGGCGCTGATCCGGGCGGCCTCATCGCGCTCGGTGAGTGCGGCTTGTGTCGCGCTCAGCAATTGCTCCGTTTCCAATATCGTCTCCGCCGGTGGGGTCAGGCGGGTGGACCAGGGGTTGTCCGTTTGTGCGGGCGCGTCCTGCCTTGTGAAGGGCGCGCCGCTCAGGGGCAAGTGGCCAGCGACGACGAGTTCCTCCTGGCCGGCAATGATGCGACGCCCCAGTGTGTTGCTGGAGGCAGGATGCTTGCGAATGATGCACATGGAATTGATAAATTCCACCGACCGGATCTGCGCGAGCGACTCCAGCGCTATCTCGCATCGATTGTGGGAGAGAATGCCTGAGAGCAGGCGCAGCGGATCTGGCGCATCCACTCCCCAGTGTTCGACATTGATGATGTCGGCAAGCAGCTTGAAGAAGGCTATCGATGAATAAGGATGAAACAGGCCCCCTTCGTACGATGCCCAGTAGCTGCAGTGCAGATCCTCTGCAATAAACGTCCCGCCCTCTACTACCAAGGGGAAATAGAGGCAGAAAGTCTTGATGATGTCTCCGGACAGATGAGAGCCGTCATCAATGATGATGTCGAAATCCGGTGATGCTCGCGTGATCTCGGTATACGCGCCCGGCGTATTGGCATCGCCTACGACCACGTTGATGCGTGGATCCGCGTAGCGTAATTTGGCACAGTCCGGGTTGATATCACAGCCCACGAACTTCGCGGCGTTGGGAAAAAACCTGGACCAGATTTCCAGGGAACCGCCGTTTTGAATTCCGATTTCAAGAAATCGGACAGGGCGGTCACGGTACTTCTCAAGGATGAGCCCGTATTCCTCGAGATAGATTTCCCATTTGTCAGAGACTTTCCCGACGTGGTTGTCGTACAAACTTCGCAACGAGTCTTGAGTCATTATCTGTTTCGCCTTGCGTGGATACCAATATTCGAGCGAACGCACCTTAAAGACGGATCGCCGAACTTGCGCCCTGCAAATCCGAGCTTCATCCCGTGTGGTTCAGGCGTGCGACATCAGCTCAATGGCCAAAATAAGCCTGAGTCACCTCTTCGGGCGTTCCGTCCATTTTTATCTTTCCATGCTCGAGCCAGATGGCGCGGTTGCACGTGTCCCTGACCAGTTCGCGCGAATGGCTCGCGATGACGAGGATGTGCGTGGACTCCACCAGTTCATTCATGCGGGCTTCCGCACGAACACGAAACCCCTCGTCGCCGACGGATAGCCATTCGTCCATCAACAGGATTTCGGGTCTGATGATGGTGGATACCGAGAATGCCAGGCGCAAGTGCATCCCTGATGAATATGTGCGGACTGGCATATCGATGAAATCGCCCAGCTCCGAGAAATCGATGATTTCATCGAGCTTGGCCTTTATCTCTGCCCGAGTCAGGCCCAGGAGGGCGCCGCGCAGGTATATGTTCTCGCGGCCGCTTGCCTCCGGATCAATGCCGAAACTGACATCGATCAGAGATCCAATTTCACCCTTGATTTCGGCCCGGCCGCTTGAAGGTTCGTAAACACCGCTCAGCAGGCGCAATAGCGTACTTTTGCCTGCACCATTGTGGCCAAGCAAGCCGACGCGATCCCCATCCTTGATTGTCAAGGTCAAGTCCTCGAGTGCGCGGATGATCACCCGGCCACTGGAGTTGGCGCTGATCTGACCACCGGTCGCAACCTGGAATAGTCGCTTTTTAAGTGAACGTGCACTGGCGTTGTAAATGGGAAAGTCGACGCAGACTTTGTCGAAAACAATGGAGGCCATAATCTGTCTTTCTTGAAGAGTCGTTGTGTCTTAAAGCCAGTAGGCGATACGGCGGCGATAACGGCCGAAGAGCACCAAGGTCAAAGTCCAGCCTACGATGGCGATGCCAATCGACACTAGCCAGTTCTCCAGTGAAGGTTCTTGGCCGAGGAGGGGAGCACGAACGATCTGAAGGAAGTGATAGAACGGATTCAGATCCAGCATATACGTGCCGGCGCGGGACGGCAGAAGGCTCGGCAGCCACATGATCGGCGTGACATAGAAGACGACCTGCAGAAAGCTGGAGATAATTTGGGGAATGTCACGATAGCGCGTACAGATGACACCCAAAAAAATGGCGATCCAGGTCAGATTCAGCATCAGGAGCAACAAGCCCGGGATTGCGACGAGGACATCCCAAGTAGGTGCCTTCTGGACCGCGATGAGGACCAGCGGAAAGATCACGACGTTATGCGCCAGGATGATCAGGTTGCGCCAGAGGACGCGGAAAATGTGCACGCTCAGCGGGATGGGCAGCTGCTTGATCACGGCCTCTCCAGCGATGAAGCCGCTGCACCCTTCAGTGATGACTGTCGAGATGAAACCCCACAGGATCAAGCCGACAGACAGAAACGGCAAGAACTCGTTCATCGGCGATTTGAAGATCTGGCCGAATACGATGCCGATCGTGCCGATCATCACCCCCATGCTGATGGTCAGCCAGAAGGCTCCAATGGAGGAACGGCGGTAGCGTTGCCGCACATCCTGCCAGCCCAGTGTGCCTATCAGGGAAAAACGTTTTAGCGCTGACAGGATGTCTTGCACGGCGCCAGCAGCGGTTTGGTTGGACATAAACGGATGGGTCTATCAATAAATAGTCAATTGGTGGCATGCTGGCACCGCGGTACGTCGGAGCGGGTACGCCAGCATCAAAGAGGTCTCGTGCGCCTATTGAACCAGCTCAGAGGGCTTTTTCAGCACGGGAACGGTATGGTCAAGGGTCGCGACGTCGTTCAAGCTCCGCCCGGCTAGCGCCAGGCTGGTGATGGTATATCCGCTAAGTTGCGGCAATATGCCAAACAGCCGTTCCAGCGCATGCGCCAGCGTGCCGTCTTGCTTGCCGTTCTCGGGCGCAAAGGTCAGCAGGGAATCCGGAATGTCATGTAGCGCCGCGATGGCCTTCGGTGCAAACCAGAACATGGTGCCGGCGAAAAAGCCGAGCGGCACGTCCTCTTCTTTCAAGGTAGTGGGCGTAAGGCTTTGCATCAGCGCGCACACAGTGGCCCGATTGGCGCCCCAGTAGTGCGGGTGCGTCAGATAGTAATCGTGTGGTCCCACCATGCCAGTCGTGCCGTCGCGCAGCAATGCGAGGCTGCGGCGTACAGTCTGAGAGTTGCCGCAAAGCTGGCGGAACAGGCTCTGCTGCCATTGCTGCCCGCTGTCGCTATATGTGCTTTTCTTGGAATGCAGCTTGAGCACCGCGTCATAGCGCTCCAGCATTCCGCTACGGTGAACTGCAAGAAACGGTCCGACATCCCGGCCGCGGTTCTCCGACAGCGCGACCGCCACGCTGCTTGCCAGCGGCGCGAAGATATCGATCAACTGTGATACCGCCCCTTCGTGAGGCGTGGTGATGATGAGGTCGAACGGTTCGACGATGTTTTTGATGTAGTCGTAAATCTCGCCGGCCAGTTCCGGATAGAAGATATGAACGACTACCGCCACTCGGACGCCGGGTCTGCCCAGTGGCGCGGTGTGGATGACGCGCTGCCAGGGCAACGGGCTGGCTTTCGTCGTCAAGGCGGTGAGCGGGCCTGACTTGGATTGGTAGTGGGCCTGCGAGCGCGTGACGAAACGGTTTATCGCTTCGTATTCGGTTGGCGGGCATAGCCGCCGCAACCAGGCCAAGCTGAGCTTGTGGGGGTTGTTCCGAACGAGCTCGGTCTTGACCAGTCCCGTTTCCCGCGCAAGCGCCTGCGCCTGAAAGTGAGTGGGATTGAATTGCGTTAGCGAACGCCAGAACGAGGGCTGGGCCAGTTTTGCCAGGCTCTTGATGGTCAGGCTCTTACGTCCCCAGAGCGCCATGGCGCGCCAGTTGTCCCAGCGTGCCGGCTGGAAAACGACGTTCACGGACGCGCCGCTGGCCATGATGGCCGCGGACAGCCCGAGTTCGCCGGAAAGGATGGTTTCTATTTTGGTATTGCGCGGAGAGATGGTCGAGAGCCACGACTGGAACCAACTGCTCGAAACGGATTCGCCCCGCAATGCGATCAGATAGGATTGCAGATGCCACTGCCATTGGCGGGACTGCGTCACTCCAACGATGTCCACGTCGTCGAGTCGTTGCAGCATGGTCGCCATCGTGTCCCGGTATCGACGATTGTCGGTCACCAGATAACTCGAATTGAGCAGCAGCATGCGGTCGCAGCCGCCTTGCTGCAGCACCGCGCTGATGCCTACCCGGTAGCTGTAGAAGTCGTAGCCGATGTTGGGTCGGCAGATGGTCTGAATCTTCTTGCTCTTGGGCACGTCGTCCGGCGCCAGGCGACTTGTCGTGACCAGAACGACGCTATCGCACAGCGCTTCCAAGTCTTCCAGGATGCCATGCAACGTGGGATCCAAAACGTCGTCTGGATCAAAATGGGCGACAACTGCGACGGTCTTCGGCATATCAATGCAAAAGTGCGTGGGTGGCGCGATACAGCTTGCGTGCGATCTTGTGCAGCAGCGGATACTTCTGCAGCGCATGAGCCAGACGCTGCACACGGGGCTTCATCGGTACATGCTTGCTGAGATCCGTCTTGATCCCGATGCCGTCGTCGGAGGCGATCCGCTGGATACGGTGGAATGCTGCTTCGCGGGCCTGTTCCACTGTCACCTTATCTTCAGGAGATACGTACGAAGTGCGTGCGACTTCGTCCAGATAGTTCAGGCCCCATTGCACGTCGGGTTCAAGGTGGCAGCCCTCGCCCCATTCGTTCCAGGCATTGACGAAAATGAAGGGATCGGATGCCCCGGGACGCGTCTCACGGGTGTAGGCGCGCAGGAATTTCAGCCATGAACCGAAGAATGCAGGGGTCGCATTCACGATGATTGTGCCCGTGTCTTGGCGTCGGGCAGTGTTATCCCAGCTGGGGATGATGCCTCGGTAGAGCGTGAACGGCGGTTCGGGGCGCAGCATGCTTTGCGCAATGACCCGCGAATAGTCGATCAGGCCACCGCGGAAATTCGGATTTGTCAGATGAGGCGACGGATCCGGGCAGTTTTGCGGGCCGTTGAACTTGTGCGGCGGAAATTCGACCATGGCATCGGCACCGACTTCACGCGGATCGCTGATGTCGTAGAAGTCGACGACGGACACATGAAGGCCAGGCAGGCCAAGGCGTTCCGCTTCCGCGCGCCATTTCTTTATCGAACCGGCAGGATCCGGCAATTCCTTTATGCGGTAGACGACGAGCAGCGGCTTGTCGTCCACGCGGATGTAGCGAGGATCCGCCAGGAAGGGATGGATGTCCTGAATAAAGCGTTCTTCGTCGCCTTCCGCATACTTTTGTTCGAGCAGTACGCTCTTGGTATCGCCATCCCAAGTCCGCGTCCAGTTTTCATTGGCCCAGCACAGGCAGAACGACATGTCGATGTCGGACGCCAGGAAATTGTCCAGAGGCCGCTCCAGGATGCGGCGGCCGCTGAACCAGTAATAGTAGAAGCAGAATCCGTGTACACCGTACTCGCGTGCCAAAGCGGCCTGCTCGCGCATGGTTTCCACGCGGTCCAGATCGTAGAAACCCAGTTCCCGCGGGATATGAGGCTGATAGTGTCCGTCGAAATTAGGCCTGCCGCGAGCCACGTTGGTCCACTCGGTGAACCCCGGCCCCCACCATTCCGAGTTTTCCGCCACGCGATGGTATTGAGGCAGGTAAAACGCGATCAGTTTCGAGGTGTCCCTCGTATAGCCGGCGTCATCGGCCGCTCCTTCCCCGCGATGGCCGGAAAGGGCTTTAAACGAGGGGGAGTCGGTCAAATCAGTAGTGTTTTTCATGTCGAACATTAGATAGCCGCAGGGCGTGGGTGTGTCCACGACAGTGGCAGCCGCAGCTTGCCGGAGCGAATCGGACTGTCTTAGGCGAAGTATTCGGCTTGCAGGAAGGGTAGGCCCAGTGCATCCTTGGCCGAGACGACCGGCTCGCCGCTCATGCGCCAATCGATGGCAAGCGTCGGATCGTTCCAGGCGATGCAGCGCTCATGCGCCGGGGCGTAGTAGTCGGTTGTCTTGTACAGGAACTCGGCGGTGTCGGACAGCACCACGAATCCGTGGCCGAAACCTTCTGGCACCCACAATTGGTGCTTGTTCTCGGCGCTCAACAATGCACCGACCCACTGCCCGAACGTCGGGGAGGATTTGCGCAGGTCGACGGCGACATCGAAGACTTCGCCCTGGGCGACGCGCACAAGCTTGCCCTGCGTCTGCTGGATCTGATAGTGCAGGCCCCGCAGTACGCCCTTGACCGAGCGAGAATGGTTGTCCTGCACGAACTGCGCTTTTCGACCAATGGCTTCTTCGAAGACGCGATGATTGAAACTTTCGAAGAAAAATCCACGGTCGTCGCCGAATACCTTCGGCTCGAACAGGATGACTTCCGGAATTGCGAGCGGAGTGGCGTTCATCAATACACCTTCTCAACGAGTAGACGTTGGAGATACTTGCCGTAGCCGTTCTTGGACAGCGGAGCGGCCAGCGCTTCCAGCTGTTCCGGCGTGATCCACCGATTGCGGAACGCAATCTCCTCAGGGCACGACACCTTCAATCCCTGGCGGTTCTCCAGAGTGGAAATGAACTGGCTGGCCTCGAGCAGCGACTCGTGGGTGCCGGTGTCCAGCCAGGCGTATCCCCGGCCCATGATTTCAACACCCAACTTGCCTTGCTCGAGATAGACGCGGTTCAGATCGGTAATCTCCAGTTCGCCACGCGGCGAAGGCTTGATCTGCTTGGCGATCTCGACGACATTTTCGTCGTAAAAGTACAGCCCGGTCACCGCGTAGTTGGACTTCGGCTTGCTTGGCTTTTCTTCCAACGAAAGGACCTTGCCCTTTTCGTCGAATTCCGCCACGCCATAACGCTCGGGGTCATGGACGTGATAGGCAAACACGCTGGCGCCCTCGACGCGCGCATTGGCGTTGGCCAGAAGCTGGTGGAAGTCGTGGCCATAGAAAATGTTGTCGCCCAACACGAGCGCAGACAAATCATTGCCGAGGAACGATTCACCGATGAGAAACGCTTGAGCCAAACCATCGGGCGACGGCTGCACTGCGTATTGGAGATTCAAGCCCCATTGAGAACCGTCGCCCAGCAGTTGCTGGAATCGCGGCGTGTCTTGCGGGGTCGAGATGATCAGGATGTCTTGAATGTCCGAGAGCATCAGCGTGCTCAACGGGTAGTAGATCATCGGTTTGTCGAAAACGGGCAACAACTGCTTGCTGATGGCGAGCGTGGCGGGGTGCAGTCGGGTGCCGGAGCCGCCGGCCAGGATAATGCCTTTGCGTTTCATGCGGAAAGTTCCAATGACGTAAGTTGATCTACCGTGCGGTCAACATGCACCGTCCAGTCCGGCAGTTGCAGCTTCAGCGGCGCGGTCAGGGCGATCGTATTCAAACGAGAGTTTTTTGGCCGGGCCGCGGGCACCGGATACTGCTCGGTCGTAATGGCGGCGATATTGCCGGGCTGGACTTTTAGAGCCAAGCCATTGTGGCGGGCGCGCGCGACGACATGGGTCGCCAACCCGTGCCATGTGGTGTGGCCGCCGGCAGTCAGGTGGTATATGCCAGCGGCAAGTTTGCCTTGCTGGAAGCCGGCGACGGCCAGGGCAGTGACGTCCGCGATCAGTTCGGCCGATGTCGGCGCACCATGCTGGTCAGCCACAATATTCAAGGCATCACGCTCTTTGGCGAGGCGCAAGATCGTTTTGATGAAATTTCCACCGTGGGCGGAGAACACCCAGCTCGTACGCAGGATCAGCGCCTTGCAGCCGCTTGCGGTGATGGCAGCCTCACCCGCGAGCTTGGTCGAACCATACACGCTTTGCGGATTTGTCTGGTCATCGATGTCGTAAGGTGCTTCCTTGCGGCCATCGAATACGTAGTCGGTGGAGTAGTGCACGAACAGGGCGTCATTTTCCTTCGCGTACCGCGCGATTTCCGCTACGGCATCGGCATTCACCGTCCGGGCGACGTCTTGATTGGTTTCGGCTTTGTCCACCGCGGTGTAGGCGGCCGCGTTCACGATAATGTCCGGCGCTTGTTGAGCGAGTAATTCGCGCAACGCTTCCAGGTTTTCCAGATTGGCGCCTTGACGGCCAAAGGCATGCACGTCGCCCAGCGGCAGCAGGGTGCGCTTTAATTCGTGTCCGACTTGCCCATCTTTGCCGAGTAGCAGGATTTTCATAATAGTCTTCAAATTCGATTAGTCAGCGCAGCGGCCAATAATCCGAGGTTGCCCAGCAAGGTCTGACGATAAACCCCGGAACGTTTGATGCCCACTACCCTCGGAAGTAGACTTCGCTGGCGCGCCGAGATAAAGCGGTCGTAAATGGCGAGATTGGCGGGAGTCAGTTTGGGTAGCAAGGGCGACAGCGCTTGAATATGCTGGTCGGTCCACATTTTCAAGTGTCCTTCAAACAGCATTTTGATCCGTAACAGGCGGGCACTTAATCCGGCGTTGGCACCGATCAGGTTGTCTCCATGCTGGCGATAGCGCAGCGAGGGCTCGCTGTCGTAATGGACACGGCCGCCACAGGCGCTGACCACGATATAAATCCACCAATCGTGGGCGACCACATCTATGTCTGCACCGGCCTCCACCAGCAGGTCGCGTGCGGCATTGTTCATCACCATGGTATTTCCGCCTGCAACGTTCTGCATGAGGGCATTGGCAAATGCCGGTGGGCGCGTAAACAATGGCGAAAAGCCGATGGGTTGGCCCGCCCCGTCGATCAGCTCGGTCCGAGTACAGTACAGCGCGGGTTGCCCTTGCGGCACGTCGCGCAGCCACTTTACGGCACGTTCCAGCTTGTCGGGGTGCCAAATGTCGTCCTGATCAGACAAGGCGTAATAGTCCGCGTGCAAGGTGGGCTCGCAGATCAAGGACATGAAATTCTTTACGAATCCCTTGCGCGGGCCTGCTTGAAGCGTGACTTGCCCGGGCTGGTGCCGCTCGGCAAAAGCCCTCAACTGGTCCAGGGTTGCATCGGTCGAGCCGTCGTCCGATACCCAGAGTTTCCAAGACGGGTAAGTCTGCGCCGCAAACGAGTCCAGTTGCGCAGCCAGGTATTTTTCACCCTGATATGTGCAAAGGAGGATGGCAACGTGCTGGCTCACTGGACTACCTGCATGGATACTCGGCTATTTTGCAAAACGGAAAACTCGGCGTGATGGCGGTCGTTGCAGGCGGAACCCGGCGCCCGGAATAATCCAGGGTAGCTGCCGACAATGCGGGCCGCGGCAGGGGCCGCGTCGCGGTTGGTTCAGGCGCTGTACTGAGTGGTAACCCAATCGCGATATGCGCCACTGGTGATGTTGGCGACCCATTCCTGGTTTTGCAGATACCACTGCACCGTCTTGCGGATGCCGGTATCGAATGTTTCGGCAGGCTTCCAACCCAGCTCGCGTTCAAGGCGGGAGGCGTCAATAGCGTAACGTTGGTCGTGACCAGGCCGGTCTTTGACGAACGTTATTTGGTTCTTGTAGGGCTGACCATCAGCCCGGGGGCTGAGTTCATCCAGCAGCGCGCAAAGCGTGTGGACGACTTCCAGGTTGGCTTTTTCGTTCCAGCCGCCCACGTTGTAGGTTTCCCCTAGCTGGCCGTCAGCCAGCACGCGGCGGATGGCGGAACAGTGGTCTTTCACGTACAGCCAGTCGCGGATCTGTTGCCCGTCGCCGTAGATCGGCAACGGCTTGCCGGCCAGGGCGTTGTGGATAACCAGAGGAATCAGCTTTTCGGGGAAATGATAGGGGCCGTAGTTGTTGGAACAATTGGTGGTCAACACCGGCAGCCCGTAGGTATGGTGGTATGCCCGCACCAAGTGGTCGCTGGCGGCCTTGCTTGCGGAATAGGGGCTGTTGGGCTCGTAGCGATTCGTTTCGCTGAAAGCGGGATCGTCCTTTTCCAGCGATCCGTAGACCTCATCGGTAGACACGTGAAGGAAACGGAATGCCGCGCGTTCGACATCGGGCAAGGCGTTCCAGTACGCGCGCACGGCTTCCAACAGGTGAAAGGTACCCACGATATTGGTCTGGATGAATTCGCCTGGGCCGTGGATGGAACGGTCCACGTGCGATTCGGCGGCGAAGTTGAGAACGGCGCGCGGCTTGTGTTCGGCCAGCAGGCGGCTGACGAGTTCGACATCGCCGATGTCGCCTTGCACGAGCTTGTGTGCTTGATTGCCCTTGAGCGAGGCGAGATTATCGGGATTGCCCGCGTACGTGAGCTTATCCAAGGTGACGACGGGTTCGCTGCTTTCCTGAAACCAGTCGAGAACGAAGTTGGAGCCAATGAATCCTGCTCCGCCGGTGACAATAATACTCATTCTTATGTATTCCTTGAGCGTTCAGCGTGCGCGCAAGGCCGCCGATTAACCCGCAATTATGCCGCAACTGCCTCGGGGCTACCTAAGAAATGAAACAAACTGTGGTGTGAAATAAGCACGTTACAAGATACGCTGCAATGCAGGCGGCTTGGGCCGCCTTGCAATTCATCTCATGAGTTACGTGGCCTTACGCGCATTTGGGCTTATCCAGAACACATCAGGCGTGTCCGCTGCATTATTGATATGGCGCGCCAGCACAAACATCAGGTCCGACAGCCGGTTCAGGTACTGGCGCACGGGCGGATTCACGGATTCGACCCCCGCCAGCGCCACCACCGCCCGTTCCGCACGCCGGCAGACGGTGCGCGCCACGTGCGCCTGCGCGGCGGCCCGCGTGCCCCCCGGCAGGATGAATTCGCGTAAAGGCGCCAGGGTCGCGTTGTAGTGCGCCAGCCGCGCGTCCAGGCGGGCCACCTGGGCGTCGG
This sequence comes from uncultured Achromobacter sp., assembly GCA_963530045.1. Lineage (GTDB taxonomy): Bacteria > Pseudomonadota > Gammaproteobacteria > Burkholderiales > Burkholderiaceae_B > Achromobacter. The sequence goes on from CAUSDE010000005.1 coordinate 124,436, forward strand.
TGACGGCGGTATGGCCCGGAATGCATAGCTCCGCGCCCATATCGAAAAGGTCGTGCTGGATCGCCATCAGGTCGACCGAGACCTCCGGTGGCAGCGACTCCGCGAGCAACACGCCGATGACGCTGTTCAATTCATCCACATCGCCCAGTGCTTCGATGCGGGGCGCGTCCTTGGGCAGACGCGATCCGTCCCCCAAGCCGGTGGTGCCGTCATCCCCCGTGCGGGTGGCAATGACAGATAAGCGGTTGGCCATGGAGCGTCCTGGATTGGGGTAAATGAGCGTGTGGTTTGCGTCCTGCGGTAAGCGGGCGGCCGGGCGCCGGCGCGGGTTCGCAATCAACCGTCAGGATTGTTGCGTTATGCCGCAGGAACTGTTTCATAACGGCGGTATCCTAGCATTGTGGAAAGCAGGAGGGGCGCGACTTTTGGCTCCTCGGCTTTCGCAGTCAATGGAGGACGCCTGTATGGCTTTTGACCGCAAATATGCAATGCCCATGGCTATCGCTACCGCGATGGCCGTCGTCACCTTGGCTACGCCCTTGGCGTTCGCCCAAACGGCCGATGCCAGCGGTGAAGTGCGCCGGGTGGATCCGGCCGCGGGCAAGGTCACGATCAAGCACGACGAGATCAAGGCCTTGGACCTGCCGGCTATGACGCTGGTCTATGAGGCGGATCCGCCGGCCCTGCTGTCCAAGATCAAGGCGGGCGACAAGGTTCGCTTCACGGCCACCCGCAAGGACGGCAAGTATGTCGTGACGGCGATCACGAACTGACGCCATGCCATGGAAAACGCCGTTTACCGCAAGGCTGCGATAAACGGCGTTGATCAGAAGGGAGCGCGCCAGGCGCGCCACCCGACTTACAGTACGTAGCGCGCCAGGTCCTGGCTGCTGGCGGCTTCCGCCAACTGCGAGTTGACGTAGGCGGCGTCGATCTTCACGTGCTTGTCCTGGCTGGACGTCGCGTCGAACGACAGTTCGTCCAGCAGCTTTTCCATCACCGTGTACAGGCGGCGGGCACCGATGTTCTCGGTGGTCTCGTTCACGTCGTAGGCCAGTTCGGCCAGGCGGCGCACACCCTCGTCCGTGAACTCCAACTGCACGTCTTCGGTGGCCATCAGCGCGGTGTACTGCTTGGTCAGCGAGGCGTCGGTGTCGGACAGGATGCGCACGAAGTCTTCGGCGGTCAGCGATTCCAGTTCCACGCGGATCGGGAAACGGCCTTGCAGCTCGGGAATCAGGTCCGACGGGCGGGCCAGGTGGAACGCGCCCGATGCGATGAACAGGATGTGGTCGGTGCGGACCATGCCGTAGCGGGTGTTGACGGTCGTGCCTTCAACCAGCGGCAGCAGGTCGCGCTGCACGCCCTGGCGCGACACGTCGGCGCCGCCCGATTCCTGGCGGGCCGCGATCTTGTCGATCTCGTCCAGGAAGACGATGCCGTTCTGCTCGACGTTGTTGATGGCCACGGTGCGCAGGTCTTCTTCGTTGACGCGCTTGGCGGCTTCTTCGTCGACGATCAGCTTGAAGGCTTCGCGCACCTTCATCTTCTTGGCTTTTTTCTTGTCGCGGGCCATGCCGGCGAACATGCCGCGCAGCTGCTCGGCCATTTCTTCCATGCCGGGGGGCGTCATGACGTCCATCTGCGGCGCGGCCTGGGCCACTTCGATCTCGATCTCCAGATCGTCGATCTTGCCTTCGCGCAGGCGCTTCCTGAAGGTCTGGCGGGCGCTGTTGTCTTCGCCGCGCTCCGGTTCGCCGGAGGCGCCGCGGGCGGGCGGGACCAGGGCGTCCAGGATGCGGTCTTCGGCGGCGTCCTCGGCCTGGGTGCGCACGCGGCGCATTTCCAGTTCACGCGTCTGTTTGATCGAGTATTCGGTCAGGTCGCGGATGATGGTGTCGACGTCGCGGCCCACATAGCCCACTTCCGTGAACTTGGTGGCTTCGATCTTGATGAAGGGCGCGTTGGCCAGCTTGGCCAGGCGGCGCGCGATCTCGGTCTTGCCCACGCCGGTGGGGCCGATCATGAGGATGTTCTTGGGATGGATCTCGTGGCGCAGGGGCTCGGCGACCTGCTGGCGGCGCCAGCGGTTGCGCAAGGCGACAGCGACCGCGCGCTTGGCGCGGTTCTGGCCGACGATGTACTTGTCGAGTTCGGAGACGATCTCTCCGGGCGTCATGTTGGATGCGGACATGAGGGCGAATCCTTGGAGCTAGAGCGGGCTGGGGAGGCGGCTGCGGCGCGTCGGGGGGAGGCCCCGCGCGCCGCGTGGCGGGCGTCAGTCGCCCAGCGTTTCGATGACGTGGTTCTGGTTGGTGTAGATGCAGAGGTCGCCGGCGATTTCCAGCGATTGCTTCACGACAACCTCGGGCGACAGCTCGGTGTTGCGCAACAGCGCCAGCGCGGCCGATTGCGCGTAGGCGCCGCCGGAGCCGATGGCGGCCAGGCCGTGTTCGGGTTCCAGCACATCGCCGTTGCCGGTCAGCACCAGGGTGTGCTCGGTGTCGGCGACGATCAGCATGGCTTCCAGCCGGCGCAGGACGCGGTCGGTGCGCCAGTCGCGGGTCAGTTCGACCGCGGCGCGCATCAGGTTGCCCTGGTGCTTTTCCAGCTTGGCTTCGAAACGTTCCTGCAACGTGAATGCGTCGGCGGTGGCGCCGGCGAAGCCGGCCAGGATCTTGTCGTGGTACAGGCGGCGGATCTTGCGGGCCGTGCCCTTGACGACGATGTTGCCCAGGGTGACCTGGCCATCGCCGCCGAGCGCGACGCGGTTGCCGCGGCGCACACACACGATGGTGGTGGCGTGAAATTGTTCCATGCGTTCCTTCCTTTGAAAGAACTAGCTGGGGGCGGATTCAGGGAAATCAAGCGGCCGGCCGGACGCGCAATAAAAAAGGCCATGCCGGAAACCAGCATAGCCTTTCAGGGCATGGCGTGAATTGCGGGACGGATTAGTCGCCGTACAGCTTTTGGCGCATTTCACGGCGCTCCTGCGCTTCCAGCGACAAGGTGGCCGTGGGGCGGGCCAACAGGCGGGGTACGCCGATCGGTTCGCCGGTTTCTTCACACCAGCCGTATTCACCGCTGTCGATGCGGGCGATGGACTGTTGCACCTTTTTCAGCAGCTTGCGCTCGCGGTCGCGGGTGCGCAGCTCCAGGGCGTGTTCTTCCTCGATGGTGGCGCGGTCGGCGGGATCGGGCACGAACTGCGTTTCGCGCAGGTGCTCGGTGGTTTCGCCGGCGTTGGCCAGGATGTCCTGTTCGAGTTGTTTGAGCCGTTCCTTGAAGAAAGCCAGCTGGCGTTCGTTCATATAGTCGGACTCGGGCATGGCCAGCAATTCCTTCTCGCTGGGCAGATCAATCGCCGTATCGCTCGTCGACTTGCTTGATTTTTTGGTTGCTGCCTTGGTAGCCATGAAAACACTCCACTATGAATCGATCCTGGCGCGGGCGTCCTTTCCCGGTCCGTGTTGCATGCTGCTTACGCTATTCGTACCTCACAGTACTGCCTTCGTCGCATCGCGTCACGTCAGGAAGGGGGATTACCCCGCCAGGCACTGCTCCAAGCCCCGGGTGAAAATCTCCTGGGGCAGCTTACGTCCGATGAACACCATCTTGGTGGACGGTTTTTCGGCCGCGGTCCACGGCTTGCCGGGTTCGGCGCCCATCATCATGTGCACACCCTGGAACAACATGCGGCGGTTGATGCCCTTCATGTACAGGATGCCCTTGTAACGCATCAGGTCGGGACCATAGACCTGCACCACGCCGCCCAGGAATTCCTCAAGGCGCGCGGGATCGAACGGCTTGTTGGAACGGAACACGAACGCGCCGATTTCGTCGTCGTGCTGGTGATGGTGATGATGGTGGGCATGATTGCAATGCGCCCCGCAATCGCCTTCGTGCTCATGGTCATGACCGTGGTCATGGTCGTGATCGTGCCCGTGGTCGTGGGCGTGATCGTGGGCGGCGTCGGGGTGTTCATCGGCCAGGAATTCCGGGTCGATGTCCAGAATGGAATTCAGGTTGAAGCCGCTGATGTCGATGATGGACTTCAGGTCGACTTCACCGAAGTTGACCGGCGTGATCGGCGCGCGCGGGTTCATGTGAACCAGGCGGTGGCGCAACGCTTCGTAGTCGACGTCGTTGACCAGGTCGCGCTTGGAAATCAGGATGCGGTCGGCGAAACCGACCTGCTTCTGGGCTTCGGGCTGCGCGTCGAGCGTGGCCATGCCGTGCTTGGCGTCGACCACCGTCACCACCGCGTCCAGGCGGTAGTACTCGGCGATGTCGTCATCCATGAAGAACGTCTGGCAAACGGGGCCGGGGTTGGCCATGCCGGTCGTTTCGAGGATGACGCGTTCGAAATTCAGTTCGCCGGCTTCGCGCTTGGCGCGCAGCTCGGACAGGGTGCGCATCAGGTCGCCACGGACCGTGCAGCAGACGCAGCCGTTGGACAGTTCGATGATTTCTTCATCGCTGTCCTGCACGAGCAGGTCGTTGTCGATGCTTTCCGGTCCGAATTCGTTTTCGATGACCGCAACGCGGCGGCCGTGGAATTCGGTCAGGATGCGTTTGAGCAGGGTGGTCTTGCCCGCACCGAGAAAGCCGGTGAGGATGGTGACGGGAACCATTTTGTCCAAACTGCGCGGGGTGTTCATGGCGAAGCTGCTAGCGTGAGGTCAAGGCTGAAGTCTAGGCATTCAACACATGGGCCTGGCAGGGGATTTTCCCGTGCAGGATGATGTTTGCCACAGGCTGCGAAGGCCGCCAACAGCGGCCGGACGCAGGATTACAGCACAGTCGGGGGCAGGGGGCAAACCCCGGGTCAACCCAGGGTCCGAAGCCGTCCGGATCGCGGCTGTACGCCGTCAAGTATCGGGCGATATCACTATTTTGGGGCGGTTTGCCGGATTTCAAGGGCGCAGGCCACCCCGTCCCGATCGGGGACGGAAGGTCGTGCGGCGTTGTCCACGGCGGGCGGGCGTGCGCCAGGCGGACGTCGTCCGCCCGACGGCGTCAATGCCTAGTGGTGATGGTGGTGATGGCCGGCGTCAGCGGGCTGCTTCTGCTGGCATTGGGGACACAACGCGCGGATCTCGGTTTCGTGGGTGGCCAGGGCGTAGCCCGTTTGGGCGACGCGTTCGGCCAACTGGCGGCTCATGGCCGGATCGGACACTTCCGCCACGGCTCCGCAACCGGTGCAGACCACCAGCAGGTCGTGGGGGGCGCCGCCGGCGTCATGACAGGCGCTCCAGGCGTTGACGGCGTCCAGCCGGTGGATCAGGCCTTCGTCCATCAGGAAGTCCAGCGCCCGGTACACCGTCGGGGGCGCGGCGCCCGGATGCACTTCGCGCATGGCGTCCAGCAATTCGTAGGCTTTCAGGCTGCGGCCGTGACGCAGCAGCAGCTCCAGCACCTTGCGGCGGATGGGCGTGAGGCGGCGTCCGCGCTGCTCGCACAGCGTTTCGGCGACGCTGAGCTGAGCGCCGACGGTGTCGCTGCGGGGGGATCGGGGCGGAGCGGGCATGGCGGGCTTTACCTGAATGAGGAACGCGCGCGACGCGCGCGAGATGCCTGGAAGGTAGCAGAAAACATGCATATGCGGGCGTCCAGGGCGGATTCAAGCTTTATTGGTTATGATATAACATAATAAAATCTCGCTGCACTGCCATTCCGCCGCTCTTCGTTTACCGCTTTCCCATGTCCCATTTCTCGCTTCTGCCTGTGCGGCCCGGCGCCGCGCCCCGGCAAGGCGCCATCCCCCGCTCCGCCTTCCTGGTTTCCGCGTGGCGTCGCATGGCGGCCGCGCTGGTGGCCGCCGCCGCCCTGTGGGCCCTGACCGGCTGGGCGCTGGACTGGTGGCCGCGATGAGCGTGGCGCCGGTGCACATCGAACTGGACGACGCGTCGTTCGGCTGGCATGGCCATCCGGCGTTGAAATCGGTGTCGGGCCGGTTTGCCGCAGGCGGCATGACGGCGGTGGTGGGGCCCAACGGGGCAGGCAAGTCGACGTTGATCAAGGGAATCATGGGCGTGTTGCGCCCCATGACCGGCAGCGTGCGCATCAGCGGGGCGGGCCGGTCCGAGCTGGCCTGGCTGCCTCAGGCGGCTGAGCTGGACCGGTCGTTCCCCGTGACGGTGCTGGACCTGGTGGCGATGGGGGCGTGGCGTCGAGTCGGCGGCTGGCGCCGCTACGGCGGCGAAGAGCTGGACCGCTGCATGGATGCGCTGGAGACGGTGGGCCTGGCGGATGCCGCCGGACGCGGCGTGGATACGCTCTCGGGCGGCCAGATGCAGCGCACGCTGTTTGCGCGGATGCTGGTGCAGGATGCGCCGGTGCTGCTGCTGGATGAACCGTTCGCGGCAGTCGACAGCCACACCGCCGATGACCTGATGGCGCTGCTTTGCGGGCTGCACGGGCAGGGCCGCACGGTGATCGCCGTCCTGCACGACCTGGATATGGTGCGCGACCACTTCCCCGATTGCCTGCTGTTGTGCGGCTCGGTCGTGGCCTGGGGCGCGACGCAAGACACCTTGAACGACGCGCATCTGAAGATGGCGCGGCAATGGCACGCGAGGGCCTACGCATGAGTCTGGCGCAATGGGTGGTCTCGCCCTTTCTGGATTACGGGTTCATGCGGCGCGCGCTGGCAGGCGCCAGTGCGCTGTCGCTGGGCGCCGCGCCGTTGGGCGTGTTCCTGGTGCTGCGGCGCATGAGCCTGATGGGCGACGCCATGTCGCACGCCATCCTGCCGGGCGTCGCGGCCGGTTTCCTGCTGTCGGGCCTGTCGTTGGGCGCCATGATGCTGGGCGGCATTGCCACCGGGCTGGCCGTGGCCCTCCTGGCGGGACTCGTGGCGCGGTTGACGCCGTTGCGCGAGGACGCGAGTTTTGCGGCCTTCTATCTGATCTCGCTGGGGCTGGGCGTGCTGCTGGTGTCGTTGCGCGGCTCCAATATGGATCTGCTGCATGTGCTGTTCGGCACGGTGCTGGGCCTGGACGACGCGGCGCTGCTGCTGGTGACCATCACGGCCAGCGTGACCTTGCTGGTGCTGGCGGCGATCTACCGCCTGCTGGTGGCTGAATGCCTGGACCCCGGATTCCTGCGCGCCAGCGGCGGCGGGGGCGGCTGGGTCCATATGGGCTTCCTGGTGCTGGTGGTCGTCAACCTGGTGGCGGGCTTTCAGGTGCTGGGCACCTTGATGGTGGTCGGGATCATGATGCTGCCGGCCGCCGCCGCCCGTTTCTGGGCGCGTTCGGCGGCCCGGCAGATTCCGCTGGCCGCGGCGTTCGGCGTGCTGGCTTCCGTCAGCGGCCTGCTGATCTCGTACCACTACAACGTGCCGGCCTCGCCTTCGATCATCCTGGCCGCCGGCGCCTGTTACCTGTTTTCCATCGTTGGCGGCCCGCAAGGCGGGTTGCTGCGGGCGTCGCGCCGCAGGCGCCGGGCCTGACTTCACTAGGAGATTCGCTATGCGTTCCATTCTGCCGGCGCGCCACCGCGCCCTGTTGGCCGTCGCCGGACTGTGCCTGTCGGCCGCTTTTGGCGCGGCGCATGCCGCCGACCCCGTGAAGGCGGTCGCCAGCTTTTCCATCCTGGGCGACATCGTGCGCGAAGTGGGCGGCGACGATGTCAGCCTGACCACGCTGGTCGGCCCGGATGGTGATGCGCACGAATACGAACCCACCCCGGGCGACGCGAAGAAGCTGTCCGCCGCGCAGGTGCTGTTCGTGAACGGCCTGGATTTCGAGACCTGGCTGCCCAAGCTGACGAAGGCCTCGGGCTTCGCGGGCAAGACCGTCGTGGCCTCGCAGGGCGTGACGCCGCGCAAGTTCGCCGGGCATGGCGACGCGGGCAAGCACGACGACCACGATCACGACCATGACCACCATGACCACGGGCATGGCCGCGAGGACGGCCACCATCACCATGGCGACGCCGACCCGCATGCCTGGCAGAACCTGGCCAATGGCGTGATCTATGCGCGCAATGTGGCCGAGGGGCTGGCCGCCGCGGACCCGGCGCATGCCGACAATTATCGCCAGCGTGCGAATGCCTACATCGCAAAACTGCAAGCGCTGGACGCCAATGCGAAGAAGACGTTCTCCGCCATCCCTGCCGAGCGCCGCAAGGTCGTGACCTCGCATGACGCCTTCGGCTATTTTGGCGACGCCTACGGCGTGGCGTTCATTTCGGCGATGGGCGTGTCGACGGACGCCGAGCCGTCGGCGGGCGAAGTCGCCGCCATCATCGAACAGGTCAAGCGCGAACGCGTGCCGGCTGTCTTCGTCGAGAACATCACCAGCCCCAAGCTGGTGCAGCAGATCGCGCGCGAGACCGGCGCGAAAGTGGGTGGTACGCTTTATTCCGATGCGCTGTCCAAGTCCGGGCAGCCCGGCGCCACCTATCTGGAAATGTTTGAATGGAACGTACGTCAGCTTGCCGCGGCCTTGCAACCCTGAGCGCCGTGACGGCCTTGCTGGCGGCGGGCGCCGCCAGCGCGCACCCGCACATGTGGATCGACGCCCGCGCCACCATCGATATCGACGCGCAGCACCGCATCACGGCGGTCCGCCAGGTCTGGTTGTTTGACGAGATGTTCGGCGCCTATGCCACGCAAGGCTTGAAGACGGGCAAGGACGGTTCGCTGCCCGCCGCGACGCTCAAGGGCATGGCCGATGACTGGATGAAGGCGCTGGGCGAACCGATCTCGCACTATTTCACCCGGGTCACCGCGGACGGCAAGATGGCCGCGTTCGCCGCTCCCCGCGACGCGCGCGTCGATTGGAACGCGAAGACCAAGCGGCTGACGCTGTCGTTCACGTTGCCGCTGGCCACGCCCGTGGCGCCGGAGGCGGAGGGTGCGCAGGTGGATATCTACGACCCCACGTATTTCGTCGCGTACGCCTTTGATGAAAAGGGCGCGGTTGCGCTGGGCGGCCAGGCTGCCGCGGCGTGCACGTCCGAATACCGCAAGCCCAAGGAACTGGATTGGAAGACCATGCAGCAACTGGCCGCGATCCCGGCCGACCCGGACGCGTTGCCCGACGAGCTTTTCGCCATTACCAAGGGGCTCACGCACCGCATCGAGGTGCGGTGCCCGTAGTGCGACCTCCAAGCGGCGCCGCCATGGCCGCGCTGCGGTTCGCGGCGGCGTTGTTGCTGCTGGGCGGCATGGGGGCGGCCGTTGCCCAGGGCGCGCATCCCTTTGGCGTGCCGGAAAGCGGTTCGGGGTTGGCCGGGCCGGGATGGCTGGCCAGCTTCTTCGGGCAGGTGTCGGTCTGGCAAAGCCATTTCTACCGTCAGCTGACGGGCGCGGTGCGTGCCTGGCAGGCGGAAGGCGGCGCGGCCTGGGCGCTGATCGGCCTGTCTTTTGCCTATGGCGTGTTCCACGCGCTGGGGCCCGGGCATGGCAAGGCGGTGATCTCTTCCTATGTGCTGGCCAATCGGCAGACGGCGCGCAACGGCGCGCTGCTGGCGCTGGCGTCGGCGTTGATCCAGGCACTGGTCGCGATCGCGATGGTGGCGGTGCTGGCGGTGGTGTTCAACGCCACTGCGGCGACGATGAACCAGGCGACGCGTTGGCTGGAATTGGCGTCTTACGCGCTGGTGACATTGCTGGGCGCATGGTTGGTGTGGGTCAAGGCGATCCGCCCGTTGCTGCGGCGTCGGGCGGGCCAAGGAGACCTGCCGCTCGCCGCGGCGCCCGCACCTGTGCCGCCCGCACCCGTCCTGAAGGGCGCCGCCGCGTTGCGCGCGATCGCCGTGCATGCGCCCGCCGCGCCGGCGCATGATCATTCCCATCACCATGATGACGACTGCGGTTGTGGCCACGCGCACGCGCCGACGCCCGATCAGGTCGCGGGTCCGTTGAACTGGCGCCGCGCGGGGTCGGCGATATTGGCGGTGGGATTGCGGCCGTGCAGCGGCGCGCTGATCGTGCTGGTGTTCGCCTTGTCGCAAGGCTTCTTCCTGGCCGGCGTGGCGTCGGCGCTGGCGATGGGCCTGGGCACGGGCCTGACGGTCGCGGCGCTGGCCTGCCTGGCCGTGGCGGCCGGCAACGCGGCGACGCGTATCGGCCGCCGCTTGTCCAGCACGGGCGCGGCGCGCTTGCGCTATGGCGTGGAAGCGCTGGCGGCGTTGGCGGTGCTGTTGCTGGGCGTCATGCTGCTGGGCGGCATGGTGGCCGGAGGCGGCTAGCGGCGCTCAGGATTTGCGGCCGGCGCGCGGGTGCGCCTGGTCGTAGGCCTTGGCCAAGTGTTGGAAATCCAGCCGGGTATAGACCTGGGTGGTGGAGATGTTGGCGTGGCCCAGCATCTCTTGCACGGCCCGCAAGTCCTGGGCCGATTGCAGCACGTGGCTGGCGAAACTGTGGCGCAGCACGTGCGGATGCACATGGGTGGGCAGGCCGGCGTCTTGCGCGATGCGCGCCAGTTGCAGTTGCACGACGCGCGGCGAAATGCGTTTGCCGCGGGCGCCCAGGAACAGCGCCGCGGCGTCTTCCGGCTGCGGGGCGGGCGACGCCAGCCGGGCCCGCACGTCGATCCACTTCTGCAGCGCCGCCACGGCGGCTTGCCCGACCGGCACCGAGCGGCGCTTGCCGCCCTTGCCCAATACTTCGACTTCGGCTTCGTCCAGCTTCAGCCAGCCGCGGGATTCGTAGTCGGCCGAGCGCGTGTAGCGCAGATCCAGCCCCACCAGTTCAGACAGCCGCAGGCCACTGGAATACAGCAGTTCAAGCATGGCCTGGTCGCGCAGCGCGGTGGGCTCGTTCGCGACCTTGGCCGGCGCACGGTCCAGCAGCGCCTGCGTCTGTTCCACCGACAGGGCCTTGGGCAAGCCGCGTGGCGCCTTGGGGGCGCGCACGCCGGCCACGGGGTTGCCGGCCAGTTCGATGGACGGCGCCCACCATTGGTAGAAGCCGCGCCAGGCCGCCAGCGTGCGGGCCAGGCTGCGCGGGCCGCGGCCCTGGGCATGCAGGCGCGCGACGAACTGGCGGATGTGGCCATTGGCGATCTTGTCCAGCGGCAGACGGGCTTTTTCGGCGAGTTCGCGCAGGAAGTGCAGTTCGCGCCGGTAGCCGTCCAGCGTGTGGGGCGAATACCGGCGGTTGGTTTCCAGATGACGCAGCCACGCGCGCATCGGATCGAGCAGGGCTTCGGCGCCCGCCGCGGGTGGCGGGGAGTCGGGCGGGGGCGCGTCGCGCGTGGTGGGATTCATGTCCGCCCGCCCTGGCGTCGTCCTACGCCTTCGGCGACGCCGGATTCAGGCGATGCAGCGCCGCCGAAGCCAGTTGGCCGATGGATTCGAGGAACGCCGTGCCCATTTCCGGGGTGAAGCGTTCGGGGTCGTCGGAGCCCAGCACCAGCAGGCCGACAGCGGCGCCGTCGGCTTCCAGGCGCAAGGGCACCAGCGCCAGCGACTTTGGCGTGCTGTCCAGCCAACCGGCGGCTTCGAAAGCGGTATCGGTGCCGCAGTACGGCGTCTTCAGGCTGTCGGTGAACGTGCGCACGTCTTGCGAGACGGGTTCGCCGTAACCGGTGGGAGGCAGTTCGGACAGGTTCCACAGGCGCAGCGCCACGTGGTTGAGTTCGAACTGTTCAGCCAGCCCCAGGGCGATTTCGCCCGGCACGCGCTGGGCGTCGTTTTCGGACAGCAGGCGGCTGCACCATTTGGCCACATGCGTGCCGATGCTTTCGTTGGCCGTGGCGTTGCGCACCAGTTCGTTCAAGCGCCATTCCAATTCGCGGTTGCGTTCGCGCAGCGTCAGGATCTGGCGTTCGCCCAGCGAAATCGCGCGCGAGCCGTGCGGATGCGGCACCTGCATGGTGGCGAAGACGTCAGCGTGCTCGTCGAAGAAGCCGGGGTGCTCTTGCAGGAAGGCGGCGATGTCCTGGGCGGTGAATGCGGTATCAGTCATAGGGTCAGCGGTTCAGCGCCATGGAGAAGACGAGCTTGTCGATGTCGACCTGCCCCGTGAAAACGGATTCGGCCGGGCCGGTCATGCGCAGCTGTTCGCCATTCCAGGCAATGGTGAGCACGCCGCCGCGCGTTTGCACGCGCACGGGCGATTCCAGCAGGCCACGGCGGATGCCGGCCGCGACGGCGGCGCAGGCGCCGGTGCCGCAGGCGAGGGTTTCGCCCGCGCCGCGTTCAAACACGCGCAGGCGGATGTTGTGGCGGTCCACCACTTGCATGAAGCCCGCGTTGACCCGGCGCGCAAAGCGCGGATGGGTTTCGATCAGCGGGCCCTGCACGGCCACAGGCGCGGTGTCGACGTTGTCGACTACTTGCACGGCATGCGGGTTGGAAATGGCCACGGCCGACAGCAGCACCTTGGCGGGCACACCGGCGGGCGCGTCCAGCTCAAGTTCCCAGAGCGTGTCTTCGCCTTGCTGTTGCGAGGCAAGGCCGGCGGTGTCGAACGGCAATGCGGCGGGATCGAAACGGGTGCTGCCCATTTCAACCGTGACCTGTTCGTCGTCGCCTTCGTCCAGGACAAGGATGCCGGTGGCGATTTCGGCGCGCAGCGGATTGCGGTCGGACAGGCCTTGCTCGTGCACGAAGCGCACGAAGCAGCGGGCGCCATTGCCGCAGTGTTCGACTTCGCTGCCGTCGGAATTGAAAATGCGATAGCGGAAATCGGCGTCGGGCCGGGTGGCGGGTTCGACCAGCAGGATCTGGTCGGCGCCGATGCCGAAGTGCCGGTCGCCCAAGGCGCGCGCCCGTTCGGGCGTCATTTCGATGGTCTGGCGGACCCCGTCGAGCACGACGAAATCGTTGCCCGCGCCATGCATTTTGGTGAAGTTCCAGTTCATTCCTGGATTATCGCCCATTATTGGGGTGCGGGCAGCCCGCGCCAGGCGTTCAATAGACTTTCGGGTCGCCCGGGGGACGGGTCTTGAAGCGCCGGTGCACCCAGTAGTACTGGCTGGGGCAGCGGCGCACCCAGGATTCCAGCTCGCGGTTCAGGCGGGCGGTGGCGGCTTCCAGCGAGTCCTCGCCCGGGAAGTCCTCCAGCGCCGGCAGCACGTCCACGTGATAGCGGCCGGTCTCCGGGTTCCAGAAGCCCACCACCGGCAGCACGGCCGCGTTCCACTTCTGGGCCAGCTGGGCGGTGGCCAGCAGCGTGGCGGCCGGTACGCCGAAGAAGGGCACGAACACCGAGCCCTGGCGGCCGAAATCCATGTCGGGCAGGTAGTAGACCGGGCGCGGGGCGCGCAGGTGGCGGATCAGGTCGCGCACGCCGTCCTTGCGGCTGACCAGGAAGACCTCGTTGAAGCGGGCGCGCCCGGCTGCGACGACCGCGTCGATGTGCGGATCGCTTTGCGGGGTGTACATGGTGGCCGCGCTGGGCACTTCCATGGTCAGGCGCGTGGCGGCGGCGTCCAGCGCGATGAAGTGCGGCGCCAGCAGGATCACGGAGCGGCCTTGGGCTGTCAGCGCGTTGATGCGGTCGGCGCCCGTTTGCGTGACCAGGTCCTTGACGGCCTCGGGCGTGCCGTACCAGAGCACGCCGCGGTCCACGATGGATTGGGCCAGCGCCCGGAAGTGGTCGGCGACCCATTGTTCGCGCACGGACGCGGGTTGATCCGGAAAGCACAGTTCCAGATTGCGGCGCACGATGTGGGCGCGGGACCGGGCCAGGCGGGGGGCCAGCCAACCCAGGACGGCGCCGATGCGCTGGCGCGTCGACGGCTTGATGCGGCCAAACCATTTCAGCAGGGTAACCAGCGTGCGCGTTTTCGATTCGTTCATGGCGTTGGGGATAAGACCGGGCTACTTGGGGCGGCGGGGCTTTCAGGAAGCGGCCGGGGGCACCGTGCCAGCATCGGGGGCCGGAGGCGCGCCGCGCGGGGTCTTGTAGCGGTTGTAGCTCCAGAGGTATTGCTGGGGGCAGCGGCGGATCAGCGTTTCCATCGCGGCGTTGATCAAGGCGGCCTGCGCCTGCGGGTCGGCAGGCAGCGGCTCCGGCACGCGCACATAGTGAATGCGCCAGCCGCGGCCGCGGGGCAGGCGTTCGCCCGCGGTCAGGATGATCGGCACATGGGTCTGCGTGGCCAGTTTGCTGGGCAGCGTCATCGTGTAGGCCAGGCGGCCGAAAAACGGGACCCACACGCCGTCGCCCACGCTGGGCGCCTGGTCGGGCAGCATGCCGACGGATTCGCCGCGGCGCAGGGCGCGCACGAACTCGCGCACGCCTTGCATGGTGGCCGGCACCGCGTTGACGTCCGAGCTGTTGCGCGCCGTTTCCAGCAGCGGGGCCAGGATGTCCTTGCGCGGGGGACGGAACATCACCGTCATCGGCATCTGGCGGGCCAGATAGCGGGCAGTAATTTCAAAGCAGCCCAGGTGGGGCGTCAGGAACAGGATGCCGCGATTTTCGGCGCGGGCGGCCGTGACCACGTCGTTGTCGTCCGACACGACCTGCGCCAGGCTTTGCTCATTCTTGAACCAGACCCGCGGATTCTCCAGGATCATGGCGCCGGTCTCGGCCGCGGCCTGCCGGGCGAACGCCGCACCGGGGTAGCCGGCCTGGGCCGCGTTGGCCTGGAGCCGGCGCCGGTACTTGCCGGGCCAGGCGTATACCGCAAGCCCGGCCAGTCTCCCGATGGCGTGCGCGACGGGTAGCGGCAAGGCGGCGAAGAGTCTGAACAGGGCAAGCAGCATTCGGTAAATGGAGAAGGGCGGGCAGGGTGGTGCCGGGGGGATGCCGGGCTTCCGGGAATATGTTTACACCCCCGGCACAAGCATAAGAACGGCATTTTCGCTTAAAATGGGCTCAGTCGCCGAGTTAACCGACAACTTGCGGGGCGACGGCAAGGGTGCGGCGCCATGCGCGGCCTTTGCTGAATCCGCTAAAGCGTCGCGCCCAGATTAGCGTATGCCAGCGGTCCGGGGTGCAACGCGCCTCGTGAACCTATGCGCCGGCAAAGCCGGACACTAAGGACGCATCTGTGGCCAATAACGATTTTCTCTTCACTTCCGAATCCGTCTCCGAAGGGCACCCCGACAAGGTTGCCGACCAGATTTCCGATTCGATCCTGGACGCCATCTTCACGCAAGACCCGAACGCGCGTGTCGCAGCCGAAACGCTGTGCAACACGGGCCTGGTCGTCCTGGCCGGTGAAATCACCACCACCGCCAACGTCGACTACATCCAGGTCGCGCGGGACACCATCCGCCGCATCGGGTACGACAACACCGAATACGGCATCGACTACAAGGGTTGCGCCGTGCTGGTTGCTTACGACAAGCAATCGCCCGACATCGCCCAAGGCGTGGACCGCAGTTCGGAAGACTATCTGAACCAGGGCGCGGGCGACCAAGGCCTGATGTTCGGCTACGCGTGCGATGAAACGCCCGATCTGATGCCCGCCCCGATCTGGTACGCGCACCGCCTGGTGCAGCGCCAGAGCGAACTGCGCAAGGACGGCCGCCTGCCGTGGCTGCGTCCGGACGCCAAGTCGCAAGTGACGTTCCGCTATGTCGATGGCCGCCCGGCCGAAGTCGACACCGTGGTGCTGTCGACCCAGCACGCGCCGGAAGTCACGCAAGAGACCATCCGCGAAGCCGTCATTGAAGACATCATCAAGCCGAGCTTCCCTGAAGGCCTGATCACGCCGAATACGAAGTTCCTGGTCAACCCGACCGGCCGCTTCGTCATCGGCGGCCCGCAAGGCGATTGCGGCCTGACCGGCCGCAAGATCATCGTCGACACCTACGGCGGCGCATGCCCGCACGGCGGCGGCGCGTTCTCGGGCAAGGATCCGTCCAAGGTCGACCGTTCGGCCGCCTACGCCGCGCGCTACGTGGCCAAGAACATCGTGGCCGCCGGCCTGGCGCGCCAGTGCCAGGTGCAGGTCAGCTACGCCATCGGCGTGGCCGAGCCGATCAACATCACCGTCTACACCGAAGGCACCGGCGTCATCCCCGACCACGAGATCGCCAAGCTGGTTCGCGAGCACTTCGACCTGCGTCCCAAGGGCATCGTGAACATGCTGGACCTGCTGCGCCCGATCTACGCGAAGACCGCCGCTTATGGTCACTTCGGCCGTTCGGAGCCGGAATTCTCGTGGGAAGCCACGGACAAGGTCCAGGACCTGAAGAAGGCGCTGTAAAGCCAGCCGCTCTTCAAAGAAAAAGCCCCTGCGGAAGGTTCGCAGGGGCTTTTTTTCGTCTTGCAGCCCGCCCGGGCTACGCCGGGCGGGACGGTTTTCGCATCCCGCGCCTACAGCCCCCAGGACGACAGGTCCGGTACGCGCGGCGCGGGCGACAGCACCGGTTCCAGCGCCGCGGCGCAGTCCAGCAGGGCGGCGTCGCAGCCGGCGGGGGCCAGCAGCTGGACGGCGATAGGCATGCCTTCGTGGTCGAAACCCGCCGGCAGCGAGATCGCGGCCGCACCCAGGAAGTTGGCGGGGCGCAGCAGTTTGCCCAGTCCGACGTGGCGGACGTCTTCCGCGTCCAGCGCTTGCGCGGCCTGGTCGCAGGCGGGCATCAGCAGGGCGTCCACGCCCCGCATGGCGCTGGCGAACGCGGCCATGTCAGCCTGGCGGCGGAGCAGGGCGGCTTCGTAGTCGGCCTGCGAAATCCGGCCGCCTGCCGCGATGCGCGTACGCACGATGTCCCACAAGGGCGCGGCGGGGTTCTCGGCCAGCGCGCCGTAATAGCGATAGGCCTCGTAGGCCAGCACCACCGAGTTGTCGTCCGCCATGCGGGCAAACGACAGCGAGGCGGGCGGGTGCCAGGCGGTGGGGGTGAGGCCCGCTTGCTCCAGCCGCGCTTGCGCCTGGTGCCAGACCTGCAGCCCGGCTTCGGTCAGCGACGCGGGCCAGGCCTGGGGGGCCAGCACGGCGACTGCGGCCTGCCGGCGCGGGGCGGGGTGGCGCAGCGCGGTGAAGCAGGCGGCGGGCAATGCCAGCGTCGTGGCGTCGTCCACGTCCGGGCCTGCCAGCAATTGCGTCAGCAGGCGGGCGTCCGCCACGTTGCGGGCCAGCGGGCCCAGCACATCCAGCGTGTCCGACAAGGGCAGGCAGCCCGCGCGGCTGATCACGCCGGTCGACGGCTTGTAGCCCACAACGCCGTTCAGCGCCGCCGGGGCGCGCACGGAGCCGCCCGTGTCGCCGCCCAGCGCGATCGGCGCCAGCCCGGCCGCCACTGCCACGCCCGAACCGCTCGAGGACCCGCCCGGCGCACGCGCGACGCGGGCGTCCCACGGATTGCGCGCCGTGCCCTGGGTCGGGTTCTGGCCCGACAGCCCGAACGCGAATTCGGTCATGCGCGTCTTGCCCAGGATCACCATGCCTTGCGCGGCCAGCATGCGCACGGCAGCCGAGGTCTCGCCGCTGATGATCCCGCGCCGGGTCTGCGAACCGCCGGTGGCCGGCGTGCCCTGCCACTGGATGCTGTCCTTCACCGCCACCGGCACCCCGTGCAGCGGGCCCATCAGGATGCCGGCGTCTTGCAGGCGGTCCGCCGCGTCGGCCTGCGCCAGGGCGCGCTCGGCCGTGACTTCGCTATAGGCCGCAAGCGCCGGGGCGCGTTCGATACGGTCCAGAAAGTGCGTGGTGACCTGGCGCGAGCTCAGTTCGCGTTGGCGGATGGCGCGGGCAAGTTCGCGGGCGTCTCGGAAATGCAGGTCGGTGTGGTCTTGTTCTGGCATGGGTCTCATGGAAAAAGAAAAAGCTTTCCGGCCCTTTGCGGAGCCGGAAAGCGTTTACACGGGGTGCCTGGCCGCTACTTCAGCGTCTGGCCCTTGGTCTCGGGCATGCGGATGAAGGTGATCAACGTGATCACGGCGCCCGCCAGCACGTAGTAGAAGAACCAGCGCTCCATGCCCTTGCTTTGCAGCCAGGTCAGCAGATAGGGGGTGGTGCCGCCCAGCAGCGCGACGACCAGGTTGTAGGGCGTGCCGATGCCGACGGCGCGCACGCTGGTCGGGAACTGTTCCGACATGATGGCCGGCGCGATGGCCGTGTACATGGCATACAGCACGAGGCCGAACAGTTCCACCGCCAGGATCGAACCGAAGGACGGGCCCAGCGTCGTCATCAACGGATAAAAGAACACCAGGTAGCCGGTGGCGAAGAAGATCAGCTGCGGCTTGCGGCCGATGCGGTCGGACAGGATGCCGAACAGCGGCTGCACCAGCATGAACACGATCAGCGCGACGGTGTTGGCGGCAAACGCGGTCTTGGGGTCGGCGCCCACCTGGCGGATGGCGTAGGTGGGGACGTAGGCCACGAAGATGTAGAACGCGAACGTGGTCAGGACAGAGAAGCCCACGATGCGCAGCACTTCACGCGGGTGGTCGCGCAGCAGCGTGCGCAGCGGCTGCTTTTCGACGCCGGCTTTCTTGGCGTGCGAGAAGGCTTCGGTTTCCGGGATGGCGCGGCGGATCCACATGCCGGCCAGGCCGCCGAGCGCGCCCAGCAGGAAGGGGATGCGCCAGCCCCACGATGCCATGTCGGCCTTGGTCAGCGTCGAGGTCAGGATCCAGCCCACGGCGGAGGCGGCCAGGATGCCGACGGCGGCGCTGAAGAAGACGAAGCTGGAATAGAAGCCGCGCTTTTCGGGCGGGGCCATTTCCGCCAGGAAGGTCGTGGCCGAGGCATACTCTCCGCCCAGCGACAGGCCTTGCAGCAGGCGGGCGCCGGTCAGCAGCAGCGGGGCGGCAATGCCGATCGTGGCGTAGGTGGGGGTGATGGCGATGATGAGCGAGCCGCCCGCCATCATCAGGATCGTCAGGCCGAGTGCGGCTTTGCGGCCATAGCGGTCGGAGAAGATGCCCAGCACCCAGCCGCCGACCGGACGCATGAAGAAGCCCACGGCGAAGATGCCGAAGGTGGCCAGGAGCGCGGTGGTTTCATTGCCGGGCGGGAAGAACTGGCTGGAGAAGAAGATGGCGAAGGAGGCGTAGATGGTCCAATCGAACCATTCGACTGCATTGCCTACACTACCGGCCAGGATGGTGCGGGCGCGGGATACGGGCGCAGCGCTGGCTGGCGCGGCGCTTGCTCCTTGCTTGCTGCGCAAGGTCGCGGATGGGCTGCTCATGACGTCCTCAAAATAAGAATTTATTTTTGGTCAAAAAGACCGTTTAATTTTATGTTTTTATCAATGCGCGAACGTTAGATTAATGAATATGGTCACGTCAAGTAAGGGTAAGCCCCTAATGCCAGCGCTCGATGACACCGATCTGGCCTGCCTGATTGCGTTGCAGTCCGATCCCCGCGCGTCCTGGCGCGAACTGGGCGCGGCTACCGGCATCGCCGAGCGGACCGTCGCGCGCCGCATCCGACGCCTGATGGATGCCGACGCGCTGCGGGTGATCGCCGAGCCCGACCCGTTGGCCATGGGCCAGGGTGTGGTGCTGCACGCCTGGGTGCGCTGCCGGTCGGGCCGGGTGCCGGACGTGGCCGATCAGCTGGCGCGGCTGGACATCAGCCAATTGGTGGTCACCTTGGCCGGCACCGCGGACCTGATGGCCGAACTGACGCTGGCGGACGCGGCCGACATGCCGGACGTGGTCACGCGCGTGCTGCCGTCCATCGACGGCGTCGAGCATGTGGAGGCGAGGCTGGTGCTGCGGCCGTTCCGCCGCGCCGGGCAGTGGCGCATCCAGGCCCAGCCCGACGCGGTCGCGGAAGCGCCGCACGCGCAGCCGCCAGCGGCGCTGACGGAACCTGAGCAACGCATGGTCGCCCATCTGATGCGCGACGGGCGGGCAAGCCTTGCCGAACTGGCCGGCGAGGCCAGCGTCAGCGAACCCACCGCGCAGCGTCTGCTGCAGCATCTGGTCGAGCGGCGCGCGCTGAGCTTCCGCGTGGAAGTGGAACCGGCGTTGGTGGGGTTTCCGGTAGAGGCCGTGATCTCGGTGCAGGTGCGCCCGCAAGCGGTGGACGCGTTGGCCGCGCATCTGGCGCTGGATCCGAACACGCGCTGCCTGTTCGGCACCAGCGGCGCGTCGCAGCTGTTCTGGCACGTGCTGTGCCGCGACAGCCTGCATCTATGGGACGTGGTGACGCGCCGGCTGGGGGAACTGGACGGCGTGCTCAACAGTGAAGTCGGCGTGGTGATGCGCGCGCACAAGCGTTGCGGCATCGTGCGCGCCGGCGCTCGGCTGGAGGCGGACGCCGAGTAGCGCCCGCCGTCCAAGGGCGTGGCCGGGCCTGCCTGCGCCGCTACGCGCCCAGGTATGCGCGAGCCAACGCCCCGTCCTCTGCGATCTGCGCGGCCGTGCCTTGTGCGGCGACGCGGCCGGACTCCAGCACATAGGCGCGGTCGGCCAGCGACAGCGCAAGCGCCGCCATCTGGTCCACCAGCAGGATCGTCATGGACTCCGCGCGCAGGCGGTCCAATGCGTCGAACAATTCGTCGATGATCTTGGGCGCCAAGCCCAGCGACGGTTCGTCCAGCAGCAGGATGACGGGCTTGGACATCAGGCCGCGGGCAATCGCCAGCATCTGCTGTTCGCCGCCTGACAAGAGGCCGGCGCGTTGATGCAGGCGTTCGCGCAGGCGCGGGAAGCGCGCCAGCATCTCTTCGACGCGCGCCTCGCGATCCTGCGGGTGAAGGAAAGCGCCCAGCCGGATGTTGTCCAGCACGCTCAGGCCCGGAAAGACCTGGCGGCCTTCGGGCACCAGCACCAGCCCGCGCGCCACGATGCGGTCGGCAGCCAGGCCGTTGAGCTCCTGCCCTTGCAGGTGCATGCCGCCTTGCGCGGGCCGGTGCAGTCCGGCCAACGTGCGCATCAACGTCGATTTGCCCGCGCCATTGGCGCCCAGCAGGGCCACCATCTCGCCCTGCCGCACTTGCAGGTCGATGCCGTGCAGCACGGGGTTGGCGCCGTAGCCGGTGACCAGATTGCCTACCCCCAGCACTTCCGGCGCGATGGGAGCGCTTGCGGGCCGTTGCCGCGCGGCGGGCGCGCGGCGCGCGGCTTCGTCGCCCAGATAGGCCTGGCGCACGGCGGGCGATTGCTGGATCTGGGCGGGGTTGCCCTGCGCCAGTTCGCGGCCGGCGTCGATGGCGACGATGTGATCCGACACGCCCATCACCAGCGCCATGTCGTGCTCGACCAGCAGCACGCCCGCGCCGGCTTCGGCGATGCGCCGCAGCAGGCCGGCCAACCGCGTCTTGTCTTCGCGCGACAGGCCGGCGGCGGGTTCGTCCATCAGCAGGATGTCGGCATCGGTGGCCAGCGCGCGGGCGATCTCCACCAGGCGCCGGTCGACGTGCGGCAGGTCGGCGGCGGGCACGTCCAACGCACCCTCATAGCCGCAAAACGTCAGCAGGGCGCGCGCCCGTTCCCGCACATCCGGCGCCAGGTAACGGCGCGACGCCAGCAGTCCGCCCAGCCGGCCGCGCACCATGCCCAGCGCCACGTTGTCTTCCACGCTCAGCGTGTCGAACAGTTGCGAGGTCTGGTAGGTGCGGCCGATTCCGCTGCGCGCCACGCGGTAGGCGGGCAACGCGGCCAGCGGCGCGTCACCCAGCGCCACCGCGCCGCTGGTCGGCTGGTAGTAGCCACTGAGCATGTTGATGACCGTGGATTTGCCGGCGCCGTTCGGACCGATCAGCGCCGTGACGGCGGCCGGCGGCACGGTGAACGACACCGATTGCACGGCGCGCACGCCGCCGAACGTCATGGTCAGCGCGTCGGCGCGCAGCACGCGCCGGGGGCGGCCGCCGGCAGGCATCGCACCGCTCTGGCGGGGCGTCAGCGCGTGGCCCGCCGCATGGCGGCGCCAGCGAGATACCAGCCCGGCCACGCCGTCCGGCGCGGCCCACAGCACCACCAGCAGGAAGACGCCGAAGAACAGCAGTCGGTATTCCTCCAGGCTGGACAGCATTTCCGGCAGCAGGCCGACGACGACCGCGCCCAGCAAGGGGCCGGCGAGCGATCCCGCGCCGCCCAGCGTCACCGCCAGCACGAACAGGATGGACTGCATGAAGTTGAAGTTGTGCGGCGTGATCATGCCGGCTTGCGGCGCGTAGAGTCCGCCCGCCAGGCCCACCACCGCAGCCGACACCATGAAGGCCACGGCCTTGACCGCCAGCGGATTGATGCCGATGGATTCACTGGCCGTTTCACTGTCCTTGACCGCGCGCATTGCCGCGCCCCAGGTGCCGCGCGAGAGCAGCGCGTAGGCCGCCAGCGCCACGAATACCGCCACGATCGCCAGCATGGCCACGCCGCGGTCCCCGCCGATGCCGGCAAGCGAGGGCTGCACGATCCCCATCAGCCCGTTCTGGCCTCCGGTGACGTCTCCGCCTTCGATGAGCGCGTGCTCGACGATGAAGCCGAAGGCGATGGTGATCATCGCCAGGTAAGGGCCCTTCACGCGCAGCGCGGGCAGCGCCAGCAGGAGCCCGAACGCGCCGGCGACAAGCGCCGCCGCCGGCCAGGCCAGCCAGAAGCTCCAACCGGCCTGGCCGGTCAGGATGGCCACGGTATACGCGCCGATGGCGTAGAAGCCCGCGTGGCCGAATGACATCTGCCCGGTCAGCCCCAGCAGCACGTTCAGCCCGATGCCGGCCAGCGCCAGCAGCGCCACGTTGCCCAGCACGAACACGTAATAGCCGTTGACGGTGGCCGCCAGAGCCAGGCTGGCCGCGGCCAGCAGGGCGTAGAGCGCCAGCGGCAGCCAGCAGGGTGCAAGTCGCTTATTCATCAGACCTTCCTGACATCGGCGCGTCCGAACAGTCCGTTGGGACGCACGGCCAGCATGACGATCACCAGCGTGAAGCTGATGATCTGGGTGTATCCGGAGCCCAGGGCCACGGTGATCAGCGCTTCGACCACGCCGAACAGCAGCCCGGCGAGCATCACGCCCCAGGCGCTCGTGATGCCGCCCAGGATCGCGACGACAAACGCTTTCAGGCCGAAGAGCGTGCCCATGTCGGCCTGCACGTTGAACAGCGGGGCGACCAGGGCGCCCGCCACGCCGGCGAACAACGTGGACACGGCAAACGCCGCCATGATGGCGCGGCGCACGGGGATGCCCATCAGCCGCGCGGCGCCGGGGTTCTGCACCACCGCCAGCAGCGCCACGCCCCAGCGGGTGCGGCGCGACAGGGTGTGCAGCGCTGCCGCCAGCACCAGCCCGACCAGGGGGATCAGCAGTTGCAGCGGATAGATGCCCAGGCCCAGCCCGCCGATCTCCAGCGGCGCTTGCGCGAGCGGCGACGGCAGGCTGCGCGGCTCTTTGCCGAAGGTGAACATCACGACGTTGTCCAGCACGATGCCGAGCGCCACCGTGGACATCAGCCAGGCGTTGGAGCCCCGGCTGGCGAACGGCCGCACGGCCAGCCGTTCGACCGCCAGGCCGTACAGCGCGCACAGCGCGAACGCCGCCAGCAGGGCAGGCGCCAGCGGCCAGCCCAGCGTCTGCGCGAACGTATAAGTCAGCACGGCGCCCAGCATCATGGAACTGCCCTGGGCGAAGTTCACCGTGCCCGATACGGCGTAGGTCAGGTAAAAGCCCAGGGCCATCAGTCCGTACATGCTTCCCAGACCCAGGCCGCTGACGATGGCGGACATCAACAACATGCGCGTCTCCCGCGTGGTCCAGCCGTTTACTGGGCGCCCTTGACGGGCAGGATGCGGTTGTCGATGAACTGCGTCCACACGTAGTCGTCCTCGCGCAGCGCGTCGTGCGAGGACGGCGTGAAGGGCTGTTCATAAGTCTTGATCAGGCCCTCGTACTTGGCGATCTTGTAGAAGCCCTGGCGCACCGCGTCGCCGTCGGTCGAACCGGCTTGCCCGATGGCCAGCGCAGCCAGCTGCATGCCGTCATACGCGTTGGCCACGCCCACGGCAGGCGTGATGTCCTGCGGGCCCTTGATGTCGGAATACTTGGCCTTCAGCGCCTGCATCACCTTGTCGCCCACCGGCCCTTGCTTGCCGAAGAAGCTGTAGGTCTGCACGAAATGCACATTCTTGGCGTTGGGGCCGGCCAGCTCCGTGAAGCGGCCGCCAGCCGGGCCCCAGTGCGACACGATCGGCACCTTCCAGCCCATGCGGTCCAGCGATTTCACGACCTGCGCTGACGGGCCGACGTTGCCCACCAGGAACAGCGTGTCCGCGCCTTCGGCCTTCAGGCGGCTCAACTGGGGCACCACGTCCAGGTCGTTGGGCTGGAACTTCTCGACGCCGGCGGGCGTGACCTTGGCCGCGGCCAGTGCGGCGTTCAGGCCCTTCTCATTGGATTCGCCCCACGGGTTGTTCACGAGGATCATCCCCGGTTTGGTGCTCTGGAACGTCTTTTGCGCGTACTGGACCATCGCGCTGTCCACGATTTCGTCCATGGCCGACACGCGGAACACGAAGTTCGGGTTGCCCTTGTTCTGCGTGATGGCGGTGCCGGCGGCCCACGGCCCCATGAAGGGCACCTTCTCCTGGTTCACGATGGGCACGATCGCCATGGAGACCGGCGTGTCCAGGCCGCCGAACAGCACGGCGACCTTTTCCTTGAAGATCAGTTCGCGCGCCGCGGCCATGCCTTTGGCGGGGTTGCCTTCGTCATCGCGGCGCACCAGCACGATCTGGCGGCCGCCCAGCAGGCCACCCTTCGCATTGATCTCGTCGATGGCGATCGTCATGCCGCGCGTCAAGGCTTCGCCCGCACGCGCCGACTCGCCGGACAGCGCCGTGATCAGACCGATCTTGATGGGGTCGGCGGCAAGCGCCGGTTGCAGGGCGAGGCCGGCCGTGAAGAGGGCGGCGGCGGTGGCGCGAAGCAGAAAGGAACGGCGGGTCGGGACCATCGGGCACTCCTGGAAAAGTGGAACGGATCTTGCATGGGGTCAAGTGCTGCTTTGCTTCACCATGCAAGATCCATGCCATCTGGTCCAAGGCAGCCGCCGGGGGCGGCGATCACGCCGCCACGAGGGGGATGCAGCGTCTTCAGGCGTGGTTTGTCCGCATCAGATTTGAATTTTGTGTCCAAAGTCTCACGAATTTTGTTAACAATCATGCATCAGGATTTGCACCAAAATGAATCCAACCTTGCTTTCAAGCACTAATCCGGGGCGCGCCGACGCGTCCGTGTGGACGCCTGCGCCGCTGGCCTGCCATGGCCGCTTCGCCTACCAGCCGATTACCGGGCGGGCAGACTACGCCTGGCCAAACGGGGCGCGCCTGGCCGTGTACCTGGGCTTCAACATCGAACATTTCGCCTTCGGGGAAGGGCTGGGCGCGGAATTGGGACCGGCTTCGCCCCATCCCGACGTGCTGAACTACGCGTGGCGCGAATACGGCAACCGGGTGGGCGCGTGGCGCTGCCTGGATCTGTTCGACGAATTGCGTCTGCCTGCCGGCGTGTTGCTCAATACCGCGCTGTATGAACATTGCCCGGAGCTGGTCGATGCCTTCCTGGCGCGAGGCGACGAACTGATCGGGCATGGCTACAGCAATGCGCACCGGCAGGGCGGTCTGCCAGAGGCCGAAGAAAGCGCGCTGCTGGCGCACTGCCGCGACCGCATCCGCCTGCACGCGGGCCAGGCGCCTGCGGGCTGGCTGTCGCCGTGGATTTCGGAAAGCCGCGCCACGCCCGACCTGCTGGCCGAGGCAGGCTACCGCTATACGCTGAACTGGTGCCATGACGATCAGCCCATGCGCATGCGCACCCGCGCGGGCGATCTGTGGGCCATTCCGTATCCGCAGGAGCTCAACGACATCCCGATGATCATGGGCCGCAAAATGGATGCGCGAGACTTTGCCGATATGATTCTTGACCAGTTCGAGGAAATGCGCGCGCAGGCCGCAAGCCAGCCGCTGGTGATGGGCATCGCGCTGCATCCGTATATCGTGGGGCAACCGTACCGGCTGCGGCACCTGCGCCGGGCGCTGGCGCCGCTGGCCGCGGCGCGCGACCGGGGCGAGATCTGGTTCACCACGCCGGGCGAGATCTGCCGCCACGTGGACAGCCTGCCGGCCGGCGCGCGCTGAGCGTCCGACGTTCCGATTCCTTCTTCCGCCTGCCCATCCGAGTCCCGCAATGCCTACCCGTTCTCCTGCCAAACCCCGCGCCAAGCCCGCCGCCCGCCGCCAGATCGCCGTCGAGCCTGCTGCTCCGGACGCCGCCGGCAACGCCGACGCGGCGCCGGACAGCGACATGGAGCGCCGCATCTGCGAAGCGGTGTATGAAAGCGTGATGAGCCAGCGGCTGACGCCGGGCACCAAGCTGCCCGAGGCCGCGATCTGCGAGCTGTTCGGCGTTTCGCGGTCGGTGGCGCGCAAGGCCTTGCAGCGGCTGGCGCACGAACACGTGGTGGACCTGCATCACAACCGCGGCGCGGTGGTGGCCGAACCGACGCCCGAAGACACGCGCCAGATATTCCAGGCGCGCCGCGCGCTGGAAGCGGCATTGCTGCCCTTGGCCGTGGCCCGCGCTACCAAGGCCGACTACGCGTCGCTGCGCAAGCAGCTGCGTGACGAACACGCCTTGCTGCACCGGGCAGGCCAGCCCGCATGGGCGCGCCAGGCCAGCGCCTTTCATGTGCGGTTGGGCGAGCTGTCCGGCAACGCCATCCTGCACGGGTACCTGGCGGAACTGGTGTCGCGATGCTCGCTCATCGTGGCGCTGTACGAACCGCCCGGCAATGCCGCCTGCGAACACGGCGAGCACGTGTTGATCGTCGACCTGATGGAACGCGGCGACGTGGCCGAGGCCGTGAAGATCAATGACAACCACCTTGCGGATTTGGAGCGGCGCATCAGCCTGGAGCGCCCGCAGCCCGCACAAACCCTTGCCCAGATGCTGGGACTGGCCTGACATGGAAATCGATTTCGACGCAATCACCGAATACCAGCGCTACAAGCTGATGGCCAGTCTGATCGTGCCCCGGCCGATCGCGCTGATCACCACCTTGTCCGAGACCGGCGTGGTCAACGCGGCGCCTTTCAGCATGTTCAACATGCTGGGCGAGGACCCGCCCATCGTCATGGTCAGCATCAACCGCCTGGAAGACGGCGGCTTGAAGGACACGGCGCGCAACATCGCCCGCGACAAGGAATTCGTGGTGCACCTGACCGACGAGGCGATGGCCGAAAAGATGCACCGCTGCGGCGACCGCCTGCCCGCGGATGTCAGCGAGCTGGCCCACGCGGGCCTGGACGCCGCGCCCAGCCACCACGTCAAGCCGCCTCGCATCGTGCAGGCGCCCGTGGCGTTCGAATGCACGCTGTACGAGACGATGGAAACCGCCAGCCGGCAGATCTTCATCGGGCAGGTGCGCTGGCTGCACGCGCGCGATGGCCTGATCGACACGGAGACCTGGCGCGTGCGCCTGCAGGACTACTTTCCGGTGGGCCGCTTTGGCGCCAGTTTCTACGTCACCACGCGGGACCGCTACGCGATCGGCGCGGGCGACGCGCCGGCAGGCACGGCGGCCAGCACGGCCATCGACGAAATCTGAGCCGGCCCGCCTTCACCACACGGCGTCGTGCCCCCCCGGCGTCCGCAGATGCCGGGCGAACCGTTGTGACAGGAACTCCACGAACGCGACGGTCTTGGCCGGCAGGTTCAGGCGTTCGGGATACAGCGCATGGATGTCGGCGGGCGGTGTGCGCCAATCCGTCAGCACCTCGCGCAGCCGGCCGGCGCGCAGATAGGCGGCGGTCTCCCATTCGGACCGCATCACGATGCCGTGGCCGTCCAGCGCCCATTCCAGCGCGCTCTGGCCGTCATTCGAGCTGACCGGTCCGCGCACCTTCACGGTTTCGGCGCGCTGGCCGGATTCCAGCCGCCACGTGCCGTAGGCCACGTCGTTCTCGCGCACCACGATGCAGCGGTGGCGTTGCAGATCGCCCGGCGTGCGCGGTTCGCCATAAGTGTCCAGGTAACGCGACGAGGCGCAGAGCAGCCGGCGGTTGGAGGCGATCTTGCGCGCGGTCAGCCGGGCGTCGGGCAGGTCGCCGAAACGCACCGCCACGTCGAAGCCTTCCTCGATCAGGTTCAACGGCCGGTCCGTCAGCCGCATCAATACTTCCACGTCGGGATACTGGCGCGCGAAGTCCGACACGGCCGGCACGATGTGGGCGCGCCCGAAACCGAACGTGGCGTTCAGCCGCAGCAGCCCCTGGGGCTGTGCACGGGCGCTTGAGACCGACCGCTCCAGCGCCTCCAGGTCGGCCAGGATGCGGCCGCCTTCCGCCAGATAGAGTTCGCCCTCTTGCGTGACGCTGACCCGGCGCGTGGTGCGGTTCAGCAGCCGGACGCCCAGCCGCTGCTCCAGCCGGGCCAGCCGGGCGCTGATGGCGGGCGGCGTCAGGCCTAGTTCGCGCGCGGTGGCCGACAGATTGCCGTGCTTGACCACCAGCGAAAAGAAGGCGAGATCGGAAAGAGCGTCCATGGCCGGTCCTTTAAACGCTATTTATAAATTTAATTTAATAAAGATTTAGTTTGATCAGTAATTATAAGAATTAAACCGGCTTATACACTGGTCTTACCGATATAGAGCCGCACTGCCGCGGCCAACCGAGGAGACCAGGAATGAAGATCAAACCCGTGGCTGGCGCGGTGTGCGCGGCCCTTGCCGCCGCATCCTGTTGGACCTTTCCGGCGGTGGCCGCCAACGCGTTCCCCGAACGCGCGGTGACGCTTGTCGTGCCCTTCGCGCCCGGCGGCAGCGTGGACATCGCCGCGCGGCTCATCTCGGACGCCTGGGGCCGCGCGCTGGGTCAGAGCGTGATCGTCGAGAACCGGGCCGGCGCGTCCGGCAACATCGGCATGGCGGCTGTGGCGCGCGCCCAGCCCAACGGCTACACGCTGGCGATCAACACCATGTCGCTGGCCATCAATCCCGCGCTGTTCAAGGACATGCCGTTCGACACGAAGCAGGACCTGCGGTCCGTGGGCACGGTGGGCACGTCCCAGCACGTGTTGACCGTCACCAACACCTTGCCGGTCGCCAGCGTGAGCGAGCTGCTGGCCTATGTGCGTGCGCGGCCCGCCAACGACCTGAGTTTCGGCTCGGCCGGTACCGGCAGCACGTTCCACATGGCCGCCGAACTGTTCAAGTCCGTATCGAAGACGCAGATCCTGCATGTGCCCTACAAGGGCGGCGGTCCGGCCATGGTGGACACCATCAGCGGCCAGGTGCAGATGAGTTTTCCGGTGCTGTCCGCGGCCAAGCCGCAGGTCGACGGCAAGAAGCTCCGCGCGCTGGGCGTGACCGGCAACACGCGTTCGCCGCTGTTGCCCGACGTGCCCACCATCGCGGAGTCCGGCCTGCCCGGCTACGAATTCAACACCTGGTTCGTCGTCAGCGCGCCCGCCGGCACGCCGCAGCCGGTGATCGACACCCTGAACGCCAAACTGGCCGAAGCGCTGCAGTCGCCCGCGCTGAAAGAGCGCATGCAAAAGGAAGGATTCGATCCCCTGATCTCCTCGCCGGCCAAGACGGACGACATGGTGGCCGCCGAGATGACGCGCTGGGCGGACATCGTGAAGGACGCCGGCATCCAGGCCAACTAGACCGCAAGACGCGCCCGCGGTCCGCCGCGGGCGCCGCAATCAAGGACGAAAGACATGCCCGGCATGACGCTGTACGACAAACTGGTGGCCAGCCATGAAGTGGCCCGCATCGACGACGAGCACATCCTGCTGTACGTCGATCTGCACATCATGAACGAATACACCAGCCCGCAAGCCTTCAGCGGCCTGGCCGCGCGCGGCAGGGACGTGCTGCGCCCCGGCCAGCAGATGGCGGTGGTGGACCACATCATCCCTACGCATCCGGTGCCGACGGCGTTGCGCGTCATCCCCGACGACGCGTCTTCGCGCCAGGCCCTGAACCTGAAGCGCAATTGCGACGAACAGCACATCGCGCTCTTCGACACCACCGACCCCTTGCAGGGCATCGAGCACGTGATCGCGCCTGAGCACGGCATGATCCTGCCCGGCATGGTGGTGCTGTGCGGCGACAGCCACACCACCACCTACGGCGCCTTGGGCGCCCTGGGCTTCGGCATCGGGACGTCGGAAGTCGAACACATCCTGGCCACGCAGACGCTGGTCTACCGCGTCGCGCGCAACATGCGCATCCGTGTCGATGGCGTGCTGGGCGCGGGCGTGTCGGCCAAGGACCTGGTCATTTACGTGGTGCACCGCATCGGCGCCCAAGGCGCGCGCGGCCACGCGGTGGAGTTCTGCGGCACGGCGATCGACGCCTTGTCGGCCGAGGCCCGCATGACCTTGTGCAACATGACGGTCGAGGCCGGCGCGCGTGCCGCGCTGATCGCTCCGGACGGCACGACCGATGCCTACGTCACCACACACGCGCCGCAGCTGCGGGGCGAAACGCTGGCCGCCGCGCGCGCCTACTGGTCCACGCTGCGCACCGACGACGGCGCGGTCTTCCACGTGGAGCACGCGTTCGACGCCGCCGACATCGCGCCGTTCGTCACCTGGGGCACCAGCCCCGACCAGGCCATGCCGGTCACCGGCCGCGTACCGGATCCGCAGGCGGAGCCCGACGCGCTGGCCCGGCTGGCGCTGGAAAAAGCCATGGACTACATCGGACTGGCGCCGGGCATGCCGATTGCCGGCGTGCCGATCGACCGCGTGTTCATCGGCTCGTGCACCAACGGCCGTATCGAAGACTTGCGCGTGGTTGCCGCGATGGTGCGTGGCCGCAAGGTCGCCGCAGGCGTGCGCGCGATGGTCGTGCCAGGTTCGGGCGCCGTGCGCGCGCAGGCCGAAGCCGAAGGGCTTGCCGCGCAGTTGATCGACGCCGGTTTCGAGTGGCGCCAGCCGGGCTGTTCGATGTGCCTGGCCATGAACGACGACGTGCTGCGCCCCGGCGAGCGCTGCGCCTCCACCACCAACCGGAATTTCGAAGGGCGCCAGGGGCGGGCAGGGCGCACGCACCTGATGAGCCCGGCCATGGCGGCGGCCGCCGCGCTGGCCGGCCGCATCGTCGACGCCCGCGACTGGGAGCAAGCCAAATGAATCCGTTGATCGAAGGCATCGCCGCGCCGCTGCCGTTCTCCAATCTGGACACCGACCAGATCATGCCCAAGCAGTTCCTGCGCATCATCGACAAGGCGGGGCTGGACCGCGGCCTGTTGTATGACCTGCGCTTTGATGAGCATGGCACGCCGCGCGCGGGCTTCGTGCTGAACCAGGACGCCTACGCCGGCGCGTCCGTGCTGGTCGCCGGACCGAACTTTGGTTGCGGCTCCAGCCGTGAACACGCGGTGTGGGGTTTGCAGCAATTCGGCATCCGCGCCGTCATCGCGCCGAGCTTTGGCGAGATCTTCTACTTCAATGCGGTGAACAACGGCCTGCTGCTGGTCAGCCTGCCGCCAGCCGAGGTCGACGCCTTGCTCGCGCGGGTGTCCAATACGCATGAGGCTGGCGCCAATCGCGTGGCGGTCGATGTGATGGCGGGCCAGGTCCGCGCCGCCGACGGCTGGACGGCGGACTTCACCTTGCCCGAACGGCATCGCCGCATGTTCGCGCAAGGCCAGGACATGGTGGGCGCGTCGCTGGCCCAGTTGCCCGAGGTGGAACGTTTCGAGGCCGCCCACTGGGCGCGCCATCCCTGGATGAAGGACGTGGCGCGCACGGTGCGCGAACGCCTGGACGCCGGGCACGAATAATCGCAACAGGAGGCAGTACCCATGACCGCATTCTTCGACTTGCCCGTGCGCCGCATCCAGGGCGATGGCATTGAAATCGCCGCGCGCATCGACGGGTCGGGGCCGCCGCTGCTGCTGCTGCACGGCCATCCGCAGACGCATGCCATCTGGCACCGCGTGTGGCCCGAGCTGACGCGGCACCGCACCTGCGTGGCGGCGGACCTGCGCGGGTACGGCGACAGCGGCAAGCCTGCTGCCACGGCAGACCATTCCGCCCACTCCAAGCGCCAGATGGCAGCCGACATGATCGCGGTGATGCGCGCACTGGGCCACGACCGCTTCGACGTGCTGGCGCACGACCGCGGCGCCCGCGTTGCGCATCGGCTGGCGCTGGACCATGCCGATGCCGTGTCGCGGATGATGCTGCTGGACATCGCGCCCACGCTGGACATGTACGACGGCACGACGCGGGCGTTCGCCCAGGCGTACTACCACTGGTTCTGGCTGATCCAGCCGGCGCCCGGCCCCGAAACCATGATCGGGCACGATCCGGTGTTCTATCTGCGCTCGGTGATGGGCGGCCGGCCAGGCGGCATGGCGCATTTTTCCGACCAAGCCATGGCGGAATACGAACGCGCGGCCCGGCAGCCGGGTTGGGCCACCGGCATCTGCGAGGACTACCGCGCGTCGGCCACGCTGGACCTGGACCACGACCGCGCGGGCCGCGCCGCCGGCGAGCGCCTGCGCATGCCGGTGCGGGCGCTGTGGGGAGAGCGCGGCGCGGTGGGCAAGAATTTCGACGTGCTGGCGCTGTGGCGCGCCGTGGCCGACGAGGTCTCGGGCGCACCGCTGCCCGGGGCGCATTATCTGGCCGAAGAGACGCCTGACGCGCTGCTGGCTGAGGCCGGCGCGTTCTTCGGATGGCGATAGCCGGCCGCTGTCAATCAAGCCACGGCGGGCGATAGGGCTATCCAAAAAGGGACATACCCCTGGTGGTAACCTTCGCCCCATGAATCGTTACTTCGCCGATCTTTCCGAATTGCCCGAGCCTGAAGACGCGCAACGTGTCTTCAAGGCGACCGACTCCCCCTGCGTGGCCGTGTGCTCGACCCTGTTCGACGATATCTGCCGCGGTTGCGGCCGCACGGCCATGGAAGTCGCCAATTGGGTATTCATGACGGAAGAGGAAAAGCGCGAAGTCTGGATCCGCATCAAGGCGCAAGGGTATCCCCGGCGCAACAACTGAGCGCGGGCGGCGGCGCGGATCTTCCGGCCGTCTTGGGCATGTCATATCGCACGGGCTAAATCGCGTTATCGCCCACTTCCGGCCCTATCATGCGCATCGTCCTGGTTACGGATGCCTGGCATCCGCAAGTCAACGGCGTCGTCCGCACCTGGACGACCATGCAGCAGATCCTGAGTGAATGGGGCCACGAGCTGATCGTGGTGAACCCGCAGGGCAGCCGGACCATTCCGGCCCCGTCCGAGCCGGACCTGCGGCTATGCCTGCAGCCGGGGCGCCAGTTGCGGCGCATCCTGGGCGACACCATTCCCGACGCGCTGCACATCGCCACCGAAGGCCCGCTGGGCCTGGCCGCGCGCCGGATGGCGCTGGCCCGCGGCTGGCAATTCACCACCTCGTTCCACACGATGTTCCCCGACTACCTGCAGGCGCGCATGGGCATTCCCGCGGCCCTGCCGTGGCGCTACCTGCGCTGGTTCCACCGGCCCTCGCAATGCGTGCTGGTGCCGACCCCGACGGTGCGCGACATCCTGGTGCGGCGCGGCCTGGCGAACCTGCGGGTCTGGTCGCGCGGCGTGGATCCCCGCAAATTCCAGCCCGCCGACAGCGCGGCGTTCGCGCACCTGCCGCGGCCGGTCTACCTGAGCGTGGGCCGCGTCGCGCGGGAAAAGAACCTGGACGCCTTCCTTTCGCTTGAGCTTGCGGGCAGCAAGGTGGTGGTGGGCGCAGGCCCGGACGAGGCGCGGCTGAAAAAGAAATTCCCGGGCGCGGTGTTCCTGGGAATGCAGCAGGACGACGCGCTGCCGGGGTTCTACGCCGCCGCCGACGTCTTCGTGTTTCCCAGCCTGACCGACACCTTCGGCCTGGTGATGCTGGAGGCGATGGCCTGCGGCACCCCCGTGGCGGCGTTCCGCAGCGAAGCGCCGCTGGCGGTCGTGACCCAGGGCGTTACCGGCTGCCTGGACGATGACCTGGGGCACGCCTGCCGCGCCGCGCTGCCGCTGGACCGCCACGCGGTGCGGGCGCACGCGCTCACCCGCAGCTGGGATTCGGTGGCGTCGGACCTGCTGGATTCCCTGGTGCCGCTCGTCGCGGGCGCGTCGCCACGGCCGTCGCTGGCCCGCGCGGGGTGAGGCTTGGGGGGATTTTTGGGGGACGGGTTTCCGCAGCGCACCCCAAACCGGTACAATCCTTCGCAATCCTGAGGAGCGTTGCGACGACCCTGCGGTTCCCGCCGTGCTGTGATCCATCACAGCCACGCCACGCGGAACCCGGCTCGCCAGGCTCAGGAATCCTTGTTCAAGCGCCGCGCCCTGCGCGTCGCTACAGCAACGGCGCTCACCTTTGTCGCATATGGCGGGAAAGGCGAGCACTCGACTGTCGTGGTGTATTCGCGTTGTCCGGCCATATCGTGCGCCGTTCGATATTCACGTGGAGCCTACACACACCATGAACGCTGTGACTGATAAATCCTTCTCCGATTACCTGGTTGCCGACCTGTCGCTGGCAGGCTGGGGCCGTCGCGAACTGGCGATCGCCGAAACCGAAATGCCCGGCCTGATGGCCATCCGCGAGGAATTCGCCGCTGCGCAGCCGTTGAAGGGCGCGCGCATCGCCGGCAGCCTGCACATGACCATCCAGACCGGCGTGCTGATCGAAACGCTGGTGGCGCTGGGCGCCGAAGTGCGCTGGGCTTCGTGCAACATCTTCTCCACGCAAGACCACGCCGCCGCCGCGATCGCCGCGTCGGGCACGCCGGTCTTCGCCGTCAAGGGCGAAACGCTGGAAGAGTACTGGCAGTACACGCACAAGATCTTCGAATGGCCCAATGGCCAGAACGCCAACATGATCCTCGACGACGGCGGCGACGCCACGTTGATGCTGCACCTGGGCACCAAGGCCGAGAAGGACCTCTCCGTGCTGGCCAACCCGGGCAGCGACGAAGAACGCATCCTGTTCGCCGCCATCAAGGAAACCTTGAAGCGTGATCCCAAGTGGTATTCGACCCGCCTGGCGCTGATCAAAGGTGTGACGGAAGAAACCACGACCGGCGTGCACCGCCTGTACCAGATGTCGCAAAAGGGCGAGCTCGCCTTTGCCGCCATCAACGTCAACGACTCGGTCACCAAGTCCAAGTTCGACAACCTGTACGGCTGCCGCGAATCGCTGGTCGACGGCATCAAGCGCGCCACCGACGTCATGGTCGCCGGCAAGATCGCCGTCGTGGCCGGTTACGGCGACGTGGGCAAGGGCTGCGCCCAGGCGCTGGTCGCGCTGCGCGCGCAAGTCTGGGTCACCGAAGTCGACCCGATCTGCGCCCTGCAGGCCGCGATGGAAGGCTTCAAGGTCGTGACGATGGAAGAAGCCGCTGCCCACGGCGACATCTTCGTCACCGCCACCGGCAACTACCACGTCATCACGCGTGAGCACATGAACGCCATGAAGGACCAGGCGATCGTCTGCAACATCGGCCACTTCGACAACGAAATCGACGTCGCCGGCCTGGCCGATTGCCAGTGGGAAGAGATCAAGCCGCAAGTCGACCACGTGATCTTCCCGGACGGCAAGCGCATCATCCTGCTGGCCCAAGGCCGCCTGGTGAACCTGGGTTGCGCCACCGGCCACCCGTCGTTCGTGATGTCGTCGTCGTTCGCCAACCAGACCATCGCCCAGATCGAGCTGTTCACGCGCAACGAAGCCTACAAGTCCGGCGAAGTCTACGTGCTGCCCAAGCACCTGGACGAGAAGGTCGCCCGCCTGCACCTGAAGAAGCTGGGCGTGAAGCTGACGACCCTGCGCCAGGATCAGGCCGACTACATCAACGTGCCGGTGGAAGGCCCGTTCAAGCCCAACCACTACCGCTATTGATGCATGTAGCAAAATAGGAAGGTGCCGCGCCATGTTGGCGCGGGCTTTCCGAACCGCGGGATCCCCGGCGTCGCCTGGCGATCAAGGGGCCGCGGAGCGTTAATACAGGAGAACGAACATGGTGACTTTGATACTCGTCTGGATCCTGAACGCAGTGGCCCTGCTGGCTGTTGCCTACCTGTTGCCCGGCATCGCCGTGGCCAGCTTCGGATCGGCGCTCATCGCCGCGCTGGTGCTGGGCCTGGTGAACATGCTGGTCAAACCGGTGCTCGTGCTGCTGACGCTGCCCATCACGATCGTCACCCTCGGGCTCTTTCTCATCGTCATCAACGCCCTGTTGTTCTGGTTCGTCGGCTCCGTGCTGAAGGGTTTCCAGGTCAACGGGTTCTGGTGGGCCGTGGGCGGTGCGATTCTGTACAGCATCATCTCCGGCTTGCTTACGAAACTGATCCCCTGATATGTCTGATTCGATGTCTCCCGCCTTCAGTCTGGAATTCTTTCCGCCGCGCGATCTGGCCGGTCAGGAACGGCTGGTCCGCGCGGCCAAGCAGATGCTGGCCATCCAGCCCAAGTACGTCAGCGTGACCTTCGGCGCGGGCGGTTCCACGCGCGCCGGCACGGCAGATGCCGTGCGCACGCTGCGCAACCTGGGTTGTGACGCGGCGCCCCACTTGTCGTGCGTGGGCGCCACGCGCCAGGATCTGCGGGACATTCTCCAGACGTACAAGAACGAGGGCGTGCGGCGCGTGGTCGCCTTGCGCGGCGACCTGCCCTCGGGCATGGGCGGCGATGCGGGCGAACTGCGTTACGCCAACGAGCTGGTTTCGTTCATCCGCGAGGAAACCGGCGACTGGTTCCACATCGAAGTGGCGGCCTATCCCGAAATGCATCCGCAGGCGTCCAACCCGTCCGCCGACCTGGACCATTTCGTGGCCAAGCTGAACGCCGGCGCCGACGCGGCCATCACGCAGTATTTCTTCAACGCCGATTCCTACTTCGACTTCGTCGACCGGGCCCAGGCCAAGGGCGTGCGCGTACCGATCGTGCCGGGCATCATGCCCATCACTAACCATACGCAGCTGCTGCGCTTTTCCGAGATGTGCGGCGCCGAAGTGCCGCGCTGGATCCGCCTGCGCCTGGCGGAGTTCGGCGACGACAAGGCTTCGATTCGCGCCTTCGGCGTGGATGTCGTCACCGAGCTGTGCCAGACGCTGCTGGACAACGGGGCGCCGGGCCTGCATTTCTACACCTTGAACCACGCGGAAGCCCCGCTGGCGGTGTGGAAGGAACTGGCGCTGTAAGCGCGGCGTAGCCGCGCCCGCCTTGCCGTTGCAGCCAAGCCCACCCTTGCGGGGTGGGCTTTTTCTTGCCGGCGACAGCCTGGCTATTCGGGTTGAATGCCGGCTTGCCGGATCTGCTGGCCCCAGGCGTCATACTGAGACTGCACGAATTGCTGCAGCGCGTCGCCCACCGCCAGGTCAGGCTCCATGCCCAGGGCGCGCAACCGCTCCTGGACCGCGGGATTGCCCATCGTCGCAGTCAATTGCTCGGACCACCAGCGCGCCGCCTCAGGCGCAAGGCCGGCCGGGCCAGCCACGCCGATCCAGCCAGTCAGGTCCAGGCTTCCCATGCCCAGTTCCTGCGCCGTAGGCACCGCGGGCAGGATGGTCGACCGTTTACGGGACACCAGCGCCACCGCATTGAGGTTCTGCGCGCGGATTTGCGGCAGCACGGCGCCCAGATCGGCGGCAACGAAATCGATCCGCCCGCCCAGCAGGTCGGTCACCGCGGCCGGTTGGCCCTTGTAGGGTACGCCCAGTACTTCAGCGCCCGCCGCGCGGCTGAAGGCGGCCGCCACGACTTGGCCCGTGCCGGAGCCGTAGCCGCTGGTCACGGCGTTCGGCTTTTCCTTTGCCGCCGCCACCAGTTGCCGGGCGTCGACATGTTTGCCGGCGGCGCGCGTCACGATCACCACATCGAATCGGACAACTCGTCCAACCTGGGTGAAATCCTTGATGGCGTCATAGCGCTGGAACGCCTTGGAAAGATAGGGTCCGGACGAGCTGGTAGCGCTTGAGCTCGGCATCATGGTGTAGCCGTCGGGCGCGGCCCGCGCCACGGTGTCGACACCCAGCACCCCCAGCGCGCCCGGCTTGTTCTCAACGATGATCTGCGCGCCGCTGCGGGCGCGGATGTCGTCCAGCACCAGGCGCGAGACATTGTCGATGGTGCTGCCCGCGGGAAAGCCGACCACGAAATGGATGGGCTTGTCCGCTTGCGGGTAGGTCGGGGCTGCCCGGTTCGCTGCGCCTGCCGCCGGCGGCAGGCACAGCGCAGCCGTGATCAGGACAGATAGGGTGAGTCTTTTCATGTTTGTCTCCTCGTGCATGGGACGTGGCGTCAGGGCGTCTTGGCGGCCCTGTCCGCTTCCGCCAGGATTTCGGCCGTGTGTTCACCCAGCCCCGGCGGATGGCGCCGGATATCGCCTGGCGTGCGGCTGAACCTGACGGGCAGGCCCGCCTGGATCAGGCGTCCTTCCGTGGGGTGCTCCGATTCGTGCCAGAAGCCGACGGCGCGCAGATGAGGATCGGCCAGCAGTTCCTCGAAACCATTGACCGGCGCAAACGGGATGTCGGCCGTTGCCAGCAACTCGGTCCATTGCGCCGTCGTGCGTTCGCCCAGAACGGTTTCGATGTAGCGGTACAGCTCGGGGAAATGCCGGCTGCGGCTGTTCAGGGTCAGGTAGCGCGGGTCCTGCGCCATCTCCGGATTTCCTGCCAGCGCGAAGAAGCGCTGCCACTGCGCGGTGGTGTAGGGCACCACGCTCATGTAGCCGTCACGCGTGCGAAACGGGCGGCGGTACTCGTTGAGCAGGCGCGCATAGCCCGCAGGCCCTTCGGGCGGAACGAAGGTCAGTCCGGCGAGGTGTTCCGGCGCCAGAAACGCCACCATGCATTCGAACATGGGCACTTCGACGGCCTGTCCGCCAGCCCCGCGCTCGCGGGCGAGCAGCGCGCTGGTCACGGCGTTGGCCACATACAAGGCCACGACTTTGTCCGCCACGACGGAGTTGACGTAGCGCGGGGCCTCCGCGCCCGCGCCGCCCTGCAGCCAGGCCATGCCGGACGCAGCCTGGATGGTGTCGTCGATGGCCGCGCGTCCCGCATAGGGCCCTTGTTCCGAATAGCCGTAGCAAGCGCAATAGATCAGGTCGGGAAAGCGGGCTTGCAGCGTCGCGTAATCCAGGCCCAGGCGGCGCATCGCGGGAGCGCGCATATTCGAGATGAACACGTCGGCGCCGCCGATCAACGCGTCGAGCCGGGCGCGGCCCTCTGCGGTCTTGGCATCGATCACCGCGCTGCGCTTGTTGCGGTTCAAGTTCAGGTGGGTGTGGCTCATGGCGGCGTGGCGCTGGGGCGTCACATGGCGGAACACGTCGCCTTCCGCGGATTCCACCTTGATTACATCGGCGCCCATGTCTCCCAGCATTTGGGTGGCCATGGGCCCCATGCCGACGCTGGTCATGTCGATGACGCGTATGCCGTGCAACGGTCCGGGCATGCTCAGTCCTCCCCCAACAGGCGGCGCGCCAGGCGCAGGTGCGGCCGGTCGATCATCTTGCCGTCAAGCCGCAGGGTGCCCGCGCCCGGATGGGCGTCGAACGCGGCGATGACGGCGCGCGCCCAGTGCTGCCGGCTCTCGTCAGGCGTCAGCGACGCGTTGACGGCGTCGACGTGCCGGGGATGGATCGCCATCTTGCCCACGAACCCGTCGCGAAACGCTTCAGCCGCCTCGGCGGCAAGCACGTCGGGCGCATCCAGTTCGATGCAGACGGTGTCGACCGCGCGCACGCCCGCGGCCGCAGCGGCCATCAAGCATAAGGAGCGCGCCAGACGGAACGGTTCGGTGTAGCGGCCCGCGGCACGGTTCTGCAGCGCGCCGACATCCGCGGCCAGGTCTTCCCCGCCCCACGACAGCCCCCAGAGGCGGAGCGTGGCGCCGCGGTAGTCATGCAGTCCGAACAGCGATTGAGCGGTTTCGGTGACGATGGCCAGGATGCGGGTGCTGCCCGCCGCAGTACCGGCCGCCGCGGCAACGGCCGCCGCCTCGAATGCGTCGAGGTAGTTTGATAGGCGTTGAAGGTCTGCGCGGCCCGCGCACTTGGGCAGAACGATGCCATAGGGGGCGGCGGGGATGACGCAAGCCAGGTCGGAGAGGGCGTCTGCGCTGTCGAGCGCGTTGATCCGCACCCAAAGCTGCTTGCCGGGCGCACCGTGTTCCAGCATGGCCCGCACCTGCGTTCGCGCCGCCGCTTTCTGGTCGGGGGCGACCGAGTCTTCCAGGTCCAGGATCAGGGCGTCCGCGGCGCTGGCGGCGGCGTGGTCGAACTTGCGCCTGGAATCGCCAGGCACGAACAACAGAGAACGGGTCATGGCGGAAATCCTAGGCCGGGCGCTTGCGCATCAGCGCAGACCGCTTGCATACGGCGACCACCTCGTCGCGATGATTCAGCGCGGTGTGCTCAAGTTCGACGATGCCCGCATCCGGCCGGGACTTGCTTTCGCGCATCGATAGCACCCGGGTGCGCACGTGCAGCGTGTCGCCCGCGAAAACCGGCTTGGGGAACGCCACGTCCGTCATGCCCAGGTTGGCCACCGTGGTGCCCAGCGTGGTGTCGTTCACCGTCATGCCGATCAGCAGGCCGAGCGTGAACAAGCTGTTGACCAGCGGCTTGCCGAACTCCGTCTGCGCGGCGAAATGCGCGTCCAGGTGCAGCGGCTGTACGTTCATCGTCAACGAACTGAACAACACGTTGTCCATCTCGGTCAGGGTGCGGGTCCAGGCGTGATCGAACGCCTGCCCGGGCGA
The DNA here is from genome assembly GCA_963530045.1 of uncultured Achromobacter sp. Classification (GTDB taxonomy): domain Bacteria; phylum Pseudomonadota; class Gammaproteobacteria; order Burkholderiales; family Burkholderiaceae_B; genus Achromobacter. The sequence continues at coordinate 165,010 of CAUSDE010000005.1, forward strand.
AAACTGTTCGTAAAAGAGGCCAGCCATGTTCCTTCCTTCAGCAGAGAGCGTCGGGCATGCTGCCCCGACTTCCGAGCAGTCGCGGGTGGCGAAATTCCATCTGCGTTCTTACTCTTGAACAAAAGTTTATAAGTATGAACGACAGCAGGCAATGGCTTTTGCTTTCTCGTAAACCCGTAGCCGCGCGCCGCTGGCTGGCCGGACATGGCGCGGCATCGCCGGCGCGTTGGCCGACGGTTCTGGAAAAGGGGGGAGGAAAAGGGCGGCTGGAGAGGCCGTGGGGGCGCCGGCGCCTGGCGCCGGGCGAGGATTACCTGGCTGGCGCCGGGCTGTCGATGCGCTGCGCGAGCTCGCGGCTGGCCGCAAGCAGGGTGCGGCCGATCAGGTCGGCCTTGGACGCCGAGCGATCCAGCGGTGCGCCTACGACCAGCGCCAACGCGGTGCCGTACAGCACCAGGGGCGCAGCGACGGACAAGGTATCGGCCTGGTGCTCAGCCAGATTCACGTGCCAGCCGCGGCTGGTTTCGGCTTCGATCAGCTGGAGCAGTTGCTTGCGTGTCGTGACCGTCTGGTCGGTGTAGCGGTCCAGCGTCAGGCGGGAGACCAGCGCTTCCCGTTCGGTGGGTGCCATGGCGCCCATCAGCGCGCGTCCGGAGGCGGACGCGTGCAACGGCTTCTGCTGGCCGACCCTTGCCGTGAATCGCACGATGCGGTCGGGTTCGGCCACGTCCAGGTAGACGGCATGGTCGGCGGACCGTTGCGCGAGGATCAGCGTTTCACCGAGTTCGTCGCGCAGCGCTTCCAGGGTGGGGCGGATGCGCGTGGTCAGCTGGTCATGTTCTGCAACGGTCCGGGCTTCGTTCAGCCAACGCCGCGTCAGGTAGTAGCGTCCCGCAGTCTGGTGCGCGTAGCCGTCGCCCTCCAACGTGTCCAGCAAGGCCAGGCAGCTGGATTTCGGGATGCCCAGCCCAGCCGAAATCTGCGACAAAGTGGCCGGGGCCCGTGTATTGGCGAAGAACTGCAGAATGTCCAGTACCCGCCTGGCGCTTTTTACGTCGTTCGTACTCATGCACGGGAATATATATTCATGAACAGGCGACGGCAACTGCCGCCGCGCATTCAATCCGCGTACACGCCCACCTTGCGGATAATGCCGCCCCACTTGTCGACTTCGGATTGCAGCCAGGTCTGCAGGCCTTCCGGCGTCTGTTTGGATTCGGGCACGATCTCGGCGCCCAGTTCGGCCATCTTCTGCGAGAAGGCCGGGTCTTTCAGCGCCGTGCGCAGCGCCGCATTGAACTTCGCGATGGCCTCGGGCGGCGTGCCCTTGGGCGCATAGACGCCGTGCCACACCTTGACCTCGAAGCCCTTCAAACCGCCTTCCTGCAGGGTCGGCGAATCCGGCAGCGCCTTGATGCGGTCCAGCGTCGTCACGCCGTAGAGCTTCACGCGTTCCGCCTTGATCTGCGGGATGGTCTGCGTGGTCTGGTCGCACAGCACATCGACCTGACCGCCCAACAGCGCCGTCATCGCAGGGGCCGTGCCGGCATAGGGCACGGTCGTGAACTGCACGCCCAGCGACTCCTGCAGCAGCATGCCGCACAGTTGCGACACCGCGCCCAGCCCCGCGTTGGCCAGGTTGACCTTGTTGCCGTTCTCTTTCGCGTATTTGATGAAGCCCGCCATGCCGTCGGCCGGCAGGTCCTTGCGGCCCAGCAGGGTCATGGGCACGTCCGCCACCTGGCCGACGTAGGCGAAGTCCGTCAGCGGATTGAACGACAGCTTGCGGTAGAGCGCCGGCGCCGTGGCCATGCCGTTGTGGTGGATCAGGAAGGTATAGCCGTCGGGCGCCGCGCGCGCGACGTGCTGCGAGGCCAGGGTGCCGCCCGCGCCGGTGCGGTTTTCGATGATGATGCTCTGGCCCAGCGTCTTGGCCATGGAGGCGCCCAGGCTGCGCGCCACCACATCAGTGGGGCCGCCCGCGGCAAACGGCACGACCAGCGAAATGGGATGGTTCGGATACGCGCCCTGCGCGCTGGCGGAACCCCAGGCAAGGCAGGACAGGGCCAGCATCGGCCAGGCGGCACGCGTCGCCGCGCGCGCGAAAATTGGGGGCATGTCTCGCTCCTTGTGGTTTTCTCGGGCCCGCGAACGCACTGCGGACCAACACCAGTGTGGCGCGTCATGCCAAGGATGAGAATTTGCCGTTTCACAAGCCGGGCTTCGGCAGCGGGAAAGGCGGGTTTACGCGATGCCCCGCATCTCCAGCCCGCTGTAGGGCAGTGCCGCGGCCTTCACGCGGTCATGGAAATAGCGATGGAAAATTTCCCAATCTCCATATTGGCGCGATTCCACTTGATACGCGCATAGCCTGCCGATAAGGCCACATATCCAATCTGCGCACTGAAGCGTCTGGAACAGGTGGCTTTCACCTTGAAGCGGCGGTTCGACCAGCGCTCTGCACCGGTCTGTTTCGGCGGCGAACATGGCCAGCGTGCAGGCTTCCACATTTGCTTCGCGCCAGATGCTGCCGGCTTGCTGTTCATCGAGCAACACCATGAACGTTGCTTGTTGCGCAGCGCAAAACTGATCTGCTTGGCGGACGAGTTGCAGCAGATGATGTTTGAAGACTCTCGCCGGCTCGTGCACTGCGGTGTCGGCTGCCTTGTGCTCGCCACCATAGATCACATGGCCGCCGAACTGCCGTAGCTGATTGAGCAAACGTGCCGTGCCAGTCCTCAGCGCCCGATACTTCTCCACATTCTTGACGGTGTAGAGTTGCGTTCCCTTCTTCTCCCATCGATACGCAGGTTGATCCTGCCGTTCAAGTTCGAACTGCAACAGCCGGCATTTCAGTTTGTTGAAGTAGATGGCAAAGTCACGTACTGCATCGACAGGTAAAAGCAGTCCTCCAAATCCAAAAACGGGGCTGGTTTTGTGTCGTTCGTGGTTACGGGCGATGAAGGGGCCGATATGACCGAATTCGTCCAGATACACGACATAATGCATGGCGAAATCCTCTGCGCGGCATGCATGGCGCATGCGATTGGACGCAGTGTAGGACGCGGAAAAAGGCGAGGTTTGCGCCGGTGCGCGGAAATGTCACCCTTTCCTTGGCACATGCGGGACGTGTTCTGCTGAGCAAAGACACGAAAGCCCGCAACAATGAATTGTGCGGGCCTCGGAAGGTGGGCACATGACGGGCATATGCGTTGGAAAGACTTTAGGTCAATCCGGGGCTTAAGTGCAAGCCGTAAGGCCGCAGAATTGCGCACGCGGCAGTCAACATCGTCTTTATCAGACCGAATCCGAAGCCAGCTTGTCGGCAGTAGCCGAAAGGTCGGCGCCGGTCAGCCCTTAATTCGCCTGATCCTTGCCAGGGTCTTCTGCCAGCACTTGTGGCGTGGGGTAGCTGGGCTGCGGCGCGTTCACGGGTTCGATGCGCAGCGGCTGGTGGACGCGGCTGGGCGGCACGAGCGAACCGGGGTCATCCGGGTTGGTCCACAGCGGGTCCGGGATTTCGGCGAAGACCTGGCGCAGGCGTTCGCCCCAGGTGCCGCGGATCATGCGGAAGTACTCGTTGTGTTCGTCGATGCTGGCGAAGTGCGTAACGCGCAGCGCGTTCGTGTCGTAGACCAGCAGGTCCAGCGGCAGCCCCACCGAAATGTTCGAGCGCAGTGTGGAGTCCATCGAGATCAGCGCGCACTTGGCGGCCTCGTCCAGCGAGGTGTCGGGGCGCAATACGCGGTCCAGGATGGGTTTGCCGTACTTGGCTTCGCCGATCTGGAAATACGGGCATTCCTGGCCGGCCTCGATGAAGTTGCCGGCCGAATACACCTGGAACAGCCGGCAGCGTTCCGTTCCAATCTGTCCCCCGAAAATCATGCTGACGTTGAAGTCCACGCCTTGTTCATGCAGGGCGGGGGCTTCGCGTTGATAGACCTCGCGCACGGCGGCGCCGACGCAGCGGGTGGCCTCGAACAGGTCGGCCGCGTTCCAGATGGTGTCGCCGCCTTCGTCGTGCTGGCGGGTCAGGACGTGCAGCACGGCCTGGCTTACCGCCAGGTTGCCCGAGGTCATCAGGACCATGACGCGTTCGCCGGGGCGCTCGAAGACGGTCATCTTGCGGAAGACGCTGATCTGGTCGACGCCCGCGTTGGTGCGGGAGTCGGACAGGAAAACCAAGCCGGCGTCGAGGCGGGCTGCTACGCAATAAGTCATGATCAGAAATTTGGAAAAACCACGCCGCATTGTATTGCGGCGCGGGTGCGGCGGTTATTGCTGCCCGGAGGTCTGGACCTGCACGCTGATCTCCATGGATTCCTCGCCGCCGCCGCTGCGCACGCCGCGCACCGGGGAGGCCGAGTCATAGTCGCGCGCCACGGCCAGCCGGCAATGGCTGTCCGAGGCGAACTGGCGGTTGGTGATGTCGACGCTGGTCCAGCCGATATCGGCCAGCCAGACGTCTGCCCACGCATGGCTGGCCGAGTGTTCGGTCGTGGTGTGCACGTAGCCGCTGACGTAGCGGGCCGGCACGCCCAGGCCGCGCACGCAGGCCAGGAACAGGTGCGCGTGGTCCTGGCAGACGCCGTGGCCCATGGTCAGGACCTGGCTTGCTGCCGTGGTCACATCGGTGGTGCCCGGTTCGTAGGCGACGCGGTCGCTGATGGCGTTGGCCAGCGCCAGGATGTCGTCCGGCGTGGTCAGGCCGCCGGGCAAGACCTCGCGCACGAAGGCCATGATCGTGTCGTCGGCCTGCGTCAGCGGCGTCTGCACGCAATAGGCATGTACCGGCAGGCGGCTGTCCTCGCCGCCGAGCACGCCGCGCGCCAGCGGCGCGACCTGCACCTGCCCGACCACGCGCAGCTCGATGTCCGTATGCGGGTGGTTCAGCGTCAGCGTATGCGTGATGTTGCCGTAGGCGTCCACCTGCTTTTCCAGCGCGCCGGGCGCTTCGATGTGCCAGCGCAACACGCGCTGGTGCTCGTCGTCGCGCGGCGTCAGGCGCAGCGTCTGGATGCTGTAGGTGACCGGCGCGGTGTAGCGGTAATGGGTGACGTGGGTGATGAACTGTTTCATTGCTGTCTCCGTGTTATGCCGACAGCGGGACCAGGAAGTCCTGGCTGATCCGGTTGCCCAGGTCGTTGATGCGGTCCAGGAAGTGGTCCAGATACTGGTGCAGTCCGCTGTCGAGGATGTCCTCGACGCGGCCGTATTGCAGTTCGGCGCACAGCATGCCGGCGCGGCGTTCCGTTTCGGTCGAGCGCTGGTTGGAGACGCGCGCCAGATCGTCGGCCACCGCCCGCATCGACGCCAGCAGCGAACGCGGCATGTCGCCGTGCAGGATCAGCAGTTCGGCCACGCGGTCCGGCGTGATCACGTCGCGGTACACCTTGCGGTAGATCTCCAGCCCGGACACCGAGCTGAGCAATGCGGACCAGCGGTAGAACTCGCTTTGCAGCGCGGCGGTGCCGGTGGGTTCGGTGCGCGCCTCCTGCGTGCCGGTCTGCGACGAGCTTTGCGACCCGTTGCCGCCCCGTTCATGGAACTTCACGTCCAGCATCCGGGCTGTGTTGTCGGCGCGTTCCAGGTGCATGCCGATGCGCAGGAAGTACAGTGCTTCGTCCTCCAGCATGGTGCCGATGGTGACGCCGCGGGCCAGGTGCGAACGGAACTTCACCCATTCGAAGAATTCGCCCGGGTTGCGCTCCAGAAGGCCGGTGTGCAGGTGCTTGAGCAGTTCCAGCCACGTGGTGTTGTAGGTCTCCCAGACTTCGGTGGTCAGGCTGCCGCGCACGGCGCGAGCGTTTTCGCGGGCCGCGCGCATGCACGAATAGATGGACGAGGGGTTTTCGGGATCGCGCACCATGTACTGCAGGACGTCGTGCGGCGAGATGGCCGCGTACTTGCTCTGGTACAGGCCCTGCAGTTCAGAGATGCGCAGCACGCCCAGCCACGAGCCCTCGCGCGTCTGCGTGTCTTGCGGCAGCAGCGACATCTGCAGGTTCACGTCCAGCATGCGGGCGGTGTTCTCGGCGCGTTCGATGTAGCGGCACATCCAGAACAGGTTGTCGGCGGTTCGGCTCAGCATGTTCAGTCCTCCAGAACCCAGGTGTCTTTGGTGCCGCCGCCCTGGCTGCTGTTGACCACCAGCGAGCCCTCGGTCAGCGCCACGCGGCACAGGCCGCCGGGCACGGTGCGGATGTCCTTGCCGCACAGCACATAGGGACGCAGGTCCACGTGCCGCGGCGCGACACCCGATTCCACATAGGTCGGGATGGTGGACAGCGCCAGCGTGGGCTGCGCGATGTAGTTGGCGGGGTTGGCGCGCACGCGGTCCTTGAACGCATCGACTTCGGCGCGGCTGGAGGAGGGCCCCACCAGCATGCCGTAGCCGCCTGCGCCGTGCACTTCCTTGACCACGAGGTCGTGCATGTTGGCCAGCACGTGGGACAGTTCGTCCGGCCGTCCGCAACGCCAGGTCGGCACGTTCGACAGAATGGGCTCTTCGCTGAGATAGAACCGGATCATGTCCGGCACGTACAAGTAGGTGGACTTGTCGTCCGCGATGCCGGTGCCGATGGCGTTGGCAAGCGTGACGCGGCCGGCGCGGTACACCGACAGAAGACCCGGCACGCCAAGCGCCGAATCCGCGCGGAACGACAGGGGGTCGAGGAAGTCGTCGTCCAGCCGGCGGTAGATCACGTCCACTTTGCGCGGGCCCTGCGTGGTGCGCATGTAGACGGTGTTCTGCTCCACGAACAGGTCCTGGCCTTCGACCAGTTCCACGCCCATCTGCTGGGCCAGGAAGGCATGCTCGAAGTAGGCCGAGTTGTACATGCCGGGCGTCAGCACCACAACCGTGGGGGCGTCCCCGCCGTGCGGCGCGACTTCGCGCAGGTTGTCCAGCAACAGGTCGGGGTAGTGCGCCACCGGTTCGACCTTGATGCGGCTGAACGCGTCCGGCATCAGCCGCATCGACATCTTGCGGTTCTCAAGCATGTAGGACACACCGGAGGGCACGCGCAGGTTGTCTTCCAGCACGTAGAACTCGCCCGCGCCCGCACGCACGATGTCCACACCGGCGATGTGGCAGTAGATGTCTTCCGCCACGTCCACGTCCTGCATTTCGGGGCGGTACTGGGCGTTCAGGAACACCTGTTCGGCCGGCACGACGCCGGCGCGCACGATGTCGTGGCCATGGTAGATGTCGTGGATGAACATGTTCAGCGCGCGCACGCGCTGCTTCAGGCCGGCTTCCAGGTGGCGCCATTCGTCGGCGGGGATGATCCGGGGGATCAGGTCGAACGGGATCAGGCGTTCGGTGCCGGCGGCGTCGCCGGCGACTGAAAAGGTGATGCCGACGCGGCGGAAACTCAGGTCGGCTTCGAGCCGTCGCACGGCCATGGCTTCGGCCGATTGCTCTTGGTGCCAGCGCTCGAAGGCCTGGTATTGGGAGCGTATGCCGCCGGCGCTGTCGCGCATTTCATCAAAAGCGGCTGGACGGGATGATCTGTCCTTCATGGCTCCTCCGATGCTGGGTGCTGCGGCCAACCGGCAGGCGGCGGCCTTGCACACGGTCATTACCCGGCCGATGCGTGGCCGGTCCCAAAGAATAAGCAACCCGCATGCCAGCTTTTCGGGCAAGCCGGGGACTTGGGCACAATATCCTCCCAAGGGCGCCGAAACGCCATCCCCCGCCGCGCGTAGGACGCCAGCGGTACTGAATGCACCGTAGTGGTGCATGCCGCCGGACCTATCTGGTGCGTCAGTGCATTCGGTACGTGTGCAGCGTGGTGCCGCCCGGGGCGCCTTGTTCCAGCGGCGCATGCGGCACCCAGCCGTCCTGCGTCAGCACGGCGTCCAGCGGGTAATCGTGCGCGGCCGGGGCATAGTCGGCGTCCAGTTCGCCGCAGCTCCAGGCGATGCCGATCGTGACGAACGGGTGGCCCCGTTCGCGCAGCGCTGCCAGGGTGCGGTCGTAATAGCCGCCGCCGTAACCCAGGCGGTCGCCCTGGTCGGTGTAACCGAGCGTCGGCACCAGGACGACGTCGGGCAGCACCTCGGCGCCGGCCACTGGTTCCTGGATGCCGTAAGGGCCGGCGCGCAGTTCGGCCTCGGGCGTCCACGGCAGGAACGCGAGGGGGGCGTTGCGTTCGCGCACCACGGGCAACGCGACGGCGACGCCGTTTTCCACCCATTGCGACAGCAGGGGGCGCAGGTCGGGCTCGTCCGCCATCGGCCAGAAAGCGGCCACGGTGGCGGGCGCCGGACGGCCGGCGCGGGCCGCTTCGTCGCGCGCCACATTCAGCCAGGTGAACAGGCGTGCACGCATCAGCAAACCGCCACGGCTGCGCTGGTCTTCGGGCATTTCGGCACGCAGTTTCCGCAATCGCGTGCGGTGCTGGACTGCGGTATCCTCTGGAGTATTTTGCGTAGTCATGCAGTGGCTGTGATGGGGGTGGACAATGAAGGCGAACATGCTGGAATCGGGCATGCAGGAATCTGGCACGCAGGAATCTGAAACGCCAGTCGGCATGTCGGCGTGCAGGGCCGGTGTATGACGGCAAATGAGGGACACGGCATGACACAGATTCTGCAAGTCCGACGGTATCAGAAATCCGGCCGGAAATCCCCGCACGGCGCGGTCGCTTCGGACCCCCGTTCCGGCCTGCGCCGCTGGCTGCCGCTGCTGGCTCTCTTCACCGCCGCCTGTGCGCCGGTTGACGCGCAGCAGCGCAGCGCCGCCGTCAATCCCCAGCCGCAGCCCGCCGTCCAGGCGACGCAACCCCTCATCGCTGTGCCGCCCGCGGTGCTGGCCGGCCTGCCGCCCACCGCCGACACGCCCGCCCTGGCCGCCGTGGTGGCCGCCCGCGAGGCCATGAACCGCAAGCAGTGGTCCGTGCTGGGCGCGCTGGTGCCGCAGGCCAAGTCCGACACGCTGGGCATGTATCCCGAATACTGGCTGCTGCGCTATCAGCTCTGGACCCCGCCCGCCACGGGCCGGCCCACGGCCGACCTGCAGCGCTTCATCAGCAGCAATGGCGACGCCTACCTGGCCGACCGCCTGCGCGGCGACTGGCTGCTGGCGGCTGCCCGCAGCGGCGACTTCGAAACCGTGCGCAAGCTGGCGCCCGTGAAGAACAGCAACGCCCAGATCGAATGCGCCATCCTGGACGCCAAGCACATGACCGGCCAGCGCGCCACGGCGGCGCAGGCCACCGCGGTGTTCGCGCCGGGCGGCGCCTGCTGGGCGCTGTACGACCAACTGGTGGCCGACGGGATCCTGGGCTGGGAACAGCTGGAGCCGCAGTTGCGCGACGCCATCGAGGCCGACAAGACGGCCGACGCGCGCAAGCTCGTGCAATACATGTTCGAAGCGCGCGACATCAAGACCTACGACCTTCTGATGAAGGATCCGATGAAGTGGCTGACCCGGCAAGACCGCATGCCGGTGGGCCGCAACGAGAAAGAGCTGGTGACGATCGCGCTGGCCCGCCTGGCGCGTTCGGACGTCAGCGTGGCCGATTCCTATCTGCGCCGCGAATGGGCCAAGTCCATGTCCAAGCCGAATCTGGCCTGGGTGCGCGGGCAGTACGCGCTGATGGCCGCCTTGAAGCTGGATAGCCGCGCCGACGACTGGTATCACGAAGCCGGCCACATCCGCATGACGGACTACAACGCCGGCTGGAAAGTGCGCGCCGCGCTGCGCCAACCGAAGATCGACTGGAAGTGGGTCATCGAATCCATCGACGAGATGCCGGCGTCGCAGCGCGATGACCCCTCGTGGGTGTACTGGAAGGCGCGCGGCCTGGCCGCGACCGGCCGCAAGGACCAGGCCAACGCCCTGTACGCCAGCATCGCCGACCGCTTCGATTTCTACGGCCAGCTGTCCGCCGAGGAACTGGGCCGCCGCATCAATGTGCCGCCGCGCCCCGCACCCGTCAGCGACCGCGAAATCGCCGAGGCCCGCGCCAATCCCGGGCTGCAGCGTGCCGTGCAATTGTTCCGACTGGGCTGGCGCGGCGAAGCCGTGCCCGAATGGAACTTCACGTTGCGCGGCATGAGCGACCGCCAGTTGATCGCGGCCGCCGAGCTGGCCCGCGCCGAAAACATCTACGACCGCGTCGTCAACACGTCCGACCGCACGGAAAAGGAATTCGACTTCAGCCAGCGCTTCATCGCGCCGTTCGAAGGCCGCGTCACCGCCAAGGCCAACGCCATCGCGCTGGATCCGGCCTGGGTCTATGGCCTGATCCGCCAGGAATCGCGTTTCATCATGGACGCGCGCTCGCATGTGGGCGCCTCGGGCCTGATGCAGCTGATGCCGGCCACCGCCAAGTGGGTCGCGGGCAAGATCGGCATGACCGATTTCACGCCCGCCAGCGTCAACGATTTCGACACCAACACCGTGCTGGGCACCAACTACCTGAACATGGTGCTGCGCGACCTGAACGGGTCGCAGATGCTGGCCAGCGCCGGTTACAACGCCGGTCCCCGGCGGCCGCACAATTGGCGCTCGACGTTCACGCATCCGGTCGAAGGCGCCATCTTCGCCGAGACCATCCCGTTCAATGAGACGCGCACCTACGTGAAGAACGTGATGTCCAACGCGGTCTATTACGCGGCGATGTTCAGCGGGCAGTCGCAGTCCCTGAAGGAACGGCTGGGCAATATCGTGCCGATCGGCGCCGAGAACACGTCGATCCCATGACGCGGGATCCGGCCATCGACGGCTTGCAGGTCTATATCGTAGGCGGGGCGGTGCGCGACGCGTTGCTCGGCCTGCCGCCGGGCGACCACGACTGGGTCGTGGTGGGCGCTACGCCCGAAGACATGGTCCGCCGCGGCTTCGTCCCGGTCGGGGGCGACTTCCCGGTGTTCCTGCACCCGCGCACCAAAGAGGAATACGCGCTGGCGCGCACCGAGCGCAAGTCCGGCCGCGGCTACAAGGGGTTCACGTTCTACACGGGCGCCGACGTGACGCTGGAAGAAGACCTGCGCCGCCGCGACCTGACCGTCAACGCGATCGCCCAGACGCTCGCTGGCGAACGGGTCGACCCCCTGGGCGGCGAGGCCGACGTGCGCGCGCGCGTCTTTCGCCATGTGGGCGACGCCTTCGAAGAAGACCCGGTGCGCATCTTGCGGCTGGGCCGTTTCGCGGCCCGCTTCGACGATTTCACCGTGGCCCCCGAAACCCTGGCGCTCTGCCGGCGCATGGTGGACGCGGGCGAGGCCGACGCGCTGGTGGCCGAGCGGGTCTGGAAGGAATTGTCGCGCGGCCTGATGGCGAAGAAGCCGTCGCGCATGCTGGACGTGCTGCAGGAGTCCGGGGCGCTGGCCCGCGTGATGCCCGAACTGCAAGGCGTGAAGGAAGTGGGCGCCGACGTGGATCGGGCGGCGGCGCAGTCCTTATCGCTGGCGGGGCGCTATGCCTTGCTGTGCCGGTTGACGCCCGAACGCGAGGCGCTGGGCCGGCGCATGCGCGTACCCACCGAATGCAATGATTACGCCCGCTTGCTGCCTGAGGTGCTGGCAGGCCTGGACGCCGCCGAAGCGGGCGGCGCGGATGCGCAACTGGCGCTGATGGAGCGCGCCGATGCGCTGCGCAAGCCCGACCGGTTTTTCGATCTCTTGAAGACGGCGTCGGTCTTGCAGCCCGTGGACATGGCGGCGTGGCAGTCGCGTGCGGACGCCGTGCGCGGCGTGGATGCCGGGGCGATTGCCAAGGCCTGCGCGGGCGATCCGGCCCGCATCAAGGACAGCGTGCGCCAGGCGCGCCTTGAGCGTTTGGAACAGCGGCAAGCGGACTGAGGCCGCGCGCCGCCAGCCGCTACAGCTTGCCCAGCCGGTCGCCGCGCGAGAACCCGGCCAGCGGCTCCGTCACGTCCCGGCCCACGGCCAGCACCTTGAAGAGTTCGCCCATTTCGGCTTCCGACAGCAGTTTCTGAACGGGCGCCACGGCTTGCGCATATTGCTGCGCGTCCGACGGGTCCAGCTGGGCCAGCAAATCCATCAGGCCGGCATTCATCAGGAAGCGGGCCTGCGACGTGTAGCCCAGCACCTGCAAACCGGATTCCAAGGCCGCGTCCGCCATGGCCGTGAAATCCACGTGCGCGGTGATGTCCTGCAAACCGGGGGCGGTAAACGGGTCGCCATGCGCATGGTGCCGCAGGTGGCACATGAGCGTGCCGCCCGCGCGCTGCGGATGGTAGTACTCGCTGCGCGGAAAACCGTAGTCCACCAGGAGGGCCGCGCCGCGTTCCAGCCAGCTGCCCATCGCGGCGATCCAGGCCTCGCCTTGCAGATTGATTTCGGACACGTAGCCCGGCAGGGCCGGCATGCGCGCAGCGACCGCCGAAGCCAGCGCGGCAGGGGCGGGGCGGTCTTCCCAGATGAAGCCGCCGTCGGCATCCAGCGCCACGCCGCGTTCCTGCACGGCGCCGGCGGCGTCCCAGGCAAACAGCGACACGGGCATCGCGTCCAGCACTTCGTTGGCCAGCACGCAGCCGGCGAACGCATTGGGCAGCGCATCCAGCCATTGCACGCGATCGCCGAACGGCGCCAAGCGCGCCGCCTGGCGGGCACGCAGGTCGGCGGACACTTCCAGGATCAGGTATCGGGTCTGGTCCAGCCCCATCGCATCCAGCTCGCGCAACACGCCTTCGGCCAGCGCGCCGGTGCCCGCGCCGAATTCCAGCACCGTCTGCGTCTGCGTCTGACGCAGCACCTGGGCCGCCTGGCGGGCGATCGTGCGGGCGAACAGCGGCGTCAGTTGCGGCGCGGTGACGAAGTCGCCTGCGGGCGTCTTGGCGTCGTCGTCGCCGTCGGCCAACTTGACGTTGCCGGCGGCGTAATAGCCCAGGCCTGGCGCATACAGCGCTTCCGCCATCCAGTGGTCGAACGGCAGCCAGCCGCCGTTGGCCGTGATCGCGGCGCGCAGGTGCGCGGCGGCGGCATCGCTATGTTCCCGGGCGGCGGCGGACAGCGGGGGGAGATTGGCGGGGGCGGGGCGTTGCATGGTCGAAGAAGGCGTGGTCATTACGGCATTTTCCCAAAAAAAGAACGGCCCTGCTGCGCATGTTTGCCGCCTTCAAAAGACAAACCCCGCGACGAGCGCGGGGTTTGTTTGGGGTCAAGCGGGCGAATTAGCCGCGGCGGTCAGCCGGCTTGGCAAAGCGCTTGGCGGGGCCGCCGGGGCGCTTGTCGAACGAGGGCTTGGCGCCACGGAAACCGCCTTCCGGACGGTCGCCGCCGCGGAAGCCGCCTTCGCGCTGGGGACGGTCGCCGAAGCTGGGACGATCGCCGAAGCTCGGACGGGCGTCACGGTCGCCGCCGCGGAAACCGCCTTCACGGGGAGCGCGCTCGTTGAACGGGCGGGCATCGCGCTGGGGACGGTCGCCGAAGCTGGGACGATCGCCGAAGCTCGGACGAGCGTCACGGTCGCCGCCACGGAAGCCGCCTTCACGCGGGGGACGGTCGCCGAAGGGACGATTGCCCTGGTAGCCGCCATCGCGCTGCGGACGATCACCGAAGCTGGGGCGGTCGCTGAACGAACGGGCCGGGCGGTCGCCGAAAGGACGATTGCCTTGGTAGCCGCCTTCGCGCGGTGCACCGTCGCGATTGCCTTGGTAACCGCCTTCACGGGGCTTGAACTCGCCACGCGGGGCAGCGCCTTCACGCGGGCCGCCGAAAGAACGGCCTTCGCGGTTGCCTTGGTAGCCGCCTTCATGACGCGAACCGCCGAAACCGCCGGGACGCTTGCCGAACGGCTTGCCGCCACGCGGGGCGCCGCTGCCGCCAGCCGACGGACGCGGCGTGCGCTTGGGTTCCAGGCCGGCGATCACTTCAGGGGTGATCGATTGGCCGATGTAGTGCTCGATGCGGCGGACCTTGTGGCGCTCGGAGTGCGTCGCCAGCGTGAACGCCAGGCCGCTGCGGCCGGCGCGGCCGGTACGGCCGATACGGTGCACGTAGTCTTCGGCTTGCATCGGCAGGTCGAAGTTGACGGCGTGGCTGATGCCTTGCACGTCGATGCCGCGGGCGGCCACGTCGGTGGCAACCAGGATACGCAGCTGGCCGCGTTGCAGTTGCGACAGCGTACGGGTGCGTTGGCGCTGGTTCATGTCGCCGTGCAGGGCAGCGGCGGCAAAGCCTTGGTCGGCCAGGCGGTCGGCCAGGTCATCGGCGCCGCGCTTGGTCGACGTGAAGACAATGGCTTGATCCAGCTTGGCGTCGCGCAGCACGTGGTCCAGCAGCTGCATCTTGTGGCTGGCATCGTCTGCGTACAGCAGGCTTTGCGTGATGTTGGTGTGCTTTTCCTTGGCGCCGGCCAGTTCGATGCGTTGCGGGTCGCGCATCATGCGGGCAGCCAGCTTGGCGATCGTGCCGTCCAGCGTGGCCGAGAACAGCAGCGTCTGGCGGTCTTCCGGCAGGCGGCCGACGATGGTCTCGATATCTTCGATGAAGCCCATGTCCAGCATGCGGTCGGCTTCGTCCAGCACCAGCGTGTGCACGGTGTTCAGCTTGACGCGGCCCGATTGCAGGTGGTCGATCAGGCGGCCGGGGGTGGCGACCAGCACGTCGACGCGGCGCGACAGCGCCTTCAGTTGCGCGCCGTAAGGCATGCCGCCCACGACGGTCGCCGTGCGCAGGTCAGCCAGCTTGCGGCCATACGTCTCGGTCGCTTCGGTGACTTGCAGGGCCAGTTCGCGAGTCGGGGTCAGAACCAGCACTTGCACGCCGACGCCCTTGTTGGCGGGCATCTGGGCAATGCGGTGCAGGGCCGGCAGCATGAAGGCGGCGGTCTTGCCGCTGCCCGTCTGCGAGGACACCATCAGGTCGTGACCGGCCAGCGCTTGCGGAATGGCAGCGGCTTGGACGGGGGTGGGGGTGCTGAAGCCAGCTTCTTGAACGGCCGACAACAGAGCGGGTGCAAGACCCAGGTTTTCGAAAGACATTACTTTCCCTTGCCGCAATCAATGCGACGCAGTGCTTGGTCGGGCCAGGGGATTAGGCGGCCGGATCCAGGCGACGGTTGATGGAGCATCGTGCCGACCGAATCAACCGTGCGCGTGGCGCGTTCTCGTATACAGAGTGGAACGCAGGGCGAAAGGAAAGGAGGTCAGGAATCGATGATAGTTCGGCATGGGGCCGGGGCGTAGGCTGCCCGGCAGACTGCAAAAAATTCCGCTAAATCAAGGCGGTAAATGCCGAACTCGTTTTGTGCAGTGCGGCGATCATAACCCGAATTCGCCTTGCAGGGGAATTATTTTTTTGTCCAGTCCCCAATCAATAGGGTTTTTCCCTTGGTCGACGAGCCAGTCGTTGGTCGTCCGGAAGTGGCCGCAGCCCAGAAAAGGCACGGGCGGCCGCCGGGCGGAAAGCGGGGAGGGATGATTCGACATCAGGACCAGGTGGCCGCTGTTGTCGGGAAGCAACATCCGCTTGGCCTGCGCATGGGCGCCCCACAGCAGGAACGCCTTGGGCGAGGGGTCGCGGGCGACCAGCGAGATCAGCGCGTCGGTCACGGTCTCCCAGCCGCGCTTGGCGTGGGAGGCGGGCTGGCCGTCTTCCACCGTCAGCGCGGTGTTCAGCAGCAGCACGCCCTGGTCCGCCCATGGGCTCAGGTCATTGCCCGCCGGCACGGGCGTGCCCGGGAATTCCTGCGCGATCTCGTTGAAGATGTTGCGCAAGCTGGGCGGGCGTTTGCAATCGTCGGGCACCGAAAACGCCAGCCCCTGCGCTTGGCCGGGGCCGTGATACGGGTCTTGCCCCAGGATCACCACGCGCACGTCCGACGGCGCCAGCCCGTGCAGGGCACGGAACGGCGTGGCGGGATAGACCACCGCGCCTTCGGCAAGGCGCGTTTCGACGTGGGCGGTGACCGCGGCCAGCGCGTCGGCGACGGCGCGGTGGGCGAAGGCGGCGGCCCAGGCGTCGGGAAGTTGCGCCGTCTGGGCGGCGAGGGCGTGGGGAACGAGGCGGTTATCGATCGGCATGGGCGCGATTTTGGCATAGGCGACGCGTCGCGTGCCGGCTTGGCGGCAAGGCGGGGATATTGTTTATTAATTGAGAATCATTGTTAATATTGCCGCCTTCGTGCCCTTGCCGCATTTGCCGTCATGTCCCGTCCACCCAGCAGCCTGAAAGCCTGGCTCGCCCATTACGGCGAGTTGGTGGGCGCGTGGGCCAAGCGCAATTCCAGACCCTGTGACGCCGAGGACGCGGCCCAGGACGTGATGGCCGGTTTGTTGAGCGGCGGCAACCGCGGCGTATTGAACGGCAAGTCCTATCTGTTCCGGGCGGCGCAGAACCGGCTGATCAGCGAGATCCGGCGGCAGGCGCGGCATGACGAGGTGTCGCTTGAGGCGTGGGCGGCCGATGACCCTGCGCAGTGGCATGACCCGGAGTCCAACGCGCGTGCGCGCCAATTGGCCGATGCGTTGGAATGCGCCCTGGCCAGCCTGCCGTTGAAGAAACGGCAAGCCTATGTCTGGTGCCGCCTTGAGGGCTATTCGCAGCCTGAAGTCGCCGCGCGGATGGGTGTGGCGTTGAACACGGTCGAGCGCTATATCATGGACGCCACGCGAGAAATCCGCGAACAGCTGAAACACTTCTGCCCGGATTGATCCGCCGCGCAATGACAGACCCCATCGACCCAGACACCCTGACTGATCCCCGCGACGCGGCGGCCTTTTGGTTCGCCCGTGTGCATTCGGAACGGATGAGCGAGGCCGAACGCCAGCAGTTCGACGCGTGGTTGCGGGCAGACCCGGCGCACGGCCTGGAATACCGGCGTGCGCGCGGCATCTGGAACGCCAGCGGCCAGCTGGGCGAAGACCGGTTGCGCGCGCTGGTGCAGGAGGAGGCGCCCGCCGCCGCCCGCCGGCGCAGTCCCCTGTCGTCGCGCCGCCGCGTGATGGCCGGCGCGGCTTTTGCCTGTACCGTCGCCGTGGTCGCAGGCGTGGCATTGCCCCGATGGATGGCGGGCGATCCCGCTTACGCGGCGCAATACGCCACGCAGCCGGGACAACGGCAGCGCGTGTCGCTGCCTGATGCGTCGGTCATCGACCTGAACACGGCGACGCAGTTGGCGGTGACGCTGTACGCCGACCGCCGGGTGGTGGCGCTTGCTGCGGGAGAGGCTACGTTTTCGGTGACGCCGGACGCCAGCCGGCCGTTCTACGTGGAAGCGGGTGGCGCGACCGTCCGGGTGACGGGCACGCGGTTCAATGTGCGCCGCGACGGCGACGCCGTGCGCGTGGCCGTGGATGCCGGCACGGTGGCGGTCGAGGCCGGCCATTGGTGGAACCGCAGCCAGGTGCTGTTGAGCGCGGGGCAGGGCACCCGCACGGTGGAGGATGGGCGCTTGTCGCCATCCGAAAAATGGGATGTGCCGACTCTGCTGGCCTGGCACGCCGGCCGCGCGGTGTTCCGCGATGTCCCGTTATCCGACGCCGTGGCCGAGATGAACCGCTATGGCCACCCGCCGATCCGCGTGTCCGGCGCGGACGTGGCCGCGTTGCGGGTATCGGGCGTGTTCAGCGTCGACAACCCCCGCGCGTTCCTGGACTTGCTGCCCGCTATCGCGCCGGTGCGCGTGCAAGCCGGCTCGGACGGCTCGGCCGTGATCGTCCGCCGCTAAGCCAAGCAAGGCCGACGGCCTGCCGCCCACCTTGCGCGGCGAATAAAATTACGAATAGTTACTATTCAGCGGCCTTTTTCCATCAGGGATTTCGCCGTGACAGGCGTCTTGTCTCCCAAGGGCATCGATCCGATGCCGCTGCGCCGCCAGAATCTTCCGCATCCGGCTGACTGGCGAGCCCTGTCTCAAGACCCCTCCAGGAACGCTAGTCCCGTGAACCGTATCCCTTCTGGACCCTCTTCCCGCGCCGCTGTGCGCCTGGCTTTGCCGACGCGCGGCTTGACCGTGCTGGCCATGTCCGTGCTGCTGGCGCTGGCCGTGCCACAGCCTGCCGCCCAGGCGCAGGAGGCGCCGCTGTCCTTGAATATCCCCGCGCAATCGCTGGAAGGCGCGTTGACGCAACTGGCGACGCAAGCCGCGCTGGAATTGGCCTACGCGCCGGACACGGTGCGGGGCCTGAAGGCGCCTGCGGTGTCGGGCACGCTGACGCCCGACCAGGCCTTGCGGGCCTTGCTGGCCGGCACGGGATTGGTGTTCGAACGCTCGGGCAGCAGCGTGTCCGTGTCGCGCCAATCGGAGGGCGACACGTCCAGCGTCATGTTGAACACCATCACGGTCGTTGGCAAAGGCAACTCCATCACCGAAGACACCGGCTCCTACACCACTGGCGCCATGAACACGGCGACCAAGCTGCCGCTGACCATCCAGGAAACGCCCCAATCCGTCAGCGTGGTCACCCGGCAGAAGCTGGACGACTTTGCGATGCAGACGATCGATGACGTGGCCAACAGCACCACCGGCGTCACCGTGAACCACTGGAGCAACGATCGTTCGCGCTACTTCTCGCGCGGCTTCACCATCAACACCTTCCTGATGGACGGCCTGCCCGTGTCGTACGAGACGGACACGTCCACCTACAGCACCACGGCCATGTACGACCACGTGGAAGTCGTGCGCGGCCCCACGGGCCTCATGACCGGCATGGGCGACCCCTCCGGCACCATCAACTTCGTGCGCAAGCAGCCGACCGATGCCGCGCAGTTCATCGCGACCGCGCGCGCGGGCTCGTGGAACAATTTCTCGGGCGAGTTCGACGCCAGCGGCCCGCTGAACGATAGCGGGTCCGTGCGCGGCCGCTTCGTGACTTCGCAGCAATCGCGGGATTACTTCACCGACGGCTACAGCAGCCGCAAGCAGCTGTACTACGGCGTGGTCGACATCGACATCACCGCCAACACCACGCTGACGCTGGGCGGGCATTCCAACCGCGAAGACAACCCGGGCTCCGAATGGATGGGCGTGCCCACCGCGCCAGACGGCTCGCCGCTGGACATCCGGCGTTCACGACGGTTCTCGCCGTCGTGGAGCTACTGGGACAAAAGCGAATACAGCCTCTTCGCCGAACTGAAGCACACCTTCGACAACGGCTGGATCGCGCGCGCCGCGGCGCGCGGGGTCAATGGGAAATCGTCGCTGGACGGCGCCTACTTCGTTTCGGGCGACTACGACGCGCAGGGTGGCATCGTGTACGACGTGATGGGCGGGCGATACGACTACGACAAGAAGCAGCGCAGCTTCGACGTGTCCGCGCAAGGCCCCATCACGCTGTTCGGCCGCGAGCACGAGATCGCGGTAGGCGCAAGCTACCGCAACGACAAGTGGCTGGACAACGGCTACAGCTACCTGGACGAGCCGGGCGGCTACCTGATGGTGTCGGGCGTGAATCCCTACACCTGGAATCCGGATTCGCTGCGCCGTCAGGACTTCGTGAAAGACACCATGTGGCGCCGCGATCAGCGCTCCGAGCTGACCTCGGCCTACGCCACGGGCCGCTTCCGCCTGGCCGACCCGTTGAGCATGATCCTGGGTGCGCGGATGGACTGGTTCGACTTCGACAACAAGCAGACCCAAGGCAGCTGGAGCAGCCACCGCAAGTTCGGCGAGGACGCCCATTTCACGCCGTACGCGGCGCTGATCTACGACCTGAACGACAACCATTCGGTCTACGCCAGCTATTCCAGCATCTTCAAGCCGCAGTACTACCTGGACACGTCCGGCACCGTGCTCAAGCCGGTGGAGGGCACCAACTACGAGATCGGCTTGAAGGGCAGTTATCTGGACGAGCGCGTCAACGCCGCCATCGCGTTGTTCTCGACCACGCAGACGAACCTGCCGCAGGCCGTCACGGATATCGCGTCGTGCTTTGTCGCGACCAACTGCTACCGCGCTGTGGGCGAGGTGAAAAGCGAGGGCGTCGAGATCGACATCAATGGCGAACTGCTGCCGCGCCTGAATGTGGGGATCGGCTATTCCTATACGCGCGCCAAGGTGTCCAGCGGCGGAGTGGACGGCGCGGCCGGCCAGCCCTACGCCAGCTACATCCCGCAGCATCAGTTCAAGCTGGCCGCGATGTACCACTTGCCGGGCGCCTATGAGAAATGGCGCGTCGGCGGCGCGCTGCGCGCGCAAAGCAAGATCACCACGCAATCGCTGACCAGCAGCGCGGGGTACGTCATCAAGCAGTCGCCCTACGCGCTGGTCGACCTGGTGGCGGGCTACCGGGTCAATCGCCAGCTGGATATCCAGCTGAACGTGAACAACCTGTTCGACAAGCGCTACTTCGAATCGATGCAGGGCAACAACGGCGGCAACTACTACGGCACGCCGCGCAGCGTCTTGCTGAGCACGCGCTATCAGTTCTAGGCGGGCGCCAGGCTCAGACCGGCCAGCCGGCTTGGCGGTGGGCCGAATCCCAGAACATCCATTCCAGCTGGGCGGCGTGCGTGTAGGCCTGGTGCATGGCCTCGCGCGTCTGCGCCGACGCCGCTTGGGCGGCGCGGTCTACCGACGCGATCACGGCCCGCACCAGCGCATGGAAGTCGTCGCCGGCATACGTGTCGATCCATGCCGCGTAGGGATTGGGGCGCGCCGCATGCGCATGGATCTCGCGGCCGATTTCGGCATAGATCCAGAAGCACGGCAGCAAGGCGGCGAGCGCCACCGGATAGGGCGCGCTCCAGGCGGTGGCGATCAGGAAGCTGGTGTAGTGGTGGCTGGCGGGCGTCAGCGGGGTGGCTTCGAAGGTGGCGGCGTCAATGCCGAACTGCTTCATGAAGCCCGCATGCAGCGAACGCTCGGCGACCACGGCGCCTTTGGCTGCGTCCGCGAATTGCACCACGCCGTCGGCGTCGTCCGCCTTGGCGGCCGCGATCGCCAGCGCGCGCCCGAACGCCACCAGGTAGTGCGCGTCCTGGATCATGTAGTGCTTGAATGCGTTCTCGTCGAGCCGGCCGCTGGCCAGTTCCTGGTTGAACGGCATGTCGCGCGTTTTCTCGTAGAGCGCGGCGTTGCGCGCCCAGGCGTCAGAGCTGAAAGACATGGGATTCCTTATGCC